>NZ_JBSWXN010000003.1:0-650202 GCF_056160625.1 Alteromonas sp. ABH4_457
TAGGCCTGCCGCCAGCGTTCAATCTGAGCCATGATCAAACTCTTCAATTAAATATATCGAAAAACTTTTATGAATCGTCGGTTGACACTCTCAACGAGTGCCCACACAGATTGTCTTGTTATAAATTTTTAAAGAACAATGCTAAGAATCTTCTTAGCTGCTTCAGTGTTTCTCCCTGAAGCGGGATGCGCATTCTACGCGCTTCGTTTCCAGTGTCAACATCTTTTTGAAATTTAATTTCTCAAGTGTTTTCAGTGAAAACTGTTATAACTCATCACGTTTGCTCTGTGTTATAACACTTCTTTAGTAGTCTCTTTCGTGACTCCCCGTCAGAAGTGGGGCGCATTCTAGAGATTTATAATCGCACGTCAACACCTATACCTAAAAAAGTTGTGTTTATGCGTTCGAATGATTACTTTATAGACTATACATACAATAATTAGACAATTTGAACTAATTGCGAATACGATAGCTCTATTATAAGAGCAATAATAGCGTCCATTAGGGACGCAATTTAATGAGGGTGGAGTATGACTCCCAGAGTTAGCATACCGTTTTTTGTAGTAGCTATGTGTTTACCCGCACTATGTTTCGCAGCATCTAACGCAGACACAGTTAAGAATAATAATGATGATTTTCAGATCCAGTTTCTGAAACGTCAGGTTGATCAAAACATGTCTATTGGCCGGGCTATCCGATCGATTGCCAGCCACTATCCCCAGGATGTGGTGTCTATTGTAGATGTTGCACTGGATACTTATCCTGATAAATACCGCGAAATTATCTTTGCCGCCATCTCAGCACAGCCCGCTTCTACTCAGGATATTGTGCAGATGGCAATTGAGAAAGATGTCAGTACCTGTACTAATATCGTTAAGCTGGCAATTCGCGCTGAACCCAGTTATGTAGATTTTGTTGTTCAGGCCGCAGCCGACACGACTCCGGAAGAGCTGGATGAAATCGTTCGTGTAGCAGTACAAACTGAACCTGACTCGGCCGATCGTATTGTGCAGACGTTATCTCAGGAGCATCCCAATAAGGTAATTGAGATCCTGTCAACCGCACTTAATACTGTACCCTATGTAGGCGAGTATGTTGTTGATGCATTGCTTGCAGTGTTCCCTGCCCAGTCGGATGAGGTAATTACCACCGCCCTGCAGCAAACTCATGCAGAGAAAGAGCAGGCAATCCGGATATTGGAAACAGCTCAAAGTTATGGTGTCAGTGACGATAAGCTGGCTGAATATGGCCAGTCCATAGGTTTAACTGACGAAGACATACAGATAGTACTGAACAGATAAAACAAAGGGGAGCAAACGCTCCCCTTCTTGTTTTCTTTCTTAATTAGTCTGCACCGAACAAATCGCGGCTGTAGACTTTTTCAAGAACATCACGGATATCATCTGTCACACGGTTAGCAACAATAACATCTGACATTTCTTTAAACGCATTCAAATCATTAATTACACGGGAATTAAAGAACTCATCCTCTTTAATAACCGGTTCATAGACCACCACTTCAATACCTTTGGCCTTAATACGTTTCATGATCCCCTGAATCGCACTGGCGCGGAAGTTATCCGAACCGGACTTCATGATCAGACGGAAAATACCGACAATTTTAGGACGGCGACTGATAATCGAATCGGCCACAAAATCTTTACGGGTACGGTTGGCATCGACAATAGCCTGAATCATATTGTTAGGCACATTACTGTAATTAGCCAGCAGCTGCTTCGTATCCTTAGGTAAACAGTAGCCGCCGTAACCAAAACTTGGATTGTTGTAGTGCTTGCCGATTCGAGGGTCAAGACCAACACCTTCAATAATCTGTTTTGAATCCAGACCATGGCTTTCAGCATAGCTGTCCAGCTCATTAAAATACGCAACCCGCATGGCCAGATAAGTGTTGGCAAAAAGCTTAATGGCTTCTGCTTCAGTACTGTCGGTAAACAGCACTTCGATATCTTCTTTAATTGCGCCCTGCTTGAGTAAGCCAGCAAACACTTCTGCCCGCTCACTTCTTTCGCCCACAATAATACGGCTTGGATAAAGGTTGTCGTAAAGCGCACGACCTTCACGTAAGAACTCAGGTGAGAATAGAAGATTGTCGGTACCGTGCTCAGCCTTTGCCTCACGGGTAAAGCCAACAGGTACTGTAGACTTCACTACCATTACTGCTTTCGGATTTACTTTCATTACAGTTTTGATGACTGAATCAACACTGCCAGTATTAAAATAGTTTGTTTGCGGGTCGTAATCAGTAGGCGTTGCGATAACCACGAAATCTGCATCGCGGTATGCCTCTTCAGCATCAAGGGTCGCTCTGAGATTAAGTTCCTTCTCCGCCAGATATTGAGAAATTTCTTTATCTTCAATAGGCGACTTCCGTGCGTTGAGCATTTCTACCTTTTCAGGAACTAAGTCAACAGCAACAACTTCATTGTGCTGGGCAAGCAGCACTGCGTTTGATAATCCTACGTAGCCAGTCCCGGCTACTGCGACTTTGAATTTCTTATTCGTCGGTTCCATTTTTTCTCACTATCTAAAGGTATAAATACTGTTTCTAAAAAGTTGGGGGCCCAAGGGCGGTAAACTCTTCACGACGCTTAATAGAAAAGTTCTCTCTCTTAAGTGTCAAATTAGGGCTGTATGCCGGGTCATGACTGATATAACCATGCCATTGACTACGCAAATATTCGAGTTCGCGATTAAAACGTGCCGCTTTTTCAGGAGCAACATCCAGGCCACGACTGACCGATTCATGATGATAAAGCTCGGCTTCGGCACAAAATACATTTCTGACACCAGTTTCTCTGACTCGCAAACAAAAGTCTACATCGTTAAAAGCAACGGCCAGATCCTGTTCGTTTAAACCACCGACTTCCAAAAATTTGGACTTTTTAACCAGTAAACAGGCTGCAGTCACAGCCGAGTAATTCTGAGTGGCCAGTAATCTTTTCATGTATCCGGGATGATATCGGGGGAAGTACTTATGCGCATGCCCTGCACCACCGCCATAGCCTAAAACTACTCCTGCATGTTGAATGCATCCGTCCGAATACAACAATTTAGCGCCTACACACCCAACATCGTCCCTCATCGCATGTCCGACCATATAAGTGAGCCAGTCAGGCTTAATAACTTCTATGTCGTTATTGATAAGGCCAATGATCTCACCGTTCGCGTGCGACACGCCAAAATTATTTATTGCCGAATAGTTAAATGGGCCGGGGTATTTGATCACCCTGATTTCAGGTAAAGCATCAAGAGAAGCAAAATACTCAAGGCTTTCCTTCTCATCCGAGCCATTGTCTATAAGGATGATTTCATAATTTTTATAAAGTGTTTTTTCCCTGATCGAATCGATACAAGCTTTAACCAGTTCTTTTGCATTTTTTGTAGGTATGACTAAAGAAACCAGAGGCTGCTTTTTAACAGGCCATTGCACATGGTTGATTTTTTGTTCAACATTTAATGCCGGGACAGCATCTGAGTGCTGCTTTGTCAGTCTTGCGATGTCTTCTAATGCAGACACTTCCTGTCTCGCATGAGCTTCATCATCACGTATTACCAAGACTGAAGGAATATGGCCAACACGCATATCAGATTTCGTTAACCAGAGCTCTGACGTTAAACCTGCAATAGAGACAGCACTAAGCTGAACAGTGTTCAGGAGCTCACGTTTAATCAGTACTCCTGTCGAAACATAGCCGGCAGAAAGTTGCAGCTCGGGATTCCAGTCAGGCAGGAAATGAGGTGAACCTGGCTTTTTGGGGTCTGCAGTAATATCTGTATCACAATAAACGAGATCATAAGAATCCTGCTGTAACAACGCAGACATCATGTAGCAAGATTGGGGACGCAATATATCTCCTGCGTTTATCAACAGCACATAGCTGCCAGTGTTCTGATTTCGCAGGAAATCATTAAATTCCGGGCAACCCTTTTCATCCTTTTTCGCAGGCCAGATTACATAAGGAAGGTTCAACGATTTGAGATTTTGAATAGTTTTTTCGTGACCAGACTCTCCGGCTACCACAACCAGAAGATCTGCAGACTTATCGCGGAAAGACACATTTTCAATCAGTTTATTGTGATGAGAAACAAACTCCCGATAAAGTTTCTTCTTCGTCCGCTTAGTTGGCTCACCATATGTGAGACCAGAACGCCGGATTGACTGACTGTAAAACGTGGTCAATCTTTCACTACGTTTTACCTTTTCACGAATTGGGGATGGCACCAACTTAATAGCCATCTGCACGGATTGCATTGCAATCTTCTTCATTTAAACCTGCTAATCATCGAACATTAAAAAAGCCGCATGGAAATGCGGCTTTTATACTAACACGGAATAGCGGAAAGAATTAATTTCCGGCCCCAAGACGCTCACCCTGATAGCTGCCGTCTAACACCGCTTTCCACCAGGCTTCATTGTTCAGATACCATTCGACAGTTTTGCGGATACCGCTTTCGAAGGTTTCCTGCGGGGTCCAGCCCAGTTCTTTCTGAATCTTTGAGGCGTCGATAGCATAGCGCATATCGTGGCCGGGACGGTCTGTGACGTATGTGATTTGCTCTGCGTACTTGGTACTTTTTGGCTTAACATCATCCAGAATGGTACAGATGGTTTTCACCACGTCGATGTTCTGTTTCTCGTTATGGCCGCCAATGTTATAGGTTTCACCGATTTCACCGTTCAGGGCTACCACAACCAGTGCGCGGGCATGGTCTTCCACATACAGCCAGTCACGGATTTGATTGCCTTTACCATAGACAGGTAAATCTTTTCCGGCCAGGGCATTCAGGATGACCAGCGGAATGAGTTTTTCCGGGAAGTGATACGGGCCGTAGTTGTTCGAACAGTTGGTCACCAGTGTTGGCAGTTTGTAGGTGCGCAGCCAGGCACGGACCAGCTGGTCTGAAGACGCTTTACTTGCAGAATAGGGTGAACTAGGTGCGTACGGTGTGGTTTCAGTAAACAGCGGCAGTTCGGTGCCCTCTTCCACTTCATCCGGGTGTGGCAGGTCGCCGTACACTTCATCGGTGGAGATATGGTGGAATTTAAAGCCGTCTTTCTTATCGCCCTCCAGCTTTGACCAGTACGCGCGGGCCTGCTCCAGCAACGTGTAAGTGCCGACGACGTTAGTCTGGATAAATTCACCCGGGCCGTCGATAGAGCGGTCAACGTGTGATTCTGCTGCCAGGTGCATGACGATGTCAGGCTGGTGTGTGGTGAATACACGTTTTACTTCGTCGGCATCGCAGATATCGACTTTCTCGAAGAAGTAGCGGTCACTGTCTGATACGGTAGTCAATGACTCCAGGTTACCGGCATAAGTCAGTTTATCTACGTTGATAACCGTATGCTCTGTGTCGTTAATCAGGTGTCGGACTACCGCCGAACCGATGAAGCCGGCACCGCCGGTGACTAGTATAGTTTTGCTCATTGTTCTTTGCTCTGTTCTGATTTCAGTGCATCCAGCATGGCGGAGAGTTGTGCACGCCAGTGGGCAGGTTGCAATGAAGAAAAGGTTTCGCGGGTCAGGGTTTTATCCAGCACACTGTAATGCGGACGTTTCGCCGGTGTAGGATATTGTGACGACGGGATAGGCAGGACAGGGGTCTTGCTTTCGAGCAGGCCTTTTTCAATTGCCAGTTCCTGAATGGCCAGTGCAAAATCGTACCAGCTGGTTATGCCTTCGTCTGTCCAGTGGAATACCCCTGCCGTTTTGTTTTGTGCGGCAAACAAACAGGCCTGTGCCAGCCCGCTTGCCAGTGTAGGCGAGCCAATCTGGTCATCAATTACAGTAAGCTGTGGTTTTTCTGCCATCAGGCGCAGCATGGTTTTAACAAAATTATTGCCGTGGGTCGAGTACACCCAGGCGGTGCGTATTAAGCAGCTTGAAGCCGGAATAGTATTAAGCAGTGCTTTTTCGCCGTCGGCTTTGGTTTTGCCGTATACGCCCTGCGGTTCGATGGTGTCATCTACTGTGTAAGGTGAGCCTTTCTTACCGTTAAATACATAGTCGGTAGACACATGCACCAGGAAGATACCGTTTGCTTTGCAGTAGTCAGCCAGATTTGCCACACCCTGTGTGTTAATCAGCGCCGCCGTTTCCGGTTCAGATTCTGCTTTATCTACCGCGGTGTAGGCCGAAGCATTGATGACAGCTTCAGGTTTAATGCTGTCCAGCGTTTCGGCGAGAGCTGCCGGATTCGTGATGTCGATATCATCACGACCCAGACAAACAATGTTGCCACCGCCTGCCTGCTGAAGCTCGTAAGCCAGTTGTCCGGATTTCCCTATTACAACAATTGACATGGGCTTTCCTTAAAATGCCGGTGCGTCGGTAAAGGCCAGGCCTTCCGCATCTTTTGCAGACAGCGACGGCGCTTCGCCGTTTACCAGCGGCCAGTTGATACCGATAGTCGGGTCATCAAACTTCACCGACACTTCTGAGGCAGGATGATAATAATCCGTGCACTTGTACACGAACTCTGCCGATTCACTGGTCACATAAAAACCGTGCGCAAAACCGGCCGGCACCCACAGTTGACGTTTGTTTTCAGCTGACAGCATTACGCCGACCCATTTGCCAAACGTGGGCGAGTCTTTACGCATATCCACCGCCACATCGAACACTTCGCCGCTGACCACACGGACTAACTTGCCCTGAGTCTGTTCCAGCTGATAATGCAGACCACGGAGAATGCCCTGCTTAGATTTTGAATGGTTGTCCTGTACGAAATCCACATCGGCACATTCCTGTTTGAACCAGTCAGTGCGGAAGGTTTCCAGGAAAAAGCCACGCTCGTCACCAAAGACGCGGGGCTCAATGATTTTGACATCCGGGATGTCTGTCGATACTACTTGCATGAAATGCTATTCCCAAAAATCGAACGTTGAAGATACGCGCTTAGCTCTTAACCCGACCACTGATGATCTTCATTAAATACTCACCGTAGCCACTTTTAATCAAAGGTCTGGCCAGCTTCTCAACCTGAGCAGCATCTATATAGCCCATACGGTAAGCGACTTCTTCAGGACAACAGACTTTCAGGCCCTGACGTTTTTCGATAGCAGCCACAAAGTTGGCAGCATCCAGCAGGCTGTCCAGCGTACCGGTATCCAACCATGCAGAACCACGCCCCATCAGTTCAACTTTAAGCGAGCCATCTTGCAGATAGAGGTTATTCAGGTCGGTAATTTCAAGCTCACCACGGGGAGAAGGCTTAACAGCCTTAGCAAAATCCACCACGCGGTTGTCGTAATAATACAGACCGGTTACTGCATAGTTTGATTTAGGCTTAGCAGGCTTCTCTTCAATAGACAGTGCATTCCAGTCATCGTCAAAATCAACTACGCCGTAACGTTCAGGGTCGTTCACGTGGTAGCCGAAAACTGTAGCACCAGAATCTTGCTCATAGGCATTCTTCAGCGAGACTTTTAAATCGTGACCATAATAGATGTTATCACCGAGAATAAGCGTACAGGCATCATTTCCGATGAACTCTTCACCAATGAGGAAAGCTTGTGCAAGGCCGTCCGGGGAAGGTTGTGCCGCATACTGCACATTGATACCTAATGCAGAGCCATCACCAATCAGTTCTATGAACCGGGCCTGCTCCTGCGGTGTGGTTATGATAAGAATGTCGCGTATACCGGACATCATCAGTGTCGCCAGCGGATAGAAGATCATCGGCTTGTCGTAAACCGGCATCAGTTGCTTGCTGACGACTTTAGTTAGCGGGTGAAGGCGTGTGCCTGAGCCACCGGCCAGTATTATTCCTTTTCTCAACCTAATTCTCCAACTTCTCATCATTTTGGTTCAGTTAAACAGCAGCCCCATACACTATCAATGGTTCACCTAAATAAACGCTCATATTAACTTTCAGTCGGTGCTTCAGAGCTTACATTATGAATTTCGCTATTCTCTCAAAAAGAACTCTCCAGGGAGGTGCAATCCGATGGAGTATTTCTAACCTTTCCGGATATTCAAGATGCAACCTCTGCTTCATTCCTTCCGTGTACGCTGCTTGCACAGCATGCCTGGAAATCTCTTTCCGCTGTAATAGATCTCGTAATACACTCTCAAATTCACTCAGAGATAGCTCTTGCTCTTTATAAGGCTTATTTTTCAACCAAGAGCACTCTTTATAAAACTCGGAAGACTTTAAGACATCATGACTTCGAAGAAAGTCCTTGAGTTGTCTGATATATATAATTTTGCATTCTTCAAACAGTTGATCAGACATCAGTGAATACGGCCTCGGATCTCCATAATTCTGTAATGCCAAATCTAGTTGTGTTTCTAACGCACCAACTTCCAGTTGATTGAACCAGCGCTTAACCTCAATACTTTCAAGACTATATGACGGATTTACACGACCAACATCAAAATCAACGCTGTTAAATTCAAGATTAAGAAAATCTAGAAAATCAGCAACTATACTATTGTTTTTAAATAATTTTTTGCAATACGGCCGAAGCTCGAATTTACCCTCATCTAACTGCTTTACAGTTAAACTAAGCGTTCTGAGTGTTGACTGAACCTGGGCAAGCGGTTCAAATTTTTCAACTTTTCCATGTCTTTTTACAGATTGGTTATAAGAAGATTGTAAAACCTCTAACCCAAAACGTATATAACCGATAAAAAGCGCATTGGGTACATTCAAACTTATTTCTTCCAACCTACGAAAAAAAAACTCAGAAGAAAAGACAATCGTATGGCAGCCCGCTATCTGTGCGTTATTAACTTGTTCATCGAACAGCTTCTTGGAAAAGTAAAAATCCTCATTCACAAACTCGAACGCAGATCTCAAGTTACCGGAGCTAACTCCATTTACGTCCAGGACATGATCGGGATAATAAATATGTTGCGATAATAACCAGTCACGATTTGACAATAACCACTTTTGAATAGCCGAAGTACCTGACTTAGGCGGCCCGAAATGAAAAACTACCTTCATAATAAATCAAACTCTGAACCACGCGGTTCTTATACCCTATCTTTCTACCAGCATTGTAGAGGCATGGACTGACAAGGGGTTCACAATGCAGAGAGTAATTATGCTACCCAGCATCCCGATAAACATTGCCGTATTAGACCACATTACACATACAGATTGCACAGGCGCATTCAGTTAATTCAGGTAGACATTCACCCTGCATGACTAATACCATTGTGAAATCACATACCTTTAAATTTGTTATGCTCGAAACAGCTCCTCAAGATCTATTGAATATTTTTGACACGTCCTGGTACCTAAGCACTTATCCTGATATTGCCAAAGCAGGTGTTGATCCTTTAACTCATTTCAAAAACCATGGCTGGAGGGAAGGTCGTTGGCCGTGTTTTATCGAAGCAGTTCAACAAGATAACGAGCTTTGGTCAACAAAAGACCATAGAGAAGCGTTTGCGCGACTACAACATTTAGCGGTAAATGCAGGAGAGCCAGAGAAGTCTTTAGCCAGTTGGTTCTTATGCCGTTGGCTTGCCAGTTGGGGGAATTGGAAAGAGGCTTTGACGTATGTAGAGGCTATGATGTACTCAAAGGAGCTTATCCTCTACATAAATCATGAAGGTCCTTATTTGCTGGGGTTCAGCATTTACTTTAAATGCAATCTGCTAGAGAAAGCAGCAGAAGTATTGTCAAATTCGAGTTGGAGATCCTCCAATAACAAAACTCTTGCTGCATCCATGCTCAAAAATGACAAAGCTAAAATAAAGTCTATTAATGAAATTTTTGCCAAGAATAATCTCGCAGAGCTTTCTATTGTCGACCGGCCAACTTTAGAAAAATTGTCTGGCGAAGCTCCCAAAGTTAGCACATCATTTTACAGTCCCTTGGTATCAATAATTATCCCATGTTTCAATGCAGAAAAAACTATTTCAACTGCTCTGCGAAGTCTTACCGACCAGACATATACTAAAATAGAAATTATAGTCGTTGATGACGCATCTACCGATAGTAGCGGAAATATTGTTCGCTCTCTGTCAAAGCTAGATAAAAGAATAAAATACATCAGACTAAAGAAAAATAGTGGTGCTTATTACGCCAGAAATGAAGGACTACAGTCTTGTAATGGTCGTCTTATAACTGTTCATGATGCTGACGACTGGTCTCACCCCCAGAAAATACAATTGCAGGTTAGTGCGTTTTCAAAAAACAGAAAAACAAAAGCAACTATATCCCATTGGGTCAGAACCGACCCTGACTTATGTTTTGAACGATGGAGAATGGAAGAAGGATGGATATACAGAAATGTATCCAGCCTGATGTTTAAGCGTTCTGTTTTCAGGAAATTAGGTTTTTGGGACAATGTATCCGTCAATGCTGACACAGAATATTATCTCAGAATTTTAAAAAAATTTGGCAATTCTTCTGTCTTAGAAGTTTATCCTGGTATTCCTCTTTCGTTCGGGAGAGTAGACAGGAACTCTCTTACTCAGACCAGTGCAACCCACCTCAGAACACAATTCAACGGTATTAGGAAGGATTACCACGAAGCTGCAATATGCTGGCATACGCTAAAAAGAAGACTTTATATGCCGAAAGATGGCATACGGAAGTTTATTGCCCCCCCGCATATATGTCGTGGAAGTAACCAGGTAAGACTAGATAATCTTTATCGCTACTTAAAAACTCGCAATTTATTTGACGATTCCTGGTATTTAAATGCTTATCCAGATATCGCCGAAGCAAAAGTTGAACCGTTAAAACACTTCATCAGATTTGGCATTTCCGAAGGCAGAGATGCGACACCTTCAGTCAGCATAAGCGCGCTGGCTAAAATAAAAAATATAAGTAACCTGGAGGCCATTTCTGAATGGGCATCAAACACTGGTGATTATACCTTTCCGTTATCTCAACGTGGGTTACAAAACACTGCAAAAGAAAATCGGGTTTTAATGGTTGCTCATCTTGCTGGTGATAAAGTATTCGGAGCGGAAAAGAGTTTTGTTGATTGTGCCCGAATGCTGTCAGAATCTGGTGTAGGTGTCGTAGCAATACTCCCGAGTGCACAAAACAGTGAGTACTGTACAGGACTACTTAATTATGTTGAAGCTATTTACTATATGCCTTTAATCTGGTGGCGACGGGGCCGTGATGAACAAACGGAACTGACAAAAAACGTGATGCAAGTCATCAATTTTACCAAGCCCGATCTCGTATATATCAACACATTGACTCTTTTGGAACCAAGTATCGCAGCAAGAAATTCAGGCCTTAAAACTGTGGTTCATATACGAGAGTTACCGAACCATGACCCAGATTTGTGTATAAGGCTCAAAGCTGACCCTGACCAGATCAGGAACCATATCGATAAGACTGCAGATGTAATTATCGCTAACTCACAAGCCACTGCAGACTATATAAGCCTTGGTAGCAAAACCACTGTTATACAAAACGCGATTAACATAAATGACTTTAATCCGGGAGCAGTCGACGAAAGTGACAATCCCCTTAAAGTGGCAATGCTTAGTAGTAATGGTATCAAAAAAGGTATAAAGGATTTTTTCTACTTAGCCGGCGAGGCTTCCAGGCGCGAATTAGAAATTGAGTTTTACCTTTATGGGCCCGAAACAAAAGAGCTCAAAACGCTTATGTCGAACTACTCTGAAGGCAACATTAATTTTTGTGGTTATGCTGAGTCACCCGTTAATGCCCTAAGTGACAAAGACGTCGTACTTAATCTATCGCACTTTCAAGAGTCTTTCGGAAGAACAATTATTGAAGGGATGGCTAGTGGTTGCGTTCCAGTCTGCTACTCGTGGGGCGCTCTTCGTGAGACAGTTGACTCTTCCTTTGGTTGCCTTGCTGAAATCAAAGACTGGCAATCAATTTTAACCCACCTTGAAAAACTATCAAAAGATAGAAAAACATTGAAAGCTATGAAATGTAGAGCTCTCGCTGTCGTTAAGGAGAAATACGACTCAACTGTGATAGCAAGAAAATTAAAACAAACGCTTTTTCATGCATAGCTGAGAATGAGAAAGTGAGCAATGAAAGGAAAAGTTAAATCAAAATGATCTCATCGCCGACACTAAAAAAAATACTTCTGCTTGTATTATTGTCAGCTGTTTTACTTGTTCTTAATGAGCTAGCGCCCAAGTATACGGAGCATAATACACTGCTGTATTCAGAAGACTTTGAGACAATGAGTTTAGGAGAAACTTGGTTTGATCAAAAACTTAGAGTAATCTCTGCAACTGAACCGGGAACATATGATCATATAATAGAACATTCATACATACCCAGTTCTTCGGGAACACCTTATGTCGGCCGTCGTTTTAATCTTTCTCATCCTGTCAGTGAGGCTACACTAACCTTTGATATGAAGCTTGATAAAGATTTTGAATTTATCAAAGGAGGCAAAATGCATGGTTTGGCCGGGGGGACCGCCACTACAGGCTGCAGTCCGGTGGATCCCAACGGATGGTCTGTGAGAATGATGTGGAGAGAAGCAGGCAGACCGGTTCTTTATATCTATCATCAGGATCGAAAGGCCCGATGCGGTGATGACACTCCTGTCTTTTCTGAGTTCAACTTCAAACCGGAAACATGGTACAAAATTTCACTATACGTGAAGCTGAATTCTGCAATTGGTTCAAGAGACGGCATAGTATCTCTGTATATTGACGAAACCAAACAGGCAGAAGCTAATGGATTAAATCTGTCCGGAAATTTAAATAAGAAAATAGAATATTTTCTTTATAGTTCCTTTTATGGTGGAAATGACCCAAGTTGGAGCCCTTCAAAAACCACGATTGCTTTTTATGATAATTTTGAAGTAAATGAAGGTCTTCATCCATAAAGCTTGGCTGGTAACTTTAAAAACAGCCCCCGTTAATGGGCCAACGCTCTGAATACATCTCCGGCTTTAGAAACGCCATTTTTACTCATTGCCAGCATATTACCCCGATACTTGTGCAAAGGTTTTTTTCCGTCGGAATATTTATATTCAGTGAGGTATTCATAGCTACCAACCCCTTCAGGTTTAGGTTTGCTACTAATCAGAATATCCAGATGATGGTTTGCTTTGGAAATCGCACCAGATTCAAAATAAAGTGATGCCAGTACAGCGTGATAAAATAAGCAGTCAGGTGTATACAATAATGCTTTTTCCAAATGCAGGATTGCATTGCTCCTTCCTATAATGTCCTTATAGTTAAAGACTAGGTGCCAGGAACCAAATCCATTTTGAAAATCGTCGAATGATTCTGAAACACTACTTTCGAGCACATCTATAATATGGTTCGCCATAGCATGGCGGTTAAAATTATCGTCAGGAGAGCAAATAGGAGTATGTCCTATCCATTCTGCTAACTGAGAAAAACCGCTGTTTCCAGCATAAATCCTATCTGTCCGGGACATGAGGACTATATCGAAAATAGCTTTCTGCAACTGTGTCATCTTCCGAAGCCCAGCCCAATCACCGAAGTAACTACTATTATTCCGGTCAGCCAGTTTACGGCAAACATCTTGATTCTCACCAAAGATGATTACTTGGAAATTATCACTATTCGCTGCACCACATATAAAATCAGCTTGCGGATAAGAAATGACTTTGTTTGTATACCGGTCATCAAAACGATAGCGCCCGTAGACAATATCGCCACTACGCAAGTGTACAGAAATGCTAGGCGAATTTATTTCAATGCTTTTTGCAGTATTTATAGCAGATGTTATTTCGTCAGAAAAATCTATGCTTGAAAAGGCCTTGCCGAATACATCCCGGGAAAGCTTTTCTTGTAAAAATGGAAATTGATTGAAAATATTGGCCTGAGAAACTCTTAAAGAAATCGTCCCGCCGTTACCGGATAAATTTTCAACAGAATCAAAGTTTGAAATGTCATCAGGTATATCGCTAACAAAATACTTAGCCAGAAATTCGTCTGAAAACGTTTCTTTTGCGCTGGCTACAGAGTGAGAGTCACCTAAATGAGAAGAGGCAGGCCAGCTAAACCGAAAGTCGCAGTTAAAATATTCCGCGAGAACCAGACCGTTTAGAATGGATTTTATGCGTTCACCAAAACCATCTGAACGTGTCGAATAAAAAGTTATTTTTGGATTCTTGTCATTACAGGCAGCGTTGTTCAAATCCTCTAATAAAGGGGGTTTGGGTATACGCCCCTCATTCACACCGTAACGTAAGAAGTGGATGAGAGGATTTGTTTTACTTTTCCTGATGTCTTTATAACGTTCAAGATACCAAGCTGTATTAAATTTAGCAGAAGGATTAAACCCTAAATCTACCCCATGATTCAAATAGTGCTTTATAGCTCCAACTCTGGTCAGACACTCGACTTGATTCTCAGCAGGTATATCATTCTCTTTGACGTAGTAACCTTCATCAAACCAATCGCTTTCAAGAAGAAACTTCAGATTTTGAGAAGTCTGCTTTTCAGCGGATAACTTGCTTAATATTTTTTTTGTCAGGGAACGCATAAATTGTACTTTAAATCTAACTGAATATTTGTGAGTTGTTCATTACCGGTTTAATAGCCGTAGTAACTTTTCTTCAACAACAAGCGGTTCACAGTTATCCCTTACAAAGTTAAAGCCTCTCAGAGCCTGTTCTGAATACAGCTCATGATTTTTCCAAAGCTGGAGGACTGTTGCAGACACCTCATTTGGTTTGCAGTACACAGCTGCATCACCAAACACATCTTTATAGACGTGAGGTAAAATAGTCACCTTCCCGGCAGCCATTGCTTCCATGATATTTCGACCAAACTCTTCAATGTAATCATCATGTGTGAAATGAAGGAAAAAATCCAAATCACTGATAAAATCACTCACGTCGATTGAATCAAAATCAAAAACCTGCCAGTTAGATGGAATGCGCCCCAAAAGCTTGCGAGGTGTTCTTACACCTCCCATAAGTCGCATATCGATACCAGATTCACCTGCACAATATGCAGCTTTAAGCTCCCGGGAAGAAGCAGGCCACTTAGTCCAGTGGTCTCTGCTATGCCGGCCAACAATAATAGGACGTGCATCTGTTCCAAAATCTGCAGCTACCGCAGGCATCTTTGAAGGTAACGCTTTACTGTATGGTGGATACCAAATCTCATCATGGAGATGTTCACCTCCGCCGGCTAACTTCAATGTTTTTTCTACAACAGAGGATATAGGGATCCACACGGGTTTCTGCTTAAATAACCTGAGGCACTGCTCATTTACTTCGCTCTCGAAGTAATAGTGAGGTTGTTCTGACCACAATTGCATTGGAGACTGATTAACCAGGATACCAACTGTTTTACACTCGATATCAGGAAATGCATCCAGTTCATATTTAAGAATGGGGGGGTGGTGTATGACTATAAGATTAGCTGTAATCTCATCTTCATGTACCAGTATATCAACGTTATTATGGTAAGAAAGTTCGGTATATTCTGGCGCTATTTCTGCTAACGCCAAATCATAACGCGGCCAGTGAAAGAGTCCAACTCTCAAGCCCGAGTTTATTGCAGCATTAATATAACCTTCATTGCATCTTCTTGTACCACCTAATAAACTCAAATCAGACACAATGACTAAATCGTATCGGGAGTTTATATTCCAATTATTAGGCGCTAAACCAGCCGGGATTGGGAAGGGAGCCTTAAGCGATATTCTATCAGTAACAATACTTTTCGCATCACTCGCTACTACATTCTCCCGCCAAAACTTCGCTTGACGTGAGTATTCGTACCGGACGCCGAAGGTCAGACTGTTCAGGCTGGTTTTTTTGCTTTGAGTCAGAGAATTTTCATGAACCAGGAAGAATGACAAAGGTACGCCCGTAAGGATATCTTTGACAGAATTTTTCCCCCAAAGAATCCGAGCCCGCTGAACAAATTCGTCGTCTGCATTAGCTGAAACACCGTCCCACATCCCTAGATCGTCAAGGTCAGATTTTCGGATTAACACTGAAGGATAACTTCGGTGTACATAATCTAAGTTATTACGCTGAGGGCGAAGTAGAAATTTCATGTCCGGCAATACTCTTGCCATCATTGAACACGTGACTTTTAGTCTCGGATCACTAAACATAGCGCCAAGCTGGACTTCTAACATCTGAGGATGAGACCAGTCATCACTGTCATGCACAGTAATATAGTCACCAGTTGCAAGGCTCAACGCCTTATTTCTGGTGCCATATGCTCCAAGATTTTCCTCATTTTTATAGACTTTCAGTCTGGAATCAGCTTCAGCGAACTCCTTCAATATTTCAAGAGAGCGGTCCGGACTGCAGTCGTCTACAGCAATAATTTCAAGATTAGACCACGTTTGAGCCAACAACGATTTTATTGCAACCCCTATAAATTCTTCTGCTTTGTAAACGGGTACTAATATGCTTACTTTTGGGCCGTCATTTATCGTAGTTAATTTTTCTAAAACATCCACGTTGCCAAAAGTCATTCCCCTATCGGGTTTGATAAATTCCAGCTTCGCTAATCCATAGTACTCATAAATTCTATTTATTATCTTGAGTCTACTTTCACATGTCTCGCCGATATTGCCTAATGCGCAAACCAAATCACTGTCGAAGTTTACTTCTAATGAAGGCTCTATAAATTCAATCGCCTTTTCATGCATTCCTTGCTGTATATAGCTTTCGATAAGCAAGAGCTTTGTGCGCTTAGAACGATAAAATTTCATATCGATAATGCGCGTGCTTTTGATGAGTTTTGTAACTTCAGACCAATTTGAATTTGAAGCATGCCATCTTGCCAGAGTGTAAAGTCCTGTTATTCGATCTGCAGCCGAAACGCTCTGGTCCTCGACTAGTCGCTCCAGATCTTTTACTGCATATTTGCTAAAGCCACCCCATATCTTCGTACAGAGGTCGTTGACCACCGACTTACTGCTACTACGTTGCTTTACGGTTGTCCCGGCACTTGTTGCTCGCCCTTCATCCTTCCCGTGTTTGATATAGTGTATTAACGGATTAATACCCGATGAACGAACATCAGAATATTCGTTGAGGTACCATTCCGTATCAAATTCCGGGTTGGGATATCTGGCTTCTGATGTTCCGAACTTGAGGAAATGTATTACCGGATCAATTTCTGACTCTTTAACATCTGCATATTTGTCTAAGTACCAATTCTCATCAAAGAGCCCTGACTCTCTAATCAAGTTTGCCTGATTACGAAGTAAGCGTTTTTCTAAGTGGATAGAAAGTCCAGGAATTTTAAGCATATTGAACATCCGGCTATTACTACTATTATTCAAGTTTTAAAACCTAAGCTCTAACCTAACGAAATGGCAGAACCTAACGATACAATCAAGTTTGAGGTTTAGTCGTGGTCCGAGCCGAACGGGCCGGTACCTATGAGCTTGGAATCGATCCCGTAAGTATTAAATTCAGCCATATAAAATCTATCTACATCATAGACCTCTTCTGTAGCGATCATTTTATCCAATACTGATCCCATAACAGACCTGTTTTTAAAGACGACAAAATGAGCTCCGGTCATGATATAAGTTCCCCGCAGCTTCTTAAGTAAAACAGGCTTATCTCCATGTGGAGCATCCATCCATTTTTTACCCTTATAGTCTTTCAAAGGACCATTTTTGTTCACGCGATAGCGGGGACTGTAGAAAATAATTTCCCAATCCTCTGGCAGGGAATCTGGTAAATTTAATTCGTCAGACCAAAATGAATCGGCAACCCTTACGTCATCTTCAAGTAATATTGATGCCCCACCCTGACCCACTTCAATTGCATTTTCAATGGCAACTTTATGCGAAAGCCAGATACTTGCGACATGTATACGCTCGGCTAGTTGAGGCTGAAGTTTTATCCCTGCTTCCTGCGGACCATTTTCTAGCCTCACTGCAGAAATTCGGCTTACCGGCCACTTGCAGTTTTTAAGCTGACGCGCCATGTTTTCCTGTCTGTCGGTCCTGAAATCCAGGTTAATGTAAAAGACACCATCAATTTGGGTTGCTGACATGTACGATCCTCCAGGAACTATTAGCGAACTTATTCCCGACTCAAAGGAACCGACCCTATTGTTTTGAGTCGAAATGAAAAATGTTGGGACTGATTTTCTTCAAAAGCGGAACAGGATAAACGGCTTCAGGATGGTATTCAACACTGCATGAATATTGTTAAATTTCAATTTTAGTGCATAAACCCACAAAGAAGTTCATATTCATTTATTACGATGTCCATTTCATCAGACATACTCAACCAAAACTGACTCAAGTTCTGCTATCACTGAACGTTGTTCAGGCTGAAATGGAGTATGATCGTTGAGTAAAAAATCGCCATCTCTTTTGGGCTTGAGGAAAGAAACCTCAACCTTGCCTTCTTGAGAGTAAACAGGTTTGAGTAACGACCAGGACACATACCATAACTTTTTACTTTCATCGTAGAAACTATTGTCAAAGCGCTGTATTACTTCGTCTTTCCCTGATAATTTTAGCGCGGCATGAGTATGAGCCATGTCCAGTGCGAACCCCAGAATTCTGAAATCCCCTCCAGAAGATATAACGAGCTTTGAATTTTCGTAGTAAACACAAAAATCTACGCTCAATAGATTCGTTTTCCTTACCACCTTTCTTTCAGAATTGAGATGTATGATGTCTAATTTACTGGATATTCCCTCTTTTACAGGATTTCGGCTTGAACTACGGAATATGTTTATAGCTTTCCTTGCCATATTAAACAAACCATGCTTCTTATTCCCACGATGCAACTTACTGAAAATATGAAAAGTCTCTTCTGCTATTTTTTCAGAAAACTCAATAGATGGGTGATTAGAATCTCTCCACAAGTCTTTTGCAGTGCCAAAGCGGTTTGCAAGCTCAAACACATCTAAATACCTTACAAAATATTGATCACAGAGACTTTTCCATCGCTCAGTAGTTTCTGCAATTAACTGGCCATCCTCTCCCAGTACCGGTAGTAATAAAACAACGGGTGTGACACCGTTTTCAGAACAGTAAGAAAGGAAATGTCTGAACATCGATACTGAAATGCTTTGCTCATATCTATTTTTTGACATTGCCCGTTGCTCATTTACACAAACATCCAGCAACAGAAACTCTTCACGCTGAGATAAATCACTTCTTTCCAGTGCGTGGGCAATAACAGTGGGATGGCTTGAACCTATGGACAGGTTTTGCAGAACATTAACTCTTGCATTTTCAAAAAGATGGGCTGCATACCCTCCCTTTATAATTCCGTTGGATGTTCCTAGTATTTTGATATTTAATTCGTGCATATCAATTTACAAAATAGTCGCGAGAGTATTTATAGACACTCTCTGAGCGCACAGCTTCTTCAACGTTCATCCATTTATAATCACAATGCTGCTTATCCGGTAATTTTCCTAATGGCCGGTCCAAAGTAATCTGGTAACCAAGAACAACATAATGCGTACTAACGTTATCGCCGAAGATACTGTCATTGTAGAAATGCTCATATGGTCCAAGGAAAACAGCATCGGATATCCGTTTCTCTAAAGCCAACTCTTCTTTACAGAGCCGTGTAAAAGCATCAGCCATCGTTTCATTTTTCTGAATGCGACCGCCAGGCACAAACCAAAAATCCTTAGCAGGCTTGTTGTTTCGCTTTCCGAGCAAAACCTGACCTTCAGAATTTTTGACGATAAGGTCGATAGACACCAGTGGTGTACTATCGACAACAGTCCTGAAGGTCTCATCCGGCAGAAACATACTAACCTCTGAAGCTGTCCTGATTTTCGAGAAACCATTGATAAGACTGGGCGAGACCATCTTCAAGTGATACGGAGTATTGCCACCCGAGCGCTTTCAGTCGCGATACATCCATCAGCTTTCTGGGTGTACCGTCAGGCTTTGAAGTATCCCATTTAATGGCGCCCTTAAAGCCCGTTACTTTTGCAACCGTCTCAACCAGCTCCCTGATGGTACAGTCCACACCCGTTCCTACATTGATATGGCTGAGCATGGGCTGAGTATTTACTTCATAGGTTTCTTTATCAAGCTCCATCACGTGAATACTGGCTGCTGCCATATCGTCGACATGCAGGAATTCGCGCATAGGTTTACCACTGCCCCAGGCAACGACTTCTTCAGCGTTGCTTTGCGCGGCTTCATGGAAACGGCGTAACAATGCAGGGATAACGTGAGAATTTTCAGGATGAAAATTATCATTAGGGCCATATAAATTGGTTGGCATTACTGAGCGGTAGTCCCGTCCAAACTGACGGTTATAGCTTTCACACAACTTGATACCGGCTATTTTAGCAACAGCATAGGGTTCGTTGGTCGACTCGAGTGTACCGGTCAACAACGCTGACTCTGTCATTGGCTGTTCAGCCATTTTGGGATAGATACAGGATGAGCCCAGGAATAACAGCTTTTGTACACCGGTAGTGTGAGCTGCATGAATGATGTTCGACTCAATCATCAGGTTTTCATAAATGAAGTCTGCCGGATATTCATTGTTTGCGTGAATACCGCCAACCTTTGCAGCAGCAAGGTAAACTTCATCAATTTTGTTCTCAGCAAAAAACGTATTCACATCGTGTTGTGAAAGTAAATTTAGTTCCTTTCTGCTGCGGGTAATGATTTCAACATTGTCACGGGCACTGAGTGCCCTGACAATTGCTGAACCGACCATGCCATTGTGGCCGGCTATAAAAACGGTTTTCATATATCTACTCCCCAATGTAATTCTTCTATTGACGAATAATCATCGGATGCCAGGGACTGATAATCCAGCCTTACAAATAGGGATTTGTGAGTTCTTTTTTCCGTACGCAAATAATCTACCCCAAGAATTATCCCAGTGAAATTGAATGTCTTCAAAGCCTGCTTCTTTCATCATGCTTTCCAGCGCTGGACCAGAAAACTTGAAATAGTTCCAACCACCTCTGTTAAGCTCCTCTCTAGTGCCATTCGGATGATAGATATAATTCCCTTCAAATTTACAAATCGGCTCATCGGAATCAAACCCCGCTGTTTCAATTAAAATATCGCCACCAACAACCAGTGTATTGAAGAGTATGCGTAACGCTAAAACAGGATCTGAAAGGTGATAGATTACACCTGGGAAATAGACTCTATCGAACGAGTCGTAATAGTTTTGATCATTCAAAGAATATAATGAGCGTGAAAGAACTTCACCTTTTACACCGAAGGCCTCCATAAGATAAGAGGCAGTCTTGGCATATTTTTGAACTTCTTCAACAGCAGTAACTTTTCTACAAATAGTACTCAAAAGCAATGAGGTACCGCCAGTCCAGCAACCGATATCCAATATAGACTTATCGTTAAAGCTTTCGACTGTGACGGGGAATATATCTATAAATTTTTCCAGAAGTTCAATATGTCTATTTTTCATCAAGCCATCGACTTGAAAATCACCAAAATCGTGACTATGACCCCAGTGAAACTTTATACTTAAATCACGTTGCTGAGGAAGATCTTCTTCAGTGTAACCTTCAGATATGTAATCTATGTTCCCTATTCTACCTAATATACATTCTTTAAAATCATCTGCGGTAATGTGCGCCGCTAAATTAACCGTTTTAAAAAAAGAAAATTTTTCTTTTAAATATGACATACCAACTCTCTAGTAGTTTAAATTACATTTCTGGAACATAAGATTTATCGCGACCTTGCCTAGCGGCAAACAAAGGTAAGATGCCTTTTAAATTATCGAAATGAGGATAACTCTGCACTTCATAATGAGTGACTTCGCAGCCACTTAACTTTCGAAGCAAACTAAAGATACTTTGGTCGTGCCTGTGCTCAATAAATTGGGGATGATTAGGCAATTCTGATGGCGAGTCATTAGAGTAGTGGTAATTATTTTCGATAGAAATATCAACCCAACTCTTCACCAAATCTCTGTTTCTCTTATTATTAATTAAAAAAAAGAAGCCAGACGATAATTGAGTACTTCTCATTACTATCGAACTAAGGTCAACATTTAATCTACAAGCTAGATCAGCTTTCGTTCGACAGTATTCTGTATGCGTATTGGAAAAACCGAGGTTCTTAAACTCAGAATCACAGCACATCTCAACATATTCCAGTAACCTGTACCGGCCATCAGGATTAAATTTAAACCCTACATCGGAAAAAGCCAACACATCATTTTCAGGCAGGTTTGCAAGCGATTGATGTACAACCTGGGATTTCCAAATCCAATAACCGAATCCGCGTTTCTGGGACAGTATGTATCTTCCATGCTTTTCGAAATAACATGTATCAAGGGACTTCCTGTCTAAAACATTAACTGATTCAAAAAAGTTCATAGACAAGGCTTCATTAGTGAAACCTTGTCTTCTATTTTTAAATGCGCCGTCAGCAAAACTGACAAGATGAGCTTTCGCTTGCATGTTATTCTTTAGCAACCGCTACCGAGTAGCCATGCATTTTTAATAAAGCATGTTGTTTTGCTTTCTCTAGATCACTTTGAACCATTTCCGAACACATTTCTTCAACGGTAATTTCAGGTACCCAACCCAGCTTTTCTTTTGCTTTGGAGGGGTCACCCAATAACGTTTCGACTTCTGCCGGACGGAAATAGCGCGGGTCAACTTTTACAATCACATCACCCTTTTTAACGCCTGGGGCGTTATCGCCATCCACTGCTGTTACCGTAGCTATCTCATCTACACCTTCACCACTGAATTCCAGAGTAATACCGGCTTCCTTAGCTGACATACGTACGAATTCGCGTACAGATATCTGTTTACCCGTTGCGATGACGAAATCTTCAGGCTGCTCCTGCTGCAACATCATCCATTGCATGCGAACGTAATCTTTAGCATGGCCCCAGTCACGAAGCGCATCCATGTTTCCTAAGAAAAGACACTTCTCCAGACCTTGTGCAATATTTGCAATCGCTCGGGTAATTTTACGGGTAACAAAGGTCTCTCCACGGCGCGGAGATTCGTGGTTGAACAGAACGCCATTACATGCATACATGCCGTATGACTCACGGTAGTTAACTGTAATCCAGTACGCATACATCTTCGCTACGGCATATGGTGAACGCGGATAGAAAGGTGTAGTTTCTTTCTGTGGTATTTCCTGCACTAACCCATAAAGCTCAGAAGTGGATGCCTGGTAAAACTTTGTCTTTTTCTCTAGACCAAGGAAACGAATTGCCTCAAGTAAACGAAGTGTACCCATGGCATCTACATCAGCGGTGTATTCCGGAGATTCGAAAGAGACAGCTACGTGGGATTGCGCACCTAAATTGTAAACTTCATCTGGTTGTACTTCAGAGATGATACGGGTCAGGTTAGACGAATCTGTTAAATCACCGTAATGCAGGTGAAATTTAGGATTATCGTTGTGAGGATCCTCATAGATGTGATCAACACGTTCTGTATTAAATAAAGAAGCACGGCGCTTAATACCGTGTACTTCATATCCCTTTTCTAATAAAAACTCCGCTAAATAGGAGCCATCTTGACCGGTTACGCCCGTAATAAGTGCTTTTTTCATTAACAAATCTTCTTCAAAAAAATTAGTGTGTTTTTTGTACAGCATCTATAACAATTTTATGAAAGTTCAGACATCCTCTTGCAGCAAGCCTGACCCTAACAAAACGAGCCTCAGAATCTAATTTAGCACTATATACTTTGACTCTTCCATCATTCTCAATCGCTTGATCTTTCCGGTTAAACACCACTTCCCAATTAGTAGCATCCGAACTTATCTCAATTATTAAAGTATTAGATCTTTCAGCAAAGCCGATACGGTCCACTAGGTGAACAGAATCTATAAAGCAAACATTCTGCAAATCGAACAAGGCCCAAGGTTCAACTTCATCATTTGTATGCAAAAAATTAGTAAGCGTCCAGTTTTCATCTAAACAACAATTAGGATCCATGTTTTGATAAATAGAACTAACACTAACCAGTGATTCAGGACCTAAATCTTTATGATTAATTTTTATAAGTGGAAGTTCTTGTGCTTCAGGTATGATATGCCTATACAAACAGTCATCCCAAGCCTTTGGGGTAGAGTTGATTGACATAATCCCATCTTTAATGAACTGGTATAACTTTTTTAAACCAGTGTTTTTCTTTTGCAACAAATGAGCAAGTTTTACTTTAGATACCATCTCTGAATTACCTAAAGAACTATTATACAATCTTTGAACAACACCAGAAACATCATTCACTTGAAGATCAATACAATGAAAAACTGAACTTAGTAACTGCTCCTCGGTCTTAAAATACCTCTCACCTTTACGACAAAATTCACGATTTTTTGCAAATAGGGGTAAAAAACAATCAACTACTCTATTAAGTGCATTTGAACCGAAAGCGTAAAACTCTCCACCGTAAAATTTTAATTCTTGATCTCTAGCTTGTGAAAAAACAGTTGATACAATATCTTTACAGTCCGCTTGTGTTAATCCGTTAAGCTCTTTATCGCCTCTAAGTGGCATACCATAAGCTAGAATAGTATTCTCTAATACCGAATTTGTTAACTCACTGATATCGCTTAAAACCAAGCAATCATTATCACAAGCTATTATCGGTGAAATATTATTATCTCTACAATACTCGAGTACATCTAAAACATAAAAAACGTTGCCAAAATGCGCCTGCTTTATGGGCAGCCTTTTAGTAAATTCAAGTTCGATGACATTTACACCAATTGAAACCAAATAATCTCTAAACTTAAAACCATCAGAAAGTCTATCTGGTATATGATTGGAAAAAAAATACAGATTTTGATTTTCTGAAAAGACTCGTAAAGAGGTGAAAAAAGTTACAACGCAGCGATAATATATCTCTTGAAATTCATTTGAAGAAGAACTGTGCATACTTCCGGCTTGAGGAAAAATTGATTCATCACCCTCGGAGTCTGCAACAAAATATGTACACAAATTCATCTCTACTACCTCTCAAAAATTTCCTGAAAATTTGGCCTGTACGATTTCCTCAATTTATGAAAATAGTTTTCGTTGAAATACTCTCTAGCGTCAATATTAACACTATTATCATAGAAAATTTGACCAAGTTTTCTGATAAATCTATTTCTGAAGATTTGTGCTTGTGCAATATGATCATTGCGTATTCTATATGGGTCCCGAGGATTTTCGATAAAAAATTCTACAGCTTCAGCGACAGATCTCGTATTAGAATCTACAATCTTAGAATTATAATCATTATACCAAACATCTCGACCACCTTCGCTAAAAGTTGATACTACTGGTATACCACATAACAAATATTCACTTGATGAAAAACAAGCTCCTTCTGCTGCAGATAGCAACAAACCACATTTTGATTGATTTATTTTTTCGCAAACTTCTTCAGGTGCTAGAGGTTGAGTATTTTTGTAAACATACTGAGGCAATTTTTCATTTTCTGGATTACCATGATTGATTCCTGCTATTAGAGCAAGATTTGACACATCAGAAGCTAATTCGTGTCTTTTAAATGAACTCAAGCGAGCAATATAAAGTGCATCGAAAATCTTTTTTTCTGAAGGAAGAACTTTCATAACTAAGTTCTCATCCAACCATGCATTATGATTAATTAAGTCTCCTTGAAATCCAAAAGGAAGAAAGTTATCCATCTCCTTCTCTGAGTTAAACATTATAAAAAATCTATCTTTATTAAGTTGTAACTCAGTAAATATTTGATTAGCCTCTCTTGCAAAATGCTCACTATGATACCAACCGCAGTAAACAAAAAAGTAATCGTTCTGTCTAATCTTCGTATGATATTCAGACAACCAATTCCAGTTGTGCTGAATATTCTCTATAATAAAAACTCGACATTCGGGTCCATCATAATAAACTCTAAATGGAAACGCTGGGTTAGGCCATGTATATGAGGGTTTATAAGCCATAATGATATCCTTCTACTTTTACATCGCCATCAATTGTAAATTCTTCAACCTTTAAAAATCTATCTAAGTGATTTTCTAGCAGATCTTCACTGGAAATTGACTTTAGAGTTTTAACATTCTCAAATGGATCTTCATTAACAATACTTATCCTAAGTTTGTAAAATCCAGATTCAATATTTTTAAAACTTGGAAAGTTTATGAGCATCGTTCTTTCATAATAACACCAAGGATCAACAACATTTCTAAAATGGCTTTGCACTATTCTGTCATTTTCCATTAGATCTAACTGTAAAATTGGTGAAGCTGGGCCAATTAGTGACAATGAATATAATGAAAGATTTCCTCTTTCATGAGAAAATGCGATTGTTAATGGCGAATCTTCTTTTATAGTTCCATCACAAGCTATAATTTTTGGTATTCTTAAACTTTTATTTTTCTCAACAAAGTTAATTTTTTGATTGCACACTTCCTCAATTACTTCGTTGATAAATGAAGCATATTTTACCGCACCATTTTCATTGGTATGAACCACATCGCGAATTATGGATGAAAGATCCTCAACAGCCCAAGATGATTCCTGAAATTTAAAGACTTTGACAATATCTGATTTTGAATCCAAGACCTGTTCACAACTTTTTCTTTCAGAGAAAGGGTCATCAGTTCTGGGCAGCAAAATCCAGATTGGTCTTATTTTATTTGATATTAAAATATTATTAATTCTAGTTACCGTATCGTCTGGGAATACGCTTGCAGATGGGGTTACCCAATCTAAAATACAAAAGTCTGGCTTCTCATCTAAAACTTTCTGAATCATAGCGATACCAGCGAAGTGTAGATGACTAGCTCCAAATGGTAAGCGAACTACTTCATATTTTTCATTTAATATTTCTTTTAAATGTTCAAAATAACCTGTGCGACCTTTCTGAGCTGTTACACTAGCTCCATAAATTACAATTTTCATAAGGAAATAGTCTTTGATTTGTTTATTTTTTCATACAGCTTTACTAATTTTCCAGCCCTCTTTTCAACTTCGTAGACAGGTACAGAACTTAAATAGCTAAACAAGTCTGAAGCAATGTCCTTCTTCCAGATTACGCAGCAATCTAATATACTTTTGGCTTCGTCAGACTCAGTAAAAATAGCTAAATCATCTGAGAATATAACCGGAATTGTACCTACTGCTATAGACTCCCAAAACCTTAATGTATTAGGGCCTGCTCCTTCAGGACAGAAAGAAAATTTAGAATCCGAAAGTATGGAATTGTAGCGAAATGTTCGTTTGTGATGTTCATCTATATGATGAGCTTCGATTTCTTTGTTGAGCACCTGCTCTTCGTAAACAACCTTATTAAAATGCCACTCATCACCTAAATCAACAAACACATCATCACGTCCAGTTTCTTTGGCGGCTTCAAATAGTTTAACTCGCTTATCATCTCTATAATGATTCATGTGAGCACCTATGAAAGATGCAAGTAACTTTCGCTCCGCAATCGGCTTTCGCTCCATACCTTCGCTTCTTTCAGGAGTTTCATAATTTACAGCGATAAGGGACCAACCATGAAGCTTAATCGACGTCCCGACCTCCTGCTGAGTTGCTTCGCTCGCAGAATCTTTATGAGAAAGATAAAGATCGGTTATACCAAGGGTTTCAGCCTGCTTCAGAACCCTAGCCCAATGGATATGCTGGCAAACACTATGGCTTTTGAGAGTAAATCCAGCAGTGTCAGCTAACTGTTTGTATTGTGCCAGTAACTGGCTAATTTTAGTGATGTATTCATCCGGAAACTGCTTTTTATCAATATAAGTTGCCCAAGGAAGTGGTACATAAATATTAATTATCCTTGCTGACACATCAACATGTTCAGAAAACTTTATACTCAGATGATTTTCGTACGCCTGCTTTTCGGTAGCGCAAGGATACTGCCAAAAATTTATGTCTTCCGAGCCCTTCGCCTTGTCACTTATCTCATCCACGAATGTTGTCATTACCGGAGGAACGTAGCCGATGAGCTTGTAAAAGTCCCGATTAGACTTATATTCGGGTTCTCTCACAGTAATACGATAATTATCTTCGTAGTAGCTATATGGATAAACCTTGCCTCCATGAAACGCCATTTTTAGATGGAGACTCCCATGTTGCATCGTACTGCCATTTTCAATTGCGTGTAATAGTTCCGCAGCACTAGCTTCTTTTACGGACTCTATTGCAAGAGTCTGCAGAGTGTCCGGCATCCCAACTTCTGCAGCCTCTTTTCTCCAACGTTCCAAAGTGTTATTAATTTTAACGCCATTAATTTTACTTAGCGAATCCTTAACCCAGACATCAAAGTCTAAACTTGCAGGTGAATTTAGTTCGTCACCCGGCCGCACATAAGCAACTCCCCCAAGTATCCTTTCATCTATTTTTTTGTTATATGTGCGAACTTGTGTTTCGTGCACATGGATACTTTTTACGAAATTTACAGGGTTGTGTACGGACCAACCCTGTACAGCAAACAAATACGCCACTTTATTATCACAACGTGGAACTCCCATAGGAAAGTCCAGTTGATGCTTGAAGCTTGTCGAGAATGCTTCACCAACATTCATTGCCCAGGTATCTTGCGACCAATGAGGATTAGGGTGTTTTGATGTTTCATGACCAATTAATTCCCATCTGGATAATGCCAAAAATGATCTTGGTGCCCCGAGAACCTGTCTTAGTTTTAAAATTGAATCATCAAAATAAATGTCTGAATTACATAGGACAGAAATACCATGATCACAGTATTTATTTGTCATGTCTGCCCAAAGCGCATAGGTCATCCGTTCATTTACATAGATAACTCGCATATTTGAGGTTTGGAGCGGAACATCAGAACCATCATCAATCACAACGATTAAATTATCTATGAATGGATTCTCACCATTTTCCTTCAAGCAAAGATCAATTTCGCGCTGCCTCGCTGAATCTCCGCATTGATAATAAGGAAAAAACACATTAATCACGGCACCATCTCCAGTGAATTATAATTAAATTTTTTTGCTATAAGCTTGTAATATTTAGAAGTTTTAATCTCTTCCGTCTCTTCAAATGTAAGCTCTCGCCGAGATCTTTCTGATATCCTGGCCCCAGAACGGCCACTGTCACCAGTTACTCTGAAAATTGGGAATAAATCAATGAAATGACAATCATATCTAATTTTTAAAATGTCAGCCATGCAGGCCATAGTTTCTTCTGGTTTGGAAACAAAATCCTCGTATCGAACTACTTCAGTATATTTATATTCTTCGAGAAAATGCCATAACCTTTTACAGTATTCATCAAATGTCTTTGGACTAAAATGAACCCAATTGTTTTTGCATAGTGATAGATACGAATCAATTGGATCCCTTAGAGTGACTAATCTTAATAGCTTAAAATCATTCTTTAACAAGTTAGCTATCACTGAGCTTTCTTTAAAACTTTCACCAACACAGAAATCTGAATGACTATGGTCTCTTATAATAAGTATGCCGCCATAATTTTCTATGTGCTCATATGCAGAGTCTATATTCATTTTAAATAGCGACAAAGCAAGGTCATCAACAGCAGGAACTTTGGCATAACGAGCTTGTGTAGTTATATCTGCAGGTAAGAACTTTGGTTTGCCACCTCCCTGATGTAAAGTAGATGTAGGGTGAAGCTCACTCAATACAAAAACATTCGGCAATGCAGCTAAACATTTAGAAACCAATGTGCCTCCACTGCAAGCCATATGATGAATAATTCTTATCTCAGGTTTGTCTATTTCAATGGCTCTTTTAGAGCGCTTTATCAAGTCCTCAGCTTCCTGATAGTTAAAAGGACTATTAGAAAGCTCTTGTAGTAACTTTGATTTCGTCGGATTAACTAAAGGCAACATCTCTTCTAATTGTTCCCTTAAAAAGGAAACGGTAAAGTCCAAATCACTCACTTTTATCGCCTACCTGTTCTGCTACAGACAACTTTAGGCTTGAATAAAAATCTATTGCACTCTCTAACTGCTCATTAAGTTTACTGATGAGTTGACGATGAGTCTTTTCCTGATTTATTTTTTCAAAATATTTATAACGCAAATCCTCCAAATCAATTTCTATTTTACTTTTTTCTTTGGCTAATTGCGTCTGCATTTCTTGTTGTTTAATTTCTATTTCTTTTTTATAATTCGAAAATTCTGTTAACTTAGATTTAAGATTTTCATAGTCTCGCTTCAGGTCACTGAGATTCTTTTCAAGGATCTCGACGTGAGCAGCTTTATCCTCAAAAGAGCGCTGATAATCATCTCTCTCCACGGTAAGGGCCGCTGCGATATCCATAAGCCTTTTATTATCTTCCTTCAATTCATCAATATGTTTGGATTTTTTATCAAAATAATATGTGACGAGAGGTAGATCAGGATCAGACTTGTCTGCATAATCGAAAACGAAGTAATTTTCCTCAAGAATTTCATTAATCCTTTCATACAAATATCCGCCTTCATATAATTCTCGCATTGTACAATTTACGGTAATACGATTTAAACATGAAGGAACACCAACCTTACAAAAATAATCTACAATCTGCCCACTTAAACACGGCATATCTATAATTAAATCAATTTTCCCTTGATTATCTTGGAAGATCTCGGCGAATAAATCAGTTAGAGCAAAAAATTCAACATCTATCAAAGACTTTAACTTTAGGCCCGGAAAAACCCCCTCTATCCCAGTAACAGGTAATAAAGAGGATAAAATATTAGGAGAGTACAAATTAAACTTAGTTTTTTCAGTAGCAGATACATTTGTAATACATTTATTTATAATTTTAACATGATCGTATTCAGCTAATTCAAATTCTAATTGTTTACATAGACTACTTTGAGCTTCATAAAGTCTCACGCTGCTATAAGCAAGAAAATCAAGTTTTGGATGTTTGGCAAGTCCAGCCCCAAGCCAAACAAGTCTATTATATACATCCGACATGCTATCGCCTATTTTCATCTTTCTTGGGCTTTATAGTTCTTTTTTCGCCCATACCATACATCAGATAATGTATCAGAGGGTTAATTCCGGACACTTCGACATCTTTATGAGTACGCAAATACCATTGACCATCGAAAGCTGAACTTGGTGAGCGACCTTCAGATGCACCATGTAGCAGATAATGTTCGGCTGGATCAATATTAGCTTCGGCTACATCGGGGTAAACGCTCAAATACCAATCAGCGTCAAAAAAATTAGTAGAATAGAGTAGCTTTATATCACGCTTTAACGCTTCGCCTATTTGTATGTCTTTCCTCTTCAATTTGGTAGAACACAATCTGGCAGGGCTCGTAATTCGCCAATATAACGATTCTTTTACAGTCTTTAGCTCTCTATTAATTGCGTTAAAATTGAAAATAGATTCTTGGAGCTGATTTCTAGTCTTTTTATGTTGAATTGTGAGATCGTTATTACTAGCTTCTAATTCAGAAATCTTTGATTTTATTTCCTTTTCATTTAATTCAAAATCATCGATTAAAGTTGTAAGCCTGTTTACTTTGGTAATTTCTTTATCTAGCAATAAATTAAGCTTGGTAAAATTAGTAAAATATTCCTTATTTTTAATTCTTAACAGTTTCACTTCTGCGAGACTTTCAGATAAAGACGCTTCTAGTTCGAAAATTCTTGCAGAGTTTTTTATTTTATAGTCAATTAGATGACTATTGAGTAGCGCATTATCTTTTTCAAGTTTTATAACATTATTTCTTATGTCATTAATGAACTTTTCATTTAATTTTCTATCAGTTTCATTTTCAACTAAATAATCGTTGAATTTAGTTAAAATTTCTGCTGTATTTTTAAAATTATATACGGGTAATGAACAAGCTTCTAAAAGCTCTGCGGCTGCAGATAACGATTCATCTTCTTTAAGTAAGTAATATGCTGCAAGGTATCTAAAGTCCCTATCAGCAGGTTGAAGAGCTTGTGGTGGTGGAAAATGGAGGCCATCTAGAGCAGTAATTTCGTGCTCAGTAGAATTAGCAATTTTGTCTAAGTTTAGTAATTTTATTTTCTCTCTATGATTTCTGAATATTGAGACAAGCCCATTCAGATAAGATAGACAATTCTCAATTACGAAACCTTCGTCAAAATTCATTTCGATGCTTCGATACAAATATGACTCTGGTGATTCATATAATAGTACTAAATTTTCAAAGCTATCAATACAGTTTGATAGGTGATTTAAGCTTACAGCTTCTTTAACTATTTTAGTTTCAGCAGTCGAGTGTATGTCCAAATGCTCGATAACATTATCTTCTGCGGCGGAAGAAACGATCTCATCCCATTGATTTGTATTTGTGATAGTAATAAAAATCGTCATAACACAGCCTAAAGTTCAGAGCTCTGCATGTTTGTCATCCTTGCATTGTGGTAGATATTTAAATAAATAATTGTTCAAGTTTGATTCTATGTATAGTTCTATTTCTTTAACCTAGATTGACTTCGAACTAATCGCTAAAGCTAGCACTACTTTAACATTTCCTAAGTCCAAATTCATACCATATGACTGATCCACGCGGGGAACATTTATTTAACGCCTATTTGTAAATTTCATTTAAACAAAAAACCCCGCTTTCGCGGGGTTTTTTAATATCGATAAATCGATGAAGTAATCTCTTACTCTTCTGTCGCTTCAGCTTCTTCAGAAACTTCAACTTCAGGACGGTCTACCAGTTCAACAAACGCCATAGGAGCGTTGTCGCCTGTACGGAAACCGCATTTCAGAATGCGAGTGTAACCGCCTGGGCGAGCTTCGTAACGAGGACCAAGCTCGTTGAACAGTTTACCTACTACCTCTTTATCACCTGTACGGGCCATAGCCAGACGGCGGTTTGCAACGCTGTCTTGTTTAGCCAGTGTGATTAAAGGCTCGATTACGCGACGTAATTCTTTCGCTTTTGGTAACGTCGTTTTGATCACTTCGTGCTTGACCAGTGAGCCGGCCATGTTTTTGAACATAGCTTGACGATGGCTGCTGTTGCGATTCAACTGACGACCACTCTTACGATGGCGCATAGTTTTATCCTTCTCTACAAATCAGTTTGATAAAAACCTGATTAATCTTTCTCAGCGATGCTCTCTGGTGGCCAGTTTTCCAGGCGCATGCCCAGAGACAATCCACGAGATGCAAGAACATCTTTGATTTCAGTTAGCGATTTCTTACCAAGGTTAGGCGTCTTAAGTAACTCAACCTCAGTACGCTGAACCAGGTCACCAATGTACTGGATAGCTTCTGCTTTCAAACAGTTTGCAGAACGTACAGTTAATTCCAGGTCATCAACAGGACGTAACAGAATCGGATCGAATTCCGGCTTCTCTTCTTTCTGAACAGGTTCAGAAACGTCACGCAGATCAACGAAGGCATCTAATTGTTCAGCCAGAATAGTGGCTGCGCGGCGGATCGCTTCTTCAGGATCCAGAGTACCGTTCGTTTCCATATCGATGATCAGTTTGTCTAAGTCTGTGCGTTGTTCAACACGGGCAGACTCAACTGAATAAGCAATACGTTCAACAGGGCTGTATGAAGCATCAACTAACAAACGACCAATTGGACGATCATCTTCCTCGGAGGAGCGACGAGTAGCAGCAGGAATGTAACCACGACCAGTTTCAACTTTAATGCGCATGCTGATTTCAGCTTCGCCGGTTAAAGTACAGATAACGTGCTCAGGGTTAACGATTTCTACGTCACCGTCATGCTGAATATCACCAGCAACAACAGGGCCAGCGCCAGATTTCACTATTGTCAGGGTTGCCTCAGTTTTACCTTCAAGGCGAACCGCTAAACCTTTCAGATTCAGCAGAATCTCGATTACATCTTCCTGCACACCTTCTTTGGTGCTGTACTCGTGTAATACGCCGTCAATTTCGACCTCAGTTACCGCACATCCGGGCATGGATGACAGTAAGATACGGCGAAGGGCGTTACCCAGAGTGTGGCCAAAGCCGCGCTCCAGTGGTTCCAAAGTTACTTTGGCACGAGTAGGAGAAACGTTTTCGATCTCAACTAATCTCGGTTTCAGGAATTCAGTCACAGAACCCACAATGCTTCCTCTTTAGTTAGCTTTACTTAGAGTAAAGTTCGACGATCAACTGTTCGTTAATTTCAGCAGACAGGTCAGTTCTTTCCGGAACGCGCTTGAAAGTGCCTTCCATTTTGCTGTTGTCTACTTCAATCCAGGTTGGCTTCTCACGTTGGTCAGCCAGTTCCAAAGCAGCAACGATACGCGCTTGCTTTTTAGCCTTTTCACGAACAGAAACCACGTCTTCGGCAGAAACGTTAAACGATGGAATGTTCACAACTTGACCATTTACCATGATCGCCTTGTGGCTAACCAGCTGACGTGCTTCTGCACGAGTGCTGGCGAATCCCATACGATAAACTACGTTATCCAGACGCTGCTCAAGAAGTTGCAACAGGTTTTCACCGGTGTTGCCTTTCAGACGGGCAGCTTCTTTATAGTAGTTACGGAATTGTTTTTCCAGAACGCCGTACATACGACGAACTTTTTGCTTTTCACGCAACTGTACACCGTAGTCAGACAGACGGCCACGACGGGCACCGTGCTGACCAGGCGCATTATCGATTTTACACTTAGAATCGATTGCGCGAACGCCGCTTTTCAGGAACAGGTCAGTTCCTTCGCGACGGCTAAGTTTGAGTTTAGGACCCAAATATCTTGCCATGTTCTTTCTCCAACTGTCCGGCGATTAAACGCGACGTTTTTTCGGTGGACGACAACCGTTGTGAGGAATAGGGGTCACATCGGTAATGTTTGTGATCTTATAACCAGTTGCGTTAAGTGCACGGATAGCAGACTCACGGCCTGGACCCGGACCTTTAACGAAAACTTCAAGGTTTTTCAGACCGTAGTCTTGTGCGGCTACGCCAGCACGCTCAGCAGCAACCTGTGCAGCAAAAGGGGTAGATTTACGTGAACCACGGAAACCTGAACCACCTGATGTCGCCCATGCTAATGCATTGCCTTGACGGTCAGTGATAGTCACAATTGTGTTGTTGAAAGACGCATGGATATGAGCCATACCGTCTGCAACCTGACGCTTAGCGCGTTTACGCGTAGTACGAGTAGGTGCTTTTGCCATAACTTAATCTCCCCGCTTACTTCTTAATTGGCTTACGAGGACCTTTACGGGTACGCGCATTAGTTTTAGTGCGCTGACCACGTAGAGGCAAGCTACGACGGTGGCGGATACCACGGAAGCAACCCAGGTCCATCAAACGTTTGATGCTCATAGATACTTCACGACGCAGATCACCTTCAACGGTGAACTTTGCCACTTCTTCACGAAGCTTCTCTACAGTTGCTTCGTCAAGCTCTTTTACTTTTGTTGATTCTGCAACACCAGCGTTAGCACAGATCTCTTTTGCACGAGTTGCGCCTACACCGTAAATCGCTTGAAGCGCGATTACAGTGTGCTTGTGTTCAGGAATGTTAATGCCAGCGATACGGGCCATTAACAGCACTCCTCTTAATTTTAATGTCGACGACCTAAAAAGCCCGATAGGATACTTACCCGACGACAAAATTGCAACTTAAGGTTCATAAAATCGAAATAGAGCAAGCTGAACCCAGTACGAGGTTCAGCTTACATTTCGAATTTTAACCGCGTTTTAGATTAGCCTTGACGCTGCTTATGCTTAGGGTCAGAGCTGCAAATCACACGCACAACACCGTTGCGCTTGATGATTTTACAGTTACGGCAAATCTTCTTTACTGATGCACGAACTTTCATTACATCACTCCGTAGTGCACTAATCTTAGCGGCCGTAGCCTTTCAGATTAGCTTTCTTCAGAACAGACTCATACTGACTGGACATCAGATGTGTCTGCACCTGTGCCATAAAGTCCATGATAACAACCACGATAATCAGAAGCGACGTACCACCGAAGTAGAACGGCACATTCCACGCAATCAACATGAATTCAGGCACTAAACAAATAAAGGTTATGTATAGTGCGCCAGCCAGAGTCAGACGAGTCATTACCTTATCGATATAACGCGATGTTTGCTCACCCGGACGGATACCAGGAATGAACGCACCGGACTTCTTCAGGTTATCTGCTGTTTCACGCGGATTGAAAACCAGCGCTGTATAGAAGAAGCAGAAGAAGATAATCGCAGTTGCGTATAACATCACGTACAGCGGCTGACCAGGAGAAAGCATTAATGCTACATCCTGCAACCACGCTGTAGATTCATTCTGACCGAACCAACCAGCAATGGTGGACGGGAACAGAATGATGCTGGATGCGAAGATTGGTGGAATAACACCAGCCATGTTCACTTTCAGCGGTAAGTGTGTGCTTTGCGCTGCAAAAACCTTACGGCCCTGCTGACGCTTAGCATAGTTCACAACAATACGACGCTGGGCACGTTCAACGAACACTACCAGGTAAATCAGGCCGATGACAATCACGCCAATCAACATCAGGAACAACAGATTAATGTCGCCCTGTCTTGCTTGTTCCGCAGTCTGACCAATCGCTGTTGGCAGACCGGCAACAATACCAGCAAAAATCAATATCGAGATACCGTTACCGATACCACGTTCAGTAATTTGCTCACCTAACCACATCAGGAACATGGTTCCTGTGACTAAGCTAACTACCGCTGTAAAGTAGAATCCGAAGCCAGGGTTTATAACCAAACCATTAATCAGGTTAGGCAGGTTCGTCGCGATTCCAATAGATTGGAACGTGGCCAGTACCAGCGTCAAATAACGCGTATACTGACTGATTTTACGACGGCCTGCTTCGCCTTCTTTTTTAAGCTCCATCATCGGTGGATGAACCACCGTGAGCAACTGCATAATAATTGATGCAGTAATGTATGGCATAATGCCCAAAGCCAGAACGGATGCACGCTCAAGCGCACCACCGGAGAACATGTTGAACATTTCTACGATGGTACCTTTTTGTTGCTCAAACAACTCAGCAAGAACTGCCGCATCGATGCCAGGAAGAGGCACATAAGAGCCCAGTCTGAATACGACGATCGCACCTAGTACGAACAACAACCTTGACTTCAGCTCACTCAAGCCGCTTTTCGCGCCTGAATCCAATCCTGGTTTAGCCATCTAGCTTATTCCTCTACTTTACCGCCGGCGGCTTCAATCGCTGCAAGAGCGCCTTTAGTAACCTTTAACCCGCTAACTGTAACAGCGCGCGATACTTCGCCGCTCTTAACTACTTTAACGAACTGCACGTCTTTCTTAACAAGACCAGCAGCTTTTAAAGAGTCCAGAGAAACCGTATCACCTTCAACCTTAGCAATTTCAGTCAGAGTTACCTGATCGGTAACAAAGCTCTTACGAGAGGTGAAACCAAACTTAGGCAGACGGCGCTGAATTGGCATCTGACCACCTTCAAAGCCTTGTCTGATGGAACCGCCTGAACGGCTGGTTTGGCCTTTGTGACCACGGCCACCGGTTTTACCCAGACCTGAACCAATACCACGACCTACACGCTTAGCTGCTGGTTTTGAACCTTCTGCAGGAGAAATTGTATTTAAACGCATGTCTTACTCCTCCACGATCTCAACCATGTAATATACACGGTTGATCATGCCACGTACTGCTGGGGTATCTTCCAGTTCACGGACATGGTTGATTTTACGAAGACCTAAGCCTTTAAGCGTCGCTTTGTGCTTTGGCAGACGGCCAATTGCACTTTTAGTTTGCTTTACTTTAATCGTTGCCATGTCTGATTACCCCAAAATTTCTTCTACAGACAATCCACGCTTCGCTGCAATACCCGCTGGAGAGTTCATCTCAGTCAGCGCGTTTACTGTTGCACGAACAACGTTGATTGGGTTTGTAGAGCCGTAGCATTTTGAAAGTACGTTCTGTACACCAGCTACTTCAAGTACTGCACGCATCGCACCACCGGCAATGATACCGGTACCTTCAGATGCAGGCTGCATGTAAACTTTAGAGCCAGAGTGACGACCTTTAATTGGGTGCTGCAACGTGTGACCGTTCAGGTCTACGTTAACCATGTTGCGACGCGCTTTTTCCATCGCTTTTTGGATAGCAGCAGGCACTTCACGTGCTTTACCGTAACCAAAACCAACACGGCCATTGCCGTCACCAACTACAGTCAGTGCAGTGAAACTAAAGATACGACCACCTTTAACCACTTTAGAAACGCGGTTTACAGCGATCAATTTCTCTAAAAATTCACCGTTTTGAACTTCTTGTTTAGCCATTATTCTTCACTCCTAGAACTGAAGACCAGCTTCGCGAGCTGCATCAGCTAATGCTTTTACGCGACCGTGGTATTTAAAACCGCTGCGATCGAAAGCAACAACTTTGATGCCTTTTTCGATTGCACGCTCGGCGATAGCTTTACCCACTGCCGCAGCTGCTTCTGCATTACCAGTTGCTTTCAGATCTGCTGCCAGACCTTTTTCAACGGTAGAAGCCGCCGCCAGTACCTCAGAACCGCTAGGTGCGATTAACTGGGCATAGATGTGGCGAGGTGTACGGTTAATTACCAGGCGATGCGCGGCCAATTCACGGATTTTAGCGCGTGCGCGAGTTGCGCGACGTAAACGTGATGTTTTCTTATCCATCGTATCACCCACCTACTTTTTCTTAGCTTCTTTACGACGAACGTTTTCATCAGCATAACGAACACCTTTACCTTTGTAAGGCTCTGGTGGACGGTAGCCGCGAATGTTTGCCGCAACCTGACCTACAACCTGCTTATCCGCGCCTTTAACGAGGATTTCAGTTTGTGTAGGAGTTTCAACTGTAATGCCTTCAGGCATTTCATAAACTACAGGGTGTGAGAAACCTAAAGTCAGGTTCAGTTTGGCACCTTGTGCTTGTGCACGGTAACCAACACCTTGCAACTGCAGTTTTTTCTCGAAACCTTCAGATACACCCAGAACCATGCCGTTCAACAGCGCGCGCGCAGTACCAGCCTGAGCCCATGCATCAGCAAAACCTTCACGAGGAAGTGCTTTCAGCTGGTTCTCTTCTTGTACAACTTCAACAGCGTCGTTGAATACACGTACCAGTGTACCTTTACTACCCTTAACAGTAACTTCCTGACCGTTGATTTTAACTTCAACGCCAGATGCTACGTTAACAGGGGCTTTTGCTACTCGTGACATTTCAACTCCTCCGATTACGCTACATAACCGATGATCTCACCGCCCATGCCTGCTTTACGCGCAGCACGGTCAGTCATCACACCTTTAGAAGTTGACACGATAGCAACGCCTAAACCACCCATTACTTTTGGCAGCTCATCTTTTTTCTTATAGATGCGCAGACCAGGACGGCTTACACGTTCAATTGTGTCGATTACTTGCTTACCTTCGAAGTACTTAAGAGTAACTTCTAAAGTAGGCTTAACGTCACCAGAAGCAGCGAAGTCAGTGATATAACCTTCAGCTTTCAGTACTTCACAGATTGCTACGCGAAGTTTTGAAGAAGGCATAACAACAGAAACTTTCTGTGCCATCTGGCCGTTACGGATGCGGGTAAACATATCCGCGATAGGATCTTGCATGCTCATTTTTAGCTACTCCTTACCAGCTGGCTTTTTTCAGGCCAGGGACTTCACCGCGCATCGCTGCTTCACGCAACTTGATACGGCTCAGACCGAACTTACGTAGGAAACCGTGTGGACGGCCAGTAACGCGGCAGCGGTTTTGCTGACGAGATTTAGCACTGTCACGTGGCAGTTGTTGTAGCTTCAGAACAGCATCCCAACGCTCTTCTTCAGAGGCGTTAACATCGCTGATAATCGCTTTAAGTGCGGCACGTTTTTCAGCATACTTAGCGACAAGCTTTGCACGCTTTACTTCACGGGCCTTCATTGATTCTTTTGCCATAACCCTACACCCCTTATTTTTTGAATGGGAAGTTGAACGCGGTCAACAGAGCACGTGCTTCATCATCAGTTTTTGCACTGGTAGTGATAGTGATATCCATACCGCGTACTTTATCCACTTTATCGAAATCGATTTCAGGGAAGATGATTTGTTCACGAACGCCCATGCTGTAGTTTCCACGACCGTCAAAAGATTTTGAACTCAGGCCACGGAAGTCGCGGATACGAGGAATTGCGATTGAAATCAAACGCTCTAAGAATTCCCACATACGCTCGCCACGCAGGGTTACTTTACAGCCAATCGGATAACCTTCACGGATTTTAAAACCCGCAACAGATTTACGCGCAACGGTAACAATAGGTTTTTGACCTGCGATAGCAGCCATATCGGCAGTCGCATTCTCAAGAACTTTCTTGTCAGCTACGGCTTCACCTAAACCCATGTTTAAGGTGATTTTTTCAATCCGAGGGACTTGCATGACGCTTTGGTAACTGAACTGCTTAGCAAGGTCAGCTACTACCGTTTCTTTATAGAAATCATGCAGTTTCGCCATCGTACTCTCCAATTAATTAAACAAGTTCACCGTTAGACTTAAAGAAACGAACTTTCTTACCGTCTTCAGTACGGAAACCAATACGGTCAGCTTTACCCGTAGCAGGGTTAACTACCGCAACATTAGAAACGTGCAGAGATGCTTCTTTCTCAACAATACCGCCAGCTACGCCCATGTGAGGGTTTGGCTTCTGGTGCTTCTTGACAAGGTTTACACCTTCTACAACTACACGGTCTTCAGATACCAGCACTTTCAGGACTTTGCCTTGTTTGCCTTTATCTTTACCCGCTAATACGACTACTTCATCATCACGACGAATTTTTCTAGCCATTATCGTGACTCCTTATAGTACCTCTGGGGCCAGTGAGATGATTTTCATGAAGTTGTCACTTCTCAGCTCACGTGTAACCGGTCCAAAGATACGCGTACCAATAGGTTGCTTATTGTTGTTTAACAATACAGCCGCGTTTGCGTCAAAACGGATGGTAGAACCATCTGCACGACGAACGCCTTTTCTAGTACGCACCACCACTGCGTTCAGTACGTCACCTTTTTTTACTTTACCGCGAGGAATTGCTTCCTTAACAGTAACTTTGATGATGTCACCGATACCTGCATAACGGCGATGCGAGCCACCAAGAACCTTAATACACTGAACCCTGCGAGCGCCGCTGTTGTCGGCTACATCCAGGTTAGTTTGCATTTGGATCATGTTAGTGCTCCGCTCGATAATTAAGACTCTCTCGAGTCGTTTGCGCTGATAAAAGCAGCAGATATTGCCGCTTTTATGTACATACCCCCATAAAAAGGGCGCGAAACTATAACAGAAAAGATTGGGAAGTGATAGTGCGTTTTTGAATTAATTTTAGACGATTTGCTTACGGTGGTACCGGGCCTGTGCACCTTAATGGCCGAGGCTGTGAATAGGTATGCTAGGCGAGTAAATATCGATGCAAACAGCGGGTAAACAGTTCTTTATCGACTGGTTTAGTTAAATAGTCATTCATACCGGCAAGTAAGCATTTTTCCCGTTCACCCACCAGCACATTTGCAGTCAGTGCAATGATAGGGACAATCTCCGCCTGTCCGCCAAGCTGACGAATTTTTTTCGATGCTTCGTATCCGTCCATGACCGGCATCTGGCAATCCATTAATATCAAATCGTAGGGGTAGTTACCGGCGATGCTTCTGATCACCATCTCAATGGCTTCAGCGCCATGGCCGGCAATATCACTCACGATACTGAATTCTTTGAGCTGCTCTTTTACGACTATCTGATTGATTTCGTTATCTTCAACTACCAGTACCCGCTTACCTGCCAGGTCCGCCGGTCTCAGTATGTCACCGGCGTTTTCAGTTTCATTTTCATGGTCTGACGCTTCATTCAGCTTCAGCGCAACGATAAACGTTGCCCCTTCTCCGGGTTTACTGTTAACACGAATACCGCCATGCATGTGCGCGGCTATCTGAGATACAATAGACAAGCCCAGTCCAGTGCCACCAAAGCGTCTTGTCGTATTGCTGTCACCCTGTCTGAACGGAGAGAATATGGTCGCCTGATGTTCCGGTTCGATACCTATGCCTTCATCACTGATCATAATCTGAACCAGATATTGCTGGCGGGCCTGCTTAATCGCTTTCAGTTTGATATTTATTTCACCACGGTCAGTAAATTTAATCGCATTACTGATGAGGTTTGTAAAAATTTGCCGTATGCGTGTTGGATCGGTGAGAAAGACCAGATCGTCAGTACCACGGGTATCGAGGGTCAGTGAAAGTTGCTTTTTCTGAGCCGGCATAGAGAACAGCCGGTATTGTTCTTCAGCAATGCGGCTTAAGTTCACCGGAATGCTTTCAAGCTCAAGACCTCCGGCATCTATCTTTGAGAAATCCAGCACATCGTTAACGATTTGCAGCAAACTGGACGCGCTCTGCCCCGCAAGTTTACAAAATTCGTTTTGCTGCTCCGTCAACGATGTTTTCTTCAGGGCCTCCAGCATACCGACAATACCATTGATGGGCGTTCTGATTTCATGGCTCATGTTCGCCAGAAAAAGACTCCGTGACTCCAGTGCCTGCTCTGCCACATGACGGCGGCTCTCCAGTTCCCTGGCCACTTGTATTCTGTGGGTCACATCCTGCGTAGCACCGAAAAACCGGATATTGTCAGGATCACTGGTGTCCACGGCCCCCTGAGTCTGTACCCAGAATTGCCGGCCGCCCAGTGAAACAGTTTCGAACTCATGAGACCAGGGCGCTTCATCTTCAACGGACTTTTCCATGAGTCCCCGCAAGATTTCCACGTCTTTATCGTGTTTTACCACCCGTTGCATGGTGTCGAAGGTGATGTGATCCCCTTCGGGAATTTCAAACAGTTTTACCAGAGAATCAGACAGAGAGATTTCACCGGTATTGCGGTTCATTTCCCAGGTTCCCACTCTCGCCAGCTCTGACATCTGTAAATGCAGTAAATGCTGATGTTGTAATGCTTTTTGTTGTTCAACGATGGCCTGAAGCTGATGTTCACGAGCAATCTCAGTACCCACCCACTCCGCCAGAAGCACAATGTAATCAAGCTCGTCATTGTCAAACTGGCGTTCTTTGGCATCAACCCGGGAGAAATTCACTGTGCCGTAGCGTTCGCCGTTGACGAAATAAGGAATACCGATATAGCTTTTAAGTGCAAAAGCCTGATAAGCAGGATGAAACACGCCGGGGGATTTTTCAGCATCGTGATAAGCGACAATACCGTCAGCTGCCAGGGTGTCACGGCAGTAAGTATTTTTCAGCTCAAAACTGTCGCCCTTCTGAAGCGCATCTTCTGGAGAAAGGGCAGAAACGACCGTATAGACGCCATCTTTGATATGACTAACAATGCCAAGCTCCATGTCGAAGGCATCAAGACCAAGCTGTAACAGCCGCTTTAATTTGTCTTCAGTCGAGCTTTTACCGTCTGCAGAAATAGCATGTAGCGCTTTTATCAGTTTCATATTGCCCCGTTTGAACGCTTAGGACTCTCCTTAAAGATTAACACACAAAATAAAACGGGGTGGAAACATTCCCTGTTTCCACCCCGCTGTTCACCGGAAAGGGGCGCCGGTGCTTTCGTTAATCACGTATCAGTACAATACGTTGATTTCATACCCTGTTGCTGTATCTGCAGGCTCTACAGTAACGATGTAGTTTTCTTCTTCTGTGAAACCATACAGTGCAGTACGGTCAAGCAGTACCTGTTCATCGTTTTCGTCTTCATATACTGCGATGATTTCGTAGTAGTCAGAAGGCAGAACCAGCGTGCTGCTTTCAGCAAGCTCAAGATTCATGGTGTAGTAATCGGCAGTGTCGATAGTTTCATCGCTGCGCACCAGATAGAAATCGATATTATCGAAATCGCTTACCAGATTGATGAAGTTAACGGTTTTGTCGTAAGACTGGGGCAGACCACTTTCAACAAACGTCGCTGCAGCCAGTTTGCCGTCAGCTTCGTAAATCATAATCGCCTTACTTTCGCCCTGATTAAGGGTGATCAGCTTGTTAGTCAGCGCTGTTGCACTGCCGTCTTCAGTTTGCACAGTGACACGGTAGTCACCGTATTTGATTTCAGTAAAATCAGACAGTTCACCGGCAGACAATGTGAATTCTGTGTCTTCTTCACCGTCATTGCCACCGAAGGTAACCGTCAGCGGTGATGTGGATTCTGTGCTGTTGTAGATACGGTATTGTGCATCAGCATCTACGTCTGTCACATTTGTCACATATGAAGAATTCAAAATAGTATCAATAGACATACCTGCCTGAATAGCACCACTGACGTCACGAATAGCTAGCACATACTCAGTATCGTAAGTGAAATCCAGTGTTTGTGATTCGAAAACCACGTCGGTAGAGCCCGGTTCTGTGAGGTAAATCGTGTATTCATCTGAATCAAAATCTTCACTGTCGTCATCCGGATCCCAGAAAGTCATTTCAGACAATTCCTGATAAGACACAGTACCCAGATAGTTTGCCGCTTCAAACGGGTCGCCGTCTTCTGCCAGGTAAAAATCGTACTGAGATTCATCCACCAACATGCTGGTAACGAACAGACGGAAGTGGTCATCTAAAGACTCACGCTCAAATTTGTATTCGATGAATTCAGGCTGACTGAAATCACCGCTCAGAACGATCAACGTTTTGTAACCGGTGCTGAGGTTGACCGTCATCTCTTCAAGCAGGATTTCCTGATCGTCAGAATCGGTGCGGATGAATTCCAATTCCAGGTCACCGGAATCAGCTGAAATCAGTGAGGTTGTGTCACCGAATTGTGCAGAACCTAAATCGTCGCCGTCAACTTCACGCATTGTGACAGTTGCCCCGTTAGGTGAAGCATTGTAAAACTGAATGTATGCGTACGAGTAGTCTGAACTGCTGTCTGACCCGCCGCAGGCGGTCAGGCCAACAGCAACGCCAACGGCAGCAAACAACTTAATAAGCGACTTAAGTGTGCGGGATACCATAAAAACGTAAATCCTTAACTGAAAGTAGTGATTGATGTCCGGATTAACCGGAACGTCGTTATTTTACCCCGTTAAGTCTCTCTGAAACCCGCGTCAGTTCGACGATTTACGCAATCTTTGCACTGTTTACATTGAACTGAAAAATCGAACAATTTGATCCATTTATGCAACAAAAAGGCCGGTAAACACCGGCCGTTTCACTGTATGCTGAAAATAAGCTTATTAATCAGCTCAGAAGCGGTAAGCCGCTGCAACTCTTGCGTGCAGCGGTGCGCCTGTACTGATGTTGTTGTCATTGTGTGCTGAGGGGAAATACTGCGTATCAAGCACGTTATTGACGTTGAGCTGCAATGACAATGCATCGCTGTGAATATAGAACACAGCAGCATCAAAGCGTGTAAAGGAAGGTAAAGTCACATTGTTACTCAAAGACGCATACTGCTCTGACTGATGAACAATACCCAGTCCCCATTGCCACTTCTCGTCAATCAGGAATTTGTTCCATACACTGAACATATGCTCCGGCAGTTGTGCCAGTCGCTGACCTTCACCGGAACCGGCGCCGGAAACACTGGTCTGGTTGCCATCGAGGTAGCTGTAACCGCCGGTCACAGACCATGAATCTGTGATATATCCCGACAACTGCAACTCGAAGCCCTGTGTTTCTGTGCCGGTCAGTTGTGACACCTCAGGATTGTCCGGATCCACTGTGGCACCGTTTTCTCTTTCCACTTTGAATGCGGCCGCAGAAAGGTTCAGTGAATCAGTCAGGTTCCATTTAAAGCCCACTTCCGTATTCCTGAACTCTTCAGCATCCAGAGCCGCAGAACTCAATGACAAGGTAAGGAACTGATCGCCGGAGCGTGGCAGGAACGACACACTGTAACTGGCGTACAGTGAAATATCTTCCGCCGGTTTAAAAATCACACCAAAGCGGGGAGAGATTTCACTGTCATCACTGGACAGCAAACCGTTGTTGCCATCTTCTGCGCCATCGTTAATTTCAATCTGCTCGGTGACATCAATATTAAAGCTGTCGTATCGCAAACCGGCAACCAGTACCCAGTTTTCACCCAGTCCGATTTCATCCTGCACAAATGCAGAAACCACACTGACATCAGACGCACGGTCTCGTACCGGAGCCGTTAATGTGTGTGCCGGAACAACAAGGGGATCGCTGAACATAAATGACAGTTTGTCACTGCCATTTTCAAGGAACTGGTTGTCCATGCGCGCATTCTCTGTGCTCTGATCAGCATATTCAGCACCGGCCAGTACAGTGTGAGAAACTGCCCCGGTATCGAACTGACCAATAGCGTTAAGCTGCCACAGGAAGTTTTCCCGCTGTGTGGTATCGCGGTAGCCGTCGAGAGTGACAAACTGCGATTCATCATCGAAGGCAGTGGGATACAAGTTCTGATAAGCCTTATCGTAGTCAGCAAACTGCACAGTAGTATTCACTGACCACTCAGCTGATAATTTATGATCCAGCTTTACGCGGGCAATGTGAGCTTCCAGCGTGGTGTTGTTGAAATCTTTATCACCGAAGAATGTATCGTAAACGCCGTTTAACGGCTTTCCGTTCAACGACGGGATCCCTCTGTCCACCAGCCTGTCATCATTCACATACTCATAAGATGCATTCAGAGAAGTGACGTCGCTCAGCGCAAGATACCAGGTCGGATTAAAAGCATAACGGTTGCCCTCTTTGAAATCGCGGTGACTATCAACACTGTCTGCCGCTGCATTCAGACGGAATGCCTGGTCTTTATCGATAACGACATTGGTATCAAGGGTAATACCGCCGGCACTGAACGTATCGATATTCCCGCTCAGAACTGTGAAGTCTGATGATACATCAGCGGTTTTGGTTACGCGGTTAACCACACCACCACCACCACCGCGGCCAAATAACAGTGCATTGGAACCGCGCATGATTTCAATACGCTCTACGTTATAGAGCGGACGGAAATACTGCACATCATCCCGTAAACCATCAACAAAGAAGTCAGCAGTGGTGTTCTGACCGCGAATAGTGATCTGGTCCCGGTGATCTTCACCCAACCCGATACTGACACCCGGGGTATATTGCATAGCATCAGCAACGCTGAACAGACCCTGCTCTTCAATTTGTGCTTCACCGATAATAGATGCTGACTGCGGCACATTCAGCAATAACGTGGGTGTTTTCACCGCGTCTGCGACCTGCTGGCCGAAGAAGGCACCGCGGATAGTGATACGTTCTACACTTTCTTCCTGCGCCTCAACCTTAGCCTGTTCCTGAGCAACGACGTTACCTGACACACAAAGGGCGGAGAGAATACTGAGTGACAAAATAGACTTTTTCACAATGATTATTACCTGTTGGTTGGTCCTGACGCGGTAATAATAATGATTCTCAGTATTTTTTTAAGAACTATTTAATTAAATATTTAAAATAAGTGAATATTAGACTTGAGTAAATACCCGAAAGAGTGCGGGCTGCGGGTGTAAAAAAGGCCACAAAATGTGGCCTTGATTTGAAAATCAGCTCTGGCGTTGCCTGACTATTTCGTACAAACACACCCCCGTCGCCACCGACACATTGAGTGACGACACAGCGCCGGCCATGGGTAATTTGACTAACTGGTCGCAATGTTCACGGGTGAGCCTGCGCATGCCTTTGCCTTCAGCGCCCATTACCAGCGCTGTAGGCCCTTTCAGGTCGACATCATAAATCAGCTGTTCTGCTTCTCCGGCAGTACCGGCAATCCACACGCCTTTTTCCTGCAAATGCTTGAGCGTACGGGCAAGGTTGGTAACCTGAATAAGTGGAACAGACTCTGCGGCACCACAGGCAACTTTTCTGGCTGTTGCAGTAAGGCCACCGGATTTATCCTTGGGTACGATTAACGCATGCACACCGGCAGCGTCGGCGGTACGTAAACAGGCGCCAATGTTATGAGGGTCGGTAACACCATCAAGCACCAGCAGAAAAGGTTCTGCGTGACGGCTCAGGATAGCATCAAGATCGGCTTCATCCAGCGCCCGTGCAGGCTTGGCACGTGCAACCACGCCCTGATGCTGTTCGCCCTGCACTTTATCATCGAGTACCTTGCGCTGACAAAACTGCACGCTGATCCCAAACCGTCTGGCCTGATTAATAATATTCTTGAGACGGTCGTCATCACGGCCTTTGAGTACCAGTACTTCCAGTACCCGCTCCGGCTCGTTTTCCAATACCGACTGCATGGCATGCAGACCATATAACCATTCTTGTTGCGCCATTTACTTTTTCTTACCTTTACCTGATTTACTACGGGATTTCTTCGGCGCACGGGTTGCCGGCTTCTTACTATCAGAACGGCGTTCGGTTTTACCTTTCTCCCGCGATTTACGCCCTTTTCCGGTGGCAGACGATTTACCGCCATCTCTGCGGTCAGTCGTGTTTCTGCGATCGCCGGCAGATTTTGATGCTGCCGTTCTTACCTGTACTTTTTTGCCACCGCGGCCGCGCAGCATAGTGCCGTCGAGAATTAAATCAATCTTTCTTTCATCCAGGTTCACCGCTGCCACTTTCACCGATAAGGTATCGCCTAAGCGGAACTGCCGTGCGCCGGACTCACCTTGCAAAGTTTGTTTAACATCATCATAGCGGTAGTAATCATCGTCCAGAGACGTAATGTGAACCAGGCCATCAATATGGTAGTCCGTAATACGCACAAACAAACCGAAGTTAGTCACTGAACTGATAACACCTTCAAAGGTAGAACCCACGTGATCCTGCATAAACTCACACTTGAGCCAGTCGGCCACATCACGGGTAGCATCATCGGCACGACGTTCGGTCATGGAGCACTGTTCACCGAGTTGTTCCACTTCCTCAACGGTATACGCTTTAGGGCCGGTAACCTTTTGCTTCTGCTTTTTAAGAATCGCTTTAATGGCGCGGTGCACCACTAAGTCCGGATAACGGCGGATTGGCGAGGTAAAGTGCGCATACTCGTCCAGCGCAAGACCAAAGTGTCCTACGTTATCGCAATCGTAAACCGCCTGCTTCATAGAGCGAAGCAGCATGGTTTGAATAAGCTCCTGGTCCGGACGGGCTCTGATCTTATCTACCACATCGGTGAAATCTGCAGGGCTTGCCCCTTCAGTGATACGATGGGGAATGCCTACTTCTCCTAAATAGGAGGTAAATGCCGTCAAACGGTCTGCATCAGGTTTGTCATGCACCCGGTATAATGCAGGCTGGTTATGCTTCTCCAGTATTTTTGCCGCACTGACGTTCGCCATGATCATGCACTCTTCAATCATTTTGTGCGCGTCGTTACGGACTACCGGTACGATATTTTCTATCTTGCGCTGAGCATTGAAAACGAATTTACTTTCCTGCGTTTCAAACTCAATGGCACCACGCTGGGCACGGGCACGCTTCAATGCCCGATACAAATCATGCAAGTTACGCAGATGAGGCACCTGAGCCTCGTATCGCTGATGAAGTTCCTTATCACCTTCCAGAATCTGCCACACTTTGGTGTATGTCAGACGGGCGTGAGAGTTCATCACCGCTTCATAAAACTGATACTTATCCAGCTTTCCCTGCTCAGTAATCGTCATTTCACAGACCATACACAGGCGGTCTACTTCCGGATTCAGTGAACATAACCCGTTCGACAGCACTTCCGGCAGCATGGGAATCACCTGATCAGGGAAATACACGGAATTACCACGATTCTGTGCTTCTTTATCGAGGGCCGTACCCAGCTTCACATAGGTACTCACATCGGCAATAGCCACCCACAGTTGCCAGCCCCCTTCATCCAGCGGCTCACAGAACACAGCATCATCGAAGTCACGGGCATCTTCACCGTCTATCGTTACCAGTGGTAACTGACGCAGATCGATGCGTCCTTCTTTAGATTCTTCCGGTACGTCTTCAGTGAACCGTTTAACGTAGCGCTCAACGGCGTCAGGCCAGACATGAGGGATATCGAAAGTGCGCAGGGCCATTTCGATTTCCATGCCGGGCGCCATGTGGTCACCGAGGATTTCGATAATTTTTCCGACAGGACTGATGCGGCGGCGGGGACGCTGAGTGATCTCAACAACCACCACCTGCCCCATACGGGCACCTTTCGTTGCTTCCGGCGGGATCACAATTTCATGCTGAAGACGGCTGTCATCAGGCATCACAACGGCAATGCCCTTTTCTACGAAGAACCGGCCGACAATGGGCTCACTGCGGGGCTCAATAACCTGATTGATGAAAGCTTCCCGGCGTCCACGGCGGTCAGTACCGCTTTCACGGGCTTCAACGAAATCGTCGTGCATGAACAGATTCATCTGTCCGGTACTGATAAATAAATCGCCGCTGTTGTCTTCAGGGCGAAGGAAGCCGTAACCGTCACGGTGACCGATAATACGGCCACGGATCAGTTCATCACGGTTTTGCAGCGCATATTTCTTCTGCTTGGTAAACTGCACCTGGCCCTGACGTTCCATGGCGCGCAGACGGCGCTGAATGCCAATCCGGCTGTCTTCTTCGAACGCGTCCACCAGCGAGCAGATTTCTAAAAAAGACAAGGGCTTGCCCTGCTCTTTCATGACAGACATTAAATACTCACGGCTGGCTACCGGATTATCGTATTTCTCTTTTTCTCGCTGAAAATGGGGATCGTCGCTCATGTACTCACTTATTGATTTTGCTTTGGCGCCATTATAACAGTTATTTGCCAAAAGCATTGCACTGTTCAACAGTTATCCAACTCCACCTGCCACGAATTCGTCATATATGCTGACTAGTATGAGCTTTTACCCGGCTCAGGATGACACATGGACCGCCGTTTATTTCTTAAATTATCCGCCGCACTAAGCGGCAGTATGGTTATTTCTACCGGTTTAACCGGGTGCAGTGCAACTGCAGGCTTACCGGAGAATCCGGTTTCTTTTTCTCATGGTGTTGCCAGTGGTGACCCGTCTGCGGACAGTATTATCTTATGGACCAGAGCGGTTCCTGCCGGCGACTCCCCTTCGGCAACGGTTTTCTGGGAAATCGCAGCAGACGGTAACTTCTCAGATATCATCCGTTCGGGACATGCCAAAGCCATCGCTGCCCGTGACTACACAATAAAAGTTGATGTACGGGAGTTATCACCGTCCACCCGCTATTTTTACCGGTTTTCAACTGCCACAGAAACATCACCTGTGGGGAAAACACTTACTTTACCGGCGGGACAGGTCGACAACGTCAAACTCGGATTGTTCTCCTGCTCAAACTACCCTGCCGGTTTTTTCACCCCCTATCTGGCAGCGTCTGCAGATGAGAGTATCGACTTTGTATTGCATCTCGGTGACTATATTTACGAATATGCCGGGGACGGCTACGCCACAGAGCGTGCAGCTGAATTAGGTCGCACCTTTGCCACTGATAACGATGAAGAAATTATCACCCTTGCGGACTACCGGAACCGGTACGCGATTTACCGCACTGATAAAGGCTTAAAAGCCCTGCATCAGAATAAGCCCTGGATTGTAGTGTGGGACGACCACGAAGTGGCAAACGATACATACACCACAGGTGCCGAAAACCACCAGCCGGATGAAGGCGACTTCTTTAAACGCCGCGCCGCTGCGGTACAGGCCTACTATGAGTGGCTGCCCATCCGGCCACCGGTGAGCGACACCGATCCGACAATCTACCGTACATTCGAATTTGGTGACTTGCTGTCACTGTACATGCTGGACACCCGTATTATCGGACGGGATAAGCAACTTAGTTACGCCGCTTTTACTGACGAAGAGACCGGCCAGTTTGATGACATCGGCTTCACTGCCGCGCTGATGGCAGAAGACCGCACTATACTGGGCTTGCAACAACGGGACTGGTTACTTGAATCCCTGGAAAAGAGTAAAGCGACCTGGCAGGTGCTGGGGCAACAGGTATTAATGGGAAAAATGTTCTTCCCGGCAGAAATATTCTCAAGCACACCACGGGAAGAAATCCCTTCAAAAATCCATGCTCTTGCTGATATCCGCCGCAAACAAATGGCCGGACAACCGGTGAGCGATGAGGAAACCGCGCGGCTAAACACCACGATGGCATACAACCTCGATGCATGGGACGGCTATCCGGCAGAGCGGGAAACACTTTATAAGCAGTTCAGGGAAAAAGGGAAAGCGGCAATCGTCTTTGCCGGCGATACGCACAACGGCTGGTGCAACAAGCTGACTACCGGCGACAATCAGGCCGTGGGTATAGAGTTCGGCACATCCAGTGTTTCGTCTCCCGGTATGGAGAGTTATCTGACGATGGATAACAATGAGGCACACCGCCTGGCACAGGCTCTGCCGCTGCTGGTGAAGGATCTGGAATACTGCAATCTGAACCTGAGAGGATACATGACAGTAACCTTTACACCACAGGTGGTAGAGGCTAACTGGTTATACGTAAGCACTATTTCATCGGAAGATGTGCACATAGCCAGTGTCCATACCGCCAGGTTCACCCAACCTGAGCTGCTAAGCTGACCAACCCACTACCGGACGGGAAGACCGCACTGTCAGGTCTGCTTTTTATAGCAGCAGAGATAGTTTACCGCCATGGAAGGCGTGGTTTTCCAGTGTCCGGTGAGCGGGTTAAGCTTAAACCCGCTTTGTGTGTGACGTACAAACTGACTGCCTGTCCAACTGTCAAGCTCCTCAGGTTTCACGAACTTTGACCAGCTGTGCGTACCCACCGGCAGATAGCGCATAACATATTCGGCCCCCACAATAGCAACAATAAAACTGCGAAAAGTACGGTTTAAGGTTGCCAGAATGAGTAACCCGCCCGGTTTAACCATGGAGGCGCATTCCTGAATCAGCGTTTGCTGATCAGGTACATGTTCTACCACCTCAGCATTGATGACCACATCATACTGTTGTCCTTTATCTGCCCATTCACCGGCCAGACAATGGTGGTAGCTTACCGGCAAGTTTTGCTTCAGTGCATGCCGTCTTGCAACTTCGACACTGGTCGCACTGGCATCAATGCCGGTCACGTCTGCGCCACGCTTAGCCAGAGGCTCGCAAATCAACCCGCCGCCACTGCCAACATCCAATACTGATAAGCCCTCAAACAATGCATCGGCCAATCCCTTTGGGCGAAAATGCTTATTGATTGCCTGTTCGATAAAATCTACCCGCGCGGCATTGAAAGACAGCGCGGTTTTATATTTACCGTCAGGATCCCACCATGCATCAGCCAGCGCATCAAAGCGGGCGATTTCCTGAGCGTTCACATTCGCTGTAGCAACCGGTGGGCTTAACTGACTTTTATCTAACATATTGAGGCCTGTTCACTGTTATCAGGGATAATAGAGACAACTTTTCTTTTATTAAATCAGCCTGGCGGATGATAGCAAATGAAAAAAATCTCACGTAGGGTTACAGCCGGTTGTGACACCGGCCCGGGTTTATTCCCCTACTGACGGTGGATCAGGGTGTTCTGATAACCATCAGCCTGGTTTCGGTCATATCTTCGATGGCATAGCGGATCCCTTCCCTGCCAAGGCCGGAATCCTTCACTCCGCCATAGGGCATATTATCAACCCGCCAGCTTGGCACATCGCCGATCACTACGCCGCCGACTTCCAGAACATCCCACGCTTTATGAGCTTTATACAGATCACGGGTAAAAATACCTGCCTGCAAACCATAGCGGCTGTTATTAACCTCTTTTAAGGCTTCGTCATAATCGTCGAAGGGCACTAATACCGAAAGCGGCCCGAATGCCTCTTCAGCACTGGCGTTGCAGTCTGCCGGTACGCCTTCCATAACGGTGGCATCGAGCATAGCGCCTTTTCGCGTGCCACCACACAGAACCGTTGCCCCTGCCTCTCTGGCTTCGTGGATCCAATCCTCCAGCCTTTCCGCCTCAGACTCTGAAATCATAGGGCCGATAAACGTGTTTTCATCTGCAGGATCGCCGGCCACTAACGCCGATACTTCGTGAACGAATTTTTCACGGAAGGTTTCATAAATGTTTTTGTGTACCAGTATACGCTGCACACTAATACAGCTCTGACCGGACTGGTAATAGGCGCCAACGATAATGCGTTTAATAGCATCATCAATATCAGCATCTTCATCCACGACGCAGGCAGCGTTACCGCCAAGTTCCAGTACGACAGGCTTTTTACCGGCTTTGGCTTTAAGTGCCCAGCCCACATCGGGGGAGCCGGTAAAACTCAACAGCTTTAACCGTTCATCAGTAGTAAACAAATCCGCACCGTCACGGTTACATGGCAGAATGGAAAATGCCCCTTCAGGTAAATCTGTTTCTGCCAGCACTTCACCGATAATCAACGCGCCGATGGGTGTTCTTGAAGCAGGTTTCAGAACAAACGTACAACCGGCAGCAATCGCCGGCGCAACTTTATGCGCGGCCAGATTTAACGGAAAGTTAAACGGTGAGATAAACGAACAGGGACCAATGGGCACCCGTTTTGTCATGCCCTGATAACCGGAAGCGCGGGCGGATATCTCAAGATTCAGTACCTGACCTTCTATACGCACACATTCTTCAGCCGCTATCTGAAAAGTATCAATCAGGCGGGTTACTTCTCCCTGCGCATCTTTTATCGGTTTTCCGGCTTCAATACACAGCGCCTTTGCCAACTCGTCCTTACGTTCCGTAAAGCGTTTTACGCAATGTTCCAGTACCGCTTTGCGTTCATAGGGCTTCATAGCCGCCATGGCTGGTTGCGTCTTTTCTGCCGCAGCAATGGCTTTGTCGATAACATCAGCACCGGCTTTGGCCACTCTGGTTGCCACTTCACCGGTATACTTGTTCGTTACGTCCAGATCGGTGTTAGCAAACACAGGCTTGCTTGCAAGATAGTAGGGATAGCTTTCATTCAACATGTAAGAACTCCTTAAAGCTTGTCACTTAATTCGCGGATTGTCTGATTCAGCGTTTCATCATTCATGCTGTAATCAACCGGGCAGTCCACCACATGAACGCCGGGCGTATTAATGCACCGGGTGATAACCTCGCTGAGTGAGGCGGTATCTTCGATGCGCCAGCCTTTGGCGCCATAGCTGTTGGCATACTGCACGAAGTCAGGATTCCCGTAGTCCAGCCCGAAGTTGTCGAAAGACATATGAGCCTGTTTCCATTTGATCATGCCGTAAGCGTCATCCCGGAGAATAATGACAGTCAGATCGAGATTGAGTCTGACGGCAGTTTCCAGTTCCTGACTGTTCATCATAAAGCCACCGTCACCGCATACACTGATTACGGGCTTGTCAGGATTAACGAGTTTTGCAGCAATAGCAGAAGGCAGACCGGCCCCCATAGAGGCAAGGGCATTATCAAGCAGTAAAGTATTGGGGTGGTAGGCCGGATAGTTTCTGGCAAACCAGATTTTGTACACGCCGTTATCCAGCGTCACAACACCTTCATCCGGCATCACTTTGCGGATATCGCGGACAAAACGTTCCGGCAGAACCGGAAACCGGTCATCATCTTCCGCTTCCCGCCTGTGATTGACATAGGCATCGTGCACATCTTTATAAAAATCCAGCTTCCAGCCGGACTGAGGCGATACCTTTTCCTTTATTTGCCAGATACTGTTAGCGATGTCGCCGACAACTTCTGCCTGAGGGAAGTACACAGGGTCAACAGCGGCCGGCTCAAAATTAGTATGAATAACTTTCTTTCCGTCGTCGTGCATAAAAAACGGCGGCTTCTCAACCACATCATGGCCTACATTGATAATGAGATCAGCACGGCTGATGGCACGGTGGACAAAGTCACCGTCGGATAACGCAGTGTTTCCGGCAAACAGAGGATCACTTTCATTAAGCACCCCTTTTCCCATTTGGGTGGTGACAAACGGGATCCCTGTTTTATCTACAAACTCTCTGAGCATTTTTGCTGTGAGTTTACGGTTTGCGCCGGCACCGATAAGTAACAATGGAGACGCAGCCCTTTCAATCATCTCAACAGCTTCGCGGATGGCTTTATACTCTGCTATCGGTCTGCGGGTATAACTGGGCTTCAACAGGGACGCTGAAGTGCTTTCATCAGCAATGTCCTCCGGCAATTCAATGTGCACTGCGCCGGGGCGTTCTTCTGATGCAAGACGAAAAGCTTCACGCACCACAGACGGGATACGGTCACCGCTGACAATCTGGGTTGTGTATTTAGTGATAGGACGCATCATATCTACCACATCAATGACCTGAAAACGCCCCTGTTTGCTGGTTTTTACCGGCTTCTGGCCAGTGATCATTAACACCGGCATAGCGCCGAGTTGCGCATAGGCGGCGGGCGTCACTAAATTCGTTGCGCCGGGGCCGAGGGTAGATAAACACACGCCAACTTTACCGGTGAGCCGGCCGTAGGTGGCGGCCATGAATCCCCCTCCCTGTTCGTGGCGGGTCAGCACAAGTTTAATGTCAGATGTGCGGAGAGATTCCAGTAAATCGAGGTTTTCCTCACCCGGAATACCGAAGATGTATTCCACACCTTCAGCTTCAAGCGCTTTAACAAAGAGGTCTGAGGCTTTCATTCCGTTCTGTCGCTCCTTACGTTTACTAGCTGGTAAGGTGTGCTACGGCGGGAAAGCTAAAAGCGATTAGGTTTGTTTACAGTTCCGGGCCGGAACGCCGGGTCAGTCGGTGAGTTGCTCCTGCCAGGCTGACAATTTTTCCTGCGTGGCGCGGTCGACCGCAGCCTTATTATTACTTATCCACCACTTCTCCATAATCTGCACATTTTTACTGTTAGATTTATAAAAGAAGTCGGCAATATCGCCAACAAACGGGATGAAGCCGAGAGCGAAGTCCATAATAGAATTACGTACCATAGTTTTAAGCAAGCCGGATGGCATGCCCATCTTTTTTCCAAGAGAGATAATACGAAAACCGGCAATGAGCATGGCTGCGTCACCGGCGCCCGGGATGAGACCGATAATAGAATCAAGCCCGATACGGAAGGGAATAACAGGCAACTTTATCGCCGTATCCAGCATGTTTGCCCATTTTTGTGCCTTGAGCAGCTCTTCCGGAGCTTTTACATTACTGTCCATGGTCATTCTCCTGTTCAACGATAAATAGCCGGGCTGATCCGGCTTTTATCACCGGACAGCTTACCTGTCTGCACCGAGGGCTTTCGCCAGTGCTTCCCGTTTACGGTTTTGTGCAGATGCCTGCCAGCCGTGCAGATTACGTTCGATGAGCGTCATTAACGTATCTATATGTGCCGGTGAGTCGTTTAGCGCAGGGATATATTCAAAACGCTTTCCGCCCGCTTCCATGAAGTAGTCTTTGTTTTCCTCACCGATTTCTTCAATGGTTTCCAGGCAGTCCGCAGAAAACCCGGGGCACAGTACCTGCACGGACCGCACGCCTTTACCCGGCAATCCTTTCATGGTTTCGTCAGTGTACGGCTGAAGCCACTCTTCGCGGCCAAAACGGGACTGGAAGGTGGTCATGTATTCGTCCGATTTCAGATCCAGCGCTTCAGCCAGCAATCTTGATGTTTTATGACACTCGCAGTGGTATGGATCACCATTGGTCAGATAACGCTTCGGGATCCCGTGATAGGACATAACCAGCAAATCAGCTTTGCCGTTTTCCTCCCAATGCTGCCTGACACTTGCAGCCAGCGCTTCGATGTAAGCGGGTTCGTCATTGTAGTGCGTGACAAAGCGCAATTCCGGCATCCAGCGGCGGCGGGTAAAATCGGCTGCCACAGCATCAAAAGTCGACGCAGTGGTGGATGCACAATATTGCGGATACAGCGGCAGTACTACCAGCTTTCTCACGCCCTGACTGAGCATTCTGTCGATGGCAGACGCCACGGACGGCTGCCCATAGCGCATGGCAAAATCAACTACCACATCGTCGCCGTATTTCTCCCGGCACTTCTCTGCCAGTGCTGCATGCTGAGCCTTAGTGATCGCCATTAACGGTGAACCTTCGTCTGTCCACACTGTGGAATAGGCTTTTGCAGACCGTCCGGGCCGGAAGTTAAGGATCACCCCGTTGAGTACGAACCACCAAATCAGGCGGGGAACTTCGACAACCCGGGGATCGGAAAGAAACTCTTTCAGGTAAGGCTTCAGCGCTGCTTTAGTCGGCTGCTCAGGTGTACCTAAATTGGTGATCAGCACGCCCAGCCGGTCTGCCTGGCCATGTGTGAAATGGGTAGAGTTAATATATTTCATGCTGCTTTACCTGGAATCGCTGCCAACTAATCAAAAAGACAATTAATTATACTGAACCTGAGACAATTTTGATCCCCGGAATCAGACATTTATAACGATTATTTGATTCAGTTTAAGCGATTACTATCGCTGCGGGTCGCCAATAAAAAAGGCCGGTATTCGCCGGCCTCAGGGACATTACATTTCGTTAAGGTGTATAGAAGGTTGCCGCACCCGGTCCAACAGGCATACCAAGAAGGAATACCCAGAAGAAAAACAGCAGCGACCAGCCAAGGATAAATACCATAGAATAAGGCAGCATCATGGCAATCAGAGTGCCCATTCCGACATCCTTACGATACTTAGCCGCCATAGCGAGGATCAGACCAAAATAGCTCATCATCGGCGAGATCACGTTGGTAACCGAGTCGCCGATACGATATGCAGCCTGAATCACTTCCGGTGCATAACCTAATAACATCAGCATGGGTACGAAAATGGGCGCAGTCACAGCCCACTGCGCCGAGGCACTACCCAGCGACAGATTCACCAGTCCGCACATTAAAATAAACAGAATGAACACCGACGGCCCGTCAAGACCCGCGGCCTGCAACAACGCAGCACCTTTAACGGCGAGGAACGTACCAAGGTTTGTCCATTTAAAGAAGGCTACAAACTGGGCGGCGAAGAATACCAGCGTGATGTAGAGACCCATTGCTCCCATGCTTTTCGACATGGCGTTAATCACATCGCGGTCATTTTTCATCGAGCCTGTTACCCTGCCGTATACGAAACCAGGTATCGCAAAGGTAATGAAAATAAAAGCGACGATGCCTTTAAGAAAAGGTGACCCGGTAATAAGGCCGGTTTCCGGATTTCGCAACGGGCCATTTTCAGGTACGACGGTAAGTGCCAGCACAGCACACACTGCCACGAATGCAAGGCCGGCCATTTTCAGACCTTTCTTTTCCAGAGCCGTTGGCGCTTCCATGGACTGGCCTTCCAGTTCCACAGACGCAACCGATTCGTTGTACTTACCCAGCCTTGGTTCGACAATTTTTTCAGTCACAAAGGTGCCCATGATGGCAATCACAAAGGTACTGATGAACATGAAATACCAGTTTACTTCCGGGCCGACCACATATTCAGGGTCAATCATATGCGCGGCGGTTTCAGTGATGCCGGAAAGTAACGGGTCAACGGTGCCAAGTAACAGGTTAGCGCTGTAACCCGCCGACACGCCGGCAAATGCAGCAGCAAGCCCGGCCAGCGGATGGCGGCCGAGTGAATGGAAAATCATAGCAGCCAGCGGAATAAGGACAACATATCCCAGCTCAGATGCGGTATTTGAAAGAATGCCGGCAAACACCACGGCGAATGTGACCACGCGCTTAGGTGCACCCATCACCAGAGAGCGCATCAGCGCGGAAAGCATACCGGAGTGCTCTGCCACTGATACGCCCAACAATGCCACCAGCACAGTACCGAGCGGAGCAAAGCTTGTGAAGTTGGTCACCAGACCGGTAACGATACGCTGAAGACCTTCAGCACTCATCAGCGAGATGACTTCAATCATGCCGTCTGCTTCCCGGCCTTTTGCGCCTTCAGGACGGGGATCAGCCACAGCCACATCGAAGTAGCCCAGGATGCCACTTAAGATGACGATGAATACAGATAGTAATGCGAATAATGTGATCGGATGCGGCAACAAATTCCCGAGCCACTCAACGGTAGCCAAAAATCGTGCGAACCATCCGCTCTGTGCAGCATCCCCGCGGGACGGCACCTGAGACTGATTGGAACTCAAGATAAACCTCTGTCGTTTTTATTCAGATCTGCATTTTATGCAGCCTGATTATAATAATGTCGCGCACAGTATAGCGAATAAACAGCGTCTTCGCAGCAAAAGGGCTGTAAAGCGGCTATTTTCCATACTTTAGGACGACGAAAAAAACGTCTGACAGTGGGTTTTAAGGGCATAAAAAAACCCGCTTAAAGCGGGTTTTTCAGTAAGTTACGATTTATTTACCCTTGGAATTATCCAGGTATTTAAAGAAATCGCTGTCCGGTGCAAGCACCATCACGTCATCTTTACCATTGAAGCTCTTACGATAGGCATCCATGCTGCGCAGGAAGCTATAGAAATCGGGGTTCTTCGAGTAAGACGTTGCATAGATTTGTGCTGCCAGTGCGTCACCTTCACCACGTACCTGACGGGCATTACGCTCCGCGTCTGCCAGCATAACGGTAACTTTTGCATCGATATCTGCACGGATCACTTCGGCTTGTTCCTGACCTTCCGAACGGTGCTCACGGGCTACCGCAGCACGCTCTGCACGCATACGCTGGAAGATCGCGTTACTGACTTCGTTAGGCAGGTTAATTTGCTTAACCCGTACGTCAACGATTTGAATACCCAGTTCTTTAGATGATTCGCTGGCTTGTTCCATTGCCTGATTCATCAGTGCAGAACGCTCACCGGATACGATTTGTGCAATGGTGCGGGCACCGAATTCAGAACGCAGACCGTTGTTCACCTTCTGTTTCAGAAGCGCCTCTGCCTGCAACTTATTACCACCTTGTGTAGAGAGGTAATATTTTGCGAAATCAGCAATTTTCCACTTCACATAGGAATCGACAATAAGGTCTTTCTTCTCTGAAGTAACGAAGCGATCAGGCACATCATCCAGCGTTTGAATGCGGGCATCCAGACGACGGACAGAATCGATAAACGGCAATTTGAAATGCAGGCCGGGCTCGAATACGCGTGTTTCGCCGGTGGCGTCATCACGTTGTACTTTACCGAACTGAATAACAATTGCTCTTTCGCCTTCGCTTACGACAAATAACGAGCCGGACAGCAAAATAACAAACAGTACTACTACTGCAATGAGTAAGTTCTTCATGCGTTATTCTCCTCCGTTACCGAAACGACTGTCACGGAAACCGGAACTCTGCGTTGCTGAGCCCGATGAGTTACTGCCGGATGAAGATGGCAGCGACTGATAAGACGAAGATGAACGGGCCGGCGCAGATGATGATTTTTGTTCCATCATTTTATCCAGCGGCAGATACATCATGTTATTTCCACCTTTGCTGTCGACAAGCACTTTGCTGGTTTTACCCAGTACTTCTTCCATCGTTTCCAGATAGATACGCTCACGGGTAACCTGAGGCGCAGCTTCAAACTGAGGCAGCAGCTCAGAGAAACGGGCCACTTCACCCTGCGCTTCCAGAATGACACGCTCTTTGTAAGCCTGTGCTTCTTCGTTCATCCGGTTAACCTGACCACGGGCACGGGGTTCAATTTCACGTGCATAAGCTTCGGCTTCACGGATGAAACGCTGTTCATCTTCCTGAGCAGCGATAGCATCATCGAATGCATCTTTCACTTCTTCAGGCGGACGGGCATCACGGAAGTTCATGTCAGTGATGGTGACACCAAGATCGTAAGGTTCAAGAATAGCTTGCAGTTCTTCCCAAACACGTTGACGGGTGACTTCACGGCCATCGGTTAATACATCATCCATTTGCGAATGACCTACAACGTAACGGATTGCACTGTCGAGTGCCTGGCTCAGGCTCATTTCAGGGCTGGTTACCGCAAACGTCCAGCGATACGGGTCTACCACGCGGTATTGCATTTCCATCTGAACACGCACCACGTTTTCGTCTTCCGTCAGCATGGAGCCGCTCGAAGCCTGGTCGCGGATAGATGTGACATCAACCGGAATAACGGTATCGATAAAGGTTGGCTTCCAGCGAAGTCCAGGTTCTACCTGCTGAGAATATTCACCGAAACGAAGCACTACACCACGTTCTGATTCACGGATGGTATAGAACCCGCTTACCACCCAGATTACGGCCAGCAGCGCGATTAGAATAGCAGCGCCGACTGTGCCCAGGCTTTTACCTGAACCACCGTTGCCACCGCCCATTTTTCCGAATTTACCAAACAGGTTTTTGAACACGTCGTCCAAATCCGGGGGCCCCTGATCGCGACCGCCGCGGTTTTTCCACGGGTCGTTATTTTTGCCACCCGGCTCATTCCAAGCCATGCTGATACTCCATAAGTGGTTAACCCCCGATAACTGAATAAGCTGCCCGCGATGAACAGCCGTTCAATTATTTTGGGATCTGATTTTAAAATCTGTCGTTACGAATCTGTCGTTTAATGATGTACCACATAGCCGGACAAGCCGTCATCAAGGCGTTTTTCTAAACGGTTCCAGTTGCTGGTGGGCATTCTTACATCCACTACCCAGTCACCGCCGTCGTCATAGGCCTCATTTGCGATACAATTTAAATCATACAACACCCCGCGCAATTTACTTTGCGCCGGGGGGATCCGCAGTGTGTAACTTACCATGCTCTGTCCTAAGCAATCGGTAAGTGCTTTACTCAATAAATCGAGCCCCTCTCCGGAATGAGCAGACACCCATACACGAACAGGTACACCCTCGTCGTCTCTATCTATACGCGGTGATATTTCATCAAGTTTATCAATCTTATTACAGATTATTAATTGTTGAATATCATCTGCTTCAATTTCTTCAAGCACCGCATTCACTTCATCCATCGTTTCACGGTAGTTTGCCTCTGCCACGTCAACAACATGGAGCAGTAAATCTGCTTCCTGAGTTTCCTGTAACGTAGCTTTAAATGCTGCAACCAGGTCGTGAGGGAGATGACGGATAAACCCGACGGTATCTGCCAGAATAGCCGGCCCCACATCCTGCAAGTCAATTTTGCGGAGAGTAGGATCCAGCGTGGCAAACAGCTGGTCCGCTGCATACACGTGGGAATTTGTGATGGTATTAAATAACGTCGATTTCCCTGCGTTGGTATAGCCAACCAGAGAAACCGTGGGAATTTCGGCACGTTTGCGCGATCTGCGCCCTTGCTCACGTTGTTTCTGTACCTTCTCCAGCCGACGGAGAATGGCTTTAATACGGCCACGTAACAACCGGCGGTCGGTTTCGAGCTGTGTTTCACCCGGACCACGCAGACCTATCCCGCCTTTCTGACGCTCAAGGTGTGTCCATCCACGAATTAACCGGGTAGAAATATGTCGAAGCTGTGCCAGTTCCACCTGCAACTTACCTTCATGTGTCCGGGCACGTTGTGCGAAGATATCGAGGATAAGGCCGGTACGATCTAAGACCCGGCATTTGCAGATGGCTTCGAGATTCCGCTCTTGAGACGGCGATAACGCATGATTGAAAATCACTACATTAGCATCATGCGCTTTCACAGAAGCAGCAATCTCTTCGGCTTTACCAGAACCAACGAAATACTTAGCATGCGGAGCACTGCGCGACGTCGTAAGTACGTCTACCGCATTCACTCCCGCAGAAGATACGAGCAATTCAAGCTCGGCGAGATCTTCTTTGCTGTTCTCGTCAGCAAAATTTACATGAACAAGAATAGCCTGTTCACCGGCTTCATAACGGTCAAACAAGCAATGTACCTTTTAAATTATTCACTTTTACTATTTTCAGCATCCCCTTGGGTTGAGCTAGGCATAGTGATAGCACGTGATGGTACAACCGTTGAAATGGCATGCTTGTAAACCATCTGGCTAACTGTGTTTTTCAACAGAATCACGAACTGGTCGAACGATTCCACTTGCCCCTGAAGTTTGATCCCATTTACCAGATAAATGGATACGGGAATACGCTCTTTTCTTAACGCATTCAAGAATGGGTCTTGTAGTGATTGCCCTTTAGCCATTTGATATCCTTAGTTTTTATTATTTCCATGGCAAACATATACGTTTGCCACCGCGCTTAATGTATAACACACTCCAACACTTAAAGTGTGATTTTTGACAAAATATTCGTCAAATTATGGTTAGCAAACGTGTCAAGCCAGTGCAGTTCCGGCCAGCCTCTTAACCAGGTCAGCTGCCGTTTTGCAAGTTGACGCGTTGCAATAATACCTTTCTCACGCATTTCTGCATAGTCGAGTTGCCCTTGTAAATACTGCCACGCCTGACGGTATCCTACTGAACGTATAGAGGGTAAATCTTCATGAAGATCACCCCGGGCAAACAATGTCTTCACTTCATCAATGAAGCCATCTTCAAGCATCATATCGAACCGCTGTTCAATACGACCGTGTAACACTGCTCTGTCTTCCGGTGCTATCGCAAATTGCGTCACCTGAAAAGGACATGGCTCGCCTTTTTCGGCCTGCCAGTCAGTGAGGCTGCGGCCGGTCGACCGGTAAACCTCAAGCGCCCGTGTTACACGCTGCGGATCATTCGGGTGAATGCGGGCGCCACTTACAGGGTCTACACGAGATAATTCATCGTGTAAGGCTTGCCATCCATGCGCCCCGGCATCCCGGACAATGCCCGCTCTCACCTCATCGTCAGACTTAGGTAAGGGCGAAATACCATTTATCAAGGCATTAAAGTACATCATCGTACCACCCACCAGCACTGGCAATTTGCCGCGCTGATGGATATCGTTAACCAGCGAAATGACATCGCGGCGAAATTCCGCCACGGAATACGTTTCTGACGGATCGATAATATCAATCAGCCAGTGTGGTGCCAGCGCCTGTTCTTCCGCGGTCGGCTTTGCCGTACCGATGTCCATGCCTTTGTACACCAGTGCTGAGTCAACACTGATAATTTCACAAGGTACGCGTTGTGACAGCTCCAGCGCCAGACCTGTTTTACCGGAAGCGGTAGGCCCCATAATACTTACGACGGGCTTCATATTCTGACTTTCACTCATTCCGGCCACGTCTCTATTAATCTGTCTGCAGGCTGGCTGCGCCCCTGTTGTTCCAGCACAATAATCTGTTCGCTGACAGGCATCGATTCAAATCCGTGCCACACTGCTGTAAGAATATCAGCCGGTACGGTTGTCACTGATATTAAAGACTTTAGCACATCATTCAGGTTCTGCCCGCCGGAAGTCAGCATGGCCGGAAACCAGTTCACCCAGGGAAAATGTCTGCATCCTGAAGGTGCCTGTTGTAACCGGTATTTACCTGCCACCAGACTGATTTCAAAGTGGTTATCCTGCAAAACCTCAACGGTTTGTTCACTTACATTCGTGTTGGCCACTGATACCGGCATCAGCAATGGTTGCGATGTGCCGGCCAGCTCAATTTGAGCCGCCACCCACTGGGCGATTATAGCGTTTACAGATAAAAGCAAACAGTTGTTTTTATGACAGTAAATTCTTACATATTCATTTAACTGCAAGAATGATAACGCAGAGGTCTCCTGCGTATCAATCTGTGAGCTGAGCAAAGTGCTGTAGCGCTGCCCGTAATCGGCCACCGTTGCGGCAGGCACCGGTGCACTGCGGTGACGGCCCGTTCCTCCTGCCGCCCCGCTTCCGTGATAGCGTCCCTGTGCAGTTCCGGCAGAGGAACCAGCAAAAGACTGTGAAGACCGCGGCACGGATTGCGTTGCTGTTGTGCTGTATCCGTTATTTTCCGGGGAATGCCTCTGATGTGTACCCTGCGGCTGCGCCGGTGCAAGGGGGCGAATGTAATCGTGTTCCGGCTCATCAAATTGCGCAGTCTCACCGGTGTCACCGTCACTGAGCGCGTCAGCCACAGCCTTACAGATAAAATCATGTACAAGGCGGCTTTGTTGAAAACGGACTTCATGTTTAGCCGGATGCACATTCACATCGACATCACGGGGATCAACGGTCAGGTAAACCACGAAAGACGGTTGTTCCAGCACACCCCACACACTTTCATAAGCCTGACGGATTGCGTGCAGGATGAGTTTGTCCCGCATACCCCGGCCGTTTACAAAACTGAACTGGCTGTCGGTACTGCTTCTTAGCATGGTCTCGTTGCCCAGCCAGGCTTCAAGTGTCATGCCGTCATAGCCGGTTTTCACGTAAACCGCGTTGCTCAGAAACTTTTGCCCCATTACCGCACTGATACGGCGAGTCAGAGGATCAGATGACGAAGCCTGATAACGCTTTGTCATCTTGCCGTTGTGTTTCAGCAAAAAGGACACGTCGGGATGGCTGAGTGCAATCCTGCGGACCACATCTTCGATATGCTGATATTCGGTTTTTTCAGTGCGCAAGAACTTGCGTCTTGCCGGCGTATTGTAAAACAAATCAGCCACGTCGATAGTCGTGCCATTCGGATGGGCAACCGGATTCACGGTGACCTCCATGTCACGACCTTCACAGTGAGCCTGCCATGCCTGTTCCTGATCTTCCGGTCTGGAAGTCAGAGTCAGCCTGCTGACTGAGCTGATACTGGCCAGTGCTTCACCGCGGAACCCTAACGACATGATTTGTTCGAGATCATCCAGCGTTGCAATTTTACTGGTTGCATGACGGCTGAGCGCCAGGGGTAATTCGTCTTTACAGATGCCGCCACCGTTGTCACGCAATCTGATGCGCTTATGCCCGCCTTTTTCAATATCCAGTTCGATACGTGTGGCACCGGCGTCGAGACTGTTCTCAATCAGTTCTTTAACAACCGACGCAGGTCTTTCTACCACTTCGCCGGCAGCGATTTGGTTCGCTAACTGCGGTGGGAGTAGCTGTATAGGCAAGGGAATTCCAGACTTTGTTTCAGGTTCTCGGGATGGTCAGTTCCTGACCAATCTGTACGGTGTCGCCGCTAAGGTTATTTGCCGCTTTAATGGTACTGATTTTGACATTGTAACGTTGCGCCAGCAAGGACAATGACTCACCACTGCGAACCTTGTGAATTAAATTACGGGATTTTTGTGAAGCCCATAAGGTGCCGTCCGGCGGGACCTGACGAAAATACGTCTTGATTGCCTCAAACATTGAGGTAGCCAGCCGCTCGCGGTATTCACTCCAGTTCAGGTTTTTTTCTTCCTGCGGATTACTGATAAAACCGGTTTCTACCAGAATTGACGGAATATCCGGCGCTGTCAGAACGGCGAGACTGGCCGCCTGCGGAGAAGACTTGTGCATACGTGTTACGCCACGCAACTCTTTTATCACTTTCTGACTGAGGTCGTAGCTGGCTGACATAGAATGATCCATGGACAAACCGAGAATGGTTTCTGCCAGATAACGCTCGCTGGCGTTATCAGAAATCACTTCTGCTGCGCCGCCCAGTAATTCAGAATGCTGTTCGGTTCTTTCCAGCCAGCGACCCAATTCAGTATCAGCACGGCGCATTGACAATACCCACACAGATCCGCCTCTCGGACCGGCTGTGGTAAAGGCATCAGCGTGTATTGAAATCAGTAAGTCAGCTTTACTTTTGCGGGCGATTTCTGGTCTGCGGTTCAGCCCGACGTAATAATCGCCTTCCCGTGTCATTACTGCACGCATGCCGGATTCCGCATTAACCAGTTTTTCAAGGTATTTGGCAATACTCAGGGTAATGTGTTTTTCGTAAGTACCGGCACGGCCGATAGAACCGGGGTCATTACCGCCGTGACCCGCATCAATGGCAACAATAATATCGCGGTCCCGACTGTTGTTTTTCGTATCCAGCACGACGGAAGTCGACGCCAGTGGCGCAGCGGGGCCGGGGTTCGGATCAATTAAGTCAACCACGAGGCGGTGTCCGTAGGGGCCATCAGGCTCAACAGGAAAAATGGAAGGCTTTGCCTTTCTCGCCATTTCGATAACGATGCGGGCTGACTGACTGTTCTTTGGTGTTGAGTGGCGCACCCGCTTTACCAGGTCACCGGTGATATCAGCCTGTGACAAATCGCTGCCGTTATCGGTATCCGCAAGGTCAATAACCAGCCTGGCAGGGTTGTCTAATGAAAAATAGGTAAATTCAGGCGCCGTTTTAAGATCGAGCACAACGCGGGTCCTGTCACCGGAAGGTGCAGCCCTGACTCCGCTAATCTGGTTTTGTGCCCAGGCAGCGCATGCCAGTGACCACAAACAGATTGTGTAAACGATTACGCGCAACATATTTCGCCCTGAAAATTTCCTTTCGTCAGCTTTTTTATTTTTTATGGGGCACTCAGTGCACAAACAACAGCATCACCGGCCGCTGATTTCGCGGCAATGTGCAATGTCCGCACATCATCATGTGAGTTAATACTAATCACTAAATCCGCAGATGCCAAGAACTCGGCCCCTTTTTGAGGCCATTCAATCAGACAAACGCTCTTTTCACCGAAGTAATCACGGATCCCCATGAATTCCAGTTCTTCAGGATCCGCCAGACGGTACAGATCAAAATGATAAACAGAGACTTCATCCAGTTCGTAAGGTTCCACCAGGGTATACGTGGGGCTTTTTACGTGCCCCGCGTGTCCGAGTGTTTGAATGAAAAAGCGGGAAAATGTCGTTTTGCCGGCGCCCAGGTCGCCTTCCAGATAAATCACCAGGCCGGCTGGCAGTCTGCTCTTAACAGCGCTGGCTATTTGCTCTGAAATTTTTTGTGTGGCTTCCGGTGAATCTGACCGGAAAACATGTTCTGCGTACGACATAAACTCTGCTTCAACAAATACTACTGGTTGATGAGCACCCTGACGGCGTCAAATAAATCGCTGGCAATCATACCACGTTGGCCGTACAAGTCAGCCAGATCATCTCCGGCTTTAGCATGCACAGTGACGCCATATTTTGCTGCGATATCCCGTGACAGCCCCTGCGCTAGCAGCGCTCCCAGGATACCACTGAGCACATCACCGCTACCCGCCGTTGCCATACCCGGATTACCGTGTTTGCTTACCCAGGTAGACCGCTCGTTATCAATAATGGTTCCCGCGCCTTTCAGCACACAGGTGGCATGATAACGCTGGGCGCATTGTCTGGCATAATTAAAGCGTTCAGCTTCCACATCATCCACAGACACACCCAGCAGGCGCGCCGCTTCTCCGGCATGTGGCGTTAAAATACAGTCATTAATGGTATACGCAGTGGCCTGACGGCTGAGCAAATTCAGCGCATCGGCATCCAGCACCATCGGCTTCGGATGAGTCTGACAATGCTTCATCACCGTTTGAAATACGGTTTCTGCCCAGTCATCCTGCCCCAGACCGGGTCCGATCACCACGCAGGTCGCCCAGCTCAACGCATCTTCCAGATTTTCATCTGTCACCATCAGCTCCGGACGGCCGGCGCTGACCTGAATGGTTGACGCTTCATGGGTATAAACCCGCACCATGCCGGCACCGCTTCGCAGCGCAGCTTCACTTGACAGACGGATTGCCCCGGCAGTGCCTTTATTGCCGCCAACGCACAATAACCGGCCGTATGTACCTTTGTGACTGTGTACCGCACGTGGACCCATACCGCGAAACTGTTCGATATCCAGTAAGCTGGCTGACGAACGGGCGAGTTCAGAGAAGGCTTTACCGATTCCGAGGTCATCGTAAACTAACTTACCGCAGGACTGCTTGCCGGCACCGGTAGATAAACCGGGCTTAATACCCACGAATGTGACGGTGACATCAGCTTCAATACAGCGACCTAATGACTGACCGGTATTAGCATCGAGACCGGAGGGCACATCGATACTGACCACCGGAATAGCATGAGCATTGATAGCATCAATAATATCAGCAAATTCATTGCGGATATAACTGGTGATACCGGTTCCCAACATCGCGTCGACAACCAGTCCTGCTTTATCCAGCAAGCCTTTATCGAAGACTTCAATTTTTCCGCCGGCATCAAGCCAGCGTTTTTGTGCCCGGCCAGCATCGCCTTCAAGAATACGGTGAGGTTCGACGGCGCACACATGCACCTGCTTGCCTGCTTCTTTCGCTTTCAGTGCAGCGATATAACCATCGCCGGCATTGTTGCCCTGCCCTACCATCACAAGATAAACGTGGGTGTTTGGCAGCAGGCTCTGACACTGACGGAATACCGAAGCACCTGCACGCTCCATCAGGGTGGCCAGATCACAGCCGGACTGCTCCGCTGCGGCCTGTTCGTGTTCTCTTACCTGTTCGGCGCGAAAGAGTTTATGTGATAAGCTTGTCGCGAGTTTAGTATCCAGCATAGTTTCCATGTCCGCGTTGCAATCAATCGATCTCAATAGATTAACAAACGATATCAAGGCTTGGGGCCGCGCGCTAGGTTTTCAGCATGTGGGTATCAGTGATGTTGATCTCAGTCAGCATGAAGAGAAGTTGATGGCATGGCTGGAAAAGGGTTATCACGGTGATATGGAATATATGGCCGCGCACGGCACCAAAAGGGCCCGGCCCGCAGAGTTACTGCCCGGCACCGTGAGAGTAATCAGTGTGCGCATGGACTATCTTCCTCCGGATGCGTCTTTTGCCCGCCATCTTTCTGATGATCATATTGGTTATGTCAGCCGGTACGCGCTTGGCCGTGACTACCACAAAGTACTGCGGCAACGTCTGAAACAACTGGGTGAAAAAATATCTGCGCAGTTTGAGGATGCGCAATGGCGTCCTTTTGTCGACTCCGCACCGGTGCTGGAACACGCTATTGCTGAAAAAGCCGGTACCGGCTGGACAGGTAAACACTCCCTCACTATCAGTAAAGAAGCCGGCTCCTGGTTTTTTCTCGGCGAATTGTTCATCAACCTGCCGCTGCCTGTAGACGAGCCGGTAGAAGAAGGGTGCGGCAGTTGTACTGCCTGCCTGACGATTTGCCCCACACAAGCCATCGTCGCGCCTTATACCGTTGATGCCAGAAAGTGCATTTCTTACCTCACCATTGAGAATAACGGGCCGATTCCGGAAACATATCGCCCGCTGATGGGAAACCGCATATACGGCTGTGATGACTGTCAGTTGGTGTGTCCCTGGAACCGCTATGCAGCAATTACAGAAGAAACAGACTTCCACGCCCGCAAGCAATTGCACGGTCAGCCTCTGACCACCCTGTTTGCCTGGGATGAATCCACGTTCCTGAAGAATACTGAAGGCTCACCTATACGGCGGATAGGGCATGAAAAATGGTTACGTAATATTGCCGTCGCCATGGGCAATGCATCGGCCAGTGAAGCCATTGTATCGGCTCTTGAAGGTCGTTCGGGAAGTGTGTCAGAGATGGTTCAGGAACACATTGACTGGGCGCTGACACAACAGGCAGGGAAGCAAGACAGGGAAACAGTCAGCAACCGGCAACAGCAGCGTCTCACCCGGGTAATAAAAAAAGGGCTGCCGCGTGATGCGTAGCCCCTTCCAAAAAGAAAAACAGCGTCGTTTTTATTTGTGGTACTGACGACTCAGACGGTGAACCGCATCAACAAAAACGCCGGCGTGCTCAGGCGGCACGTCCAGATGGATACCATGGCCTAAATTAAACACGTGCCCTGAGCCTTCACCGAAGCCGGCCAGAATGCCCGCCACTTCCTCTTCAATACGCACAGGTGGCGCGTACAGCATGGACGGATCCATATTGCCCTGCAACGCGACTTTATCCCCCACGCGGGCTTTGGCATCTGCAATATCAATTGTCCAGTCCAGACCAACTGCATCACAACCTGTCGCAGCAATTGCTTCCAGCCACATGCCACCGTTTTTGGTAAACAGTGTCACCGGCACCCGGCGCCCTTCACTTTCACGGGTCAGCCCTTCGACAATACGTGCCATATACTGAAGAGAAAATTCTTTGTAATCCCGCGGAGAAAGTACACCACCCCAGGTATCGAAAATCATCACTGACTGCGCGCCTGCAGCAATCTGTGCATTCAGATAACTGGTGACAGAGTCGGCAAGTTTGCTCAGCAGCGCATGCAGTATCGCAGGCTCTGCGAATGCCATTTTCTTAATTTTCGTGAATGCCTTGCTTGATCCGCCTTCTACCATATAAGTAGCCAGCGTCCAGGGACTGCCTGAGAAACCGATAAGCGGTACTTCACCTTTTAATTCTCTGCGGATGGTGCGCACAGCATTCATCACATACTGAAGCTCCCCTTCGGGATCAGGGATACCAATTTTGTCCACATCCGCTTTTGACGTAACCGGATTTTTAAAACGCGGACCTTCTCCGGCTTCGAAATACAGACCTAATCCCATTGCATCAGGAATCGTCAGGATATCTGAAAATAAAATCGCAGCATCCAGAGGAAAGCGACGCAGGGGTTGTAAAGTCACTTCACAAGCCAGTTCTGCGTTTTTGCATAACGACATAAAGTCACCGGCTTCAGCCCGGGTTGCTTTATATTCAGGCAAATAACGACCGGCCTGTCGCATCATCCAAACCGGCGTTACATCAACAGGTTGCTTCAGCAATGCGCGTAGATATCTGTCATTTTTCAGCGCCGGACGCGCTGTGGAAGGGCTGTTAGCCGTCATGCATTTCCTCTGTTTTCAATACTGATTCTGGCGGGAGTATACCAATAAATAAGGTTGAAACGGCGGTCACAGATCAAGTAATCACAGTTTTTGACACCAAATGGCATAAAAATAACCAAAAGTATAAGACTTTAGTCTTGCTACTTGAGTACATGTCGATAATAATAGACACAACATAAAGAAGCCCTTTAATTTTGTTTAACATCATTAAAAGGGACCGACGCACAATCCTGAGGCCCCGCATCGCGGGGCTTTTTATTATCTGTTATCCTCCTTTGTGCTTATTCAACACTGCCTCAATAAGACGTCCTGCAATAGATAGTTTGGGCGGAATGTCCGGCAGTGCATCAATATCGAACCACTGCGCATCAACGATTTCTCCTTCTTCGGGCACAATGTCACCGCTTTCATATTCTGCCAGATAACCCATCATTAATGAGTGAGGAAATGGCCAGGGCTGACTGTCAAAGTAAGTGAGATTTTTCACCTTTACGCCCACTTCTTCTTCCACTTCCCTGTGTACCGCCTGCTCAAGGCTCTCACCACTTTCGACAAATCCGGCGATGGTGGAATACATATTGGTGTCCTTGTGCCTCACCCCTTTGGCCAGCAAAATCTGATTATGCCGGTAAATAGCAACAATAATACAAGGCGAGATGCGGGGGTAGACACGGTGCTTGCACTGATGGCACTGCATCGCCATTTCCCAGTCAACCTGTTCCATCTTAGCCCCGCACTGACCGCAATAGCGATGTGTGCGCAGAAAATGCACATACTGCCAGGCTCTGGCCAGAACATTAAATTGCTCATCAGTACCAGCCGCCAGTAAGGTACGCAGAGATGTCAGTTCCCAGTCATCCTGTTCAATGTGCTCTGCCCCCGTATCAATAATGTAGACAGGCGCGCCCACAGCATGATGTTCTGAAAGCGGCGGCAGTTCCACAATGCTGGCCTGATGATGAGCAATAAACTCCAGTGCAGACCAGCCGCCCAGATAAAGTGAAGTAGTGGATTTAGGAACGAGTATTTTATCGCGGCTGAATATCAGCCAGTGTGCCTGAGCAGATTGCAACTGCCGGTCAGATACCGCTTTGATCATTGAACATACCCCGGTGGGCGCTGAGAATGCCGCCCAGTTTAGTTTTTTTACACAACAATTTACAGTAAATGCATTTCACTCAACGCGATATCATTGTTAAGGTACGGACCAATGTTATACTGAGAATAGAAATCAGATGCATTGAACGCAGTCTGCTGTTTAATCGCATGATCACCAGACAAAAAAAATCAGACGTTTGCCGGTAAAACATCATGAATAGTACTACCCTCATTAATAAAGCCCGTGCCTATTGTGAACAACGGGGAGCAAGATTCACCCCTCTGCGGGAAAAAGTATATGAAATCTTGTTGGGTAAACACGGGCCTATGGGGGCGTATGAATTACTTGATGCCCTCAAGGAAACGGAATCAAGCGCAAAACCGGCCACGGTGTACCGTGCACTGGATTTTCTACTGGAATTCGGTTTCATTCACCGGCTGGAATCGACCAATGCTTTTGTTGCATGTCATCATTTTGGTTGTCACCATCCGGTACAGTTCCTAATTTGCGACAGTTGCGGTGATGTTGCCGAGATACAGTCAGAAGGGCTGCAGGAAACGCTGGACAGTCAGGCAAAACAGCACGGATTCAAAGTATCAAAGCAAACAATTGAAGCTCACGGCCTTTGTGCAGATTGTCAGGATGCAGAAAGTGCGGAGCTTGAGGAAAAAAATCATGAATGTTGAGTTTGTTAATCCTTTCATCAATGGTTTACTGAATGTCATGGAAACCATGGCACAAACCACGTTAAAGCCCGGAAAACCCAAGAGAAAACAAAGCGATGTTGCTCAGGGTGATGTCTCAGGGTTAATTGGCATGGTGGGTCCGCAGGTAAAAGGGTCAATGTCGATTACGTTTGATGAAGATCTCGCGCTGACCATTATGGAGCGTATGGTGGGTGAACGTCCGGAGAAACTGGATGCGGAAGTTGGCGACATGGTGGGTGAAGTAACCAACATGATTTGCGGCAACGCAAAACGGGATCTTGCTGAAAAGGGCTTTGATTTTGGTATGGCTACGCCTATCGTTGTATCCGGAAAGCAACATACCATCAGTCATCAGGTAGATGGTGCAAAGCTTATTATGCCGTTTATGTGTGATGCGGGTCTGGCGCATATGGAAATCTGTTTTGATAAGTAACTGGCATCAGCAGGAATTCTCTCTCCCCGCTTTCAGGCGGGGTTTTCATTTAATTACCTCCCACGTAGAGCGCGCCCTGCCTGAACTTCACAATGTAAAGATTGGGCAATTGCACCTCTGGCTACAGCACACCAGTGCTAGTCTGACCATTAATGAAAATGCAGATCCGTCGGTGAGAAGTGATCTGGAAGCGTGGTTTAACCATACTGTACAGGAAAGCACGGCATATTTTACACATACCTATGAAGGAAGTGATGATATGCCCGCACACATTAAGTCCAGTTTATTAGGATGTGAGGTAACAATTCCCGTTAAAAACGGGGAGTTACAACTTGGCACCTGGCAAGGCATAATTTTAGGCGAACATCGCAATTCTGGTGGCAACCGGCGCATCATAGCCACTTTGCAAGGAATTTGGCGATAATATTAGTTATTATCTATTTTATGCTCTTTTGTCTATTGGCACGGCGTGTGCTAAGAGCTATCATCCACTCGATTTTACTAATCACTCAACGTTATACAGGATGTGAAAATGAACAAAACTTTTAAATTTACTGCTCTTGCTTTTGCTGTTGCAGCATCTGCGAACGTAGCGGCTCAGGAAGACGGCAAGCCATTTGACAGCTGGTTAGGGCTGCATGGCATGTATTACAACACGGAAGAAACTAAGCCAGCACCGGATCTGATGGACGACGGTTTTGGTTTCGGTTTTGAATACGGCTGGCGTTTCGACGAGAGCTGGGCTGTGCGTGGTGAATATACTGTTCTGGATTTAGACTACCAACAAGTGCTGGGTTCAAAAGACAGCATCTCTGGTCACATGTTCGGTGTTGACGCTTTATACTTCCTGCCAGACGACCTGTGGTACGTATTCGGTGGTGTTAAGCGCCAGCTGTTAGACGAGAACTACAACCTTGCCAATGTTGGTATTGGTAAACACTGGGACATCAATGACGACGTTAAGCTGACAACTGAAATCGCTGCTTACCGTGATTTTGATGATTCTTACTACGATTACAGTGTAAAAGTAGGTCTGGCATTCCCGTTTGGCCAGTCTAAAACTTCAAGCTACAGCAAGCCAGCGCCTGTTGTAGACGGCGACAGCGACAATGACGGCGTACTGAACAGCATGGATCAGTGCCCTAACACGCCTGCCGGTACGCAAGTTGATTCTAAAGGTTGTGCTGTTATCGCGGACAGCGATAAAGACGGCGTAGCAGATGGTAAAGATCTGTGCCCTGACACACCAATGAACGACAAAGTTGATTCTGACGGTTGTACTGTATTTGATAAAGAAGAAGTAACCCACAACCTGCGTGTACTGTTCGCAAACGAAAGTGCTGAAGTTGCAGAACCTCACTCTGCTGACATCGAAGACTTCGTTGCTTTCTTCAAGCGCTACGGTAAAACTGAAGCGGTAATCGAAGGCCACGCATCTGCACCAGGTACCGAAAGCTACAACATGGAGCTGTCTGAGCGTCGTGCTGAAGCATTCAAAAATGTACTGGTTAACGAATATGGTATCGATGCATCACGTCTGAGCACTGAAGGTTTCGGTGAATCAGAACTGCTGATGGAAGGTAGCTCTGCAGAAGCTAACCGTGTAAACCGTCGTATCTCTATTCGCGTAACAGCGATTGTTGAAGTACCTGAAAAGCGTTAATTCAACAAATCAGATATGCAAAAGGCGCCTTACGGCGCCTTTTTTGTGTCTGTTTATCTGGCAAAGTAATTAAGCATTTCCGGTACGCACTCACCTTTCCCGGGCTGATTAATATTCGTCATCAAATGCCGGACCGGCATAGTTATCAAAGCGGGAGAACTGCCCCTGGAAGGTTAACCGGCTGGTTCCGATTGGACCGTTTCTTTGCTTACCGATGATGATCTCAGCAATACCTTTATACTCACTGTTCTCGTGATACACCTCATCACGGTAAATAAACATGATTAAGTCGGCATCCTGCTCGATTGAACCGGATTCACGCAAGTCAGAGTTCACCGGCCGTTTGTCTGCCCGTTGCTCCAAACTACGGTTCAGCTGTGACAGCGCCACAACAGGCACTTCCAGTTCTTTTGCCAGCGCTTTCAGTGAGCGGGAGATTTCAGCAATCTCCAACGTACGGTTATCACTTAACGAAGGTACACGCATAAGCTGAAGGTAATCCACCATGATGAGACTGATCCCCCCGCGCTCTCTGGCCAGCTTACGGGCACGGGAACGCACGTCCATGGGTGTCAGACCGGAGGAGTCATCAATAAACAAGTTATCTTTATCTTTCAGCATAGCCATTGTATTGGATACCCTGGCCCACTCCTGATCGTCCAGCTGTGCTGTACGGATACGGGTTTGATCAACACGGCTGAGTGATGCGAGCATACGCATCATGATTTGTTCCGACGGCATCTCAAGACTGAAAACCAGTACAGGTTTTGTTTCAGCCATCATAGCGTTTTCACATAAGTTCATGGCAAATGTGGTTTTACCCATCGAAGGACGGGCCGCGACAATGATTAAGTCGGAGGGCTGTAATCCGCTGGTCTTCTTATCCAGATCACTGAAACCTGTGGTTACCCCGGTCACTTCTTTACTGGTTTCAATCAGCGACTCAAGCCGCTTGATAGTCTTATCCAGTACGGAGTCGACGTCACGGGGACCTTCATTTTCACCGGTACGCTTCTCGGCGATTTCAAATACTTTACTCTCGGCCATGTCGAGAATATCAGCACTGTCCCGGCCTTCGGGGTTGTATCCCACTTCTGCAATTTCGTGGGCTACACCAATGAGCTCCCGGGTAATTGCCCGTTCACTGACAATTTTCGCATAGGACGTCACGTTGGCAGAACTGGGGGTATTTTTGGCAAGCTCAGCCAGGTAAGCGAAACCACCGGCGTCTTCTAACTCATTGCGGTGTTCCAGGGCTTCTGAAACAGTGATCAAATCCACAGGCTGACTTTCGCCCAGCAATTTCAGAATAACTTTGAATATGACCTGGTGGGAATGATTATAAAAATCTGCGTCTGTGACCAGTTCTGCGACTTTATCCCAGCTCTCACGATCGATAAGCATACTGCCCAGCACCGCTTGTTCAGCTTCGATGCTGTGCGGCGGTACTTTCAGCTTTTCGACATTTTTGTCTTTTGAGGTGGAAACAGCTTTCACAATACGCACATCCAAAAATCAGGGATCTGATATTTTCCGTGAATCAGAGCGAAAAGCAATGCCTGAGGGCTTTTTATCCGGCGAATTGTTGCGGGTCAGGTCCGGCTTTTTCCATTTTAAAGAAAACTCCGTCCCACAGAGTAAACGCTTTGTCTTTACCGGCAACCAGTATTGACTGGCCGGGTACATGTTCGCCGTGGCAACTGACATCGAAACGGGCTACACGATTGGCAACAATGCCGAGTCTTTCAAACGACACATGATATTCGCGAAGAAAATCATCGCCGGACAGAGAGGTTTCTTTCCACTCAGCGGGACCACACTGCGTTTGTCCCAGGATCACGTTATCGGGGGTGTACTGAAATGACTGACCCAGCCACATTTCAGCCTGCTCAGGCAACATAGCACTAATGCCCGGTGTTACCGACGAGGTGATTACCCAGGTACCTTCCACGCTGGCAGGTTCCTTTACGGCACAACTCATCAGCACTGAGCCGGCAGTTAAGAATAAGGCTGCGAACCAGGCTACCGGTGACCATCCTCTTGCGCTTAATCGACGCGCTGTCATCTACTTCTCCATAATTTTCATACGTATACGAATATGGGGGTATAAAGTTCAACGACAAGCCACATACCCTGCGGCTTATCGTCGTTTCCGGATAGTTAGTCTTTTAGCCAGAGGATTCGTTCAGTTTATTTACATAAAAATAACATCGTAGCCTTTACTCAACAATGAGTTCTCCATGAACCGTAGACATTTCTATTGTGGCTCTGCCCCCGTTTGCCGTAAATTCCAGCCATTCATTTGGACCATATTTCGCTGAAGATGGTTTATCTGCAGTGAGCCTGTTCACGATATCGCCACCGGCATGCGCCTGCATTTCTACCCTCGCTGACACACCTTTCTGCATTTTAAGATGCAGTGTTCCGCCAACTGACGAGGCATCCACATCCCCTTTCTCTGCCAGCGTTAAACTGGCAGTGATATCGCCGTTTACCGTAGTGAGAGAAAGCACGTCAATTTCAGACAGTTCCAGTTTGGCATCGCCGTTCACGGATTCCAGTTGCACATCAGGGCTGGACGTTTTCAGTTTGATATCACCGTTAACCGTGATGATCCGGGTGCTTTTATCCCCTTCATGATTGCCGGAAATGTTGCCATTGACGGTTTCGACCTGAAGCAGCCCTGAAATGTTATCCAGCTTAATATCTCCGTTTACTGATTCCAGTTTCACTTTACCGGCCAGATCCGACACATCGATATCGCCGTTGACCACATCGAACTGAACAGAATTAGTCAGCCTGCTGGCTTCCACATCCGCCACAACGGCGGTGTAAGACAAACCGGATTTAGCCGGTACAAAAATAGTTAAATCATCACCGTCGCCCGGATTTTTATCCCGCCAGTCAATTTTACGGTGGTTCGTTTCTACCTTCAGAATGACGTCATCGCCTTTTTTCTCGAAGATAAACGCTTCTGTCCGTTCGCCTAATTCGCCGGTCACTTTCACTTCGTTTTTATCCCAGCCGGTGATCGTTGCCTTGCCTGCCACATGCTCTATTTCAACAATAGGCGATGCGGAAGTGGTAAGCGTTTTATCCACCTTTTGTCCGGCCATTGCATTGAAACTGATTGCTGGTATTACCGCTAACAGAAATGTTTGTTTTATTGTGGGGTGTAAATGTTGAATTAACCGCATTGTCGGTCCTTTTATCAAATTTGTTGCCATTTGGGCGCGTGCACCCGCTCAATCAGTAACAGTTGTTGTTGATAAATATGCTGCAGCATACCCAGTAACGCTGTGTTGTCAGGATCCTGCTTCAGAGCAAGCTTTACTGCTGCTGCAGCATCTTCAAGTTCCTGAATTTGTGTCTGCCAGTCGTCAGTGACCGCTGTCTGGTCCTGAAAACGCACCAGCAGTTGTTGTTTTTGCTGTTCGTGTTGCCGGCTCAGTACATTCACCAGAGCCTGTCCCCGGGCATCTCCGGCGCCGCTGTCGCTGCCGAAATACTCAGAAGGCTTGATAAAGATAAACAGGGAGGTCACCAGTAAAAGGCTGGCAGCCATCGCCATATATCGCAACCGGTTCACCGGCGCCTTTCCGGAGGCTTCCTGCATTTCCATTTCTCCGGCTTCGATAGAAAGCGCAATGCCGGTCCACAGATCACGATCAGGTTTAATTTCCTGTGGCAGCCGCTTAAGCGCTTTATTAAGTTCAGACCCTTTATCAGACATCACTCTCTCCCATCCACGCTTCTAATAGCTGCCGCGCACGGTGAAACTGCGCTTTACTGGTGCCCTGTGCAATATTCAGCATTACGGCGATATCGTCGTGCCTGTAACCTTCTATGGCGTGCAACACAAACACTACCCGTGCCCGCTCCGGCAATTGCCGGATATATCGTTCCAGATCCACTTCGCTGCTGCATGATGCTGCACCTGCCTCGTTGTCAATTTGCTCATTGGTATCGAATAGCCGCCGCATCCAGCTCTTTTGCTTACGCATATAACTGATAGTTACATTCGCGGTCACGCTGTGCAGCCAGGTACTGAACAGACTTTGTCCCTGATAATTACCGAGCTTCCGCCATACTTGTATAAAGACTTCCTGAGTCGCATCTTCAGCCAGCGATTTGTCTCCGGTTAGCCGGTAGCAAAGGGCGTAAACCCGGTTCACGTGTGTTTCGTAAATCTGACGATAGGCATCACGATCGCCGGCTACAGCCAATGCTACGAGTCTGTTTGATTGTTGTTCTGAACGGGAGTGGGCTTCCGTTTCAGACTCTGCCATGTCCATATTCCGTTTTATCCGGTGTGTTTTCAGGTTAGTCGCAGACGACATGTAAAAGGTTTAAATACGCTGGAGTTTTTTTTAAAGTAACACGCTAACCCTTCTCTGTTGTGGAAACTATCATGCATATCGAAACTTTATACGCAGCTAAACCGGTCCCCTTTGGTCCGCGGGGAGCGCCCAGCGCCATTCAGAAACAACCCGTTCCTTTTCTCACTGTACTGATGTCGGGTACTGAGGAAGACGAACAGGGTAATAAAAAGCTGCACGGTGGCCCGGAGAAAGTGCTCCATCAATTCAGTCACCGTGGTTATGAATGTTTATCAGAAGCGTTTCCTGAGGGTAACTTTGTCCCGGGCACCATTGGCGAAAACCTGATAGTTGAAGGCATGGACGACACTAACGTATTCATCGGAGACGTCTGGCAGATGGGTGAGATAGTTGTACAGGTTGGTGCACCCCGTGCCCCCTGTAATAAAATTTCCCAACGCTTCGATATAAAGAACCTTGATCGCTTCGTCGGAAATGAAGGCATTACCGGCTGGTATTTCCGAGTGATTGAAACAGGCACATTGAACACCGGCGATGAAGTAAAGCTGATTTCCAGAGCAGATAAAACGGTCAGCGTTGCTGATTTAATGACGGCCGTTTATGACAAGGGCAATCCTGAAAAAGCAGCAGAGTATATGCAACTGGATGTACTGGACGATGAGTGGAAGGGAAAATGCGAACGCGTAATTAAACGCGGACAATAGTATGCAGCAGGTTGTTCAGGGGAACGCCCCTGAACAACCTCTGGCAACATTAAGACTGAGATTTAATCCAGTCGTCTACCATCAGCTCCAGCGTGCTTAATGGCACGGCACCGCCACCCAATACCAGGTCGTGGAATCCGCGGATGTCGAACTTATCACCCAGCGCAGTTTTTGCTTTTTCACGCAGCTCCAGAATTTTCAGCATACCGATTTTATAAGCGGTTGCCTGACCCGGCATGACAAAATAGCGCTGTACTTCTGATTTCGCCTGACCTTCAGAAATTGGCGAGTTATCAATGAAGTAATCTACAGCCTGTTGCTCTGTCCACTTTTTCGCGTGAATTCCGGTGTCCAGAACCAGACGGATTGCACGCCACATTTCAGAATGCAAACGGCCAAAGTTATTTACCGGTTCTTTGTAAGCGCCCATTTCGCTGGCAAGACGCTCTGCATAAAGTGCCCAGCCTTCCACATAACTGGTGAAGAACATTTGTGTGCGGAACGTGGGAATATCTTCCAGTTCCTGAGCAATGGCAATTTGCATGTGGTGGCCCGGTACACCCTCATGATAAGCAATCGCTTCCATTTCGCTTTTTGGCATCATGGTCATATCAATCAGGTGCACGTAATAAACACCAGGCGTCTTACCATCAGGAGAGCTGGGATAGTAATGCTGTGCAGCACCCGGTTGCTCACGGAAAGGCTCAACCCGTTTCACCACAAGGTCTGCCTTAGGAAGACGGCCAAAGTAATCAGGCAGCATTTCTTTCATGTTGTTGATGTAGGTACGGGTATCACTCAGATAACCCTCACGGCCCTCATCGGTATTCGGGTAATAGAGACGTTCATCGGTTTTATCTTCACGGAAGTAATCAAACATCTCACGAAGAGAACCTTCAAACCCAAGCTCTGCTTTTACCTTTTCCATCTCCTTACGAATACGGGCGACTTCTTTTAAACCCAGTTCGTGAATTTCATCCGCAGTCATGTCTGTGGTAGTGGAGCGTGCAAGCATGGCATTGTAATAGGCTTCGCCGTCCGGCAGTGCCCAAACACCTTTAGCATTCTTATCCAGCGAAGGCAGATCAGCTTCAAACCAGTCAATCAGCGTTTGATATGCAGGCCCAAGCTTAGTGGTAAGCATGGTTTCGGCGTCTTTAAGGTAACCTTCAGCCTGCTCCTGTGTCAGCTCACCGGCGTCCACAAGAGATTGTGCTTTGGCTTTAAAATCTGCATACAGTGCGCTGTCGTTCTCAGAGTCATCAAAGGGCTTTCCGGAGATAATGCCCTTACTTTGTTCAATGACGCCCTGATAGGCAAAGTACGGTGATTTCACACCTTCATCGGCGTTGATGCGCGCGCGGTCGATTAACTGCTCCATCGCCCGACCGGTTTCACCCAGGCGGCTTACGTAGTCCTTTAAGTCCTGTTCGCTTTCCACTTTATGATAATTAATCAATACTGTAGGAAGGGACGTGTGCATACCGAACATCTGATTAAAGATATATTCACGGCGCTCAAAAGGCTTCATCAGCTTATCCTGTTCATAGGAGTAAACCAGGATATTCCATGAGATCTTTGCCGCATCATCCAGCTTGTCGTAATCGAAGGTGGATTTCATTTCTTCAACAGCGGCTTCCAGCATGGCAAAACGCTCTTCAGCAGCTTTTTCCGATGCATCATCAATTTCACCGTAGCGCTCTTTGCGGCCACGCATGGTTAGAGTGATGGGTGACATTTGCAGTTGCTTCTCATACTGCTCTTCAAACCAGGCATTAAGCCTTTCGGTTTCTGATTGCGCAGTTTGTTCCGCTGCAACAGGAGCAGTGGTTTCCTGCATCTTTTCGCTGGCAGGTGAACATCCGATGATAGATGCAGCTACCAGGCTCAGTGCAAAGCCTGCGAGGGTTTTCATATTGGGTTTCATTTCCGTCTCCGTGTTATTCATTATTATTTCTTATTGCGCTGTGAAGTCAGTGCAGATATGTGTTTTCGCACACGCACAGTAACACTATTTTAAAACACAAAGGATATCGTTAAACAGAGATTCGCGCCGGAAGAGTATGTAAGTAATTATGAATGGCAAATTGCAGGCACAAAAAAGCCCGGATTAACCGGGCTTTTTTAAGAAAAGAACGAGCAATTACATGCTAGCTTTTTCTACAACGTCAACCAGTGTCCAAGTCTTAGTCTTGGAAACAGGACGACACTCACGGATAGTGACTGTATCGCCTTCGTTAGCAACGTTGCTTTCGTCGTGGGCGTGAAGCTTAGTAGAACGCTTGATGAACTTCCCGTAGATAGGGTGTTTAACGAAACGCTCAACAACAACAGTGATAGACTTATCACCTTTGTTGCTAACCACACGACCTTGTACTGTACGAATTTTTTGCTCAGTCATTACGCATCAGCCTTTTGAGTCAGAATGGTTTTAACACGCGCGATGTTACGACGCACTTTCTTCAGCTGGTCTGTTTTTTCAAGCTGACCAGTTGAATGCTGCATGCGCAAGTTGAACTGTTCGCGTAGCAGGTTTAACAACTCTGCGTTCAGCTCTTCTACGCTTTTTTCTTTCAGTTCAGTCGCTTTCATTACATCACCGTCCGAGTTACAAAGGTTGTTTTAAATGGCAGTTTTGCCGCTGCCAGTTCAAACGCTTCGCGTGCCAGAGACTCAGGAACACCTTCCATCTCGTACAGAACACGGCCAGGTTGAATTTGGCATACCCAGTACTCAACGTTACCTTTACCTTTACCTTGACGCACTTCAAGAGGCTTCTCAGTAATTGGTTTGTCAGGGAAAACCCGAATCCAGATTTTACCTTGACGCTTAACGTGACGAGTCATAGCACGACGCGCTGCTTCGATTTGGCGTGCAGTCATACGACCACGGCCAACTGCTTTCAGGCCATAAGTACCGAAGCTTACTTTGCCACCAGCAATAGCAAGACCACGGTTACGACCTTTATGCATTTTACGAAATTTCATGCGTTTTGGTTGTAACATGATTTAGCCCTCTCGCTTAGCGTTGCGGCCTTTCTTCTTAGGTTGAGCTGGCGCAGCCGGCTCCTGGTTTGTAGGCAGACCGCCCAGAACCTCACCTTTGAAGATCCAAACTTTAGTACCGATGATACCGTAGGTAGTTAAAGCTTCAGAAGTCGCGTAATCGATGTCCGCACGGAAAGTGTGCAGAGGAACACGGCCTTCGCGGTACCATTCAGAACGTGCAATCTCTGCACCGCCCAGACGGCCGCTAACTTCAACTTTGATACCTTTGGCACCAAGGCGCATTGCATTTTGTACCGCACGCTTCATGGCGCGACGGAACATTACACGACGCTCCAGCTGGCTAGAGATGCTGTCAGCTACTAACTGTGCATCCAGCTCTGGCTTACGTACTTCTGCAATGTTGATCTGAGCAGGCACACCGGCCAGCTTAGATACGTGATTACGCAGTTTTTCTACGTCTTCACCTTTCTTACCGATAACAACGCCCGGACGAGCAGTGTGAATAGTCACACGGATGCTCTTAGCAGGACGCTCGATCACGATTTTAGAAAGTGAAGCGTTTTTCAGCTGCTTAGTCAGATACTGACGTACCTGATGATCGTTATACAGGTTGTCTGCATAGTCTGCAGTATTAGCGTACCAGGTCGAAGTCCATGGTTTGCTGATACCCAGGCGTATACCTGTAGGATGTACCTTCTGTCCCATTTTCTACTCCTAGTTATCCGCTACAACTACAGTGATGTGGCTGCTGCGCTTAAAGATACGATCGGCACGGCCTTTGGCACGTGGCTTGATACGTTTCATCGTTGGACCTTCGTCAACGAAGATTTTCGCAACTTTCAGCTCGTCGATGTCAGCACCTTCGTTATGCTCTGCGTTAGCAATAGCAGACTCCAGTACTTTCTTAACTAATGCTGCGCTTTTCTTCGGGCTGTACGCTAAAACTTCAAGAGCTTTTTCAACGTGCAGGCCGCGAATTTGATCCGCAACCAAGCGTGCTTTTTGAGCCGACGTGCGGGCAAAGCGATGTTTAGCTAATGCTTCCATTTCCTACCCCTTAACGTTTAGCTTTCTTGTCCGCGACATGGCCGCGGTAAGTACGCGTTGGCGCAAATTCGCCCAACTTATGGCCGACCATTTCGTCACTTACGATGACAGGTACATGTTGGCGACCGTTATGGACCGCAATGGTCAACCCAATCATATCTGGGATGATCATCGAACGACGTGACCAGGTTTTAATTGGTTTACGGTCGTTCGCTTCCACTGCAGCCTCTACCTTCTTCAGCAAGTGAAGGTCGATAAATGGACCTTTCTTGAGAGAACGTGGCATGGTGAATCCTCGCTATTACTTGTTACGACGACGTACGATAAGCTTATCAGTACGCTTGTTGCTACGGGTTTTCTTACCTTTAGTAGGAACACCCCATGGAGTAACCGGGTGACGGCCACCTGATGTACGTCCTTCACCACCACCGTGCGGGTGATCAACCGGGTTCATTACAACACCACGGACTGTAGGACGAACACCACGCCAGCGAGTCGCACCAGCTTTACCCAGTGAACGCAGCATGTGTTCTGCATTGCCAACTTCACCGATTGTTGCACGGCAGTCAGACAATACTTTACGCATTTCACCTGAACGCAGACGTAAAGTAACGTAGTTACCTTCACGTGCCAGGATCTGAGCGTATTGACCAGCAGAGCGAGCGATTTGCGCGCCTTTGCCAGGCTTCATTTCGATAGCGTGTACTGTTGTACCTACAGGGATGTTGCGCATAGGCAGGGCGTTACCTGCTTTAATTGCAGCATCAGAACCTGACTGGATAGTGTCACCAGCTTGCAGGCCCTTAGGTGCCAGGATGTACTTACGCTCACCGTCTGCATACAATACCAGAGCAATGTTTGCAGAACGGTTAGGATCATATTCTAAGCGCTCAATTTTGGCAGGGATGCCGTCTTTGTTACGCTTGAAATCTACGATACGGTAGTGCTGTTTGTGACCACCGCCAATGTGACGTACGGTAATACGACCATTGTTGTTACGGCCGCCAGACTTGTTGTTCTTGTCTAACAGAGGCGCATAAGGAGCACCTTTGTGCAGATCAGGGTTAACAACCTGAACAACGTGACGACGACCGGCAGAAGTTGGCTTAGCTTTCATTAATGGCATTTCTAATCCCCTTCTTATTCAGCGCCACCGACAAAGTCGATGTCCTGACCTTCTTTAAGCGATACATACGCTTTTTTCCAGTCGCTACGCTTACCGAAAGACATGCCGTGACGCTTGGTTTTACCCTTAACGTTCACAGTGCGTACGTCAGCTACTTCAACTTCAAACAGTTTTTCAACTGCTGCTTTGATTTCAGCTTTGTTCGCGTCTTTAGCTACTTTGAATACAACAGTGTTGCTGGCTTCAGCCGCCATTGTAGACTTTTCTGAAACGTGAGGTGCTTTCAGCACCTTCAGTAGACGTTCTTCGTTCATGCTAACGCCTCCTCAAGCTGTTTAACTGCATCAGCAGTAATCAGCACTTTTTCAAAAGCGATCAGGCTGACCGGGTCAATACCCGCAACGTCACGTACATCAACTTTGTACAGGTTGCGTGCAGACAGGAACAGGTTCTCATCAACTTCAGGAGTTACGATCAGAACGTCGTTCAGTTCCAGTTCGTTCAGCTTAGCTACCAGAGCCTTAGTTTTAGGCGCATCTACTGCGAACTTCTCAACAACAACCAGACGGTCTTGACGAATCAGTTCAGACAGGATGCTTTTGATAGCACCGCGGTACATTTTTTTGTTAACTTTTTGATCAAAGTCACGAGGCTTAGCAGCAAATGCGCGGCCACCACCAACCCAGATTGGGCTGCGGATTGTACCGGCACGTGCACGGCCAGTACCTTTTTGACGCCATGGCTTCTTACCACCACCACGTACTTCAGAACGCGTTTTTTGCGCTTTAGTACCCTGACGAGAACCTGCACCGTATGCTACAACTACCTGGTGAACCAGAGCTTCGTTGTATTCACGTCCAAAGGTCGCTTCGGATACTTCAAGAGCGCTTTGCGCATCTTTCAATGTTAATTCCATCACTTCACTCCCCAGACGTTACGCTTTAACAGCTGGCTTTACGATTACATCGTTGCCAGTTGCGCCAGGTACGGCACCTTTAACCAGGATCAGGTTATTTTCTACGTCAACACGTACTACTTCCAAAGATTGGGTAGTCACTTGCTTGTTACCAAGCTGACCAGCCATTTTCTTACCTTTGAAAACTTTACCAGGTGATTGGTTTTGACCAATTGAACCAGGTGCACGGTGAGACAAAGAGTTACCGTGAGTCATACGCTGAGAACTGAAGTTCCAACGTTTGATTGCACCTTGGAAACCTTTACCTTTAGAAGTACCAGTTACATCAATTTTTTTAGTGTCGTTGAAGATTTCAACAGTGATTTCACTGCCCACTTCAATTTCGGCACCTTCGTTATCTTCCAGGCGGAATTCTACCAGAGTGCGGCCTGCTTCAACGCCAGCTTTAGCAAAGTGACCTGCTTCAGCTTTGTTTACGCGGTTCGCTTTCTTAGTTCCAGCAGTAACCTGAAGAGCGCGATAACCGTCAGTTTCTTCAGTACGTAACTGAGTAACACGGTTTGGGGTCGCTTCAATAACAGTCACAGGGATAGACGTGCCATCTTCAGTGAAGATGCGGGTCATACCCACTTTACGACCGACTAGACCAATCGCCATTGTTAATACCCTCTCTTATTAGCCCAGGCTGATTTGAACATCAACGCCAGCAGCCAAGTCCAAACGCATCAGCGCGTCAACTGTTTTATCAGTTGGCTCGATGATGTCTACCAAACGCTTGTGAGTACGGATTTCGTATTGGTCACGCGCGTCTTTATTAACGTGCGGAGAAACCAGAACTGTATAGCGTTCTTTGCGAGTAGGCAGAGGAATAGGACCGCTTACCTGAGCACCAGTACGTTTCGCCGTTTCTACGATTTCAGCCGTAGACTGATCGATCAACTTGTGATCAAACGCTTTCAGACGAATACGAATTCTTTGATTTGGCATCGATTAAGCTCCAATCGAAAGAACAAAAAAATCATCTTCTCACTCCCTCTTTAGATGGGACGAAAAGATGTGCGTATAAACCAGTGATTCCCAATTGGAATCTTGTTCTTTGTTTCTGACACGCCCGCTACGTCACCGATTACTCGCTGTTGTAGCTTCGGCATCTACCCTAAAAGCAGTGTAGCTGCGGCCGAAACCATGCTCCTGTTACATGTTGTACAGGGCAAGTGGGCGCGAATTATACAGAATTATCGGTTAAGCGCAACTCACAAATGCGAAAAACTGATCTATTTTTATTCAACAGGGTGTGAACCGGAAAAGAATGGTGCGGCCCGGACTGTAATTAAGCGTAAATGTCGCTTCTGGTCTGACGGTCAAGTTGCCGCTTTGGTCATAAAGGGTTATTGTGAAACCTCTTTATATAGGTACCGGTTTTTTCTTTGTATACCGGTTCCGGGTTGTGCCGGGCAGCACTGCCTTTTTGTATTATAAGTCACAGACAGATACCTTATTTATGCTTGGAAATAGTAGTCAGCAGCTCGCTTTTGATAAAATTAATACGATTCTGGCGAAGCACTCGTCATTATTAGATGCTTTCAGTGAAATCGAACCCATCATTCTTGAGTTGTTCGATGCACAGCGAATGAGTATTTTCCAGCGCAGACGTCAGCACCAGGATCTGGTAGCACGGTTCAAAACCGGTAAAGCGACGCAGGAAATTAAAGTACCCATCTCGCCGCTGTCCATTGCCGGTTACGTGGCACTTGCCCAACGCCCCATCGTCATTGCAGATCCCTATAATAAAGAAGAACTCGAAGGCATTCATCCCCGCCTGCGCTTTGCAGATAAATTCGATAAGAGCAGTAACTTCCGGACCAACAACATTCTTTGTGTACCGGTATTAAATGCCGGCGTACTGCTCGGTGTCATGCAGCTTATAAATAAGCAGACCGGTCCGTTCAATGGCAGCGACCTTACCGTCGCGAAACAACTTACTGAGCTACTCGGCAATAAGTTCCGCTATGAGCTGGGTGGTACTAATCACCCCTTTGACTTATTACTGCATAAAAATCAGATAGCACCCGCTGCGCTCACAGACCTGTTGAACAGCACCAACGACCAGCGCACGATTGTGCAGCGTCTTATGTCTGAACACAGCATCCGTGAACACGATATCGGTAATACCCTTTCGGTGCATTATCAGGTTCCTTATATCTCTTATCTGCCGGAAAAGTACCATCTGTTTCAGAATGACAGCCGCCTGAACCTGTCTTATCTGAAACGTAACCTCGTTGCCGTGATTGCGGATGTTCATGAGCGCCCTATTGTTCTGATGGCAGAGCCGAATAACGCCGCCCTGCTCATGGAAATTGAAAGCGCCATGGGTATCGACAGTTACGAAATCGCCGTGGCGCTGCCTAATCAGGTTTTACAATACCTGGGTGAAGGCGGTGGCAATGGTGCGCCCGGCGAGATGAGTGAGATCCTCGATGAAATCAGCGCCGGTGATGACGAAGGCGAAGACCAGGTCGATGAGATGTCGGACGATGCGCCGGCTGTTGTCCGCCTTGTCAGCCGTGTACTGCACGACGCTAAACGACTGAATGCCTCCGATATTCACGTTGACCCCGAAAAAGGGGGCCCCACACGGGTCCGCATGCGCATAGACGGTGTGTGCCGGGATATGAGTCAGATACCTCAGTCTCACCACAGTGCGGTTATTGCGCGGATTAAAATCCTGTCCAATCTGAATATCGCAGAGAAACGTGTACCTCAGGATGGGAAACTGGCTTTCCGGATGAATGGTCAGCTGGTTGAAGTTCGGGTAGCAACCATTCCGACTGTGGCCGGTGAAGGCGTGGTAATGCGTATTCTTGCCTCCGGCGGCGCTATGCCCATCGATAAGATGAACCTGGCACCATCTAATATGAACCGGCTGGAGAGCATGATCCGCAAGCCTCACGGTATTCTGCTGGTAGTAGGCCCCACCGGTTCAGGTAAAACAACTACGTTGCACGCCGTACTCGGTTATCTGAACACCCCTGAAAAGAAAATCTGGACAGCAGAAGACCCGGTGGAAATTACCCAGGCCGGCCTGCAACAGGTGCAGGTGAGCCCGAAAATCGGATTTACGTTTGCTAATGCATTGCGGGCATTCTTACGGGCCGACCCGGATATTATTCTTATCGGTGAGATGCGTGATAAAGAAACGGCTCATGCCGGCATTGAAGCATCACTCACCGGTCACCTTGTCCTATCCACACTACACACCAACTCAGCCCCGGAAACGATAACCCGTCTGCTTGATTTGGGTCTTGACCCGGTGAACTTCTCTGATGCCTGTGTGGGAATTCTCGCCCAGCGTCTTATCCGCACCCTGTGTAAAAGCTGTAAGCAACAATATCCTGCATCGGAAAATGACATTGCGTTTATTAAACGTCAGTACGGTGAGAGTTATCTTAACGAATTGGATCTGCCCTCCCCTCTGATGCTGCATAAAGCGGACGGTTGTGAAGAGTGTGGCGGAACAGGTTACCGTGGCCGTACCGGCGTTCACGAACTGTTAGGGATGACGCCGGAACTTCGTGGCCTGATATATAAAGAAGGCAGTGTGTCTGATATGAAAGAACAGGCTATGAAAGATGGCATGCGCACGCTGGTGCAGGATGCCATTTATAAAGTCATTAAGGGCGACACCGATCTGGCGCAGGTCCAGATTGTCAGTGGTGCCGAATAATATTTCAGCAATTCCGGCAGGCTTCACCGGCTAACAATCAAAAAAGCGGCAATCAGTTGCCGCTTTCTTCCGCCGCATCAGCATCAAATTGCCGTCTGGCAAACTGATAAGCTGAATGGGCAACAGCTTCTCCGCCTTCCCCGGCAACGACTTCAGTTAAACTTTCATTACCACCGGTCACGTCACGGTTAAACAGCCAGTCGTAACCCAGTTCCCACAGGTTTGTGGTAATCGAACTGCCGGTAAACTCCTGCACGGTAAGGTTCGCTGCAGAGTACGCAAGGCCAGCCGGACCACCGTACATAAAGCTGCCAGCCAGATCAGATACCGCACTGATATTTGTTGACGATACCGACTGATACACATCGGCGACAATGGGTATATGATGCAGCAGATTCACCGCATCAAAGCCATCGTTCCAGTCGACCCCGTCCTCACCGAAAGCGGCATTCATGAAGCTGTCCCAGCCTGTTTCCCCGTCTGCCAGCGCAATACTTTCAGCCTCAGAATCTGAGGCCGCAGTCTCTCCGGTGTCTTCAGAGGATGCCTCAGATGAAGAGAGCAAATCAGCCTGCAACATAGCCAGAAATGCGTTCTGCATTTTTGCCAGCCCGGAGTCTGATGTCAGCGATGACAGCACGTCTTCATCCAGTCCCGGGATCCCCAGTGAAGAGGTGAACTGAGACTGAATATCCGCAATCGTCGCGTCCTGCGCCTGTGTTTGTGTGTCATCGTCAGCGGATGTGAGCATAGCCAGCATCGCAGTAAAGCCGTTACTGTCAGATACCACTTCCGCAGCGGTAGTTGCCACGTCTGAAACGGCCTGAGCGGACTCATCAGCTGTTGTAAAATAATCGCCAATTGCATCGAAAATACGCATAAATCCCCCTACCCGGCAGGCATTTGTCAACATTGTAAAGGTTTCGCAAATCGCTCATGTTTGAGCGTGTTTTTACGAGTTTGTCAGTTAGTATTTGTTTCGAATCGCAAAGGACGGCGGCCATTTACTCCATATAAAACATAATAAATTTCGTGCACAGCAAGCACATTTGGTTAAACAGCTATGAAATTACAATGCCAGTATTTACTGATTTTCGCTTCTTTACATTTGGCTCTGGCAGGCTGCACATCAACCCTGTCTGAAGAAGAGGAAGTGGTGGCGTCCAGTCCGACAAATCCGAACGTAAAACAGCGCGCCATTGATACCAGTCAGCAGGAAGTCTCCCAGGGGGAAGCCACTTTCCGTCCGCCGCGCAGTCAGACTGTGGCGGTAGTCCGTGTTCCCACAGGTTCGCTGTTTGACCCGGACAATGCAGCGGGCTTGTACGAGCTGCATCACAACTTCCGTGTAGGCGATATGGTGCTGATAGAACTGGACGAACAAACATCTTCGCAAAAGTCTGTCGACTACAACGAAGACAAAAGCGCGAGCTTTCAGATCCAACCGCTTACTGTGAACGCAGGTCCGATACACATCAGCGATGACGATTTAAATGTTGACCATGAACAGGGTGGTGAATTTAACAGCTCTGCTAATGCCAGCCAGTCCAATACCCTGGAGGGCAAGATCACGGTTTACGTGGTAGAAGTACTCCCGAACAACAACCTGGTGGTCGCCGGTGAAAAGTGGATCACCATGAATCAGGGGAAGGAATTTATCCGTTTTTCCGGCGAGGTAAGGACTAAAGACATTGATGTGAACAATACCGTCAGCTCTGCAAAAGTCGGTAATGCACTTATTGAATACAGCGGTAAAGGCGAGCTGCAGGATAATCAGAAACGCAGCCTGTTAAGCAAACTCTTTTCTATTTTCGGGTAGCTGTATGTATTTAATCCGCTGTTTATTTGCCATCGTTGCGATGGTGATGCTGTCTTGTCCCGTCTATGCAGAATGGGTACAGGGCGAAGCGAAGCTGGCAGTTAAAAATGCACCGCTGGACGATGTTCGCATTATGGCCATAAAAAATGCTATCGCCGATGCATCCTTTAAATCAGGCAGCCTCATTACGGCTGAAGATGTGGTTTTAAACGGACTGCTCATCAGCAGCAAGGCCGAAATCCACTCCACAGGACGTATTCAGCGGGTCGAAATCATCGATGAAACATTAGAGGACGGCTACCTCACTGTTTCCGTCAAAGTAAATATCACACCTATTTTTGCCTGTGACAGTGACAAATACAGCCGTTCTGTACTGGTGACACAATTTCAGTTATTACGACCCAGACAGGCTGCCCACGGCGATATTTACGATTTTGGTCACCAAATCAGTAAACGGCTGGAGCAACAGTTAATCCGCCAGCAACAACAGCTCAATGTGCAGTTGCTGGACAAGGCGTTTGCCTCCACCAGCGCGTTCAACTCGCTGACGCCGCAGATTATTTATGACAAAGCCTCCTATCTGGCACAAACCCAGGGGCGGCAGTTCATTGTGTTTGGCTATATCCGCGACATCAGCCTGTTCGAACAAATCAACATTGAAGACGATGATGATGTATCAAGACGGCGAAACTTTACCCTGGATGTGTATGTTGTCGATGCCTTCAGAAACTCCCTGTTGTTTCAGGAAAGCTACCATGCCGAAGCGGACTGGAGCTACCCGGAAGGACAAAGTGTAGATACCAATAACAGCTTGTTCTGGCGCGGCGACTTTGGCCGTGTGGCACTGAACACTGTGAATGCTGCCGTGTCCGACATTACCAGTATTATCACCTGCGAGGCCACAGTAACGCAGGTTGTCGACAAGCTGTCAGGTGAACTGGTGATTGGTATGGGCAGTGCAGACGGCGTGGTCGTCGGAGACACCTTCGCCCTGCTGAAAAAGCGCACGTTAAGCAGAACAACCTACACCGGCCTTGCCATGCAAAATACACTGGGCGATGTGCTGTTTACCGTTGCAGAAGTGAACCCTCATGCGGCGCTGCTAAAGAGTGCTGCAGCGCAGTCTCCTGCGCTGGCGGACCTGTATGACCTTGTGATGCCCGCCCCTGCTCCGTAAACCATAATCCAACACCAGTTTTGATGGATCTCGTTAGACTAAATGATAAGATGAGGCCAATATTTCTTTATCTTCAAGTTGGTTAGATGCAATCTCCGTCACCTGAACAGCGTTATTTTTGGGTAGGTATTGGTGCCTCAGCGGGTGGACTGGAACCCATACAAAATCTGTGTGAGGAGCTCCCCGGCGATTCAAATATGATTTATATCATCGCCCAGCACCTGTCTCCTAAACACGAAAGTAAACTGACTGAACTGGTTCAGCGTAATACCCGGCTGAAAGTCAAAACCATTACCAACGGAATGCTTGCCCAACCCAACGTCATTCATGTCACGCCACCTAAATATGACGTCACCGTTCAGGGCGATAAACTGTATTTGTCAGATAAAGAAACTACTTCTCTGGCCAAGCCTTCGGTTAATGCACTTTTTGTCTCGCTGGCTGAAGCGAAAAAAGAGCATGCGGTTGGTGTGATTTTGTCAGGCACGGGGACTGACGGCGCTCATGGTATTAAGGTGATCAGAGCCAATGGTGGCATCACCTATGCGCAGGACGCAAGGTCCGCCGGTTATGATGGCATGCCCCGTTCGGCAATTGACACCGGATGCGTGGATTTTTGTCTTAGCCCTTCCGGGATCGGCAAACACCTTAAAGATCTCAGTACCAAGTTGCCACAGGAACTCAGAGTAAAAATTGAAGCCGACGAGGTACAGGATAAGTTCATCGACCTGGTCAATATTGTCAGGAAACAGTGCGGTGTATCATTCAAACACTATAAAAAGGCGACGCTACAGCGACGCATTGAGCGCAGAATGCTGGCCAGGAAGGTGGACGAGTTTAACGACTACGTGGAACTGCTGAGCCACGATTCAGAAGAAGTGCGGATGTTATACAAAGACATTCTCATCTCTGTGACCAACTTTTTCCGCGACCCCGCTACGTTCAGTCAACTGGCCCCTGTTCTTGAGGACATTACATCAGGTAAATCCTCCGGCGAACCGGTTCGCTTATGGGTGGTTGGCTGCGCTACCGGTGAAGAAGCTTACAGTCTGGCCATCATGCTGTCAGAAGCACTTGGCGGGCCGGATAAAATCAGTAGCGAAGAGCACCAGATATTTGCCTCAGACGTAGACACTGATGCACTGGCAGTAGCCAGACGCGGCCTGTACAGCGAAGCATCCATGGCGGATGTGCCGAAAGAATACAAAGAGAGATACTTCAAAAAGAAAGGAAATGCTTATGAGGTCATAGACGAACTCAAACGCATCATTCTCTTCTCCGGTCATAATATTATTGACGATCCTCCCTTCCTGCGCATCGACATGATCACTTGCCGCAACTTGCTGATTTACTTCGATCAGGAATTACAGAAGAAGGTGTACCGTATTTTCCATTACGCCTTGCGTGAACGCGGTCACCTGTTCTTAGGGAAATCTGAAAGTACATCACAGGTAACGGATATATTCCGTTCTGTGAACTCTCAGGACAAAATCTTCCAGAAGCGCAGCGTTACTTCGTTTAATCCGCAACGGTTCCATTTAAGCGGCAAATCTTCTGTATCTATCGGAGAGTTACCTCAGCGCGTTGCAGACACCTCCCGGCCGCCGAGCTTACCGGATGCACTGGTAGAGCAACTCGGCGATGCCTGTGTATTAATTAACGATAACCTGGATGTTGAGCACATATACGGTAACAGTGCCCACTATATTAAGTTTCCCAAAGGCAAACCCTCGTTTAACTTAAACGAGATTGTCATTGAAATGTTCCGCCATGAAATCCGGCCTCTGGTATATAAAGTGACCCGGACCAAAAAGCAGTCTGAAAGTCAGTTACGCCGCCTGACCATTGACGGTGAACCTTGCCAGGTGAGAATGAAGGTGATGCCGGTACAAATAGAAGAGCAGGATGAGAAGTTCCTGCTTGTCTGTTTTACCAGAACGGCTGATGTACAAAAGCCGGCAAGTCAGGAAATTCATGACGAATCGTCAGAGCGCATTAAAGAGTTGGAAGACGAACTTTCAATGGCGCGGGAGCACATCCAGACCGTAGTGGAAGAACTGGAGACATCTAACGAAGAATTGCAGTCCATGAACGAAGAACTGCAATCATCCAATGAAGAGCTGCAGTCCTCTAACGAGGAACTGGAAACCACTAACGAAGAGCTGCAGTCCACTAATGAAGAATTAGTGACGATGAACGACCAGTTAAATGACAAAACCACCTCACTGGAGCAGGTGACGAATCAACTGGTTAATATCAAGAATTCACTGCAGTTCCCGCTGGTATGTGTTGACAGTGATTCGAATGCTGTCAGGGCAAACCTGGCTGCCCGAAAGTTCTTCTCTTTAACAACGGATCTGGAACACTTCGCCGAACGTCTTCAGGAGCGGTTCGAGAGCTTTGATCTGCATAAAGTCATTAAACAAGTGGCGTCTACTGCCGGTACTCAAACCATCCAGGCAGAATATAAAGACAAACATTTCTGGGTGCACATCACCCCCTACTACGCAACCAACCAATCGATTGAAGGCGCGATCCTCAGTTTCATCGACAATACCGAACTGGTGCATCAGCAAAAAGAGCTGGATCTGAAACGGGAACAGGCTCAGAAAGCCAACCTGGCGAAGACAGAGTTTCTGGCTAATGTCAGCCACGAAATTCGTACACCTCTCAACGCTATTGTGGGTGTAAATGAAGTATTCGGCCTGCAAATTGATAATGAAGAAAAGCGGGCCAGGCTGCTCAAAATTCTCGATAACGCCACGAAGAAGTTACGGGATCTACTCAACGACTTGCTGGATTTTGCCAAGCTGGAATCCGGGCAGCTGTCACTGGAATATACGGAATTTTCGCCCAAAGCCATCATCCGCGATCTCATTGACTTGTATTCCATGGATAATGTGAACAGCGACCGCAAAATTTCGGCTGTTTTTGACAAAGATCTGCCAGACACATTTATCGGCGACCCGTTAAGAATACAGCAAATAGTCACTAACCTGCTGTCAAATGCCATTAAGTTCACTGAAAACGGCACAATAAAGATTATTGCTAAAGGTCACTGGGACAAACCGGTTTATCAACTGGTTCTGCAAGTTTCGGATACCGGAATTGGTATGTCTGAGCAACATATCAAACAAATATTCGATAAGTTTACGCAGGCAGATTCAAGCATTGCCAGACGCTTCGGCGGCTCCGGCCTCGGGCTGTCTATTGTCAAAGAACTGGTTAGTCTGATGGCCGGCAGCATCGACGTTGAAAGTGAAGAAGGCAAAGGCACTACCTTTACAATTAATCTGCCCTTGCAAACGCCCAAGGTGGTCAGGGAAGCCGTCACCAATGTACCGGTGAGCCAGCTTAAGCTTCGCAAAACAGGCGACCATAGGGTACTCATTATCGAGGATAACGAAGCCAATATTTTCATTTTGTCGTCTTACCTGGATGAGCTGGGTGTGCAGTACGATGTAGCCCGCAATGGTAAAGAAGGCCTCAATGAAGTGAAAGACAGCACTTATGCACTTATTTTGCTGGATTTGCAGATGGACGAAATGGATGGCTTTACCTTTTTCGAAGAGTTTAAAAAACTCCCCGGTGACAAGCTTCAGAATACCCGGGTTGTAGCAGTATCCGCCCATGTTCATCAGGACATCATCAACCGCTGCAAACAGGCCGGAATGAGCGATTTTCTTCCCAAGCCCGTAGAAATAGCTAAACTTCATGGCTTGCTGGAGAAATATTTGGATGGAAAATCAAGTTGATAGCGTGGTCAGATACCCTGAGGTCAGTCCGGTATTTTTTATCGGCGCCTCATTAGGTGGCGTTAAGGCGTTTATTCATCTTGTGGAAAATCTGCCTGACGACTTTCCTGCTCCGGTTTTCCTGTTGTTACACCGGATAAAAAACAGCGATATCAAAGCCGGTGATATGCGCATGGTATTGCAGGCGAAAACCCGGCTGACCGTGGAAAACGCTGTTGAAGGAGAGGTTGTCAGATCAGGTCATATCTATCTGCCTCCGGATAATCTTCACATAGGGGTGGAGGACAACCGTATTAAGTTTTATGAAACCCCTGATGAGTCTTACTGGCGCCCAGCTATCGATGTGATGTTTAAATCTGCTGCGCGGGAGTATTCCGACAGAACGGTTGCCATATTGCTTACCGGGAATCTGGACGACGGTGTTCAGGGTTTACGGGAAACATCGGCACAGGGCGGTATCACCGTGGCACAGTCACCGGAAGATGCTTATGCTCCCTACCTGCCGCTGAATGCTGTGATGAACGACCATCCGTCACATGTGCTGCCGCTAAAAGACATCCCGAAACTAATGTGTGAGCTTACCCGTCATCCTCATTTTGACGATCAGGAAAGTGTAGCCTTTGAATCGGCAAAGGTTGCCAGGGAACTGAAAAAGAAAATGAAGTAGCAGTACGCCGCTGCTACTTCTTTTACCTGATTACTTCACCAGCGTAATTTTGCCAAACACCGAGGCATCAATGAAACCCAGGTTCTTATCACCGTTAACCGGCGTAATTTCATGAGAACCCACAAAGTGTTCACGCTCAGGGCTGCCGTCGTTATCGCAATAAGCCAGCATAAACCCCATTATCTTACCTTCTTCTAATGACAGCGGTTCGCCCGGCTTAGCGGTACTGAATGAATCATCATAAATATCAATCGCCACTTCCCAGGTAATGGTATACGGTGATGATTCATCGCGGTGCCACTCACTTTCCACATGATCGTTCAGCAACACCACGCCATTGCCATCATTTTCATCACCAAAGTCTGCAGCATTGCCATCCAGCGCAATATGATAGGCAAAGGCATTATAACTGTACTGGTGATTACCGCCTGATGCATCTTCGTCTATGAACACTTCCAGACAATCATCATCCCAGTATTTATCCTTTGGATCCGGATGGGTATCAATGAGAACATCATCCACAATTTCCACCAGCAGATAGAGCTTGCTTTCGTCCCATGCCAGTTTAAAACGACCGGAGAAATCCTCTTTAGATGGCATGCTTCCTACCATCAGATGCTCCAGCGGGTGCCATTGCGCTTCCTGCCACACAGCATCATCACCGGCACCATTTACAGTGACACCATTTTTGGCAAATGTGGCATCCATCGCCATGGCAATAGGAGAAAGTAAGCTGAAGCTTAACGCCCCCGCGGTGAGTAATTTTTTATACATACTGGTTCCTTGTGTGGAAAATACGCTTAACGTTACCGATAACATTCACAGAATTTTTACACGCTCCGCACAGAATGTGAACCCTGATCAGACGGTTTTATTCATTACGAATGAGCCGAATGATTGTAAGCAGCATTCTTTGTGAAGAAAAAACGCCGCGTGTCATAACGCGGCGTCTGTTCACAGCAAAGCAGCGGGATTACAGATTATATCCGCGCTCTTCGTGGCTTGAGATATCCAGGCCTTTCTGCTCGGTTTCCATATCCACACGCAGACCGTTAGTCATGGCAGATACCACTTTAAGCAGTAACCAGGATATCACGGCTGTGTAAGCAAATACCGCCACAATACCAATCACCTGCACGGTTAACTGCTCAGAAATACTGGTGTTGCCGCCACCGAAACCATAGCCACTGAACAGCCCTAAATCTGGTGAGCAGAAGATCCCGGCAAGGAACGTTCCCAGAATACCGCCAACACCGTGCACAGGGAAAACGTCAAGAGAATCGTCGATTTTCCATTTCTGTTTGATCAGGTTGGTGCAGTAGAAACAAATCACACCGGCAGATAAACCGATAACCAGACCGGCCGCAGGGCCAACAAACCCCGAAGCTGGCGTAATTGTACCCAGTCCGGCAACCATACCGGTGACAATACCCAGTACAGAAGGCTTACCGTATTTTTTCCATTCCAGTGTCATCCATGCCAGCGAACCTGCTGCCGCACTGATATGAGTCACCAGCATCGCCATTGCAGCATCACCGTTTGCAGCCACAGCACTGCCACCATTAAAGCCGAACCAGCCTACCCATAACATACCAGCGCCGCCGACGGTCATCGTCAGGTTATGAGGGATCATGGAAGCACTGCCGTAGCCGGTACGGTTTCCAATCACCAGTGCTGCCACCAGAGCCCCCACACCTGCAGTAATGTGGACGACGGTACCACCGGCAAAGTCCAGCAGTCCCATTTCAGCCAGCCAGCCGCCGCCCCATACCCAGTGACAAACTGGCAGATAAACCAGTACCAGCCACACCAGCGCAAATATCAGCACGGAAGAGAACTTCATACGCTCGGCAAAGCCGCCCACCATCAGCGCAGGTGTAATAACCGCAAATGTGAGCTGGAACATAAAAAATAATGCTTCAGGGATGGTGCCGGACAAACTGTCCTTCGTCACGCCATCTAAGAACATTTTTGAAAAGTCGCCGATGAAGCTGTTTCCTTCACCAAACGCCAGGCTGTAACCGGCAATCAGCCAGATAAGCGATGCGCCGCAGGCAATAGCAAAACATTGCATCAGTACCGACAGCACGTTTTTACTGCGTACCAGGCCAGCATAGAAGAAGGATAACCCCGGTAATGTCATAAACAGTACCAGTGCAGTTGAAGTGAGGATCCAGGCGGTATCGCCCGTATCGGCAGACGCCTGAGCAAATACCGGGCACGGCAAGAGTAAAGCAACAGCTGGAAGCCAGTTACGCATAATGTTGTCCTGATTTTTTAATGAGTTTGGATTTATCGCGCCTTTGTGGCGTCTTTTATTTCCATATCGTAGGTTGCAACCCCGTGCCGGATTACCGGATCGGAAACGCCTCCTTGTCGCGCTTATTGCTTTTATTTTTTGCGAGACGCATTTTTATCAAAAATATACCTGACCTTCGTATTAGTAAAAAGTCTAAATTAATGAATATTTATGCACTGTTAAGCAATTATTTATGGTTTGCTGTGTTTTCGTTCAATAATCAGGCAGGACATCAGAATATGATGCTGCACCTTCTGACAGGCGCAGCATGACAGCTGGGAATTATTCAACACCAGGCATAGGTTCAAACCCCGGCAATTCTTTGATACGTGCAATCCATCGGTTCACAGCAGGGTAATCTGATAAACTCACGCCACCTTCAGGGGCCAGCGCCACGTAAGGCATTACCGCGCAATCGGCTATTGTCGGACGCTCCAGCGCCAGCCAGTCGTGCACTGACAAACGCTGCTCAAGTAACATTAATATACGTTCAGAGGTACCCAGCGTGGTGACTTTATCCAGCGCATAACCAAATTTATCTACCAGCCGTGCGGCGTTCGGACCATGCTGTATTTCGTTCGACGCCACTGACAACCATTGCTGCACTTCTGCCATACCCTGAGCATCTGCCGGCAACCAGCTTTCAAGGTCGTGCTTGCGGGCGAGATAAATAAGGATGGCCTGAGCATCTCTGAGCGTAATATCGCCATCTGTCAGCACCGGAATTTCGCCCCAGGGGTTCAGGGCAAGCATGGCATCACTTTTGTGTTCACCATTAATGAAATCCACCGGCACAATATCCAGCTCAATGTTCGCCAGAGCCGCGAATAATCTCACTTTGTAACAGTTTCCTGATAATTCCAAATCATAAAGCTTCATGTATTTTCCACCACGTTGTTAACGATTTGTTTCACGTTAAACCGTATGCATATCGCAATAAAGATGCGATAGTTAATTTCAGTAAACCGTTTTTCGCACTAATAGAAGGGTTATGGACAAGTTTAAAGCCATGCAGGTGTTTGTGACCATCGCAGACAAGGGCAGCCTGACCGGGGCAGCAGAGCATCTGAACACATCTCTGACATCCGTAGTACGCACTCTGGCGGCCCTTGAAAATCATCTCGAAGTGCGGTTATTTCACCGCACTACACGCAGTATTGTCATTACTGATGAGGGGCGCGAATACTACACCCGCTGTCAGACAATACTGGCCGAAGTTACAGAAGCTGAGAGTCGCCTGACAGACCGGCAAACGGAACCTCAGGGAAAAGTCACAGTGACGGCACCGGTCACCTTCGGCAAACGCCATGTCATGCCTAAGATCAGCCAGTACCTGTCACGGTATCCGAAAATGCAGGTAGATTTGTTACTGCTGGACCGGCCGGTGGATATGCTCAGTGAAGGCGTGGACGTAGCGGTAAGGATAGGACGCATCGGTAATCATAATCTGGTTGCCAGACAACTGGGCACCATGCGCCATGTGCTTTGTGCCAGCCCTGTATTTCTGTCTGCTCACCAGTCAGTGTTGTCACCGGATTCACTCAACGGCTTGCCGGCAATTCATTTAAGCGTACTGGAAAGCCCGTCAGAGTGGATGTTCACAAAAGGCGGGAAGAGTCAGAAGATTGCCCTCAGCAGTCGTCTTACCACCAATCAGGTGGATGCAGCGTTAGAAGCTTGTGTCAGTGGCGTGGGATTTTGTCGTTTTTTGCACTATCAGGTAGCGGAACTGGTGCAGGCAGGCAAACTGGTTATCGTACTTCCGGATTATGAGCCTCACCCGCTGCCGGTACACTTACTCTATGCGCCGGTAAAGCTGCAAACGAAACGACTGCGGACGATGACGGACTGGCTGACAAGGCCGTTGCAACAGGATTTGATTCAAATAGCTGAATCCGGGGCAGAACGATAAAAAGACCGTGTGCGTAGCTTAGCCCGCTTCTACGCCTTTCGTTTGAAGTGATAGTGCTCTTTCTGATATTTCGACGGCGTTGTATGGTAAACGTCTTTGAAAGCCCTGCTGAAGTGGGAAGGTGAAGCAAACCCTGTATCGTAAGAAATCTGAGTGATTTGCATCCCCTCTTCCAGCATGCCTCTGGCCTTTTCAAGTCTGAATTCTCTGATCACGGCATTGAATGGCTTGTCAAAAGACGACAGGAACAAGCGCTGAAGATGCCTGTCACTGACCGCCATCATTTCAGCGAACACAGGTTTTGTGAAATCTTCATCTCCATAGTGTTTTTCCATTAATTCCAGTGCTTTAAAATAGAACCGCTGCCCCTGCTCATTTTCAAATTCGGGTAATTCGTCCTCTGGTTCTTCTGTGACATGTTCAGTCACCTCCGGCTCCACAGGTTGATAGCGTTCAAATAAATTACTTATTCTGGATAGCAACAGCGGTTTCTCTAACGGCTTGGTCATATAGCTGTCGGCACCGGCTTCAAGTGCCAGCCGTATACTTTTAGGATCGCCAAAGGCAGACATGAAAATTAGCGGCACTCTCGCCAGAGAGTCATCTCTGCGCAGGGCTTTTGCGAAAGCCAGACCATCCATATCCGGCATTTTATAGTCAGTCAGAACAAGGTCAGGCTTTGCTCTGGCAATGATATCCAGCGCTTCTTTGCCATTCGATGCCATCAGACAACGATAAACGCCTCCCAGTAAGTCCCGGATATAGGTGCGCAATTCCTCGTTATCATCCACTACCAGAATGACTTTTCCTTCACCCACCAGTTCACGATCGATGTTGTAATGACGTGCCGGGTTCTCTTTCACTTCCTTCGCTATGGCCTGCGACTTTGTTGTTGATCCCGTCATAGGCAAAAATACGGTAAAACAGGAACCGGCTCCGGGCTCAGATTCCACTTTAATATGCCCGCCGTTAGCAATAACAAGTTCCTTCACCAGCGCCAGCCCCACACCTGTACCTTCGGCTTCATTTTCCAGACGGGTGTAACGGTCGAAAATCTTATCCACCTGCTCTTCAGTCATGCCGGCTCCGTTGTCACTCACTTCGATGACCAGCTGCAACTGCCGCTGTTTTACCGATACGCCGATCTTTCCGCCTTCAGGTGTATATTTCACTGCGTTGGAGACCAGGTTACTGAGAATTTTTTCGAGACTGTCAGTGAATAACGTAATTCGCTTCTGGCCAGAGCACTGCCATGTTAATTGGTGTTTTTTCAGCGCCGCGTATGCTTTTAAGTCAAACATGATGCGGGGCATATCATGATCCAGCTCATAATGCTGGGGAGGCAGAGTCTTGATGTATTCCAGTTTTTCCAGTTCCAGCATCTGGTCAACCAGCACACTGATCCGGTCTGCATTTCGCGTAGCGAGCTCAACCCGCTCCACCGTTTTGTCTGAATCCGGCGCTTCCAGCACTTCCTTCAAGGGCCCGAGTATAAGCGTAAGTGGTGTACGGATTTCGTGTGACAAATTCGCCATGGCACGTTGTTTATTCCGCAGCATCCGCTGCATAAACTGGTTGGTATCCTGAATGACACTATTTTTCTCTTCCACCAGCGTTGTAAGCATAGCCCCCTGTTCATCAACCCGTTTCAAATAGCTTCTGTAAGCGAGATAAAGACCAATAATGACTATCAACAGATAGACCATCATTGCCTGCCACGTGCGCCACCACGGTGGAAGTACGTTCAATGGGATAGTAGTAACAGGTTGCTCTACATGGCTTCTGGGGTCGTGAATGCGGATCTTCAGCGAGTAACTATCGACAGGAAGCTCGCTTAAAGTAATTATTCTTTCTTCCGGAGCTAATTTGATCCAGTCGGAATCTCTGCCCGTCAATTTGTATTCGTAGCTGAGTAAACCTCTGGCAACATAATTTGTCGAAGGAAGACCAATTGTAAAACTGCCTTCTACAGTGGAGATCCCCTTTTCGCTACCCAGCATTTCCACAGAACTATCAGCAACTTCAATTTTAATCTTTGATGTATCGATGTTGTGCTTATTCTGACTGAGTTGCTTCAGATTTCCCAAAAAGCTATTTTTTTCAAGCAAATTGCTTTGCTTGTCACCCCTTACCAAGATGAAGTTCTTCGTAACCTCGATCCCGTCAAACTGAAAGTCTGAATCGGTAATTCCAAAGCTCTTTCCTATAAAAATGTTTTCTCCATGCTCTTTACCAATAGCGAATAATCCGTTGTTTGCAGCTACAAGCCAGTATTTATCCAAAGAAACAACATCACGAATGAATCCGGGGCCGGAATTTTTTATCCCGGCGTCGCCTGATATTAAATCTTTAAAGAGGAATCCGTTACCTGATGTACCGATCAGTAAACTTTCATTATCAGAATAAATAGATGTATATACCTGATATTGGTGAGATATTCCGAAGTCAATTTGCTTTATTCCGGAGTTACCTGCAATCTCGAAAATCCCCACTCCGTCAACGGTCAGGATTAAAGAATCATTTGTCGTTCTTCGTATATTTGAAATGAAATAAGGTAATACTTCTTTGTAGCCATGGCTGAGATTAAGCAACTTGTTCCCTTCTGAATCCTGAACCAGCGCGTAGATTATCCCGCCTACCTCAAATGCCTCTAAAACACTCTTAAAAACTACTTCGTCGATTTTTACTGATATGCCGGAAGGGGAATGGCTTTCAGTTACTTCTTTATCTAACGGATAAAGGTTAACTTCATCATCAAACAGATATACAGCCTCATGACCATAGAGCACCCTTCTTCCTTCAACCTGGAAAATAGTATTCTCCATTTCGCTATCTTCCGAAATGCTCGTAACAGCAACTTGAGAATTATTTCTTAAAAGCAGAGTATCTGAATTAGCCATGGATTCTACAGACATTACCTCCTGCCCGGTGAATGGCAGGTTCGTAGCGGAGATGGATGTGATTAAATCAGAAAGGACAACCAGGCCATGGGTTGTATCAACTGCAAATAAATTCCCATATCTGTCTTCAGCCATATCTGTGACTATAAGAAGTTCATTTTCAGCTTGCAAAAATTCGTGTGCTATCAGTTGTTCCTGTTTCAAATCCAGATAATATAAATTTTCTGCTGCCACCCATACCTTCTCATTCTGATCGATGAAAATTGAACGGACTGGTTGTGAATCCTCGTCGGGAATATTTCTGGAACTGACTAATCTCACACCTTTTGTCATCTTATTAAAAATAAGCACACCACTATCTGCGCCAATGTACAGGTGTTCTTCGTCAATGGTCAGTGTATGCAGTTTTTGAGAAGGCTCGATTGAGAGATTAAATTGTGCCCACGATTCGTTAGCAAAAGAATAGAAGAAAAGTCCTTCATCTCTGTCAATCCACCAAATTCCGTCTGATGAATCGTCAACTGCCAAATCAACGACCTGGTCACCAATGACAATTCCTTTACCCCTTAAATTTGAACTCTCCTGCATTGTCGCAATATCATAAATGTGGATGTTAGAGAGCGTACTAACGATGATTTTGTCGCGGCCGATATCTGTTTTCCAAAAACCTCTGTTCTTAATACCTGATGTGTTAACAGGCCTTACTTCGTTGCTACTTGTATCCATTAAGTACAAACCATTCCCATAAACACTTATAAGCAAATAGCGATTATTCAGGCGGTCGATATCAGTTACCCATGTCGATATTCCTGCACTATTTTTTGCCTTTGAGAATTTTAATAATTCTCCGGCCCTTATATCCATTAACCCATTCTCACCGCCGGTCCAGACACCGTCTTCCGATACAATTATCGCAGAGGGGATACCTATGGTCAGGTCAGGAGATTCGTAGGAATAGTCAAGTTCAGACTGGAAACCGGAGGCAATTACACTCAATGAGACATTTAATATACAAAATAGGACAAATACACCAAAAAACTTCATTTTGGACACTCCATGACCTTTTAAGACAATCCATTGTTTTGAAAAACGAGATAATCATCACGCTTTTAATGAGTTCTTATTTATATTAATCATAAACATGGAGAAGATTACAATGGAAATATTGTATAAAATTAACGCATCGGATGAGTTGGGTAATGCCGATATTTTGGAGGTAATCAGTGGAGGAACGTTACCGGAGACAAATACGATTGAGCAGACTTCGGCCGTAATACCAAAGGCTCCTCCTAAGTTACCTGTTTATCCTTCAAGTTTAGATTAAACCAACAACCACTGCATGCCCGCATTTTCTGCGGCTTGCTGATCGTAGATATAGTCTCCCACATAAAGGATATGTGCGGGGGCTATTTGCCATTGCCCGGCAATCATAAGTAGTGCCGTGGGATCGGGCTTGGCAGGGGCGCATTCGCGGGTGAGTACGGTTGAAATGGGGACTTGATTGTTGCTGATTTTAAGCGCTGTGGCCTGTTTGCAGTTGCGGGTAACAATGGCAGCGGGCAAATCAGCATTGATGACGGCATCTACCATGTATTTTCCTGCCGGCAACCATTTCGCATTCTCAGCATCGGCCATTTCGTGCTCCAGAATGACCTGATGTGCCGATGCTCTTGAGGTTTCATCAGGCAGGTTATCGATAAAGGTAAGAATATCTTCGCTGGCAGGGCAACCAATTTCCCGGCGCATTTGAGAAAAGTCGAGGACAGACTCCACCAGCGTACCGTCTAAATCAAATATCACTCCGCTGACATTCGTCAAATCTAACTTCATCTCTTTTCTCCCCTTTGTTGCCAGGCATTTGATACATCCCTAGTGTAGCGAACCATGTCGCTTTTGAATCTAACATTTATGTCATCAACACTGACATTGGGGTAAATGCCGCCAGTTAGTTGTGTACTGAGGAGACAAATACGCCCGCTTCATACGCCAGGGTTGATGGTCACCTTTCGCCGCGATGCCGATGGTACTGCTGCCGTATTTTCTGTTAATGGCGTCCATGCATGCCATCAGCTTTGTATTCCCTTCACTTTGTGCGAACAAATCCGGCTGTTTTACATCTTCATCCTGAATTTCAATTGCTCCCACGCCGCACTTATGAAACAACACGCCTTCTTTATATAATGAATCAGCTGCATTACCGGCGGCTTCTGACAGCATTCGCGTATCCGCCGTGGCAATGGCAAAACGGTGCTGTACAGCTTTATGATAATGTCCGCTGGCGGCAAAGGGGTTCGCATGGGCAAAAAGGGTAAGGGTTTTCACGGTACAATTTTGCTTCCTGAGCTTTTCAGCTACCCGCTCAGCATGCCAGCAAAGTGCCTGCCGTAAACTCTGATGGTCCATAACTGGGTGGCCAAAAGCGCGGGTAGCATAGATTTGCTGTTTTTTAGGACGATGACTTTCCCATTCAATGCAGGTAACGCCGTTAAGCTCCCGCACGGTACGTTCAATCTCTACAGAGAATTGCTTACGGATACTTTTAGGCGCTGCGCAGGCAAGCTCCCACGCAGAGCGCACACCACTGTTTTCCAGCTTTTCCGCGATACGCCGGCCAATCCCCCACACATCTTGCGGCGACATTTCCTGTAAGGTGCGCTGGATCTGTGTCTTTTCAGCAAGCACCGCAATGCCGGATTTATCTCCCAGTCTTTTACCCGCATGGCTGGCTACCTTCGCCAGCGTCGGCGTAAGCCCGAAACCCACTCCCACAGGCAGACGCAACTGCTGCCAGACAGCACGCCGGATGGTTTCACCGTAGGTGTGCCATCCTTCTGGTGGTTGCCAGTTATCAAAATACAAAAAGCACTCGTCGATAGAATACACATGCTGGTGAGGTGCAAAACCGCCAACAATATTCATCATCTGGTTGGACAAATAGTCGTACAGCTCATAGTTAGACGACCTGATCACTGCCCCTTTTTGTTCCAGCAGTTTCTGTACCTTGTAGTACGGGCCGAATTTCTTTACGCCGAGGGCTTTCGCCTTGTCGCACAATGCACAAATGCAGCCATCGTTGTTTGTCAGTACCACCACAGGTTTGTCACGGATAGCGGGGTCAAACACCTTTTCGGCGGACGCATAAAAGCCGTTGGCATCGACTAACGCAAACATTGTCTTAACTGCCTGGTATAGCGATGCATTCTGACAGAACGGACAACAATGCCTTCTTCTTCGAAGGTATCTCCCTCCCCCAACACGTAAGGCTGCTGGTGTTTGCCGGGCGATACCAGAACCATAGCTTTGCGATCGAACAGCTTACACACAAACACACCATTCAAATTGGCCACCACCACATCCAGCGAAGTGGGTGCAGCAGCGCGGTCGACAATGAGTAAATCACCATCAAAAATGCCCACGCCGGTCATCGACTCTCCCTGTGCCTGTCCAATAAATGTAGCAGTGGGATGGTCGATAAGCAGCTCGTCGAGATCAAGCCCGAGCTGACGGTATTCGGCAGCCGGGGACTCGAAGCCGGTGATACCAGCCTGTGCAATAACCGGAATAATTCTCAACATAGTACAAAAAACAGTTGCCTCAGATACTGTTTATTTATACAGTAATTACGAATCAGGTTAAAATTAAATTTCATTTTACGTTCGACATCGGAGAACCATCATGGCTATTACAGTGCAATATGTTGTTTCGCATAAAGGGGTAGAAAAGTTGGTCACTACAGACAAGAAGGAAGCTGATCAGTATGACAAAATGCTGGATGCGGCAGACAATCTGGCTGCTTACATCGGTGCGAAAGGTATCAAGCTGGAAGACGACGTGATTGAGAATCTGTCTGTCATGCTGGCAAAGAATAAAGATGCCGTAGGCAAATTGCTCAAAGGCGCTTCTGCTGATGACGTCCTCGACGCCGAATCAGCAGAAGTGGTAAAGCTACAGGCAAACAGTAAAAACTAAAAGCGGGTTACACTACATTCCGCTTATTGGTAAAGCGGGTGATAACCGAGTGTACTTCGTTAACGGTTTTACGCAGACGCTGGCTGGCATCTAATGATGATTCTGATGCCCGCTGGGTATCTTTGGCACCATCGGCAATTTCTACGACTTGCTGATTGATGTGTTCTGCCACAGAACTTTGCTGCTCTACAGCGGAGGCCATTTCGAAGGTTTGATCTGCAATAACACTCACGGCCTGATTAATGTCTGCCAGTGTTTTGCGGGTATCTTCAACAATGGCCGTGCCCTGCTCGGCTGATGCCATACCGTCATTGGATACTCTGACAGCACGTTCTGACCGCTCAGCCAGAACATGGATAATATTATGAATTTTATCTGTGGACTCTCTGGTTTTTGATGCCAGTGACCGTACTTCATCAGCAACTACAGCGAAGCCTCGTCCCTGCTCGCCGGCGCGGGCTGCTTCAATGGCGGCGTTCAGTGCCAGCAGGTTTGTCTGTTCAGCAATGGTCGATATTAAACTGGCAGCTTCACCAATATCATTCGTGGACTGCGCCAGTTCCTGCACAGTGACCGAAATAGAACTGACCGCTTCTTTAAGCGCCATGATGGCAGATAACGCCTCATCCGCCTTCTGATTACCGGCTTCCACATTCTTAGAAGCAGAACGGGCGCTGTCGGCGTTCATGTCAACCCGCTCTGATACACTTTGAATAGCCTGCGACATCTCGTTAACGGCTGAAGCAATGTTTTGCGTTGCCTCGTTTTGCTGCACGACAGCCGTACTGGTGATTTCGGCCTGTTGATGGGTGGTGTTGGCAATCGTATCCAACCCCCCGGCGGCATCCTGAATGCGGGCAAGAGCTGTGCGGCTGCGCGCAAGTTCGCATCCCAAAACCAGTTTGGCACGTGACCGGTTACCGAAGTCGGCAAAATAGGTTTGCGATACCACCGGATTCGAATAGCTGTCAGGAGAAATATCAATAAGCGCCTGCCAGTCACCTTTAATTTTAGAAGCCATCCAAAAACTACACAGCGCGAAACCTGCGGCAGCGATGACAGCAGGCAACACACCCGTTGTGGCGAATAAGGCCGCCACGGTAATAAGACCCATCACGATAAATGGCAGGTAATTCTTCATGTAGTGAACGGCCAGTTCACCGGCTGACGTACTGGACTTACCTTCACGTAGCCGCTCGTAACGGTATTCTGCACGGGCAATTTCGTCCGGCAAGGCCGGCACACGTACTGATTCATAACCCGTGATCTGAGAATTTTCAAAAACCGGGGTCACGAACGCCGAAACCCAGTAATGGTCTCCGTTTTTGCGCCGGTTTTTTACCAGTCCCATCCAGATATTGCCGGCAGACAAGGTATCCCACATTTCGCGGAACACACCGGGCGGCATGTCCGGATGGCGCACAATATTATGGTTTTTTCCAATCAGTTCATCATGGCTGAAGCCACTGACTTCAACGAACTCATCATTGCAGTGCGTGATCACACCACGTGTATCGGTAGATGAAATGAGCCGGTAGTGCTGAGGAATGTTGTAAAGCTTCTGGGTAACCGGTTGATTATTTCGCATATAATTGACTCACATCCCTGCGTTCTCAGAAATTGGTTAAGGGTCACATTAACCTTAGCCTATATTTAGACTTTCGAGTAATTGACCTATAAAAAAATAGAAGGAACGGAGTTTACAGCCCGGAACTGAGTTTGAAAAGTCAGCATTTACTAATGTAAATACATAGAGTTATCACTGCAGAGGGAAATTGAGGGTCACAGTGGTTCCGGAACCGGTATCGCTCTGAATATCTATCCAACCATTATGAGATTCCATCAAAGCCTGCGCCACAGAAAGGCCAAGGCCTGTGCCGCTGCCGGGAGGACGGGTAGTGAAGAAAGGCGTAAAAATTAATGGCATGTGCTCAGGCTTTATTCCTTCACCATTGTCTTTTATAAACACTTTAACTGCGCCAGGCAGATCAGCAACAGCGATACTGATTGTGCCGCCGGATACACAGGCATCAATTGCGTTTTCAACTACTGCCTCAAGCACCTGCCTGATCTGTTTCCTGTTAACCAGTACCTGCAAGCGGGAATCCGACGCATCGAAATTGAGAGAAACATTTGCAGGAATTCGCTTGATGATATCCTCCAGACCAAACTCAAGAAGATCGTCTACATCTTCCCAGTTACGTTCCACGGTAACCGGAGAAGAAAAAATCTGCAGTGAGGAAACAATTTCAGCAATACGGTTAGCGCCTTCCAGAGATGATTTTTGCATGTCTGAAAGCATTTCTCTCACATCCCGCAGTAAGTATTTCAACTCCATGTCTGCGGGTAATGTGGCTGCAGAGGTGCTGTCCTTATTTAACTCATCTTTAAGTTCATCCCAGGCATCGAACACATCCTTCAGCATATATTCCTGAATTTCACAGTTACTTTTGATAAAGCCGATGGGGTTATTAATTTCATGAGCAATACCCGCAGCAAGCTGACTAAGCAGTGTCATACGGTCCACCATGGCTATGCTGTCAGAGGAAGGCTTGGCTGATTGCTTAAATGTATCAGCCTCACTGTCAGGAAGTTGAGACAGCAACTGATGATATATAGCGCGGGTTTCGCTGAGAGCACGGCGCAGGTTTTGGTTTGCCAGATAGGCATCGCGGGAGTAATTATTGAGCATGTCTTCAGCCGCCGTACGCGCCAGCTGCTCACGACTCAATTTTCTCTGCAACAATGCAATTTGCTGCTGCAACTTCTGAATATCTGAACTCACATTAATCTCCGGCAGCCGGACGCCAAATCCGCACGATCAACGGATTTCACAGTCTGCTCTGAAATCATATACAAACCCTGAACTAAAGCATAGCTCCGGGTTGTCCAAACTACACGGCCTGAACCCCGAATTTATTCCAAAGTACACACCGGGATCACAATCAACCGCGAAAACATTTGTCCTCCGGTTTGATCCGGGGATCGCATTGATCATTTTTACCCGCAAATCAAGTCTTTTTTATGCACAAGGCTGTGGATAACTTTGTGCATTGTTTGTATACATGGCGTTGATGACTGCATTGTCAGCCCCTCCGGCGCCAACAAATTAAAGCCTTTGATACCAACACAGCGCAGAAACCATAAGGTGTCTATCAATTCGACAATAATCAATAGTCAACGCTTTTTTGATTGCTTTCCGCCAATACCATAAAAGTTTGGCTTGTGGAAATAATCCTACTACATCGGGATCTGAAGGGGCAGTCTCAATGTCTCAACGTGCAGCTACAGATCAGATCGCGATCCAATACGCACAAAAAAGCCCGGCGAACCGGGCTTTTTCAATCTGCGGAAAGAAAGGCTTATTCGCCTTCTTCGTAACGCTTGGCGCTGGATACGATTTCAGCTTTCGCTGCTTCTGCATCTGCCCAACCGTCGATCTTAACCCACTTGCCAGGCTCCAGATCTTTATAGTGAGAGAAGAAATGCTCGATTTGCTGTTTAGTCAGCTCTGGCACATCGTTGATGTCTTTCACGTCGCGGTAAATCGTAGACAGCTTGTCTACCGGCACTGCCAGAACTTTCGCGTCAGTACCTGACTCGTCAGTCATGTTCAGAACACCAACAGGACGACACTTGATCACAGAACCGCTGATAATCGGGAACGGCGTCATAACCAGTACGTCAACCGGGTCACCGTCTAAAGACAGTGTGTTATTCACGTAGCCGTAGTTTACCGGATAGTGCATGCAGGTAGCCATGAAACGGTCAACAAACATTGCACCGGTGTCTTTGTCTACTTCATATTTTACCGGGTCAGCGTGAGCTGGGATTTCGATGATGACATTCACCACTTCTGGCATATCTTTACCAGCAGGAACGTTGTTAAGGCTCATGAAATAATCCTTTGATTTGTTAAATTAAAAACGGGATTTGTCCGGGAAAACAAACACACTGTATTCCCTTTCACGGCAAAATCGCGCCTAAGTATACGGTGACTACCGTAAAATAAAAACTGCTTAAGACCCAAGTCTTAAGCAGTCTTCAGTATTTTTGTGCTGAATGTGCGCTATTCCGCTTTAGCGTGATAGCTCAGGCACGTTTCCACTTCTTCTTTGGAACCTAAAATCACCGGTACACGTTGATGAATTTCGGTGGGCATCACTTCCATGATACGTCCTGTACCCGTGTCGGCCAGGCCACCGGCCTGTTCCATCAGAAATGCCATCGGGTTGGCTTCGTATAATAAACGCAGTTTACCGGCTTTAGACGGGTTACGGTTGTCATAGGGATACATAAAAATACCGCCCCGGCAAAGCAGACGGTGAATATCGCCCACCATCGCCGCCACCCAGCGCATGTTGAAATTCTTTTCACGGGGACCGTCTGTGCCCGCCAGCAAGTCAGCAATATAAGCTTTCATCGGCGCTTCCCAGTGGCGCTGATTAGACGCGTTGATTGAAAACTCGGATGTTTGCTCAGGCACCTGCACATTGGGGTGCGTTAACAGGAAACCACCGTGGGTTTTATCCAGAGTATAAATGTGTGTGCCACGGCCGGTAGTCAGCGCCATCATGGTTGACGGACCATACAGTACATAACCGGCAGCAACCATTTGTGTACCGGGCTGTAAAAACGCAGACGGGTCGTCGGGCTCCATCCACTGCGGTGCATGGGCGATAGAGAAAATAGTACCAATCAGACTGTTGATTTCAGTATTTGACGAGCCATCCAGCGGGTCAAAACTTACCAGGTAGTTGCCTTCAGGGTTGCACGGTACCACCGTGTCTTCTTCTTCAGAAGAAATGGCTTTTACATAGCCGGAATCCCGTAAAGTATCTTTCAATATCTGGTTAGAAATCACGTCCAGCTTCTTTTGGGTTTCCCCCTGAACGTTTTCACTCAACGTCGAACCTAATACCCCCGCCAAAGCGCCCTGACTGACACGGAAAGAAATTTCCTTACAGCCCGCCAGCAATGTACGGATAAGCAAAATAAGCTCAAGAGGAGCGCCGTCTTGTTGTAGTTGAGAATTTAAACGTTTCATTGTGTGCAATAGCCTTGTTTATTTATGTAGGGTAATGATTCGCTTTGCGCCGGCATTCCCGCCAGTGTCCAAAAGCCAATCTGAATCACTTTGCTTTATTATTGTATGCCGGTGTTTTCGTTCCGCTGGCTGGTAGCAAATGTAATTAAAACGATTGTAACCGCGAATGGACCACAGGGAAACGGCTTATTCTTACATTGCTGCGTACTCTGGTATTGGCGTGCACACCGGGAGTTCTGCTAAAGTAGCCACCTTAATCGTACACAGGATTCTTATGCACGTTCACATTCTCGGCATTTGCGGCAGCTTTATGGGTGGTATCGCCGCAATCGCCAAATCGCTAGGCCACAAGGTGACCGGTTCCGACCGCAATGTTTATCCGCCAATGAGCACTCAGCTGGAAGCGCTGGGCATTGAGTTAACAGAGGGCTATGACCCCGCTCAGTTCGAACCGGCACCGGATATGGTTATCATCGGCAATGCCATGTCCCGGGGCAACCCTGCTGTTGAGTATGTTTTAAACCGCAATCTTCCCTATACCAGCGGTCCTCAATGGCTGTTAGACAACCTGCTTACCTCCCGGTGGGTGATCGGTATCGCCGGCACCCATGGTAAAACCACCACCTCCAGCATGGTAGCGTGGATCCTTGAGCATGCCGGCCTGGCGCCCGGTTTTCTGATTGGTGGTATTCCGGAGAACTTCGGTGTGTCTGCCCGCATTGGCGAAAGTCCATTTTTTGTCATCGAAGCGGACGAATACGACAGTGCCTTTTTCGATAAACGCTCTAAGTTTGTTCACTACCGTCCGCGTACGCTGATCCTGAACAACCTTGAGTTCGATCATGCAGATATTTTCCCTGATCTTGCAGCCATTCAAACCCAGTTCCATCACTTAGTTCGCATGGTGCCGGAAAATGGTTTGATCCTGTCACCGCAAAAAGACAAACCGCTGAAGGCCACACTGGATAAAGGTTGCTGGTCTGAACAGCAATTTACCGGAAAAGACTGGGAAGCCAATCTGCTGACTCCTGATGGCAGTGCTTTTGATGTACTTTTCCGCGGAGAGAAAGCCGGTACGGTTAACTGGTCACTGGTGGGCCAGCACAACGTGAATAACGCCCTGATGGCTATTGCAGCAGCGCATCATGCCGGAGTGGCAACTGCGCAGGCTATCGAAGCCCTCGCCACATTTAAAAACGTGAAGCGCCGTATGGAAACCAAAGGCACCGTGAATGACATTACGGTGTACGATGACTTTGCCCATCACCCCACGGCCATCGCCACCACCATTCAGGGTTTACGGAACAAAGTGGGTAAAGCCCGCATTATCGCTATTCTGGAACCCCGTTCGAACACGATGAAAATGGGTGTACACGAACATACTCTGGGCAACAGCTGGCAACAGGCTGACGAAGTGCTGCTGTTTGAACCTGCCGGGATGAAATGGTCACTGGCAGAGACCGCCAAACACAGTGACACACCGGCTTACTGCTATCATGACGTAGAGAGTATTGTGCAGCAGGTGAAATCCATCAGCCGGCCGGGCGACCATGTACTGGTGATGAGCAACGGTGGTTTTGAAGGCATTCACCAACGACTGCTGGATGCACTGGCCAGTGCTGAAGTCACACATTCCTGAGGAAGCAGAAAACGCTATGACAAATAAAACCATCACTCTGGCGATTACTGGTGCGTCCGGTGCACCGTATGCCATGCGCCTGCTGGAAATACTGGTCAAAGCCGATTACGACATTTTTGTGCTGATTTCGTCAGCCGCGAAGGTTGTTTTTGCTACCGAAGAAGAATTGAAAATCCCGTCGAAACCGGATGCCGCCAGTGCGTTTTTCAGTGAACGCTTCGGTGCCCGTGAAAACCAGATCCGTGTGTGTGGCAAGGAAGAATGGTTTTCACCTGTGGCATCGGGTTCTGCAGCACCTAAACAGATGGTGGTGTGCCCGTGTTCAACCGGCACACTGTCAGCCATAGCAACAGGTGCCAGCGACAATCTTATCGAACGAGCTGCCGACGTGGTGTTAAAAGAACGGGGACAACTTATTCTTGTTACCCGTGAGATGCCGCTCTCGTCTATCCATCTGGAAAATATGCTAAAACTGTCACAAACCGGTGCGACAATCATGCCCGCTTCGCCCGGCTTCTATCATAATCCAAAACAAATCAGCGACCTGGTCGACTTCGTGGTAGCCAGAATTCTGGACCACCTGGGCGTCGATCAGACATTAATGATGCGCTGGGGCTATCAACACCATAACGACAAATAAAAGAGGAACTTTCATGCAGGCGTTTGCTAAACGGACTATTGCACTTTCTTTCTGCCTGGCATCGACCATGATGACGAGCCTGCCCGCCTTTGGCTGGGGACAAACCGGTCACCGTGTTACCGGCGCAATTGCAGAAAAACATCTGACTCCCGCTGCCAAAGCGGCCATTGTTAAGCTTCTGCCAAATGAATCTCTGGCTGAAGCGTCTACGTATCCTGACGAAATGCGTTCAGCCCCCGGTGAATTCTGGCGTAAAACTTCGCCCCCGTGGCACTATGTTACTGTGCCGGAAGGTCATGAATATCATGAAGTGGGAGCACCTGAACAGGGAGATGCGTACACGGCACTTCAGCATTTCACCACGGTACTGAAAGACACCAAAGCCAGCAGAGAAGACCGCCAGGTCGCGCTGCGCTTTATTGTGCATATCATTGGCGATCTCCATCAGCCTTTGCACGCTGGTAACGGGACTGACAGAGGCGGCAACTCGGTCAAAGTACGCTTCTTCTGGCAGGACAGTAACCTGCATACCGTGTGGGACTCAAAAATGCTGGACTCAAAGCAGTTGTCCTACACGGAGTGGACAGACTGGCTGGATAAGAAAATCACCACGAAGAACCTGAAAGACTGGCAGGCGCTTGATGCCAATGTGTGGATAAAGGAAAGCACGGAAATCCGCGATACTATTTATCCTGAAGACGCCAACGACATGGCTTATGACTATGTTTACGACTTTCTGCCCGTAGCAAAAACCCGTTTGCAGCAGGCCGGTGTCCGCATTGCCGCGTACCTGAACAACGTGTTTGCAAACACGAAATAAGTCCATAAAAAAACCTTCCCGGTCAAACCGGGAAGGTTTCTTTTGAAAACTCAGTGAAGCCAGCAGGCTTAGTCTAGATCCAGCGGCTCCGGCGATAAAATAACGCCTGTGCTGTCAGCATAAAGATGATCTTCCGGCAGGAAGGTTACACCACCGAAATTAACCGGCACATCCACCTCACCGGTACTTTCCGTTTCCGCGTTCACCGGGATTGACGCCACAGCCAGAATACCGATGTCTAAATCTGCCAGAGTATCCACTTCACGGACACTGCCGTAACAAACGATGCCTTCCCAGTCGTTATCGATTGCAAGCTGGGCTGAAGCGGCATCAAGTAATGCACGGCGGGTAGAACCGCCACCATCAATCAGCAATACTTTTCCTGCACCTGGCTGCGCCAGTACGCGGTCTATCAACCCGCGATCTTCAAAACACTTAATGGTTGTGACTTCACCACCAAACGAATAACGTCCGCCATAACTGACAAACATGGGGTCGACCACATCTACGCTGTCTGCAAATAAATCGCATAATTCAGAAGTGTTATAGTCCATCACTGTGCCTTAATTACCGGAAAAGAAACACTGACCCGCGATTCCGCCAACACCCTCACTGCATCCGTTTTTAAAACGGCATGGAAGTTTACTAAGGTGATTGATTGGAAAGAGAAGATGCGTTGTCAGAACTGTTGTTAGCATAGCACTAATTACCATAATAAAAATACCTCGCTTCCGCTTATTTCGGTAAATCTCTGCGGCCTGTCATAAAGGTTTCTTTTTTTTGTCACGGCAGATTCACACATGCTGATTAGCTTATATTGTAATCAATTGTAATGAGGCCAGGGCCGTGCTGAACCGGAAATCCTTGACCAAAGCTGATACTGATTTGTTTTTTTGGCTTTACAGACTCACACAAAAGCGTAACTGTACCGGCGTTATCTGGTTGTCAAAAACCGGAGACGGCTATTTGTACTTCATCATCGGTATGCTGCTGTGGGCTTTCGAGCCTGAACACGGCGAACTGTTCCTGTATACCGCACTGATGGCCTACGGACTCGAACTGCCGGTGTATGTGGTGCTGAAACGTATGTTCAAGCGTCCCCGCCCCTGCGATTTACTGAATAACTTCACGGCTCACGTTACGCCGTCAGATAAATTCAGTCTGCCATCCGGCCACACCGCCGCGGCCTGGCTGATGGCCAGCATCGTAGCGCATTTTTATCCGCCTTTTGCCATTCTGGCTTACAGCTGGGCTGCGCTGATTGGACTATCCCGTATTTTGCTGGGTGTGCACTACCCTACCGACGTGATAGCCGGTGCACTTCTGGGCTTAACCATTGCTTCTGCGAGCTTAATGATACTGGGGTAGTATGAGAATTCTTTACGGCGTGCAGGGGACCGGCAACGGTCATATTGCCCGCGCACGCATTATGGCTGCAGCTTTTGCACAGCGCGACGACTTCACCGTTGATTTTGTATTTTCCGGACGGGATGAAGACAAGTACTTCGACATGGAGGTATTTGGTCCGTACCGCACCTTCCGTGGTCTTACTTTTATTACCAGTCACGGTCAGGTAGACCGCATTGCAACACTCAAAGCAAACCGCCCCGGTAAGTTCTGGCAGGATGTGCGTAACTTTGATGTCACCGGCTATGACCTTCTGATCAACGACTTTGAACCGGTCACCGCCTGGGCCGCAAAACGTGCGGGACTGCCGTCTATCTCTATCAGCCATCAGGCATGTTTCACTTATACCGTCCCGAAAGCCGGCGACGGTATTATCAACAAGCTCATCCTGAAGTACTTTGCTCCCACGCAAGTACAGCTGGGCGTACACTGGTTTCACTTTAATCAGCCTATCGTGCCGCCGTTTGTCGCAGATGAACGCCTTGCCTCACCGTCAAAGAGTCATGTTCTGGTTTATCTGCCTTTTGAACACGTGGATGACATCCGCCTGATGCTGGAACCGTTAACCGACCAGCAATTTGTGTGCTATCACCCGTCAATCAAGGGCCATTACGAAAGCGGCCATATCAGCTGGAATCCTCCTTCCAAGGCTGGCTTTCAGCATCACTTACAGCATTGCAACGGTGTGATCGCCAACGGCGGCTTTGAGCTGTCCAGTGAAGCATTACATCTGGGCAAAAAGCTGCTGATTAAGCCGTTACACGGCCAGTTTGAACAATTATCGAACGTACTCACGTTAGATAAAATGGGACTATGTCATTCCCTTTTTCAGCTCGACACTGACATTGTGGAAGAGTGGCTGGATGCACCGGAAAATGAGGCCATTCAGTTCCCTCATGACCCGTCACTGCTGCTCAACTGGCTGAAACAGGGTGACCTCAGTGACACCCGTTCTCTGTGCAATGCACTGTGGGAACAAGTGGAATATGGCGATAAAACGAAAGAGCGTTTATTGACGCTTGCAATTTAGCACCGCAGTGCCATCATAGCAGCAATTTTAGTCTTTCTATGCGGGTTCGTTGTGCGCAGAAAACCCTTCTTTTTAATCGTGCTGCTGATATTCATTAGTGGTCTGTCAGCATGCGGCTATCGCGGGGCACTCTATCTTCCAGAAGAGTCTCAGGACAACCAGCAAACTCCAGCCGGAACACCCGCCGACCAATCCGGAGACACTCAGTAATGGATTTTTTCGCTTTTCAAAACGGGCGACTGTTTGCTGAAGATGTAGCAGTATCTGACATCGCTAAAGCACACGGTACACCTGCGTATATTTATTCCCGCGCCACCCTTGAGCGTCACTGGCATGCATTTGACCAGGCACTGGGCGGACACCCTCACCTGATTTGTTACGCCGTAAAAGCCAATTCAAACTTAGGCGTGCTGAGCGTACTGGCAAAATTAGGTTCAGGCTTTGACATCGTATCCGGCGGGGAACTGGCACGGGTACTGGAAGCCGGTGGTGATGCAAAGAAAGTGGTATTTTCCGGTGTAGGCAAAAAGCCTGAAGAAATTCGTTATGCGCTGGAGAAAGGCATTCTGTGTTTCAACGTTGAGTCTGAACCGGAACTGGAGCGCATTAACAGCGTTGCCGCAGAAATGGGCGTAAAAGCTCCTATTTCATTGCGTATTAATCCGGATGTGGACGCCAAAACTCACCCGTATATCTCCACGGGACTGAAAGCGAATAAATTTGGTATTCCCCGCGAACGTGCCGTTGCGACTTACGAACTGGCCGCCAGTCTGTCAAACCTTGAAGTAAAGGGCATGGACTGCCACATTGGTTCTCAGCTGACCTCTATTGAGCCATTTGTTGATGCCCTTGAAAGATTATTAAAGCTCATTGATGAGCTTGCCGCTAAAGGTATTACCATTTCCCACCTCGATGTGGGTGGTGGCCTGGGCGTAACTTACAATAACGAAACACCGCCTCATCCGAAAGAATACGCCGCCGCCATGGTAGAAAAGATGGCTGGCCGCGAAAACTTAAAGATGATCATGGAGCCCGGCCGCGCTATTGCTGCGAATGCCGGCATTATGATCACCGAAGTTGAATTCGTGAAAGAAGGCGATGAAAAACACTTCGCCATCGTTGACGCTGCGATGAATGATTTAATCCGCCCGTCGTTATATTCAGCCTGGCAGAACATCGTACGTGTTGAGCAGGAAACCGATGCCACACCACGTATTTACGATGTGGTGGGACCGATTTGTGAAACCGGTGATTTCATAGGTAAAGACCGTGAACTGGCAATAAAACCGGGAGACTTACTGGCGGTTCGCAGCGCCGGCGCCTATGGTTTTGTTATGGCCTCAAACTACAACAGCCGCTGCCGCCCGCCGGAAATTATGGTGGATGGTGACCAGGTAATTGTGGTGCGTGAACGAGAAAATCAAAAAGATCTCTGGAAAGGTGAGTGCAAACTTACGTAAACTAGAGAAATACAAATAAGAAAGATGTGCGCTTAATGCAAGTTCAATTTTCCAAAATGCACGGGCTGGGCAACGACTTCGTTGTCATCGATAACGTTACCCAGAACGTTTTCTTTTCAAAGGAGAAGATTCAGCAACTCGCTGATCGGCACTTTGGTATTGGCTTTGACCAGCTGTTGCTGGTAGAACCTCCCTATGATCCTGAACAGGATTTTCATTACCGCATCTTCAATGCAGACGGCTCGGAAGTTTCTCAGTGTGGAAACGGAGCCCGTTGTTTTGCCCGTTTCGTCAAAATGAAAGGGTTAATCAACCGCAATAAAATTAAGGTCAGCACCAAGGCAGGAAAAATGGTGTTGTACCTGGAAAAAGACGGACAGGTCACCGTGAACATGGGTGTACCTGACTTTGAACCAGCCAGAGTACCTCTGGTCGCCAATAAACAGGAAAAGACCTACATTTTCCGTGTTGAGGAACGTACAGTATTTTTAGGCGCCGTTTCCATGGGTAACCCCCATTGTGTAATGGAAGTCGACGATGTCGATACCGCCGGTGTGCATGAAGTCGGCCCGTTACTGGAACGTCACGAACGTTTTCCGGAAGGGGTGAACGTTGGCTTTATGCAAATACTGTCGAAAGACCATGTGAAGCTCAGGGTATTCGAACGTGGCGCAGGGGAAACCCTGGCGTGCGGCAGCGGCGCATGTGCCGCTGTAGCGGTCGGACAGGTTCAGGGAAAATTGGATAAGGAAGTCAGGGTAGATTTACCCGGCGGCAGTTTACGTATTCGCTGGCAGGGCGAGGACTCGGCACTCAAGATGACCGGGCCCGCTGAGCACATTTACGACGGACAGATTAATCTATGAGTGATGCTTCAGGTCAAAGTAAAAGACCGGTAACACTGGAACCCAATTACGACGAAGCGTTCGGACTGACAGCAGAAGAAGTGCGTGCTTTTTTATTAAAGCATCCCGACTTTTTCGCCAATAATCCGGACATTCTTGAACGGTTGGTGATTCCTCATGAGGAAAAAGGGGCTGTATCTTTAGTTGAACGCCAGAGCGAACAGCTTCGCAAGAAGGTACGTCAGCTAAATTATAAACTCAACCAGCTCATCGGCGTGGCCAAACAAAACGAAAAAATTTACCGCGTTTATACGGATCTGAATGTCGAACTGTTACGCTGTAAATCTGTATCGGAAATCCAGTACAAACTGGAATCTGTTCTGCAGGAACGTCTTAATCTTCACTCAGTAGTGTTGCAACTGTTTAAAGGCCCTCATGCCATGCAGGAGCTGCAACGCAGACTCATCATCGAAAAACGCTTTAAAGACAGTACCTTCTTCTTCGGCCGTTTAAGCCAGCACGAAAGACAAGTGATCTTTGGTGAAGAAACCGCAGAATCTGTCGCACTGATTTTACTGGGTGACAATCACGATATGGGCATTCTGGCCGTAGGCTCTGACGATGCCTCCCACTTTACGCCGGATATGGATACTCTGCTGCTGAAACAGTTGCAGGAAGTGCTGAACATTACCATGCCGGGCATGCTGGGATATTAATGCAACCGGCGGCGCCCGAACCTCGCCTCAGTGATGCATGCCAGCAATGGCTGGACAAATTTCTTTTGCATCTCGATATCGAGCGGGGATTATCAGAGCATACCGTTTCCAATTATCGCCGCCAGCTTACCGCCATTGCCACTGAACTGGCCCTTGAAGACTGGTCAGGACTGACCCCTTCAGATGTTAAGCGGGTCATGGCCATCGCTAAACGACAGGGCAAGCACGCCCGCTCCATTGCGTTACAGCTTTCTGCCCTGCGAACATTCTGTCATTACCTGATGCGTAACGAACAACTGTTCAGCAACCCTGTGGAGGGTATTCAGGCGCCGAAACAGGGCAAGCCTCTGCCAAAGCAAATCAGTGTGGATGACATGCAACAATTATTGTCTTCGCCACAGGATGAAGGCATAGAATGTCGCGATATGGCAATGGCCGAATTACTTTACGGATGCGGGTTACGCCTGAATGAACTGACCGGCCTGCGCCTGGCTGATTGTCAGGGCGACGGGACGCTTAAAGTCACCGGTAAGGGAAATAAGCAGCGCATCCTGCCACTTGGACGCACGGCGACCAAAGCCCTGAATGCCTGGTTAAAAGTACGGGGCCAGTATGCATCGCCCTATGAGCCGGCCGTGTTTGTGAGCAAACGGGGGACGAGGATCTCAAACCGTCAGGTGGCAAACCGTCTCAATCAGTTAGCTCAGTCTCAGAATATGAATCAGACTGTACATCCTCATAAACTGCGCCATTCCTTTGCTACTCACGTATTAGAATCAAGCGGTGATCTGCGGGCAGTGCAGGAATTGCTTGGTCATGCGAACTTATCGACCACGCAGGTTTATACGCATCTGGATTTTCAGCACCTGGCGAAGGTATACGATAACGCGCACCCCCGCGCCAGGAAGAAATAACTTATTAATTAACACCGAGGTCCCATGCGATTTTACCGGCCTTTAGCACCAGTGAAAGCCATGACATTCGATCTGGACGATACACTTTATAACAATGACCCCATTATCAAACGGGCGGAAGCAACTCTTAAGCATTATATTGCTGCGGAATATCCGCAAACGGCAAAGCTTTCGCCGCAGGAATGGACAGATATAAAGCGGGGTCTGATCAAGGCACAGCCCGCGCTGGCTTCAGATATGGGTCAGTTGCGCATGCATACACTCAGGCAGGCGCTGGAACAGGATATTCAGGATCCCGAAGCACTGGAGACAGCCGCGAAAGCGTGTTTTGACTGCTTTTATGACGCCCGCAGCGATTTCACTTTGGATGACAGCGTTCACAGCGTACTGGCTCAACTGGCAGAGAAAATGCCGCTGATTGCGATAACCAATGGCAATGTTGACCCGCATAAAACCGGACTGTCAGCGTACTTTAATGTGGTGTTGCACGCCAGTGTAACCCGTCCGGCCAAGCCGTCCGCTCATATGTTCGATGAAGCGGCGGCGATGCTGTCGTTAGCGCCGGGCCAGATTTTACACGTGGGTGATAATCTGGAAAAAGACGTTATGGGTGCAGTGAAAGCGGGATATCAGGCGGCATGGCTTGCAGCAAACCGCGACATGCTCCTGAACCGTGAGGCAGCCACATTGCTTCCTCATGTGGAATTATCGTCGCTGGATGAATTGCTGGCGTTTACCTGACAGTAAACGCCTTTAACAGCACAGCAAACGACTTCAGGACGGCACTGCTGTGCACCGGGCAGGTAAACTATTTACCGGTTGCAGCTTCGCTGTCTTCGAGGAAATTCTGGCGCATGGAATCGCAGGGACGCTGACAGGCTGGTTTACCCACAACTTTAGCGGGCACACCTACCACAGTCACATGCGGCGGCACATCGTTCAGCACCACACTGCCGGCTCCCACTTTTGACCCTTCACCAATTTCAATATTGCCAAGAATTTTTGCACCGGCACCTACCAGCACACCCTGGCGCACTTTCGGATGACGGTCGCCGGATTCATTACCCGTTCCGCCCAGCGTTACACTCTGCAAAATACTGACATTGTCTTCTACCACTGCGGTTTCACCCACCACAATGCCGGTAGCGTGATCAAACATCACCCCTTTCCCAATTTTTGCAGCGGGATGAATGTCGACACCGAATGTTTCTGAATTCCGGCTTTGTAAAAACAATGCCAGCTGATGACGGCCCCGCTGCCACAGGTAATGCGCCATACGGTGAGTCTGCACGGCGTGAAAGCCCTTGAAATATAACAAAGGCGTTAAGTAATCTTTCACCGCAGCATCACGGTTAAACACGGCTTTGATGTCTTCAATGGCCGCTTCCGTAATAGACGGGTCAAGCAGGTAGGCTTCATCAAACACTTCACGGATAGCAATGGCCGGCATCACATCGTCAGCCATTTTATTCGCCAGAATAAAGCTCAGTGAAGACTCAAAATTATGATGGGTCAGAATACATGCATGTATATAACTCGCCAGCAAAGGTTCGTTGTCAGCAATGTGCTGCGCTTCGCTTTTAAGCGTAAGCCAGAAGCCGGCGTTTCTTGTTGATACTTGCATAGGTGTTCCTGGTTTGGCGTAAGTGCGTGAAAACTTAAAGGCCCCGAAATAAGCCTGAAAGATAAGGGCTGAACGTCACAGATCAAGCATCATGTTATCAACCGGTGAGGATTATCGTTCAACGACATCAATTTCTACTCACATCACCGGCAAACCGATCGCACATTACAAAATTTCAATATCACCGCAGACCGTGAAATCACTGGCCGGCACCGTGAAAGTTCTACATCCTACGCCTGCCCGCTCTCTCCGGCTATAGCGAAAAGGAATATAAAATAACAACCGTAATTCAGAGACTTATTCTCAGCACCAGAAAACTGGAATAAGAGTTGATTGTGTATGGGTAACTGCCGGCGTAAGACTTCGCAATAAGTTGATTGCACAGTGCGTCAGACAGATCATGCCCGGACCCGTTAAACCGGTCCAGACAGAATTTTGTAACATCATTAAACTTTGAAACAGGAGAAAGATATGAACAGCGATCGTATCGAAGGTAACTGGAAAGAGTTAAAAGGTAAAGTTCAGCAACAGTGGGGAAAACTCACCGACGATGATGTAGATAAAATTGATGGCCGCCGTGAAGAACTGGTAGGCAAAATTCAGAAAGCTTATGGCAAAAGCCGCGATGAAGCTGAAAAAGAAGTGGACCGTTACTTCAACTAGTAGCAATCATCCCCTCTTAATACCTCACATGGAGCGCTCAATGCGCTCCATTTTTTGTCCGCGTACTGATCACTTCGTCTGACTATCGGAAGGTGAATGGTCAGCTACGTAAGCCCCACGCTCTCCTTTCGGTTTTTCCTCGCCGGCAGTGCTGTCTTTATCGGTCTGGTATTCGGTAGCTGAATTGAGTTCCGCGCCGAGCAAAATGATGTAAGCACTCAGATAGAACCACATCAGCAGGATAACAATCCCTCCCAGCGATCCGTAGGTTTTGTTATACGAAGCAAATTCGTTCAGATACACAGAAAACGCAAAAGACGCAATCACCCACACCAGCGAAGCAAACGCCGAGCCTACGGTTACCCAGCGCCATTTTGCCGGTCTCCGGTGGGGTCCGTACCGGTATAGTGCTGCCAGTGCGACATTAAACAGGAATATAAGTACAGGCCATGTGAGCCAGGTTGCCGCCTTTTCGTTCAGTACAGAACCGGCTAAGTAGCTTATCCACTCGGGCAACACAGAAATACACAGTAATGCGGCGATCACGAAGGCGATAATACCAATGGTCAGTACCAGCCGCGCCAGCAAACCTTTCAGAAACATCCTGCCGTGAGGTTCGTTGTACGTAATGTTGCACGCCGTGATTAACGCATTCGCACCTTTACTGCTGCTCCAGATTGTCAGCAGCAAGCTCAGAGAGACCCCCCAACTGAGCGCAAAGTCAGAATTTCCGGTGAGTTTGGTCAGTTGCTCCTCAACAATGTAACGGCTGTCAGCAGGCACCACATCCACCAGATGTGCCATGTGGCTTTGCAACTGTTCCGGTGTGACCAGCAAACCATACAGAGAAATAACGGCAGTAAGCAACGGGAATACGGCGAGCAGGAAATAGAAAGCCACTCCGGCGGCCACCAGCGATAAATTATGAGCATTTTGTTTGCTGTATGTGCGTTTAAGGATTTGCCACCACGCCAGCAAAGAAAAATCTGTCAGGGATGTGGCATCGGTGGAAGATGCCTCGCGGGATTTGAAAAGTTGCACTGCTCGCACGCTCCGGAGTCGAAGATATGCATTTCATACGTACTTTACAGCAGATGGTGCAAACCAGTGTCCGAAAACACCATGCAAGGCGATAGCGGTTACTCCTCTTACGACAAGCACCACGACAACAGATTTAAGAACAGGCAGACAGATTAAGCGAACTTCGGTGCGGTACCGGAAAACATGGCCAGCTTATCAATAAGGTTTTCTTCATTTTTAACGCCCATGGCTTTTATCAGACGTTGTACCTGAATATCCACCTCACCGGTAGTCAGTCCCGCAGCCGCTGCAATATCACGGTAGGAAGCGCACTTATACAACATGCGCGCAATCAATACTTCCCGCTTGTTAAGCGCGTAGCAAGACTGAATGTTCTGCCAGTCCGGTTTTCCTCTGGATACAATATTTACAACGGCTAACGGCTCACGCCGCTCCTCTTCTGCCTGAGAGGCAAGCCGGTGAATATGGAAGATTTCAATCACGTCCACGTTATCATCAACAACGTGCACCACTTCGTCCTTCTCAGCGCCTGATAGGCAAGCTTGAACTTTGTCGCAAAAACGGGTGTGCTGATGTGGCATGGCAAAAACAAGGCGTTTTTTGTTGAGCGCAACGGCTTTACCTGAATTCAGGTATTGCTCTGCCTGACTGTTACAGGCCTGCACCCTTAACTGGCTGTCACACACCACAAATGCCGTTTTAATGTGTTCGTAAACGCCCTGCGCCAGTTGTCTTTGCTGACGAAATATTTCTTCATCACGGAAGAAACGGGCTGCGCGGACAAAGTGCGGCACTAAACGTTTGAAAGCAACTTCTTCGTATTTTGAAAAATCGTCATCCTGCTCCGGACGGCATACACCAAGATATGCTTCGTAGCGTTCGTCCCGCAACACCAGTGCTGCCAGTGTTTTTTCTGCATCCAGCGGAGTCAGTACTTTCCCTGCAATAGCTGTAAAATATTCTGAACTTCGAAATGCGGGTGAACAGGTATCAAAGATATCCCCTTCATGAAGCCGGAAGAAAAAAGGTTTCAGGGCGGAGAGTGAAGATAAATCTACTTCAGGTGGAAAGGACGGGCAACCGTCACCGGCGGTCTTCATACGCCAGGCAACTTCTCTGTCGTTGATCACATCGCGAAGTACGAGAAATGTTTTGTTGGCCAGAAACACTTTATTGCACTGCGCCAGCACTCTGCCCCATTTACGGGTGAGTGCTGCGTCATAAATTTCGATAATCAGTTTATCGAAATCAATGGTTTCGTTATCTACGTTGTAATCCATGACTATCCCGTCATTTAAGGCGCAAAAAGGGCAAGGTTTCCTACCCTCCGCGCATAGCCATTTTATTTACGCTACGCACCCGACACCTTGAATACTATTTCCTGTGTGAATAGCACTGTACAGGTAAACTCTAACAAAGTGTATATTTTCCACACACTTAGCCTTTAGTCTAATTTTGAGACTTCTTTTTAACATCAGTCACATGGCACGGTAGAATAGTGATTCCCTTTGCCTTACTGTATAAATTCACAGCCTGCTCTGGCATAATCTGCCGGTCTGAAATTAATTACGCTGGTGATCTGCCCGATGGATGTATCTTTACTTCTCGACGACCTAAATGACAAACAACGCGAAGCCGTTGCTGCCCCTCAGTCGAACATGCTGGTGCTTGCAGGCGCCGGTAGTGGCAAAACACGGGTACTGGTTCACCGCATCGCCTGGCTGATGGAAGTAGAGAACATCGCGCCATTTTCAATTCTGGCGGTAACCTTCACGAATAAAGCAGCCAAGGAAATGCGCGGCCGGATTGAACATCTGATGAAGCGCAGCATGCACACCATGTGGATGGGTACCTTCCACGGCCTGGCGCATCGTCTACTCAGAGCACATCACGCCGAAGCCGGCTTGCCGGAAAATTTCCAAATTCTGGATTCTGACGACCAGTACCGGCTGATCCGCCGTATTCTGAAAGCGCTGAATCTGGATGAGAAACACTGGCCGCCAAGACAGGTACAGTGGTACATCAATGGCAATAAAGATGAAGGCTTAAGACCCCAGCACATCGATACCCATAACGATCATACCCAGCAGAAGATGCGCGATATTTATGCGGCCTACCAAGAGTCCTGTGACCGCTCCGGGCTGGTTGATTTTGCCGAACTGCTTTTGCGGGCGCATGAGTTGTGGGCCCGTAATCCGGAGATTCTGGCTCACTATCAAAAACGTTTCCGTGCGGTACTGGTCGACGAATTCCAGGACACCAATAACATTCAGTATGCCTGGCTTCGCATGCTGTGCAGCACCGGCGAAAACACCATAATGATCGTCGGCGACGACGATCAGTCAATTTATGGCTGGCGGGGTGCAAATGTCGATAATATACATAAGTTTCTGAAGGACTTCCCGAAGCCGGAAACCATCCGTCTTGAACAGAATTACCGCTCCACCAGCACAATTCTGAAAGCCGCAAACGCGGTGATCGACAACAACACCGGCCGGCTCGGCAAAGAGCTCTGGACTGACGGTGCTGACGGTGAACTGGTATCTGTATATGCCGGTTTCAACGAACTGGATGAAGCCCGCTTTATTGTGTCGCAAATTAAAAGCTGGCTGCAGCAGGGTAATGCCCTGAGTGAAAGTGCCATTTTATACCGCAACAATGCCCAGTCCCGTGTACTGGAAGAAGCGCTGTTGCATGAAGGACTGGCTTACCGGATTTACGGTGGTCTGCGATTCTTCGAACGCCAGGAAATTAAAGATGCGCTGGGTTATCTGCGCATGGTTAACCACCCTCATGATGACGCTGCCTATGAGCGGGTAGTTAATACACCCAGCCGCGGCATGGGTGAGAAAACCCTGTCAGCTATCCGTGAGACGGCCAGAGCGCACAACTGCTCGTTGTGGCAGGCCAGTAATTTGTTACTTACCGACGGTTCCCTGAAAGGACGTGCAGCTAACGCCTTGCAGAGTTTTATTGTACTGATAACCGATCTTGAACAGGCAATGGCAGATTTACCACTGGAAGAACAGGCCGACAAAGCTATCAAACATTCCGGCTTATATGCCATGTATCAGGCTGAAAAAGGTGAAAAAGCACAGGCACGCCTGGAAAACCTTGAGGAACTGGTCACAGCTTGTAAGCAGTTTATCGTGCCGGAAGAAGCCGATGAAATGACGCCGCTGAGTGCATTTCTGGCTCATGCCTCACTGGAAGCCGGTGAAACACAGGCTGACACCGACCAGGATGCGGTTCAGATGATGACCATTCACACCGCCAAAGGCCTGGAGTTTCCGCTGGTTTTTATGGCCGGTGTTGAAGAAGGCATGTTCCCCAGCCAGATGACCAATGATGAGCCCGGCCGTATGGAAGAGGAACGCCGTCTGGCCTACGTGGGTATGACACGGGCCATGAAAAAGCTCTTTATTACCTATGCGGAAAGCCGCCGGCTTTATGGTCAGGACAAGTATCACACGGCGTCACGGTTTATCCGCGAAATTCCTTCGGAATGCGTGGAAGAAGTACGGCTAAAATCAACTGTATCCCGCCCTGTTCATAACCGCTTTTCAAGGGCAACGTCTCACGAAAGTTTTGAACAAACCGGGTTTCAGTTGGGTCAGCGTGTCATGCACCGCAAATTCGGTGAGGGCGTGGTACTGAACTATGAAGGTTCCGGCGATCACGCCAGAGTGCAGGTGAATTTCGACGAATTCGGCAGCAAATGGCTGGTACTGGCCTATGCTAAATTGCAGCCACTCTAAATTTCACCTGCGGTCAGCCGATATTATTTAATTAACCGCTAAAGCAGCGATTTCATTCAACTGAGGCACGATATGCAAAGAAAAGTACTGGTCATTGAAAATAGCCAGAAAAGCTTGCAGCTCGTGTCCAAACTGGTGAAAAAAGCCGGTTTAATTCCCGAAGGGGCAAATTCTCTCAGCGAGGCACAGATGCGCTTTTCTGCGTCCATGCCTGAAGAATATCTTTGTGCCGTGGTAGCCTATGCGCTGCCTGATGCTCCTCACGGAGAAGCCATTGATTTCACCATCAATGCTTTTGTGCCCACCATTGTCGTTACCGACAACGCCAGCGACGATACCCGCAAAGCGATACTCAGCAGAGAAATTGTGGATTATCTGGTAAAGGAAAATCATCAGATCTATGACTATCTGAGCCGCCTTCTGGCCAGACTCGATAAAAACAAAAGTGTGGGTGTACTGGTGGTGGACGACAAGCGCAGCAGTCGTCAGGCCATGGTTTCCCTGCTCCGCCGACATAACTTCCTGGTCTACTCAGCCAGCGGACAAGCGCAGGCGCAGGAGCACCTTGCTGAACACCCCTACATTCAGTTGATGCTCATCGACTATAGCATTGATGATGACCAGGGCGTCCAGTACATTGCGGAATTACGCCGCGCATATGCTAAAGAAGAAATGGCGATTATCGGTATTGCGTCAGGAAAATCCGGTATTTTGCCGGCAACATTCCTCAAAAGCGGTGCCAATGACTTTCTGCGCAGCCCCTTCTGTCACGAAGAGTTTCTGTGCAGGGTGATGCAAAACCTTGAATTGCTGGAAAGCGTGGAAACCATCCGCCGGGTCGCCAATTCTGACTATCTGACAGGCCTGCCGAACCGCCGTCACTTTTTCTACACGGTAGCCACCCGCTACCGCCAGCATGTGGAACGCCAGTCACTGGCCCTTGTAGACCTTGACCATTTCAAACGCATTAATGACACCTACGGCCACGATGCCGGTGATGCCGTGCTGAAAACGGTGGCAGAGTTAATCAGCTCGCTGTTTAACGATGTACCGGCAGCACGATTCGGCGGTGAAGAGTTCTGTATTTATCTGCCGGATATGGCATCTGAAGATGCCCTCAGGCGGATTGAAAATTTCCGCGCGGTAGTTGCAGAAACTCCGGTACTCTACAAAGATAAGTTGCTTAGTGTGACAGCGAGTATCGGATTAATCAGTGCTTTCGATGACAACCTTGAAACCCTGCTCGGCGATGCAGACAAACTGCTTTACACCGCCAAATCTCAGGGTCGTAATCAGGTTTGCTCCCGCGCAATCTGAAGCTTTTTACGTTGCTGACGGTAGGCCCGCAACGAATCGGTACTGAATACCACCAAAGCCAGCCACACAAAAACAAATGTAACCATTTTGGTCATATCAAAGGGCTCGCCGTAAACAAACAGCGCCAGCATAAACATGATTGACGGTCCGATATACTGGAAGAACCCCAGCGTGGAATACATGATACGGCGGGCTGCGGCAGTAAAGCACAGCAATGGCGCAGTGGTTACAATACCCGCCGCAAACAGCAGTGCATTAAGTTGCCAGTCATTATGCAACATATTGCTGTGTTCACTGGCAAACCCTACCCAGTAAATCAGCGCGAAAGGTAACAACAGGGTTGTTTCAATGAAGAGTCCGGGCAATGAGTCCACCGCCACTTTCTTTCTCAACAAACCATACACACTGAAAGTCATCGCCAGCACCAGCGCAATCCAGGGAAGTTGACCATAAGTCACAATGAGAATAGTGACGCCGGTTGCAGCCAGACCAACCGCCACTTTCTGCGCCGGACGCAACACTTCACCCAGGAACAAACGGCCGAAGAACACATTGATCAGCGGATTGATATAGTAACCCAGACTGGCATCAAGCAAATGGTCATTGTTGATCGCCCAGATAAAAAGCAGCCAGTTTGCTCCCAGAAGTAAACCCGCAAAAAACAGCACCTGCATCACTTTGCGGCTGCGCAGTGCTGCCATCACCTTTGGCCCTTGCTTCAGTGCCAGCACTAACACCAGCAGAATGACCGCAGACCAGATAATTCTGTGCATCAGCACATCCATGGCCGGCAGAACATGAAGCTGTTTAAAATAGACCGGCGCTACGCCCCACATCATGTAGGCCGTGATGGCACAAATTACACCGGTACGGGTAGCGCGGGATGCTGCAAGGCTTTGCAAGTCGTTCAATGACGTTCCTTGTTAGAAGAGAAAGTTACATTGTCTCCTGCCGGTACAAACCGAAGCAAGTCTGTACCGGTAAAATGCCGGGCACTTATGATGGTCTGCCGGCGCTAGAGCAGAAACAGGGTACCCAGACCAAGAAAGGCAACAAATCCTACAATATCGGTCACGGTGGTGAGGATCACCGAGCCGCTGAGCGCAGGGTCGATATTCAGTTTTTCCAGCAACACAGGCAGAAATACACCGGCCAGGGCTGCTGACACGATGTTCACCAGAATTGCCAGACAAATCACCACGCCCAGCGCCGCACTTGAGAACCAGAAAGAGGCCACTATGCCAATAATGATGGCCCAGATCACGCCGTTCAGGCCGCCAACTTTAAGCTCTTTCATCATCAGGGCACGGAAGTTAGCTTTGGTTACCTGCCCAAGTGCCAGACCACGGACAATCAGTGTGAGTGTCTGGCTGCCGGCAATGCCGCCCATACTGGCAACCACCGGCATCAGCACCGCCAGTGCCACAACCTGTTGTAACGTGCCTTCAAACATACCGATAAACCAGGACGCCAGAAACGCTGTGAGCAGGTTGATACCCAACCAGAGTGCACGGTTGCGGGCACTCTTCGCGACAGGCGAGAATAAATCCTCGTCTTCATCCATACCGGCAGATGCCATCACCTGACGTTCATAATTTTCATTCACCAGCTCACTGGCGGACGTTACATCCAGCCGTCCCAGTAACTTATTGCAGTCATCCACCACAGGTAATGATGCAAAGCCCGAACGTTGTAATTGCAAAGACGCCGCGGTGGTATCGTCGGTCCCCTTAAGCACAGGCATATTCTCAACCGTCAACTCCACCAGAGGCACATGCTCCGGCGCGCCGAACACTTTGGTTAGCTTTACCGCTGCTGAAAACTGACCGGAGCGGTTGGTCAGAAAAAGGGTGTCACAGTGCCCCGGCACATTACGGCGGATAAGCCGCAATGCATCACGCACTTTTGCGTTGATAGGCAATACCAGTTGTTCGTGGGAGAGCCAGTGACCGATTTCGTCATCACTGAACTGTGTCGCTTCACGGAAGAATACCTGTTGCTGGGTATCCAGTGCTTTAAATGCGAGATCAATCAACCGTGACGGCAGTGAATCCATCAGTTCCAGCAGTGATTCAGCTTCGATGTCGGCAAACATCAGTGACCATTCACTGTCAGGCGTGGCGTCGATGAGGATTTCCCGCGGATCGCTACGCATCTCTACCAGCACGTCGATTTTTCTGTCCCGGGGCAAGCCTTCCCAGGTGGCAATCCGGTGCTCTACCGGTAACGATTCAAGGACTGTTGCAACAGAAACATCGTCTTCACTGGCCAGTGTGGTTAATACGGCAGCGGGATCGTCGTTTTGCGCCTCTGATACGAGTTCTTCAATCAGATCGGGTAACGGTTCAGCCATATTACTCTCCTTCACATTCGATGCTGCTGATGTTAGCTTTTTTTTCCGCTAACACAACAACATATAGCAAACTGTACTGCAAATGCCGTGAACACTTGCGCGAAAACACGTAAAATCCCCCGGCAATGACGATTATCGAATCCCCCACCCCTGAAAAATTGCCGGAAAGCGATACTGCGACACCTCTTGAAGTGCTGTCGAAGGTATTCGGCTACAACAAATTCAGAGACGGCCAGGAAGCCGTTATCAATGCGGTGGTTGATGGCCGGGATGCTCTGGTGTTATTACCCACAGGCGGCGGTAAATCCCTTTGTTACCAAATTCCTGCGCTTGTTAGAGAAGGGGTTGCGGTAGTAGTTTCTCCATTGATTTCACTGATGCAGGATCAGGTCGAACAACTGCGGGAAGCCGGGGTGAGTGCTGCGTACATCAACTCCACACAGGATCAGGAACAGCAGCAATCAGTACTCAGCCGCATTACCGGTGGCACGTTGCAACTGTTATACGTCTCGCCGGAAAAATTGCTCACTTCCTGGCTGATGTCTTTTCTGCAGTCGCAAACGGTTTCACTGTTTGCCGTGGATGAAGCGCACTGTGTGTCTCACTGGGGTCATGACTTCAGACAGGATTACCGTGCTCTCGGTCTGCTGAAACAACGTTTTCCCTCTATTCCGGTAATCGGATTAACCGCCACGGCAGATGCAGCCACACAAGCCGATATTCTGGTGCAGCTTAATCTTCAGGATCCGTTTGTATACAAAGGCAGCTTCGACCGGCCGAATATCCGCTACCGTGTCATGCCCAAATATAAAGCCTTTGACCAGGTACGGGATTACGTAAAACAGCAGGATGGCAGCGGTATTATTTATTGCAACAGCCGCGCGAAAGTGGACGACCTTCATGCAAAACTACACCGCGAAGGCATCAGCTGTGCCGCCTATCATGCCGGTAAAGATGCAGACGAGCGGGAATATGTTCAGCGCCGTTTTCTGAATGATCAGGTGGACATTGTCATTGCCACCGTGGCTTTCGGTATGGGCATTAACAAATCTAACGTGCGGTACGTGGTGCATCATGATGTACCGCGAAGTATTGAAAATTACTATCAGGAAACAGGCCGGGCCGGACGTGACGGGCTGGAGTCTGAAGCCATGCTGTTGTTCGATGAAAAAGATGCCGCCAGGGTACGCCAGTGGATTGACCAGGGAGAAGCAACGGACCGGCTGGATGTGGAGATTCAAAAGTTTGCGTCAATGGAAGCATTTGCCGAAGCGCAAACCTGTCGCCGTCAGGTGCTGCTGAATTACTTTTCTCAGTACAGTGATACCGCCTGTGGCAACTGCGATATATGCATTGACCCGCCGAAGCTGATTGACGGGCTGGTTATCGCCCAGAAGATCCTGTCCTGTATTTTACGCCTGAATCAACAGGCCGGTTCGCAATATGTTATCGACGTGATACGGGGCAAGGCACTGAAGCGCATTCAGGAAGCCGGCCACCACCAGCTCAGCACCTATGGTATTGGTAAAGAAAAGCCTGACGGATACTGGCACAGTATGATTAACCAGTTAATCCACAAAGGTCTGGTGAGAGTCGATTTAACCGCCGGTGCCATGCTCAGACTAAACGAGAATGCCCGTTCTGTACTTAAAGGGGAAGTCCCTCTTGAACTGGCAGTGCCAAGGCTCAGCTTTAAACCTGATGCACGGGTAAGTAAAGCGCCCGCTGTTTACGATAAAGCACTGTTCAAGCGCCTTAAGCATTTGCGTAAGTCACTGGCTGAAGAGCACAGCGTACCGCCTTACGTTATTTTCAGTGATGCAACGCTGGCAGATATGGCGGCGAAAACCCCGACTACGGTTAACGATTTCCTGGATATCAGCGGCGTGGGTAAAACCAAACTGGAACGCTATGGTGAAGCGTTCCTGCAGATGATAAACGATTATCTCGAAAGTACTCTGAACGACTGAGCCGGCACACCGTTACCTCTGAAATCTCAGGCATAATCGTACTCACCGCCTTTTTCCAGCGCCCGCTGATAGGCAGGCCGGTCATGAATTTTTTTCACCCACGCCTTAATCGCCGGATAATCATCAGCCTGCCCCATGGCAACCAGTGTTTCCAGCGGAAACAGCATCTGCACATCAGCGCCGGTGGGTTCCGTACCTGCGAACCAGGCATGATTCTGCAGATGGGACTCGGTGAATTTTAAACTCTGGATAAGATTCGGCTTGTAGTAAGCGTCCATAATGCCGTCGAGGATTTTTTTCGCCAGTGGTCTTAACAGCGCCGGTACTTTCTGTTTTGCTTTTGAGAACACCAGCATCGCCACTCTGGGAGGCATCAGCGATCCCTCAGCAAAATGCAGCCAGAACAGATATTGCTGGTAGCTACTTTCTTCCTCCGGCACAGCAAATGCGCCATTTCCGTAATGCCGCACCACGTATTCAACAATGGCGCCGGACTCTGCCAGAGACACATTCTCAGTGGTCAGAACCGGAGAACGGCCAAGTGGATGTACCGCTTTCAGCTCCACCTGCGCAAGACCCGTCTTCGCATCCCGCTGGTATTTCTCCAATTTGTACTCAACATTCAGCTCCTCCAGTAACCAGAGTAACCGTTGCGACCGCGAATTATTTAAATGATGAATCGTTAACACGTCTCAATACTCCTTGTTGAGTGGGATTGCCGTGGTTAGTGGGATTATTATTGATTACGCTCTCTTCCGGGGCTGAGTTTATAATTAATTTTTAGTAATCTACATAGCCTGATGTTAACTGGAAATCAGTATCAAAACACATCAGACTAATTTTCCCGAATTTCTTAAGGCCCCCATGAAGCTTACTCACAGTTATGCCAGCGCACTGTCATCCATGGTTTCCCCTGTAAAACCGGCAGTGCTTAAGCAACAACAATTGCGCCTGGTGAACCGGCCACTGGCGGCACAATTGGGCCTGCCTGAGGCATGGTGGACAGATAATCACATTACCACGTTACTGGCGGATGAAAGCTCAGCACTTTGCGAAAGCGCAGTGGCTCAGAAATATGGTGGTCATCAGTTTGGCCAGTGGAACCCTTTTCTTGGCGACGGCCGCGGCTTACTGCTGGCAGAAGCGGTGGATACAGAAGGCAAAGTAACAGACCTGCACCTCAAAGGCGCCGGTCCGACACCTTATTCCAGAGGCGCAGACGGCCGCGCGGTATTACGCTCAACGATCCGCGAATACATTGGCGGCGAAGCATTGCATGCCCTTGGTATTCCCTCATCACGAAGTTTGTGCCTCTTCAGCAGCGCAGAAACCGTTTTCCGGGAGCAGCCGGAACAGGGAGCGATGATGATCCGCACCTGCCCAAGTCACATACGCTTCGGGCATTTTGAATACTTCTTCCACAGCGGCGCAAAAGACAAGCTCAATGCACTGTTTGACTACACGTTGGCTACCCACTTCCCGGAATGCCTCGATGCTGCAAATCCTCATCTGGCCCTGCTCACGGCCATCACTTTACGTACCGCACGGCTGATTGCGTTGTGGCAAACTCACGGTTTTGCCCATGGCGTGATGAATACCGACAATATGTCTGTGCACGGGATTACCTTTGATTACGGGCCTTACGCATTTATGGACGGGTTTAAGGCTGATGCCGTCTTTAACCACTCTGATCATCAGGGACGCTACGCATTTGATCAGCAACCTGGTATTGGCCTGTGGAATCTGAACGTACTGGCGCACTGCTTTTCTGACCACTGCTCCGTAGACGAAATCCGCTCTGCTCTGCAACGCTACGAACCGGCGTTTATCAGTCAGTTCGGCAATGCGATGTGCCGGCGGATGGGACTGGAAAGCACCTCTCCCTCTTCCATGCCTGTGGTTAATCAGTGGCTTAATATGCTGGAACAGCAACTGTCAGACTACACTTTTTCTTTTAGAAAGTTGGCACTTACAAACCTTGCAGATTCACGCTGTCCGCTACGTGATGATTTTGCTGATCGTGAAACGTTTGATAACTGGTGGCAAAATTACCGTTCATTACGATTTGAACAGACAACGCAGCCTGAGGATATCCGCCCGTTTAATCCGGCGGTGATCCCGCGAACCCATCTTCTACAACAAGCCATTGAAGATGCAGAAAGCGGCGACTTTACAACCTGTGAGCAATTGCTGGAGGCATGTATTTCGCCCTTCGATACGCGATGGGACAGCCACCCTTTCAGTACACCATCAAAACAAACCCGCGGAGGTATGCTGTCGTGCAGCAGTTAACAGCAGAAGCTCTGAAACAACAAGCCAAAAGGCAGGACGAACTTATTTTACTGGCGTTTCCCCTGCCTGATACACCGGCCAGAGCAACCCATTTTGCTAACCGGTTAGGTGCACTACTGGATGCTGTGCCCCAGCCTCCTGAATGGGGCGCAGATCGTATGCAGGTTATTTATTCTGCCGGAGAATTACGTTTTCTCCTTTGCATTGAATGGTTATGTGATGCCATGTGGCTGGAGCCCGCTGGCGGCGTCGCGAGTAATACAGACACTTTATGGCAGCGCATCAACTCAAAATAGGATTCGTGATCCTGCAAGGTTTGTATTAGTATAAAAAACAATCAAAACAAGATGGTGCGAGCAGGGAATGAGACGTGCTGAGCGGGCGGGAGCCGGCAATTTTTTTGTCACAGTGTTACTGATAGTTACCGGGCTGTTATTCAGTCCGCTGTGCAGTATTGCCGCCGATAAACTTCTATCCCGCGATTTTGTGTCAGTCAACCTGAATGCCGAAGTACCGGTTTATGTTGCCGGCGACAACCTCACCCCCTCAGAAGCCCTGAAGAACCGCTCAAACCTGCCTGTCAGCGATTCATTAATGCCCCTTGAGGATGGCGAGGCGTTATGGCAGTTCATTGATGTCCATTCCGTTCTCGACCGTGCGTCGTCACTGGTAGTCAGTATTGAAAAGCCCGGCGTTGATGAGGCCGGTGTCTACACGCTGGACGCCCGTGGCAACCTGCTAAGCGCCACGGTTTTAACCGCATCTGAACCGGCAGCAGAGTATTACCGGCAGGGCGCACTGGTTATTCCTGTAACCTTACAGGCCGGTGTCACTACCACACTGGCTGTCAGGTTGAAAGATCATGGCTTCCGCGCATTTCCGGTGTATTTATGGGACACCCAAAAGCTGGCGGAGCGGCAACAAAATAATTTACTTCTTTTCGGCCTTACCACAGGTTCACTGACCGTGCTGTTCGGCTATTTCTTGCTGACCTGGTTGTATAAACAAACCCGCAGCAGATTCTGGCTGTCAGCACTGGCCGCAAATTGCCTGTTAATTCTGGTCTGGGTGCAAGGGGAACTGGTTATTGCCAGCGGCCTGCAACAACACTTTGAAATTATATTCACTCTGCTGATGCTGATGGTGTGTTTTGTTCTTTTGAAGCTGACCCGCCACTTCTTCACCCGTGTGCCTCAGCGTGTCCATCTTCTGCAAAGTATCGCCCTTGGCGCACTGGCTATTGCCGCACTGGCATTAGGTAATCCGTTCTTCACGTTCAGTACAGGCTGCTTTGCAATGCCTGTATTTACCACTCTGTTTGCCCTTGAAGCACTGATATATCGCGATCGCCGTATTCCGTCCCTCACCTTCATATACCTGCTGGCCTGGGGGCTGTTCATGGTGGCGTTTACCCATTGTTTTTCTAACATGGTAAACGGGATATCTTTTGACGATGTGTCACCGGTCCCGGAAATCCTTATCGTGGTGCTGTCGGTGATGGCACTGGGAATTGGTGCTGAAATACAAGAGCGCACGGTGAGTGATGATCAGCTCTCTACCCAGCGCCGCCGGATATCTGATCTCCAGCGCTTTTACGATCTGTTCCGCACTGCCGCAGAAGGGCTGTATACCTCTACCCTTGATGGCAAGCTCAAAACGGTCAACCCTGCTATGTGTGCCGTATTTGGCTATGACAGTGAAGGCGATATGCTCAAATCTGTCACCAACACAGCCACCTTCTATGCAGATGAAAATGACCGTAAGGCGCTGGTCGCCGAGTTGCTTGAGAAAAATGTGATTCTGGGAAAAGAAATCCGCGGTACCCGGGCTGATGGCAGTGAGTTCTGGTTTTCTCTTTCCTGTCAGTTAAAACGGGAAAGTGACGATATTTACCTTTATGGTTCGGTATTTGATATCACCAGCCGCAAAGAAATGGACCTGAGCCTGCAATACCTCGCCAGCCACGATTCCCTCACCGGCGCGATGAACCGCAGAGAATTTGAATTGCAACTGGCCAGCGCGATGCAGGCACGTAAAGAAAACTCTCCGCCGGTTATCCTGCAATACCTCGACCTGGACAGATTTAAAACAGTTAACGATACCTGTGGTCATAAAGCAGGTGACAGACTCATTAAAGAAATTGCCAGCCTGCTGAAATCCACATTAGGCAACCGGGGCCTGCTGGCCAGACTGGGAGGCGATGAATTTGCGGCTTTATACACAACTGAAACAGAAGAATCAGCATTCTTGTGTGGTAACAAGATGCTGAATGCGGTGCAGGCTTACCGGTTTGTATGGGATAACCAGGTATTTAACCTGGGTGTCAGTATCGGCATGGTGAACAGTGATCAAATCGATGCCAGTGCGGAGCATCTGTTAAGTCTGGCAGATAATGCCTGTTATATGGCCAAGCGGAACGGCAGAAATTGCATACATCAGTTAAAAGGCAATGATGAAGCGCTGCAACGTTACACCGAAGAACTCGACTGGGTAAAACGCATTCAGTCTGCCCTGCAATCCGGCGGCTTTGAACTTTATTACCAGCCGCTCATGCCTCTGCAAACGGAAGCCGGCGGTGATTACTTTGAGATTCTTGTACGTATGAAGGGGGACCGGGGCCAGATCTACGAACCGGCAGCATTTCTGCCAACAGCAGAAAGATACGATCTTTCTCCCCTCATCGACCAGTGGGTTGTTACCCATACGCTCAGCTGGCTGGGAGCGCATCCTGTTCAACTGGCTAACCTTGCCCAGTGCAATATTAATTTGTGCGGCACGGCACTGGCAGATGAAAATCTGAAACTGCAAATCCTGAAAGCCTTTGAGCAACACAATGTGCCTTACAGTAAAATTTGTTTTGAAATTACTGAAACGGCCGCCATTGTGCAGATGGACAGAACATTAGAATTTATCCGCACTTTTAAACAGTTAGGCTGTAAATTTGCCCTTGATGATTTTGGTACCGGATTCTCGTCCTACGGCTATTTACGGGATTTGCCTGTTAATTGCGTGAAAATTGATGGCAGCTTTGTTCAGGACATGCATACCAGTCCGGTGAATAAGGTACTGGTGTCGTCTATCAATGATGTGGCCAAGGCCATTGGCATGTCGACAGTCGGCGAATACGTAGAAAGCGCGCTGGCGATGGAATCCCTGCGTGCCATTGGTGTGGATTTCGCTCAGGGTTTTGCAATTGCTCACCCCGCTCCGCTGGATAATTTTGTCAGGTTGTGATACTCAGCACTAATCCATAAACAATTGCTATAATGCTCAGGCGCTAATCTTGTAAAATAGCACATCATCCCCACATTATCGTGGATGTAACAGCAGGCATAGAAGTGCAATGACCAGTAAGCAACCGAAGTACGAATATATCAGTTCCGCCAAACTCCCTACCCGTATGGGTGAATTCCGCATTCACGGCTTTGTTGAATTAAGCGGACAGGAACATGTGGCATTATCTTACGGCTCGTGGAAAGAAAGCGACACCGTGCCGATTCGTATTCATTCAGAATGCCTTACCGGTGATGCTTTATTCAGTACACGTTGCGATTGTGGCTTCCAACTGGAAAAGGCCATGCAAAATATTGTCGACCACGGTTTCGGTGTGATTCTGTATTTGCGCCAGGAAGGCCGGGGTATTGGCCTATTGAATAAAATCCGCGCTTACAACCTGCAGGACAGCGGCATGGATACCGTAGAAGCGAATGAGCATCTGGGTTTTGATGCAGATTTACGCAGCTACGATATCTGTAAACTCATGCTGGATACACTGAAAATCGGCAAAGTAGAGCTGATGACGAATAATCCCCGCAAACTGAAAGCGCTGGAAGACTTAGGCGTTGAAATTGTTGCCAGAAAGCCCATCGATCACGGCATGACAAAAGACAACAAACATTACCTGAAAACAAAAACCGAAAAGCTCGGCCACGTTTTCGACCCTCACATGTTCAAATAATTCTGACAAACCTGAACCACCCGTAACGGGTTGGTTCAGGTTTGGTTAATGTATAACCGGCTATAACGTTTCATATACTGACTACATTCCGTGACATTTTGCGGAATAACGGAGTGACTATGAAACCTGTTACCTTTGCCGTTATCGCTTCTCTGGCTGCCGGAACCCTGGTACTGCCATCCACAGCATTCAGTGCTGCAACACAGCAGATACAGCAGCAGAATGCGACCTATACCGATGCTGAACTCGACAGTTTGCTGGCGCCGGTTGCCCTCTATCCGGACACCATTCTTACCCACATTCTCATTGCATCCACTTATCCTCTGGAAGTGGTGGCTGCTGACCGCTGGCGTCAGGCTCATGCAGAAATGGACAGTGAGGAAGTGGAAGACGCAATTGAAGATTTCAACTGGGATCCCAGCGTTAAAGCAATCGTACCTTTCAGCGACATACTGCATACTTTAAGCAATGATCTCGACTGGCTACAGGCCCTTGGCGACAATGTACTAATCAGTCAAAGCCGTGTACTGGCCAGAGTTCAGGTATTGCGTCAGCACGCACTGAATGCCGGCACACTGACAAACAATGAATATCAGCGCATTGAGCGTGATCGTGAAGTGATTGTTATTGAACCGGTACGCAAAGAAATTGTGTATGTTCCCTACTACGATACGCGGGTAGTTTACGGCAGCTGGTGGCATCCGGCCATCGCCCCTGTGTACTGGCATCACCCTGTTCACTACCATCAAACCGCGTCTTTCTACTGGAATCCCGGGATCCGGCTGTCTACTACCTTCTATTTCGGTGGTATCAGCTGGCACGATCGCCATGTGATTGTTACCCGCCGGCCGGTGAAGCGCTTTTACTATGGTAGTGACATCAAGCGCTCTTACAGCCGTGATTATCAGCCATGGCAACATAGTGCGGAGCATCGCCGGGTGCGCTATTCAGACCGCGTCGTCAGCACGAAAAACACCCGTTACATCAATGACGCCCGGCCTGTGAGGCATAAAGTGGACTACAACAGCTCTTCCCGCAGCGCGCCCACTGTTGTAAGCCGCTCTGTTGTTAACAGACAGGAACCGGTCAGCCAGAAACATGTGAAACGGTATACCGGCAATGAAACAGATAAGCGCAGTACTCCGGACAAACAATACCGTCAGATTGAGCCACGGGCCAAAGGACCGGAGACTAACAACATTGTACGCCAGTCGCCGGACGTAAAGCGCTACACGCAGCCGGTACAGCAGGAACGTCAGGTTAAACAGTACAGGGCTCAGAACAGCTACGCCGCACAGGGAAATGGCAGAGACGCAGCCGTGAGCAGAAATCAGTATGCGGGGAAAAATAATGTCTCCCGCCAACAATCGGCTCCACGGCCGCAATATCATCAGCAAAGCCGGGAGAAAGTAAGTAACGGCGCGAGAATGCGGGACAAAGATTAACGCCGCGTTTTATTAATAAGGGCTCAGTCCGGCTGCAGCCCTTTTTTGTTTTCTTCAGCCTTCACCGTGACGGCTTACAAACACATCAACAAAACGGGCGGCGGAGGATTCATCGATATTAAAATAGAGCGATGGCTCAATGAGTTCCAGCTCCATAATTGCCCAGCCTGAATCAGTCCGGATGAGGTCGACTCTCGCATACAGATAGCTGTCAGGCATAGCATTGAGTGCTGCTTCACACACACTTAGCATGCCAGCATCAGGGGTAAAAGCGGATAACCTGCCACCGTGCTCTTCCTGCACCCTGAAGTCTCCTTCCTGAGGTTGCTTCAACAAAGTGTGACTGTACTGCCCGCCAAAGTAAAAGAGTGAGTACTCACCCTCGCCGGTAACACTTTGTAAAAAAGGCTGCACCATTAACTTACGGTTATGAAAAAGCTCACTCAGTTGAGCGGTGTAGTTTGCTGCATCACGACGATGAATGCGAAACGTATCGTCAGCATTAGCGCTCAGCGCCGGTTTGATCACCAGCTCGTCTGTTTCGAATACTTCAAATTGCTTAACAAACCAGTCTGCCGAAAAAGAGTCTGCCCAACTTGTAGGCACTACCGGTACGCCCTGACTTTCCAGCGACTGCAGATACGTTTTTTCAATGTTCCACTTCATGAGAGACAAGGGGTTGTGAAGCGTGGCCTGTGAAGCTTCAATGCGCTCAAGGCACGCCATAAATCCATCAGGATCCTGCTGATAATCCCAGGGACTTCGCACAATCACATGGCTAAATCTGTTCCAGTCCACGGATCCATCCCGCCAGGCAACGGTTTCAACATCGTAGCCATGTGCGTTGAAATGAGGGATAAGCATTTCATCGTAAACGAAGAAATCTTCAAGGGCCGACGTATCCATTGAAAGAAAAGCAATCACAGACATAACTACTCCGTCCGGACAGATTAAAATTCGATAACCAACTGACCACTTTCCACACGCATATCCCGTGGCAAACGGTTACCCAGTATAGACAGGTTCAGATCTTTAAAATTCACCAGCAGGATCACCGGTGCAGACTGCCCTTTAAGCTGTTCAGCCCAGCGCAGGATGTCCTTCTCATTTTCCAGTGTGCTGCTCAGCACGTTAAAATCATCCAGTTTGGGGCGGATGATCTGCAACTCGCCTTTACTGCCGTCATAAAACAGTTCACCACTTAATCTGGCTGCCGCTTCCATCTTCTGACCGCCCTGCGTACCCAGCAAATTCACTTCTACAGCCACGTTATTATCAGCTTGCAGAAACAATGACGGGTCGCTGATAACAACCTTCATATCCTGGTAATACTGCGTTTGCGGAAAGGTCATCCGCACAACCTGATTCAGGTCCTGCTGAGACAAACGAAACGTAAATGCCTGTGCCTGCGTAACAAAAAACATCATTGCTACAGTTAACGCAAAGGTGAAACGGGTTAGATTACGCATAAGACCTCGTGGTAAATTTAGCTCGCGCTACTTTAACACAGACACAAAAATTAACGCAGCACAGGGATCCCATATTATGACGGGTACAGCATTTTTAACCGCCTACATTATCTCAGCTGACGGCAATGCCCGGGCGCTTGAGCAGAACGAACTGACAAAGCCCTGCCAGCCTGATGAATACAAATGGGTGCACGTACAAAGTGACGCACTTGACTCTGCAGCTATTCTGGCAGATTTATCAGTAACCAGCGCCATCAGTGATGCGCTGTGTGCGCCTGAAACCCGCCCGAGGGCTATGCAGCTGGATCATGGCGTGCTGTCGTCCTGCAAGACGAGTTGAGAAACCGGATTGCTGACCAGCAAGGAATGCGAATGTATGTACTGTCCATGGTCACCGCCATCTTCCTGCCACTGTCTTTTCTTACCGGCGTATTCGGCATGAATGTAGCCGGACTGCCGGGTACAGAATCTCCGGGCGCGTTTACCCTATTGATGAGTGCAATGGGCGGACTGGCCGTGGTTATGCTGATTGCGATGCTGTGGAAGCGGTGGCTGTAAAACGAACAATTTAAGCGACAATTGCGCCTGATTAGACAAAAGTGCCATGGAGCAGTACACATATGCGTACTATGCTATGCAATAATTTGATCTGGCGCACATCGTTGACAGAAAGTTGTCCTATACTCAGTGCGTAGATATTTACATTTAGGACGCCCCATGCAATATCCCTGGATTCTTGACGGTCACAGAATCTTTCGCATTATATTGCCCGTACAGTTTGCGCTTGCTGTAGCAATCGGTTTTTACACCGGCGAACTGTTACCCGCCTTTATCTTCGGTATTCCTATTGTCGCACTGCCGCTGTTTTTCAGTTTTACCCAACCGGGCTCTCTGCTAAGCAGGGCGACAATCGCCATTGCCGTGCAGTTGATGGCAGCACTGCACATTAACCAGACCTTTGGCCTCATTGAGTGGCACTTCGAAATATTCGTTCTTCTGGCCATCCTTGTTGTATTCCGCGACTGGCTGGTAATTGGCATTTCTACCGCCGTTGTTGCGGTTCATCACATCGGCTTTTTCGTACTGCAGACTCAGGGAGCGGGTGTTTTCATCTTTGAAGAAGGGCACATCACTTTCTTCATTCTGGTTTTACATGCCCTGTTCGCTATTGCTGAATGTGTGGCGCTTATGTATGTTGCCAAACGCTCCCACGACGAAGGCGTCAATGCGTTTGCCCTCAGTAATACGGTATCTCAGGTACTCGCACAACGGGACCGCATTGACCTGACTATTAAAATCCCGCAGGACAACAAAGGCATCAGTCAGTTTGCTGATTTGCTCATGCAAATTAAGTCTCTGGTGGCCAACGCCCGCCAGTTAACTGACAAAGTGGCCTCGTCCAGTGAAGTCATAAAGTCAGCCACGGTAGAACTGAGCCGTACCAGTGCCGAAAGTGCCAATGAGGTCAGCAGCGTTTCATCCGCCTCTGAAGAAATTGCAGTGTCGATGCAGCTGACGACAGAAAGAACCCAACTTGCCAACGATAAAACCAGTCAGGCTTCCTCACTCACCGGCGATTCAAAGCAAGCCATAGATGCAACGGCAAGCTCCATCGCTTCACTTAAGAGTGTGCTGACTCAGGCAGCAAAAACCAATGCCGAACTCAATGAACGGTGCAGTAACATTTCAGATGCCATGCGCTCTATCACCGCGGTAGCCGAGCAAACAAACCTGCTGGCACTGAACGCGGCAATTGAGTCCGCCCGTGCCGGCGAACATGGTCGCGGCTTCGCGGTGGTAGCAGACGAAGTTCGCACGCTGGCAATCCGCTCGAAAGAAAGTGCGGATGAAATCACCACCATTACCGAACAGTTAGTTGCCAGCACCGCCAGCTCCGTGGAGCAGATGCAGACCTGTATTACTCTGGTAGACAAGGCAGTAGAAGATTCCTCCAATGCCAGCTCAGCCATGTCTGAAATTGAAGGACAAATTTCGTCGGCCTCTGAGCACATGACTGAAGTGGCAAGTTCTGCCGTTGAACAGGAAGCCGCTTCCCAGTCTATTGCGGAAAGTACGGCGAAAATGCACGAGCTGTCTCAGGAAGAAGCCGCCACAGCAGCGCAACTTGAGCAACAGGTAGTACAACTTTCTTCACTGTGCAGGGACATGCAGGCAGCCATACAGAAATTCAGCGTATGATGAAGGGCAAAGCCAGCTGGCTGTTGATGATTGTCTGGCTTTGCTTATTAATGACCGGTCTGTGGGTGTACGGCGGGAATCAGACAGTCCCTTTTGATCCCGACCTTTTCCTCACATCCGCTTCGCAGGACAAAGACTTCGATACACGTTTTGTTTCTGAAATGGCAAAGGCCGGCATCACTCCCGGCACCATCGTTCACCTTGAAGCAGACACGCCTTGTTTCTGCAATTCCCTGAGCCGGCAGCATCAGAAAGAGCTGACAAACCTGCTGCAGGATGGCGGCTACAATTTTAAAACACTGAACATCAACGAATATTCTTCGCTCGTTGCTGAAATCCCCAGCTTTCCAGCCGTTGCCGTCATCGACAGTAAAAACCAGCTCCGGTATCTGGGTGCTTATGCAACAGGACTCGGCTGCTATACCGGCGATGATCTTGTCACCACTATCGCCGCAGAAGTACAAAAACCGGATTTCAACGGCGCCATGCTGAACATAGCCGGCGAAGGCTGCTATTGCGCAGTCAGAAGCTGACGGCGGAGTGGTGCGCAGAGCGGGGAGCAAAGTAACCCGCAAAACTCGCTGTAAATCCATCCCTGGAAGCTCGGCAGCCGCATCCATGCGGCTGACGGTTTTGCGGGTTACTTTGCTCCCTGCGGCTCTTTACGAACACCAGGCAGACTAACTTTCTGTAAAGAGTTTTGCAGGCAATATCTCTCTCCGCACGCGAAAACGACCACCAATGCAAACCAGAATCACGCGCCGCCGGTTTCGTTAGCGTCGCCCTGTAAGCCTTTAATGTGAGCGACAACGGAGCGGGCCAGGGCACTGTGGTTGTAGCCACCTTCCAGTGTGCTCACGATTCTGCCGTGGCAACAGGCATCAGCGACTTTTCGCAGTTCTGCGGAGATCCACTTGTAATCGTCTTCCCGCAACCGTAAATGCGCCATGTGGTCTTCTGCATGGGCATCGAACCCTGCAGAAATCAGGATCAGCTCGGGTTCATAGTTCTTCAGTGCATCGAACCAGTAAGACACTTTTTCCCGGAATGCTTCACCCGTAGCTCCCGCGTCCAGTGGCACACCGAGAATGTTGCTGGCAGAAACCGGTGCGCCGCTATGGGGATAGAACGGGTGCTGGAACGATGAGCACATCATAATGCGCTCATCACCAGCAATAATATTCTCCGTGCCATTACCGTGGTGTACGTCAAAATCCACAATGGCTACCCGGCTTAAATCATATTGTTTCAATGCGTAACGGGCGGCGACAGCAATGTTGTTAAACAGGCAGAATCCCATGGCCGATGCGTATTCTGCGTGGTGACCCGGCGGGCGCACGGCACAAAATGCCTGCCGGTCCTCTCCGTCCATTACCCAGTCAACAGCATCAATACCGGCTCCGGCAGCATACAGCGCAGCGCTCAGCGTAATGGGGGTCATACCGGTATCGTCTTCCACCCACACCAGACCCGTTTTCGGCGAGCGTTCAAAAATACTGTCGACATAGTAGGGGTCATGGGCTAAGACCAGATGTTCCTTTTTACAAGGTTTTGCATCGGCATGCTGGCAGGTCATTTCCAGGCCTGACGCCAGTAACTGATCGTCGATGGCATACAAGCGGTCCGGGGATTCCGGATGGTCATGCCCCACATCATGATGCAGGCAGTCCTTGCCGCGAAATATCCTCACTGTCACGCTTCATCCTCCAGTTTCAATTCCAGTTCAACATCGCTGGGATCACTGGAAAACAGGCGCTTAAAATTAGCATTCTCGAAAATCGCAATCATCGGCTTATTTTCAGCCCGCACATAGGCCAGCATGCGGCGCATCTTTCTGGCTTTGGCGATATCAATCAGTCGGGACAACAGCAACTTGGCCATGCCCTTCCCTTGCTGATTTTCACGGGTAACAAATGCTGCTTCGCAGGAATTATCTTCAGGATTAAAGTAGAACCGGCCCACCGCGTGAATCGTGATCCGCGAACCTTCCTGACGCACAATACACAAGGCCGCATCAGTGCGCTGATCCACACTCACCAGATTACAGGATTTCTCCCGTGACATTTGTTTAGGGTCATAGTTGTAACGCAGGCGCAGCGTCTCTTTCGTATGGGAATAGAAAAACTCCTGCAGACGACGTTCGTCTGCCGGGTTCAGCGGCCGCAGATAATAGGTCTCCCCCTGAATCACCAGTTTTTGTAACTGAATTGCGCCCAGTTCAGGAATATCCGTCGGGTACTTTTCCTGATAATGGGGCACCCAGTAATTCTTGCGGACCTCTTCCAGTAACTGCCCCCTGAATTTCGGGTGCGCCACACGGATAAGCTCCATGGCCCGTTCGCGGATACTCTTGCCCCGCAAAGACGCCACGCCGTATTCAGTTACCACGTAGTGTACATTCCCGCGGCTGGTCACCACGCCCGCCCCTTCTGTGATACAGGGCTTTATACGGGATACCGTTTCGTTTTTTGCCGTAGAAGGTAAAGCAATGATGGGCTTACCGCCTTTACTCATAGATGCGCCGCTGACAAAATCCACCTGCCCGCCAATGCCGCTGTAAAAATCGTAACCAATGGAATCAGCCACCACCTGTCCGGTGAGATCCACTTCAAGAGCACTGTTTATGGCTACCATTTTGTCGTTTTTGGCGATGTTGGTAGGCTTATTCACATAACTGCTGGGGTAAAACTCAATATGCGGGTTGTTATCAATGAAGTCATATAGTTTGCGGGTACCGATAGCAAAACTGGTCACCACTTTGCCAGGGTGAAAAGTCTTCTTCCGGTTGGAAATCGCACCGGACTCAATCACTTCAATAATACTGTCTGTGAGCATTTCACTGTGAATACCCAGGTCTTTATGGTGCAGCAGGTACTTTAATGTGGCGCTGGGAATTTTACCGATGCCGAATTGCAGGGTTGAGCCGTCTTCCACCAGCATCGCCACATATTGCCCAATCCTTTCAGTAATACTGTCTATGGGTGGCGGGGCTACCTCAACCAGCTCCTGGTCCGCCTGAATACATGCTGTAATTTCGCTGATATGAATATAGGAATGTCCTGATGTGCGCGGAACAGACTCATTGATTTGCGCAATCACAATATCGCAATGCCGGACAGCCGACATACATATATCCACCGATGCACCTAACGAGCAGTAACCGTGCTCATCCGGCGGACTCACGTTGACCAGCACCGCATCCAGTTGCAGTGTGCCGTCAGTAAACAGACTGGATATTTCAGATAAGAATACAGGCGTGTAATCAGCCCTTCCTTCATCCACAGCACGGCGCACTTCTTCGCCGCCAATAAAAAAGGTGTTTACCTTAAAAAGCTGCCGGTGTTGCTCCTTTGCCCAGCGCGTGTCGCCCAACGCCAGCATGTGCACCATTTCAATGTCACTGAAGCCTGTACTGTGATCGATTAGATCCTGAATGAGAGCATAAGGTACAGAGGCATTACCGCCTACAAATACACGACAGCCCGATTTGATGAGTTGGTTCCATACCGGTTTTGGAGGTAAAACCACAGCCATGTCAGCATTCTCCGCATCAATACGTTTTACAGCATGACCGGCATCTTGCCATATTCTGCTCTGAAGGTATTGATCGGAATTAATTTTTAAGACTAAAAGCGGACACGGAACAGACACGCAAGACGTTTAAAAGGCGGGAAATAAAAACGCCGCCCTGCAAGCTGCAGGGCGGCGTCATTCAGAAGTGCTACGGATTACTCTTCTTCAGTGGCTTTCTTTGCGCCAAACCACTTCACGACCATTACATAGAACATAGGTACGAAGAAGATAGCCAGGAAGGTTGCGGCGAACATACCACCCATTACAGCGATACCGATAGCGTTCTGGCTTTCAGAGCCCGCGCCGGAGGAAATAGCCAGCGGCGTTACACCCAGAATGAAGGCCATGGACGTCATCAGGATAGGACGAAAACGTTGCCTGGCGGCAGTCGATACCGCTTCCATCAAGTCCATACCGTGCTCGTACTGTTCCTTAGCGAATTCCACAATCAGAATGGCGTTTTTCGCTGCCAGACCCACTGTGGTTAAGAACGCTACCTGCAGGTAAACATCGTTCGGCAAACCGAATAACCACGCGGCGACTACCGAACCTAAAATACCTAACGGTACTACCAGCATAACGGCGAATGGTACAGACCAGCTTTCATAAAGTGCAGCAAGACACAGGAATACCACCAGAATAGACAATGCATAAAGCATAGGCGCCTGTGAGCCGGCGGCCTGTTCTTCATAAGACAAGCCGGACCATTCCAGACCGAAGCCCGGTGGTAACTGCTTCACCAGTTCCTGTGCCACGGCCATTGCTTCACCAGACGATACGCCCGGTGCAGGACTACCCTGAATATTCACAGCAGACACACCGTTGAAACGTTCCAGTTTAGGTGAGCCGTAATTCCACTCTACTGTAGAGAACGCACTGAACGCTACCATGTCACCATCGCTGTTGCGCACGAACCATTTTTCCAGATCTTCAGGATCCATACGGTAAGCGGCATCAGCCTGCATATACACACGCTTGATACGTCCGGCGTCAATGAAGTCATTCACGTAAGTAGAACCCCAGGCGATGCTGAGCGTGCTGTTAATATCACTGAGTGACAAGCCAAGTGCAGACGCTTTTTCACTGTCGATGTTAATCTTGAACTGAGGTACATCGCTCAGGCCATTCGGACGTACACCAACCAGCTTCGGATTCTGCGCCGCCATGCCCAGGAACTGGTTACGGGCATTCATCAAAGCTTCGTGGCCGTTACCGGCGCGATCGACCAGTTGGAAGTCAAAGCCTGTTGCGTTACCCAGTTCACGGATTGGTGGCGGTAAAATCGGGAATGCCATGGCATCTTCGATTTGCCCCAGAGCACCGTAGGCCTGGTTAATAACGGTAAACGCACTGCTGGACTCGTCCCGTTTCTCCCAGTCGACCAGGTGAGCAAAGGCCATCCCTGAGTTCTGCGCAGCACCGGTGAAACTGAAGCCGACAATGGTAAACATGTCTTTCACCACATCGCCTTTGGTGTCCAGGAAGAAATCTTCCACCGTCTTCATCGATTCCAGCGTACGGCCGGCTGTTGCGCCCGGAGGAGCATTAACCAGTACCATTACCCGCCCCTGATCTTCATCCGGTAAGAACGAGCCTGCCAGTTGACTGAAAATAAATGCCATGCCGCCAACCAGTACCACGTAAATCAGCAGGAAGCGTTTGATTTTACCCGCCATACCCACAGCCGCGCGCTCGTAGCCGTCACGACCTTTGTTGAAGTTACGGTTAAACCAGCCGAAGAAGCCTGTTTCACGCTTGTTCATCACATCTTTTTTGCGCAGCAGTACGGCACATAAAGACGGGGACAAGATAATGGCTACCAGTACCGAGAAGGTCATGGCTGCAACAATAGTGATTGAGAACTGACGGTAAATCGAACCGGCAGAGCCGCTGAAGAAAGCCATCGGGATAAACACTGTGGAAAGCACCACAGCAATACCCACCAGCGCGCTGGTGATCTGTCCCATGGATTTACGGGTTGCTTCCCTGGCAGAAAGCCCCTCTTCTTCCATGATACGTTCAACGTTCTCTACCACAACGATGGCATCATCCACCAGCAGACCGATGGCCAGAACCATGGCAAACATGGTCAGTACGTTAATGCTGTAGCCGAAGGCAAACAGAACCGCGAATGTTCCCATCAGTACAACAGGTACGGCAATGGTGGGTACCAGTGTCGCCCGCCAGTTTTGCAGAAACAGCAGCATCACGAAGAATACCAGAACAATGGCTTCCAGCAGGGTTTTAACCACTGATTCAATAGAAAGTTTGATGAACGGCGAGCTGTCAACCGGATACACCACTTCAACACCGTCAGGCAGGTTCACTGCCATTTCTTCAACTTTGGCTTTTACCCTTTCAATGGTGTCCAGTGCATTTGCGCCTGTTGCCAGCGATACTGCCATACCGGACGCCGGCTGACGGTTATAACGGGCAATGTAGCTGTAGTTTTCAGAGCCCAGTTCAACCCGTGCCACGTCTTTCACGCGCACCTGTGAACCGTCAGTGTTAACCCGCAATACAATATTTTCGAAATCTTCCACGGTACGCAGGATAGACTGCGCCGTGATAGTGGCATTGATTTGCTGACCTTCAATGGCCGGCAGACCACCCAGTTGTCCCGCTGAAATGTCTGTATTCTGAGTTTGTACTGCGCCCTGAACATCCACAGGCGTCATGTTGTAGCTGTACAGTTTGTCAGGGTCCAGCCAGATACGCATAGAACGCTGGGCACCGAATACACGGGTTGTACCCACGCCGTTCACACGGGAAATGGGATCCTGATATTCTGATACCAGCAGGTCACTCAAATCAAACTGAGACAAGCGCCCGTCTTTTGAGTAGAAACCGATAACCACAGCAAAAGTATCGTTTGATTTAGTCACGGTTACGCCCTGCTGCTGAACCTGTGTAGGTAACAGGGAGACGGAGCTTTGTACCTTGTTCTGAGTCTGAACCTGCGCGGTGTCCGGGTCAGTGCCAGGCTCGAAGGTCAGGGTAATCGTCATCCTGGTATTTTCACTGCTTGATGTGAAATAACGCAGATTGTCGATACCCGACAGGCTTTGCTCAATGATTTGGGTGACGGTATTTTCGATAGTTTCCGCAGAGGCGCCGGGATAAGACGCACTGATAGTTACCGAGGGAGGGGCAACCTTGGGATACTGTTCGATGGGAAGACCTTGTATAGACAAGAGGCCGGCCATGATTGTGATCAGAGCCAGCACCCATGCAAACACAGGGCGATCAATAAAAAAACGTGCCATAAAGAATGTGTTCCTGCCTGAAAATTAGTCGCGCTTACTGTCCGTTTTTCGCCTGAGCGTTACCGGCCTGCCAGGGTTTAGCATTCACCTGCATACCCGGCTGCACTTTCTGATAACCGGTCACAATGACTCTGTCACCAGCCTGCACGCCACCTTTCACCATGTACTGATCCTGCCATGCACCTGATACAGTGATCTGGCGGGGCTCAACTTTGTCCGACGCATTCACCGTCATGACCACCATCGAACCGTCTGGCTGACGTGTGGTCGCACGTTGCGGTACCAGTAACTCATCGGTGTTAGACAGCACCACGGTGGCTTTCACGAAAAGACCCGGCATCAACAGTGAATCAGGGTTAGGCAGTTCTGCACGCAGTGCAACCGCACCGGTTGTTTCATCTACCGTCACTTCAGAGAATTTCAGTTCACCCTGATGTTCATACGCTTCACCTGTGGTTTCATCCAGAATCAGCTTCACCGGCAGAGTGCCACTTTGCTGCATCGCTTTACGCAGTGTCAGAACACCTTTGCCGCTTTGCTGCATATCAACATAAACCGGATTCAACTGGGTAATGGTAGCCAGTTGTTGTTCCTGATTGGCTGTTACCAGCGAACCGACGGTGACATAGCTGCGGCTAATCTGACCGCTGATAGGGGCATACACTTTGGTGTAGTCTAAATCCACTTTGGCTAAATCTACCGCGGCCTGGGCGACACTGATTTGCGCTTCTGCCTGCTCGGCCTCAGCCAGTGCATCATCATACTCCTGACGGCTGACGGCGTTGCGGCTGAGCAAATCTTTATAACGGGCTGAGCGGGCTTCCAGCGTTTTCAAACTCGCCTGCGCGCTTTTCAGATCAGCTTTCGCACTGGCGAGCTGCGCAGCAAAACGGGCGTCATCGATTTGGTAAAGTTGCTGGCCTTTTTCCACCAGTGCACCTTCTTCAAACAAGCGTTCGGTAAGCACACCCTCTACCTGCGGACGCACCTGCGACTGGCGCATCGGGCTTACACGTCCGGGCAGTGTAACCGTGTGCTCTACCTGCTGACTGGCAATTGTCACTACAGACACAGAAGGTGCGGGTTGCTGACCACCCTGGCTTGCCTGAGCGGCCTGTTGCCCGTTTTGGTCAGAACAGCCACCGGCAACGGCCAGCGCTATCGCTGTGACGGCAGTTAAAAACAGTTTTTTCATAACAATAAGTCTTCCTGATACAGCCACGGGGGCTGGACAATTGCACATTAAAGGTTTACCTTCTAAAGATACGTTCTTGTATGTATGTTGTCAATCTCGCGGAGAATACGATGCGCAGAACAAAAGAAGATGCTGAGCTCACAAAACAGACCATATTAAAGGCCGCTGTCGATGTTTTTACAGAGCGCGGTGTCGCCAAAGCATCCCTTGAAGAAATCGCCCGCAAGGCAGATGTGACAAGGGGTGCCGTGTACTGGCACTTTAAAAACAAAATGGAGATCTTCGATGCGCTCCATGAGAACCTGCATACTCCTTTTATCGAACGGATCATGGAAGGACTGGAAGCTGAACACCCCAATCCTGTCGGTCAGTTACAGGAGTTATGTACGAACATTTTCCTCGATCTCGATCAAGATGAGCAACTACGTAAAACACTTACACTTTTCATGTTAAAATGTGATTACAGTGGTGACTTAAAGTGTAGTCAGGAAAAGCACACTACGGCAAAATACGAAAAGATTCAGGCGTTCTCTGCCTACTACAAACGGGCCATTAAATTAGGCCAGCTGTCTGCGGACATTACACCGGAAGATTACACCCTGGCGATGAACTGTTTTATGCGTGGTATTTTGTCAGAATATCTGGAAGCGCCGGAAGCCTTCGACATCACCACGAAAGCCCCCATCCTGATGAAAATCTATTTCGGCGGATTACGTACCGATAATGTTTAGGCCAGCGGTTCCCGCTTAACCGCACTCAGTAATACTTCACAGGCCCTCACCAGTTCAGCAGCAACGGGATTCTCCCCGCCTTTGTCAGGATGGTGCCTGTGCAGTAAATGACGATACTGTTTCTTTATCAGGCTGCGGGTCAGTCGTATATCCGGTGCGATCTCCAGCACATTGCGTGCTTCATTAATCGTGTTTTCGTCTGCGGACATGTGAATGCCGCTGCCCATTTTGACCCAGAAACTGTCTATCAGCGCATCCACATCTTCTTTGCCGGTGCTGTCAAAATTATCCCAGTTCAGATAATAATCCCGCAGCGGATCCGCCAGTGCCGGGGTTTTTGTTGATTCCGCTAAGGGTTCCAGCCGGATGGCCGTCGTGTGGATGTTCAGTAAGCCCTGCTTTTCCGCCAGCCACTCATCCTGAAGACGGTAAAGACAATGGAACAGAATAAAGTGACAACGGAAAAGCGCCAGGCTGTCGCGCAAAGCGGTTTCATCGAAAAGCGAATACGGTGGTTTTTGTAACAGGCTGATAAGCTCAAATTCGCTGATCCCCGCTTCAAACCGGCTTTGCATCGCATAGAGTGTCAGTTGTAAGTGTCTGAGTGTTGCTTCATGACCAGCGGAGAGTGTCATGTCAGGCTTTGCCATCCGGCAACTCAGGTTCCGGCAGACGCCACAACCAGATAAGCACACACAACATCATGATGTCCGTACCGGCCATCACCCAAACCGGCGTAGCTGTTACTGCCATGATCACCGCTGACAATGACATACCTGCCGTGGCAGCATATTTTGCACTGCGCGGCATACAGCGTCCGTTTCGCCAGTGATGAATTATCGGCCCGGTGACTTTGTGATTGTCCAGCCATAAAGCCAGCGACGGTGAACTGCGGGCCGCCAGCCAGGCAGCAATCAGCACGAAGACCGTTGTCGGCATACCCGGCACGACCACTCCAATAAACCCAAGCGTCAGACTCACACAGGCACCCAGCATTAAACACCACCGGTAAGGTGCTGTTAACATGCTGTTTCTACGGCTAGTCCGGTGCGACATAGATAACTCAGAACCGTGTTGCTGTGTGTAGAGGATTATCTTTCACTTTACTCCATAATTCGCCTGAATTCATTGCTTCTTCGCCACATATCCTCCGCAAGCTTGCCAGATTACGGTGCTGAAATAATCCTACACACCGTAACGGAAGACGCTCATGCTCACGAACCCCAGCCGCCGCTGCCCTGCCCGCAGCCACTTTAATTTGTTGCTGTTGATACTCTTCATGTGGCCGGCTTTTGCTTCGTTTGCTGACACACTACCCCGCTATCAGTCCGGTAATATGATGTTACAAAGCAACAACGCAAACGGGCAGGCCGCTTTACATGTACTCACGGATGCAGATGTTCAGATCAACGGTGTACTGGTGAACGTGACGTACCGGCAGATTTTTAAAAACCAGAGCGACGGGCCGGCCAATGGTGTGTACACCTTTCCGCTGCCGGACAAGGCGGCTGTTACTCATATGACTATCCGTTCCGGCTCACGGGTGATTGAAGGCATTATCAAGCCACGACAGGAAGCCCGGCGCCTTTACCGCGACGCCGTGGTGCAGGGAAAACGGGCTGCACTGACTGAACAGCAGCGCCCCAATTTGTTTACCCAGCAAGTTAGTCATATCGCACCGGGAGAAACCATAGAGGTCACACTGCAATTTCTTGATATTGCAGAGTTCCGCCGGGGCGAATTCTCATGGAGGCTGCCAACAACACTGACACCCAGGTACATGCCGGGTATGAACATGAACAGCCTTGAAACGGAGACCCGGGCAACCACCGGGTATGCAGACCCTGCGGATCTTTTTCCGCCGTTTATTCTGCCGGGCAGTGGAAAGACGAATCCTCTGGCACTCACTATTGCTCTGAACGGTGGCATGCCGCTTACCTCGGTGTATGCACTGTATCATGACATCGATCTGACAAGACAGAACGACAAGTTCACTATCACACTTAAAGAGGGTCATAGTGAAATGGACCGTGATTTTGTGCTTCGCTGGCTCCCGGCCCCTTCTGCAGAACCGGTCGCAGCCCTTTTTACCGAGCAATCCGGTGATGATTATTTTTCCCTGCTAATGGTGATGCCCCCGGCCATCACACAGCCGCAAACGCTGCCCCGCGACATCACATTTGTCATTGATACATCGGGTTCTATGCAGGGACAGTCAATTGTTCAGGCTAAATCCAGTCTGATTGCAGCCATTGATAAACTTAAGGATAACGACCGTTTTAACATCATCGCGTTTAGTGACCGTTTTTCGCTGATGTTCGCAGAGGCAAATTTTGCAACGCTTCCCGCCAGACAAGCGGCGCGGCAATGGGTAAATCAGTTGCAGGCCGATGGCGGCACACAAATGTTACCTGCGCTGACTGCGGCCTTTTCACAGAATGCGCAGAATGAACGCCTCCACCAGGTGGTATTCATTACTGACGGAGCTGTAAGTAACGAGGCGGAGCTGTTCAGCCTGATCAGCAACTTCGCAGGCACATCGCGGTTATTCACAGTGGGGATTGGCTCTGCTCCCAACAGTTACTTCATGCACAAGGCAGCGCAGGCTGGCCGTGGCACCTATGAATTTATTGCCAATCCGCAGGATATTGCCCCGCAGATGAACAGTCTGTTCGCAAAGCTTAACCACAGTGCAGCCAAAAACATCCAGCCGGGCTGGCCGGAAGATGCAGAGGTATATCCTGCAAATACGCCGGATTTGTATCTTAACGAACCCCTGCTGTCTTTTGCCTCCACAAAAACGCCTGTCAGCAGTGTCACCGTAAGCGGTGAAACCGCCAGTCGGCTCTGGTCGCAAACGCTCACGTCATCGGATATGCCGGAGGGTAGCGGCGCCGGCGCACACTGGGCCAGACAAAAAATTGCCCATATTGAAGATGAAGGGCGAAGCGGCTCTCTCAGCGAAGAAGACGTTAAAGACCAAGTGACAGCGGTGGCGTTGCAACACAGTCTGTTGTCCCGCTTTACCTCATTTGTTGCTATCGATCAGTCACCGGTGACTTATGAAAACAGCCCCCGTCCACCGCTTCGTCTGCGGGTAGCGAATCAACTGCCGCAGGGCATGTCACATCAGCAACTGCAATATCCGCAAACCGCCACCACAGCGGAACTGACACTCTGGCTGGGTATACTGTGTATTGTTGCCGGCCTCGCCTTACTGTTCTGGCAACGGATAAAAGCAAGATAAGGCGGCCGTGCAGTGAGGATAAAAGCAAACTTTCTGAAGACCGCACTCCCCGCTCTGCTTCTGGTAACCGGCATTCTGTGTTTTGGCAATACATTATGGATTGCGGCAAAGGCAGTATTAGCGCAACGGCTTATTGCAGATGCATGGGAAGAAACCATGGCAACCGGCCACTCTGTTAAACCCTGGTCATGGTCAGATACCTGGCCCGTGGCCGTACTGACTTTTCCCGGCCACAACCAGCGCCTGTATATGTTGTCGGGGAGTCATGGCAGCAGCCTGGCCTTTGGCCCCGGCCACATAGACGGAACCGCACTGCCCGGGGAAACCGGCACACAGGTGTATTCCGGTCACCGTGACACCCATTTCAACTTTCTGAAACATGTGCAGGCAGGAGATACCTTTCAGATCCAGGACAGCCACGGACAATGGCGTACCTATCGGGTGAGCAAGACCAATATTGTCGATTCACACAACCACCGCTGGTTCATCGAACGGAACAAAGATGAAATCCAGCTTATCACCTGTTATCCGTTTAATGATATGACGCCCAATCCCCGTTTGCGCTTGATTGTACTGGCAGTTCCTGTTTAATACGCTACGATTCCCATATTCTTTCGTGTCGATAAAAATTCCGGTTAACACTATTTGCTTTGCCGGTTTTATTACCATTTTCGGTGAAATCATGCCGCAGGCTTATTTCTCCAGAAATGCCATGCGTATGGCGTCAGTGTTATCACCGGTAATGCGTTTCTATCAGATCATCCTGTACCCCGTTTCCAAGCCCTCCGCATTATTGCTTGATGGCTGGCTGGGCCGCGAAGGCGTTGAGTAGATGCGGGATGAATCTCTGATGTTATCCGAAGTGCTGTGGCACCTGAAAGCACAGGAAACACTGGACGCCCATGACGATGGCACCATCGATGTTGACGTAGTGCTGGTTTGGGGTGCACAACCCCGCATCATCACCGGAGCCGACATTCTTGGCCGCCTGTTAAAAGGCATCAGCGCCGTAACCCCGGCCAGCGTTTCAAAGAATGCGGTTCAGGGCAGCGCCGCCGTTGAAGTTGAGATAGAAACCAAAGCCGAACAGCTCACCACCACCATCAACGAGCCCAAGGCCTGATCGGGTAAAGTCACTATCCCATATCCGGGATGGTGAAAACATTCATCCACTCAAGTATCATAAAACGACTAGAACAATAGACTGAAGTTCAAGCTGATATCGAGATAAAAAAGTGACTTTTAATTTAAAAGTCACTTTTTAAAATGAACACATTATTTCTTGCACAATGATGTGAGAATATTATCTTGAGAGAGTGTATCAAAACTCTAATTGCAATTCAGTTAACTACTAAAGAAAAAATAGTCAACTAACATCAAAGAAATAAAGATAAGAATAAACCAAAAACCTATATTTTCAATTTTTGAATATTTTTTCCACATCGACTTCCCTCTAAATTGACTATATTGATTAGAGTTAAGTAAATCATGGAATATTATGAGTTAGGTCGTAGACTTCTGAACCAAGCCAGCTTCCAAATTGGTTCAAACCTCTTATTCCACTTCCTATACCATAACCTACATAATAGAAAAGACCTTCGCCCCCGGATACGACCAGAATTTCTTCGTTAGTTAAATCTTTCATATTTTAAGGCACCTTATGTAAGCCATCATAAAGTCCTGCGCCAATTTCACTACCGATTCGGTCAAAGGCTCCAGATCCATAACCTGTAATTAATAATGCCCACAGAGCTACAACAATACCTCCGGACACTTCTTCAATTTCAACTTGATTCAATTCAATCATAATAAATTTCCCTATAGTTATCTAACTGAGTATCTCTTTGGCATATTTCGAAAGTTGCCCGGATACGTAATTAACATACCGCAACAACTTATTATGTGTAAGCTGTACCAAAGCCTATATTTTTACTCCCAATATAAAAAGTTAGAACATGCTAAAAAAGAATCAAACATACTGCCCTGCAGCCCAGGCGCTGCTCCAGGCCCACTGGAAGTTGTAGCCACCGAGCCAGCCGGTAACGTCTACCACTTCGCCAATGAAGAATAAGCCTTCGGCTTTCTTACTCATCATGGTTTTCGACGACAGTTCGTCTGTATCTACGCCGCCCAGTGTCACCTCTGCGGTGCGGTAGCCTTCTGTGCCATTGGGCGTGACTTGCCAGTCAGATAAGGTATTGTCGATTTCCGCTATCTGGCTGTGGGTCAGGCGTTTTACCGGTTCGTTAGGCCACTGCCGGGTGTCGATAAAGGTTTGTACCAGCCGTTTGGGATAGAGCTTACTGAGTACCGTAGAGAGTTGCGCGTCGGGTGTATCCTGTTGAGCGGCTGTCAGATATTCAGCGGCGCTCATGGCAGGTTGTAAGTCAATATGCAGGGTGTCCCCCGGATGCCAGTAAGACGATATTTGTAGCATAGACGGGCCGCTTAAACCCCGGTGAGTAAACAGCATCGCTTCGCGGAAAGATGTATCGTTACAACTTGCTGACGTATCGACAGCGATGCCGCTCAATGCTTCCAGCGCCTGCTTGTCTTTGTCGTGCAATGTAAAGGGCACCAGGCCAGCTCGTGTTGGCAGGACTTTCAGGCCGAACTGTTCTGCAATTTTGTAGCCGAATGGCGTAGCGCCAATTTTCGGCATACTCAGACCGCCTGTAGCGATAACCAGGGATTCGCAAACATAATCGCCCAGCGAAGTGCTCAGCGTATAGCCGGCCCCGGTTTTCTCCACACTCAGAATCTCACAGCGGGTAACGATTTCAGCACCGGCTTTATCACATTCTTTTACCAGCATATCTACGATGTCTGATGCGCTGTTATCACAGAACAACTGGCCGAGGGTTTTCTCATGGTAGGGAATGCCGTATTCGCTCACCAGTGAGATGAAGTCCCACTGGGTATAGCGGCTCAGAGCAGATTTGCAGAAATGAGGATTTGCAGACAGAAAATTGGCCGGTTCAGCGTACATGTTGGTGAAATTACACCGTCCGCCGCCGGACATGAGTATTTTACGCCCGACTTTCTTTCCGTGATCCAGCACAGCGACAGCGCGGCCACGCTTACCCGCCTGCGCTGCGCAGAACAATCCGGCAGCGCCCGCACCGATTACAATGACATCTTTCTGGATCACAAACTGACTCCGGCAAATTCAAAAGCCGGATTATAGTGTGCCCGGTAAGATTCTTGAAGCGTCAGGAGTACTCGCTGACGAATTGCTGTGACCAGGAGAGCAACTCAATCCGGTTTCTCGAATGGGTTTTACGGAAAATACTGTATATATGCGTTTTTACCGTATTCACACTGATATGCAGCTGATCAGCGATTTCCTGATTCTGCGAACCCTGTGCCACCAGCTCGATAATGGTCACTTCCCGCTTGGTAAGCTTGGGATGCAGTGCCATTTTATTTAACTCTTTGGGACGGGCAATAGCCGCATTGGCTTTACGGGTTTGTTGCCGTAACCGGCGTAATGCCTCGTTAATAGAGTTGCGTTTAAACCACACATCCATTTTGGCCAGCCGGCGCACACCTTTCAGTAATAATTCAGGTGAGTCAGAGGTATAGAAGGTTCCCTCCACACCCGCAATGATGGCCTCACATTCATCAATATCGCCGTGTTCCAGATTAAAGAGAATCCAGCGGGCAAAGCCCTGATAACGGTAAAACGCTTCCATTTTTTCTTCAGCCTTAGCGGCATCGTAAAAAATGAGGTCCTGATTGGAGGTGGTTTCTAACTGTTCTATAGATGTGAGTTCTGTGATTTCATAACCACAGGTTTGCAAAAGATGCTTGAAAAGGATGACCTGTTCGTCGCTAGCTTCATCTGAAGATAATGATTTGGATATCAGATAGACACCAAACTTCTGGTTTTTGCTCAACATACTTTCCCTCCATGGTTCCGTTTGAGCTGCTCAACTTACCCTGTCAGCATGAGCGCACGGATGATTAATGGTTTCTTCGTGAAGTACCAAATAATCTTCACCTGCAAAGGTATACCGCTCTATTCCTTAAGAATAGCAGAATGGCGCATACTGTACATTAAATGTTGTAAAAAACGCATAAATAGATAGCGCTTACTAAACATTTATAAAATCAATGAATTTCTGGTAGATACAGAACAATAAAGGGAGGGAGATAAGTGATGAAATCGACTAAAGTATTAGTCAACTCCATCATTTGAATGCATTAAGATTATTTACAGGCTGTTAAGCATTGTTTCTGCGTCAGACACCTCAAAACGGCCAGGATCTTCAATATTCAGTTTTACCACCTCACCATCTTCGACCAGCATGGAATAACGCATACTGCGCACACCGCCAAAGTCACTGGTATTCATATCAAGACCAATCGTGCGGGTGAAAAACGCATTACCGTCAGCAAGCATAGTAATTTCTTCCGCGTTCGCTGACTTTCCCCACGCATCCATCACAAAAGCATCATTTACTGAAATGCAGACAATATCATCGACTCCTTTGGCTTTAATCTTGTCAGCAAGGGCGACATAGCCGGGCAGGTGCGCCGCAGAACAGGTCGGGGTGAAAGCGCCGGGTACGGCGAATACTACAACGCGTTTGCCGCCAAATATATCATTGGTGTGCGGGTTGGTTGTCTTGCCATCCTTTAACAAACCAAAGGTTACTTCAGGCAATGTACTGCCAACGTTAATCATACTTCTCTCCTAGTGAGTGGAAATGTACACGTCAAAACGGTGCTTTTTACTGGTGATGGCCATAGCAGGCGGCACATCGGCCAGCGGTTCTGCATACGCGGGACGTTTTACAACAACACGTTTTCCGGCGAGTTCCCTTGCCGGTGCTAACAAACTGTCAGCATCGTCGTCACTGCCCAGTAATTGTTGAAAGACCCGCATCTCTTTCTTTACTAAAGCAGATTTTTTGCGATGTGGAAACATTGGATCAAGATAAACTACATCTATTTGCTCATCCAATGTATTCATACATTCAATACTGTTACCGTGAATCAGCCTGAATTTTTCTTCCATTTCAGGTGCTTGCATAGAAAGGCGGTGCAAGCCGTCGGCCAGTAAAGCCGCGACGACAGGAGAGCGTTCCATCATCACTACACGACAGCCCAGCGACGCCAGCACGAAGGCATCCCGCCCGAGCCCCGGCGTTGCATCCAGAACTACAGGCACTTCCTGACCTTTCACGCCCACCGCTTTGGCAATGGGTTCCTTTTTACCGCCGCCATGTTGCTGGCGATACACGCTGCTACCAGACAGGAAATCCACAAACACGCCCTGCTGCTTTGCTTCGGAAAAATCTTTTACTGCCAGCTTGCCGTCTTCCAGGGTGAGTGCCAGCCCGGCTGGCAGCGTATTCTGCACACTGAACTGCCAGAGCTCTGCAACCCTTTTTAACTGGTTCTGTTGTTCTTCGCTTTGCGTTTCGTCAATAAACACCGGAATGTTATGCATTACCGTATTGTTCCTTAAAGCCAATCCAGCGGTTAATTATCGCCTGAGCATGGCTTGGATAGTCCTGCCACAATTTTTCAGCGATAGCTTGTACCTGAGGCACTAACTGCGCGTCGCGGACGAGATCGGCAATACGCATTTCTGCAATACCGGTTTGCTTTGTCCCCATTAATTCTCCAGGGCCCCGGATTTCTAAATCTTTCTGGGCAATGTAAAAGCCGTCGTTTGATTCACGGAGCACGCCCAGACGTTGCGTCGCTGTTTTGGATAACGGGGCTGAGTACATCAGCACACACTGACTCTCTACCGCGCCACGCCCCACCCTGCCGCGTAACTGGTGCAATTGTGCCAGACCAAGGCGCTCAGGGTTTTCGATAATCATAATACTGGCGTTGGGCACATCCACGCCCACTTCAATAACCGTGGTAGCCACCAGCAAATCCAGCTCACCGCGTTTGAATTCATCCATGACTGCTTGCTTTTCTGCCGGCTTGAGGCGGCCGTGTACCAGCCCGACCCGTAAATCCGGCAAAGCGGTTCTCAGGGTAATAGCAGCATCTTCAGCCGCCTGACACTGCAACACTTCAGATTCGTCAATGAGTGTACACACCCAGTAAGCCTGTCGCCCCTGGTTATGACAGGCTTCATAGACTCTGGCAATGACATCCCCTCTGCGGGTATCAGGAAGCACAACCGTGGTTACCGGTGAACGGCCGGGGGGCAGCTCATCAATCACGGACGTATCAAGATCTGCATAGGCTGTCATCGCCAGCGTTCTGGGAATAGGCGTGGCCGTCATAATCAACTGATGGGGGAAGCGCCCCTGCTTTTCACCTTTTTCCCTTAACGCCAGACGCTGATGTACACCAAAGCGGTGCTGTTCATCCACGATGACCAGTGCCAGTTGCTGATATTCCACCTGCTCCTGGAATATGGCATGCGTGCCCACCAGCATTTGTATTTCACCGGACGCCAGACGTGTCAGTACTTCCTGCCGGGCCTTACCTTTCAATTTACCGGCCAGCCAGCCTACTTCGATGCCCAGTGGTGACAGCCAGTCACGGAAGTTGCTGGCATGCTGCTCAGCCAGCAGTTCTGTAGGTGCCATCAGGGCAACCTGATAACCGGCACCGATCGCGGATAGCGCAGCAAGCGCTGCCACCAGAGTTTTCCCTGAGCCCACATCTCCCTGCACCAGCCGCATCATCGGGCAATTCATGGCCATGTCTTTCTGAATGTCGTTGACTACCCGCTGCTGTGCGCCGGTGGGCGAAAACGGCAGATTACCCAGTAGCTGGTCAATCAGAGACTGATTAATCTGAATGGCGATACCCGGCTGGGCCTGTGCCTGTTGACGCACCTTCAGTACGCTCAGGTGGTGTGCCAGTAATTCCTCGAGAATAAGACGCTTCTGCGCGGGGTGCCGGCCTTCTTCTATCATTTCCAGCGGAACATCCGGTGGCGGACGGTGAACGAGCTTCAGAGCATCTGCCAGCAACACTTGTCCTTCATACATGCCTTGCGGTAGCAGATCGCTTAATGCGCCTTTCTCCAGCAGTTTAAGCGCCTGATCGGTGAGGCTGCGCAGCGTGAGCTGCTTAACACCTTCTGTGGTGGGATAAACCGGGGTCAGAGTATCTTCTGTTTCGCCGTCGTCTTCGCCGATGAGAGCAAATTCAGGGTGCATCATCTCCAGCCCCCATTTACCCGTCCGGATTTCGCCAAAACAACGCACTTCGTTGCCAGGCGTCATCATGGTGCGCTGAACCGCGCCGAAATGGAAAAAACGAAGCGTGATGGTGCCCGTACCATCAGACACCTTCACCACAAACATGCGTTTTTTGCCGTACTGAATGTCGGCGGTTTTTACCTCACCCTGAATACTCACGTGAGTAAACGGCTTACAATCTTCAATCTCGTAAACCTGGGTGCGGTCTTCATAACGGGATGGCAGATGAAAAAGGACATCCTGTACGGTGTGCAGACCTATTTTTGTTAACTTCTCAGCCACCTTTGCGCCGACGCCTTTCAACGTGGTAATGGGTGTTTGAGCGAGTGACTGCATGATAATTAAGGCATATTTATTTGCGGATAGGCGCAGTGTAAGCCATTCATACCAGGTTTGCGAGGGGCTGCCGGTTCAGGTCCGGCAGCCCTTGTAAGAAAAGACAGGTTTATTTGGCAATTGCCTCTGCTGCAGCAAGGATCAATGCCGGAGATGGCCGTACTTTATAATCAGGGTTAACGTAGCTGAACTGAATTTTACCTTCAGTATCGACGATGAACACAGCAGGTGCCGGCAGGACGGGCTTTCCTGTCTCATCGGTTGTCAGGGCGATGCCATGGCCTTTGTAACGCTTTGCTGTTTCATCATCCACATAATAGCTGATCCCGAACGCATTCAGGGCGTTCAGTTTTGCATCAGACAACAGCCTTGCTGCAAATTCACTTTCAAGCTTTTGTGACGTTAACTGCTCTAATGACTGGGGTGAAATTGCCAGGATCTGATAGCCAAGATCTGATAAAGGCTTTTCGATATCCTTCAGGCCCGCCAGTTGACGGTTACAATACGGGCACCAGCCGCCGCGATAGAACAACACCACTGACGGCTTTTGCATCAGCAGCGCTTTTAAACTGAACGGCGCACCACCTGTATCAGATACCACTACATCGGGCACTGTCATGCCTTCCAGTAAAGGACGAACTTCATCCGGGGACTTTGACGGCATTGCTGCCGCGAACACCTGCCCGCCGGCAACAATAAGTAACAACATAAAAATTAAGCGCATAACACTCTCCTCAGGTTTTGAATTTAAAGAGACCTGCGCCTGTAGCGTTATCTTTCAAACTATTTTCATTTCCGGAGATAAACAGTGAAATCGTCCGTCCTTCAGGCATAAAAAAACCGCAACTATGTGCGGTTTTCATATTTATACCTGTGAAATCACTCAGGCAATTCCATGATGCCGTCGATTTCAATTTGCGATGCTTTTGGCAGTTCTTTCACGCCAATGGCGGCACGGGCCGGATAAGGCTTAGTGAAATATTGCGCCATGATTTCGTTTACCGTGGCGAAATGAGACAGATCCGGCAGGAAGATATTTACCTTAACCAAATCGTTGATAGTACCGCCAGCAGCTTCACAAACCGCTTTTACGTTTTCGAAAACCTGTTTAGCCTGTTCGGAAAAATCGTCAGATACGATTTCCATGGTTTCCGGGTTCAGCGGGATCTGGCCAGACAAATAAACGGTGGTGCCTGCTTTAACTGCCTGACTGTATGTGCCGATCGCCTGTGGCGCTTTATCGGTCTGAATAATTGCTTTAGCCATGTTGAATCCTGTGTAAATTAGTGTCGGGATTGACTGTGACGCGAGACCTTCTGCACTTCTGACATGGTTCTGATCTTCTTCATAATTCGCGCCAGATGCACGCGGTTATGTGTCGTTAATTCAATATCGATGAAATAAATATTACTTTCTTTTTCTTCTGTCTGGAGCCCAATAATGTTGGAATCGCAGCTGGAAATCATATTGGTCAGATTCGCCAGTGTACCCTGGTGATTGTACAGTTCAATACGCAGCGAAGCCTTAAATTCGCCCTGTGGCGTATCGTCCCACTGCATGGGAAGCACACGCTGAGGCTCTTCTTTAGCCAGTTTACGGATATTTTTACAACCTGTCTGGTGAATCGTCATGCCACGGCCCGGGCTGAGTACCGCCACAATTTCATCATCAGGAATAGGATGGCAGCAGCGGGCATAGTGCACCAGCAGGCCTTCTGTACCGCGGATAGCCACATTGCCTTTCTTATCAGGGATCTCTGCCGATTCACCCAGCAGGCGCCGGGCAACAATGGCGCTCAGTTCATTACCCAGACCAATATCTGTCAGCAAATCTTCGAAGGTTTGATGTTTGGTTTCCGCAACCACCCGGTCGATATCTTCCTGACTGATATCATCCAGTTTCACTGTACCGAGCGCATGACGAAGCAGACGGTTACCCATATTCACCGCTTCCTGCGAATGCTGTCTGCGCAGATACTGGCGGATGCGGGTACGGGCTCGGGCGCTGACCACAAAGTTCAGCCAGTTAGCATTCGGCTTGGCTTTCGGCGAGGTAATAATTTCTACCGTCTGGCCGTTTTCCAGCGGCTTACTCAGGCTGTAGTTACGACGCTCTACCCGCACACCCACGCAAGTGTTACCAATGTCCGAATGAACGGCATAGGCGAAGTCTACGGCAGTGGCGCCCATGGGCAGCTCGATAATACGGCCGTCCGGCGTGAATACGTAAATCTCTTCAGGGAATAAGTCTGTTTTCACCGACTCGATAAATTCAAAACTGGAACTGGCGCTCTGCTGCAGCTCAAGTAACGACTGCATCCATTTACGGGCACGAAGCTGGGCTGTTGTGTCACTGTCACCCGGTTCCTTGTACAGCCAGTGGGCTGCGACCCCTTTATCTGCCATCTGATCCATGGCCAGTGTACGTATCTGTACTTCCACCGGAATACCGTGAGGACCAATTAACGACGTGTGCAGCGACTGATAACCGTTGGTGCGCGGAATCGCGATGTAATCTTTGAAGCGTGTTTCGATGGGCTTGTACAGGCTGTGCATGGCACCCAGCGAGCGATAACAGTTGTCCACACTTTCAACCACAATACGGAATGCATAGATGTCCATTACTTCGTTGAACATCAGCTCCTTATTCTTCATTTTGCGGTAAATTGAATACAGATGCTTTTCGCGGCCGATGACATCGCCTTCAATTTTGTGCTCGCCGAGACGGGTAGCCAGTTCCTGACGGATGTTATCGATAATTTCTTTGCGGTTACCGCGGGCTTGTTTCACCGCAGACTTCAGGGCACGGTGACGCATGGGATACATAGCCTGAAAACCAAGATCTTCCAGCTCGTTCTTAATATCGTGGATACCCAGACGATGGGCAATCGGCGCATAGATTTCCAGCGTCTCACGGGCAATACGGCGTCGCTTATCGGGACGCAGCGCCCCTAACGTACGCATATTGTGAGTGCGATCGGCCAGCTTGATGAGGATCACGCGGATGTCCTGCACCATCGCCATCATCATCTTACGGAAGTTCTCTGCCTGTGCTTCCTGCTTGCTGCTGAACGCAATTTTGTCCAGCTTACTTACCCCTTCCACCAGCTCGGCAACAGTATCGCCAAAGGCTTCAGCCAGATCTTCCTGGTTGTAGTGGGTGTCCTCAATCACGTCGTGCAGCAGCGCAGCCATCAACGTTTCGTGATCAAGATGCATATCAGCCAGAATACCGGCCACAGCAACAGGGTGAGTAATGTAGGGATCGCCACTGGATCGCATCTGTCCGTCATGGGCTTCATGAGCTAAAACAAAGCTGTCCTGTACCAGCTGAACCCTTTCTGCTGACAGATACTCAGAGATTTTTTGTTTTAAACCCTCGAATAAATACACGTGTAGACAACTTTCCTGCGAATAAAGCCAATAGAAACAGAATAATGAAGTATTGTAGGGAATGCCAATAGCAAAACGCCAGTGAACCCGATTAAAAGCTCACTGGCGTTTGTATAGTCTGAATGACAGCAGCGATCCGCTGATTATTGCTCAGACAGGATGTTCGCTACAGAAGCGAAATCCGCGCTTTCTTGTCTTTCCTGATCACGCAGATCATCTTGATCCAGCGTATCGGCAGTAACCAGGCCTTCTTCGATTTCGCGTAAAGCGGTAACCGTCGGCTTATCGTTTTGCACATCAACCTGTGCTTCTTTACCTTCGGTTGCCAGCTGGCGAGCACGTCGTGCTGCAACCAGTACGAGGTCAAAGCGGTTACCAACTTTATCAACGGCGTCTTCTACAGTTACGCGTGCCATGTATCTCTCCGAAAATGAATAAAAGCGTAAAACTCAAAATGGCCGCGCAGTATACAACACATGCCTTTCAAGTCCTAGTATTTTGTAGGTTTAATCAGCAAGATCTTTTACGATCCCACCAGATCAGCAATCAGTGCTTTGTGACGTAGTTGCTGCTTAACAGTACGCTGGCGCCGAGAACACACAATGGCTTCTAATTCTGCCAGCGCCACAGAGAAATCATCATTCACCAGTACGTAGTCAAATTCAGCATAATGAGACATCTCAGATACCGCTTCCTGCATGCGTCCTTCAATAACGCTGTCTGAGTCCTGCCCGCGGTTTGTCAGCCGTTGGCGCAGCACTTCTGTAGAAGGCGGCAGGATGAAAATGCCACAGGTATCCGGCATGATTTTTTTCACCTGACGGGCACCCTGCCAGTCGATATCTAAGAACACATCAATACCGCGGTGCAAAGTTTGCTCAATGGTCACACGGGACGTGCCGTAGTAGTTACCGAACACCTCAGCATATTCGAAGAACACGCCCTGCTCGATGAGCGCTTCAAACTGCTCATGACTGACAAAATGATAATGTACGCCGTCGACTTCTCCGGGCCGTGGCTTACGGGTGGTGTGAGAAACTGACACCTGCATGGGATATTGTTGATTTCCGTCATGCTTTTCCAGCAATGCTTTAATTAAACTGGACTTTCCCGCACCTGAAGGGGCTGCGAGAATAAACAAATTACCAAGTAGAGAAGCCATAATCTTGCTTTTTGTCATCATGTTGTGGTGATTTCAGACGGCAATGGTAGCATAGCGCTAAGAATTGAGTAACAGAAGCGACATTATGAAAGAAGCCTTATTACCCTACGTAGAAGCAAATACGGGCGCCAACCCGCAGGCTTGTGTTATCTGGCTGCACGGTTTAGGTGACTCCGGACACGGCTTTGCCCCTATTGTCCCCGAACTGCAGATACCGGCGGCTCTTCCAGTGCGTTTTCTGTTTCCTCATGCGCCGGAGCGTCCGGTAACCATTAACGGCGGTATGCGTATGCGTGCCTGGTACGACATTAAAACCATGGATCTCGATAACCGCGCTGATGAAGCCGGCGTCATCGAATCTGCAGAGATGGTAAATGCACTACTTGAAGCCCAGCATGAAGCAGGCTTCCGGTATGAAAAAATGGTACTGGCCGGCTTTTCTCAGGGCGGTGTGATTGCCCTACACCTGGGCACCCGTCTGCGGCATAAAATTGCAGGCATCATGGCGCTGTCTACCTACATGTGCAAACCGGGCAAGCTGGCAGAAGAAGCCAGTGACGTCAACAAGTCTACGCCGGTGATGATGGCCCATGGCATCCATGACGAAGTGGTGCCGGCTTCGCTGGGCAAAATGGCTCATACCGCACTTGAAGACAATGGTTTTTCAGCGACCTGGCAAACCTATCCTATGCAACATAATGTATGTGTGCAGGAAATACAGGATATCAGCCGCTGGCTGCAAACTGTGCTCGACTAAGCTTTTCAGGATTTACCCATGAGTGAACAACCCGTTTCCCGAACTACCATCCGTATTGCCACCCGCAAAAGTGCGCTGGCCTTATGGCAGGCAGATTATGTTAAAGAACAACTGCTGATGGCCCACCCCGGCCTGCACGTAGAACTGGTGCCCATGAGCACCCAGGGCGATAAGATTCTCGATACGCCGCTGGCCAAAATTGGCGGTAAAGGCCTGTTTATCAAAGAGCTGGAAGTGGCCATGCTGGAAGGCCGTGCAGACATTGCAGTACACAGCATGAAAGATGTGCCGGTAGAATTTCCCGAAGGCTTTGGTTTACACGCTATTTGTCCCAGGGAGAATCCCTTCGATGCTTTTGTGTCGAATACCGCTACCAGCATTGATGATTTGCCTCAGGGTGCGGTCGTGGGCACGTCCAGCCTGCGCCGTCAGTGCCAGTTACGTAAATATCGTCCTGACATAAAGATTAAAGACTTACGGGGCAACGTGAATACCCGCCTCGCGAAGCTGGATAACGGCGAATACGATGCCATCATTCTCGCCGCCGCCGGACTTATCCGCCTGGGGATGCAGGACCGCATCAACCATGAATTGTCTCCCGAGCTGTCTTTACCGGCGGTAGGCCAGGGCGCTGTCGGCATAGAATGCCGCAACGACGACATCGAACTGATTGCCCTGCTCGGTGCGCTCAACCACGCAGATACCGCAGACCGGGTTTACGCCGAGCGTGCCATGAATACCCGTCTGGAAGGCGGCTGTCAGGTACCCATCGGCAGTTTTGCCACACTGGCCAACGACACCATCACACTGACCGGTATGGTCGGCAGCGTCGACGGCGCAACCTTACTGTATGCATCTGCAACCGGACATCGCGAACGGGCAGAAGCTCTGGGTGTGGAAGTGGCAGAATCGTTACTGTCACAGGGTGCCGGCGAGATCTTAAGCGCCCTGCACGACTAATCATTTTAACCTATGATATTGATTACCCGCCCTGAGCAGAAGCTGGCGAAAAGTGTCGCAGCCTTTCGCCTGGCGGGTATTTCATGTTCTGGTGTCGCCCCGCTGACCATCACTTCATGCGAAGAAGAACGTAGCCGTCTTGCACATCATCTTGCAACGCAGCCTGCAGATTACATCATCGTTACCAGTGCTTTTGCCGCGCAGTTGTTATCTGCGTTACCGCTGTCAGCATTGCCCTCCCGCTGGTTTGCGGTAGGCACATCAACCGCCAGGGTGCTTGAGGAGTATGGCCTGTCTGTAGCAGTACCGGAGCAGCAAAATTCAGAAGGTTTATTGGCGTTATCACAACTCAATAGTGCAAACCGGCGACAAATCGTTATTATTAAAGGGCAAGGTGGTCGAACCACTTTGCGGGACACGCTCTTATTGCAGCAAAACCACGTAGAAGAATTTGCGGTCTACCAGCGCCTGTTGCTGGAAAAACCTATACAAACAGATGATTGGCAGTGGCCACAGATTACAGGCATAGTGGCAACCAGCGGCGAAATGGCAGAGCAGCTGTTTCGCGTTTATGATACTAACATGTTGCGAAAGCAACGCTGGCTGACCGTCAGCGACAGAGTAGCAGCACAAATCAGCGCCTCAGGTGCAACGCAGGTTGCCGTTTGCAGTGACGCCAGTGACAACACGCTATGTGCGTGGATAAAGGAAAATTGGGAGTAAACCATGGCTGACAACGATAAACACAATACGGATTCCACACTGGTGTTGCCTGAAGAAAAAGACATCACGCCGTCGTCAACGGCATCCGGCAAAGACAAGGCCGGCGCTGAAACCACTACCAAACATCCGTCCCACGCCGGCTTATGGATTGTCATTATCCTCACCTTGTTGATTGCAGCCGGTACCGCAGCGGCGGGCTACTGGTTTCTGTGGCAAAAAGACAGTGGTCAGAGCGCACTGGCAGACGAGCAGTCGGCGCAAAAGGCAATACTGGGCAACCTGAACGATGAAAATGCGCAACTCCAGCGTCAGCTTATCGAACTGGAAAAAAGTAAGCAGGCACTTGCCGGCACGGTGAACAGCCTGACGGAAAAAACAGAGTCCCTGCAACTGCAAACCGAACAACTGCTATCACAATTAGGTGAAATGGAAGGCCGCCGCCCGTCAGACTGGTTGCTGGCTGAAGCGGATTATCTGGTGCGCATGGCCGGCCGTAAAGTGTGGCTTGAACAGGATACAGATACCGCAGTGCTGCTGCTTGAAAATGCCGACCAGCGTTTAAAAGAGCTTTCCGATCCGTCAGTGATCCCGGTGCGCGGGCTGATTGCACAGGACATTCAGACACTGCGTCAGGTTAACCGCACGGACACCGTTAAACTTGCATTAACCCTGTCAGGTTTCCTGTCTCAGGTAGACGCGCTGCCGTTAAAAACCTTCACCCGTCCGGATGAAAATACAGGCAAGGAAGCGCTGTCTGAATCGGTAGACGACTGGAAAAGTAATCTGGCGAAAGTCTGGCATTCTATTGTTGACGATTTTATTTCAGTACGACGCACTGATGCGCCTGTTGCACCCATGATGACTGCTGAAGAAATGTGGCTGTACAAAGAGCAGCTTAAACTGCAAATCATGCAGGCACAGTCTGCTGCTATGAGCGGTGAAGACAATCTGTATCAACAGTCGGTTGCAAACGCTAAAGCCCTGCTGAATGATAAATTTGATACTGATGCACCGGAAATTAATGGCGCACTGTCTACCCTGGATGCTCTTGGTGAAGCCAACGTTCAGGAAAACCTGCCGGAAGAACTCAGTGCTATGGCCCCGCTTCAACGCTTGCTGGAATCCCGCGTTAATGCCGCTTACGGCAAAGGAGAGGCAGCACAATGAAACGGTTAGTGTATGCAATTCTGCTGGTTATAGCGGTACTTGCCGCAATGTTAATTGCGCCGCAGGTTATTGGCGACAAAGGCTATGTGCTGATTTCCATGGGTCAGTTACACATTGAAATGTCAGTTGTCAGCCTGTGTATTACCGTTTTTTTCAGTCTGCTGGCTTTGTGGATCATCTGGCGGTTACTTTCCCGCACTCTCGGGTTATTTAAAGGCTCAAGACAATGGTTTGGCGGACTTTCCCGCCGTAAGCGCCAGCGACGCTTTTACAATGGTCTTCAGTTAATGGTTGAAGGCGATTTCATCGCGGCGAAAAAAGCACTGCAGGATACCACTGACGGCGATTTCGACGGCGTGAATTTTCTGGCTGCTGCACAGGTGGCCAAGGCGCTGAACGAACCGGAACGGGTACGATATTTACTGGACCGCGCTGCAGAGTTTAACAACGCTAAAGTAGCCGCCCATGTTGCGCTCGCAAGGCTCGATCTCGAACAGGGACACCAGCAGGATGCACTGGACAAGCTGAACGGACTGGATGAAAAAGCGCAGAAGAATCCGCAGGTTATCCGGCTTAAGGCCCGTGCTATGGGTGAACTGGGTCAGTGGCAGTCACTGGAAGAAGTATTGCCGCAATGGCGCAAACCATTAAAAGACGATTACGTACTGTGGGCGCAGAAAATAGCGAAAGGAAAGTTTGCTGAAATTGCCAGCAAGCAAGGTGCCAATGCACTGAAGCAACACTGGGAAAACATGCCCCGCAAAGCCCGTGCAGATAACGCGTACCGTGCTGCTTACGCTCAGCAATTGCTGGAACAGGGCATGCACAAAGAAGCAGAAACCTGTCTGGTTGAATGGCAGAAGAAAGGCCCGGATCCAATTTTGCTTCCCTACATGGCACAAATCAGTATTCCTAATCCGGCAAATGCAATCCGCGCACTGGAACAGTGGATAAAACACGACGACACAAACCCTGTTCTGTTTTCCTGCCTGGGTCAGTTAGCGCTGAACGCCGGCGACGATATTCTTGCAGAGAAAGTGCTGCTAAAAGCCATCAAACTACATGAAAACCAGCAGGATCTCATTGCACTGGCAGAAATCCGCGAGCGCAAGCAGGATGCCACCGGCGCCCTTGCCATGTACAAACGTAGTATGGAAGTCAGTCAGAACGCGCTGGTGTAAATAATTCGTAGCGGAAAATAAAAGCCCCGCGCAGTCTTGCGATTCCGGCGGGGCATCATAAGAGAAGTAAACAGAAGCCTGCAATCTATAAAACAGGCTTATTCTGTGCCTTTAAAGCCTGCTTTATTTTGTTGCTAAATTCAGTTGCTCTTTTAACGATATCGCTCTCGTCTACAGTAAGAACATTCCTGTCTTTCATCAGCAATTTACCTTCCACAATGCTGTGTCTTACATTTGTCGCGTAAGCTGAATACACAAGCACAGAGTAAGGATTATAAACAGGCGTCATATTGGGCGATTTGGTATCAATCACGATGATATCTGCCCGTTTGCTTTTCTCCAGAGAGCCAATCTCATTTTCCATATTCAGCACTTTCGCACTGCCTGAGGTTGCCATTTTTATCACTTCGACGGCTGGCATATTAGTCCGGTCATTCGTCCATAACTTGTGAAGTTTTGCTACCTGATTAAACTCATCAATTAAGCTCAGTGTGTTGCCTGACATCGGGCCGTCAGTGCCCAGACCAACATCAACGCCCTGTTTCAGCATTTCTGTCACCGGCGCCACGCCTTTTGCTGATTTGATGTTTGCACTCATATTATGCGCTACACCAACATGATGCTTTTTAAGAAGGGCAATATCCTGATTGCTCACTCTGATGACGTGGGCCCCTATCAGATTATTGTTAAGCACACCGATACTTTCTAAATAGGCCACCGGAGATAATCCGCCACTGCGCTCAGCAATCACCTCCTCCTCCCTTTCAGACTCAGCAAGATGCGTCAGTACAGGCACACCGAATTCTTCAGAAAGTGCTGAAATTTTCTGCAAAGTGCCGGTGGTATTCGTGTATGGAGCGTGAGGCGCAAAAGCGGGAGTAATTCGCGGATGATCCGCATAGCTTTTAATGAAATTAACCACATAATCAATTCCTTCTTCTGCGGTTTTAGCATCGGCCTGAGGGTATTGGATCACGGTTTGGCCTAAAACAGCGCGCATACCAATTTCGTCCACAGCCTTTGCGACTTCATCTTCAAAATAGTACATATCCGCATAAGTGGTCACGCCACCTTTAAGCATTTCAACATTACCGAGCTCAGCACCTAACCTTACCATTTCACGGGAAACAAATTGCTTCTCAAGAGGAAACATATACTTATGCAGCCGGTCAGGCACGTCATCACCCAGTGAACGCAATAAGGACATTGAGGCATGAGTATGTGTGTTGATAAACCCTGGCAAAACCAGATCACCGTCCACATCCAGGACAGTGCCGGCACGGTAATCTGATGCTTTTTCTTGTGGACCGACAGCCACGATACGCCCGTTTTTAACAGCCACAAAACCGGATTCATACTCTGTCAAAGCACTGTCCATAGAGAGGATATGCCCACGGGTAATAAGAATATCGACTGATTGCGCCGCTGATGCAGACAATGAAGCGCCGATAAGTGAGACAAGTGTAATAACGCGGGTAAATTTCATAAGAAAACACCTTACGGGGAGATGAAAAAGGTTGTACTGCTACGGGGGCTGACCCGGCAGTACAACCATCAGAGAGTGATCAACAGATTAGAATTTCACCTTAACGTCGGCTCCCCAGGTTCTGCCCTGATTCACCACACCGGCAAGGTTATTTATCGTCACGCCACCAATTAACGCTGTTTCATCTGTGATGTTACGGCCGTAACCTGCAACTTCCACATCATAATTGTCGACCATGAACAGGTAGCCAACCCGCACGCCGCCTTCAAGGTAAGGGTCCTGTCTCATTTCCAGTGCATCAATAAGTGAGAACCGCACTTCACTGGCATAGGACCAGTCGGTGTAGAGGTATAACTCACCATCGCCAAGTTCGGTGCTGTAGCGCATAGTGAAATTACCAATCCACTCAGGTGCCCGCGGAAGAGAAAGACCGTCAACGCTAATCAGCCCATTTTCATCCACCGGGTTCAACACTGTACAGAAACTACAGGTTGAGATAGCTACGTTCTCATCCTTAATTTCAGTGTTGTTGTAGCTGACCCCTAACGTTGTAAGCAGGTCAGAAGTGATAGCGTATTCGCCCTCAAATTCAAACCCGTAGCCTACTGTCTTATCAACATTAACTAACTCTTTGGCAGCCCCTTCATCAAAAGATGATTGAGCCGTTAACTGTTGATCGTTCATCTGGAAGTAAAACAGATTGAAGTTTACCCGTGCTGCATTGTCCAGCAGGTCTGATTTAGCACCCACTTCTACCGAGTGAATAACTTCTGAGTCTGCAACACTGAGTTTAGGGTCGCTGCCACTGACAACACGGCCCTGAATACTTGGTGCTCTGAACCCCTTTGCCAGCCTGGCATACAGATTAGTGTCATCCGAATACTGATACATTGCGCTCAAGTCCCAGCTGATAGCAGAATCTTTCGTGTCAGCATACATAGGGTCAAAAAACTCACCGTCGCTGGCGGTCGAGATGATTCGCTGAGAGAAATAGTCTTTCTTATCTTTAGAATACCGGATACCCGCAGTCACACTGGTTTTGTCATTGACTTCGTAATCACCGGAGGCGAACACAGCCCATGCATCAGTTTTCTGGTTCTGGGTCAGATACCGCTTTAAGCTGCCGTCTTCGTTGTAGTGGAAGGTGTCGATATCCAGATCTTCTGTGAAGAAGAACACACCAGCCTGATAATCAAACGCACCCAACTCGTTTGAAGCCATTCTCAACTCCTGAGTGAACTGGCTGTGGTCAGGAATACCGTCGGCACTTTCAACTGAGAAAGAAGGAACAGTGCCCAATTCGCCGGTGTAGCCGGAAGGATCAGCAAAACTACTTACCCGGTAACCACCATCGACATCGGCCTGTGAGTACATTTCCACAGTTTCATAGCCCGTTACAGAGGTAAACGTGTAATCAGTCGTGAAATATTCCAATTTCATACTTCCGCCCTCGGTTTTCACCGTTTGCGTAGCACGTTGCGCGGCATCGTGATAAACCACATTGCGGTCGAAACCATCAACGAAGTCGTTGGTTCCGGGCTTTATTGCACTGGCTCTGAACACCGTGGGCGTACCATCCAAATCACGGGTGTGGTAGTTAAATAACGCCGAGAACTGACCGTTTGGCTCGTAGAGCACCTGCACTTTGGCAGCTCGATCGTCATAACCGCCCAGAATATCGTTTTGTTCAAAACCCGGCGCACGGGTATCAATATAGTCTGAACGCGTCTGGTTAAGTAAAGACACACGCACAGACACAGTGTCTGTCAGGCCACCGCTAATAGCACCATGGGTAGACAATGTGTCCAGAGACGAATAAGACGCGCTGATATAACCTTCGAAATCCTGCGTAGGACGGTTCGAAGTGAACTTTACCAGTCCTGCAGGTGTGTTACGTCCAAACAACGTACCCTGAGGACCCCGTAACACTTCAACACTCTCCACATCAAAGACGGGGAAACCTTTTAAAAGCGGGTTCTCCTGAACCACATCATCAGTGATCAATGATACCGGCTGAGAGGCATTTACATCATAATCCTGATTGCCCAGACCGCGAATATAAAAGCGGGGGAAAGAACGGCCAAACGAAGATTCAATTTTCAGACTTGGAATGCGGGCTGACATGAAACGGATATCGTCACCGGCGGTCGACGCACTTTCAATCAGGTCACGCTTCATGACAGAAACGGAAACCGGTACTTCCTGTAAATTTTGAGTACGGCGTTGTGCGGTAACGGTAATGTTCTCAACCTTTCCCTTACTTGTTTTGCTAACGGCCCCGCTATTCGCTTCGGCTGGCTGCGCAGAGGCGTCAGTAGACGCTGCGGGCTTTTTTCCCTCAACGGTTTCATCCACATTTTTCTTTTCAATAGCGATGGTTTTCTTATTGATATAGCGATAACTAAGCGCAGTCCCTTCCAGGAGCTTATTAAAAGCAGCTTCTTCGCTATACGTTCCGGAAAATGCTTCAGTTGTCAGGCCGTCTGCAACATTGGAGAAGAAAACAATCTGCTTTCCATATTGTTTTGCGATGCTCTGCAAAGCCCGGTCCAGCGGAACCTGCCCCACCGTAACCTGTAACTGCTCCTGATTTTCAATATTCTCTGCAGCAACGCCAAAGCTGCCGGCCAGTGACAGCATCACTGACAAGACGACTGGCTTCTTCTTAAATTTGGGGACACGAGTTCTCATGCTTGTATTTCCTATATCCGTACTACATATAATTATCATTGGCTTCGTTGCGAAGCCTTTATTTATGCGGGCAGAAAACCCACTAATAAATAAAGAGTGTGAAAGTGCTGGATTTAGGTACTTATTTTTTTTATCTTGAAACTTCCGCGAAGTTTTAATCTGATTTTGATAAGTATTAATTCATCTTCCCCTCTTAATTCCGGCACAAGACATCTTTCTCTATGGGCAACCACACTGCGACGAATAAAAAGAGTAAATGCAGCAGCTTTGTAAAAGGGCTCTACGACAGTTCTTATAAGGAACTGTTTGCCTTCTTCATGCGTCGTTCGAATAACAATCAGCAGGCTCAGGATTTTTCGCAGGAGACTTACCTGCGGCTGATGAATGTAGAAAGAAAAGATCTCATAGAACAACCCAAAGCCTACTTGTTTCGTATTGCCGCAAATCTTGTGCATGAAATGCGTTCAAAGAATGAGCGGATTGCTCAAAATGAAACACCTCTTACTGATGGTCTGGAAAATTTTCCCGGCAATGAAGACCCTCACCTGCAACTTGAGCGGCAGAAAGCTATACAAGAACTGGAGAAAATACTAGTTACACTTCCACCTGTTTATCAGTCAGTATTACTGCTGAGGAAGCGCGATGGCCTTAATCATGCGGAAATTGCAGAAAAACTGGGAATTTCTATTCACACCGTCAGAAAATACTTAACCCGTGCTATGACAGAATGTCGCAAAGCGCAAATTGCGAGTGATGCATCATGAATATGGTTAAACAATCTAATTCTCTGATCATTGAACAAGCTAGCTACTGGGCGGTATTGCTGGACGATGGAGAACTGAGCGAAAAAGATCGCCGTGAACTGACGCACTGGTTGCTGATGGGACCTGCTCACGTGGAGGAATTTATCCACGCATGCGTGTTGCTGGATCTGATGTCAGATGTTGATCAGGGTAAAAAGTTATCCGTCGACAAATTACTCGCTCAGGTAGAATCAGCAGCGGGCAGTAAGGTGACTCCTATCACTCAACATCAGAACCTAACCAGTAATAATTCGGATCACGAAACGTCCGGACGCCCCCGGAAAACCCGCTGGCTTCCGGTTGCTGCCTGTCTGCTGGCTGGTGCTATTTTCGCTTATCAGATGCTGCCGGTTGAAAGCGCTGGCGAAACGCCTGTCGCGCAAAATCAGCCTGTACAATACAAAACATCACTGGGCGAGCAAAGAAGCATCACGCTGGAAGATGGCTCGATTATCTACCTGAACACGCTGACTGCTGTAGATATTAACTATACGCAGAAATACAGAAACATCGTCCTGCATCAGGGAGAAGCAATTTTCAAAGTTGCACATAATCCTCAAAAGCCCTTCAGGGTCTGGGTTAACGACACAATGTTTCAGGCGCTGGGCACCGAATTTAACGTCCGCAGTGAACCCGGAAGTGTTGCATTGACGGTGCTTACCGGAGAAGTCGCACTGGCAAGAGAAGCGAAAAAAGAACAGCTGATTCCGTTTCGCTCCACCGGTATAAAACTGACTGACTTTACTGCACCGGACTTAACGAAAGACAGGCCTCTGCTGGTGACTGTGGGACAAAAAGCTGTGCTTCAGGACAATGGCAATATTCATACAGAAGCATCGGTAGATGTAGCCAGAGAGACGTCGTGGAAATCCAGAGAAATGATTTTCCGGAACGACCGTTTAGATAACGTAGTTCGCGAATTTAATCGCTATAATGCTTTGCAGGTCACCATCGCCTCTGCGGACTTATCAGGTATGTCTGTAACCGGTGTATTTGAAACCAATGACCCGATGTCTCTGCTGAATTTTTTAGAAAGTTCAGGCAAAGCAAGAATCGAAAAAACAGATATAAACAAAGTTACGGTGTATGACCGTTAACGGTTGGTGTAAACAGCACCTCATCAAGTTCCCCGCTCTTTGGTTAGCACACTTAATAACGTGCTGTTTACCCGTTATCAGTACAACATATTCACCAGTACGGCGATAACATAGGCCAGGATACCGTATCCGACGTACAGGCCCCATGCGAGCTTATTACTGCCGGTTTCACCTTTCAGCATGGCAACGGTTGCCACACATTGCAGCGCCACAACGTAGAACAGCACCAGGCCAAGGCCGGCGCCGGTTGTCAGTCCGTCAGCCTGAATACGTTCGGCCAGACCATTCACATTGTCTTCAGCGTCATCCATACCGAACAATGTACCCAGCGCACCGACGAATACTTCACGGGCGAGAAACGACATCAGTATTGCCACGCCGTAACGCCAGTCCAGACCCATCGGCTCGAATACAGGCTGGATAACATGGCCGATTTGCCCGAGCCAGCTGTTTTCAAGAGTAGAACCCATTGGGAAATAACCCAAAATCCAGATCCCCACCGACACCACGAATATAATCGGTGCTGCACGGCGGACAAACTGCAACCCGCTGTCGATAACGCGGAAAGTCAGCGGCTTCCAGTGGGGTAAGCGGTACGTGGGTAATTCAAGAATGAACGGCATGTCTGACTCTTCCAGATCTCCCGGTAAGAAGCGCGACAGAAACTGGCTGACAATCAGGGCCGTAATAATACCGAAGAAATACAGGCCGAAGAAGGCAGCCCCCTGCAGACCAAAAATGCCCAGGAAAGTACCGTCTTCCGGCACCAGTACCGCAACCAGCAAGGCATAAACCGGCAAACGGGCTGAACAGGACATCAGCGGGATGGTCAGCATGGTGATAAGACGCTTGTGCGGCGACTCGATAGTACGGGCCGCCATGATGGCAGGAATGGCGCAGGCATGACCCGAAAGATAAGGAATAAAACTTCTGCCTGATAAACCCACTGCGCTCAACGGGCGGTGACACATCAGCGCCGCGCGGGCAAGATAACCGCTGTCTTCCAGCAAGCCGATAATGAAGGTCAGTACCATAATTTGCGGTACGAACACCAGGAAAGAGCCTAAGCCGCCGAATATGGCGTCGTTAAAAAAGTCGGTAACAATACCTTCTGGCGTAATGGCACTGACACCTTCAGCAACGCTGCCGATCAGCGTTTCCACGCCGTCCATCAGGGGGGCTGCGAGGGTAAAAATACTCTGGAAAAGTACGAACATGACGCCGAGGAATACCAGAGAGCCGGTCCAGCTGTTTAACAGGAAGCGGTCGAAGCTGTTCTGATTTTTCAGCACAACATCCAGTTGCAGGCCGTACTTTGAAGCCAGTGCCTGACTCTGGTTTACCGCGGACTCCCCTTCTGCCAGGGATGTCGTCGGGACATGACCTGACGGCGCTCTGGCAACAGACAGCATGGTCTGCTTAAATTCGTGTAACCCGTCCAGGGTTCTTGCCGACAGTGCCATTACCGGACTGCCCAAATCTTTACTCAGCGCCTCTGTATCGATATCTTCGCCGATCCTGCTGACTTCGTCGATGAAGTTGAGGGCAAAGAGTACAGCTTTATTGTTGGCCTTTGCCAGTTTCTGCACCTGCAGACCCAGCACTAAACTGCGCTCTAAACGGGTGGCATCAAGTACACAAACCACCAGAGAAGTATCGTCACGTTCTACAGATGTGGTGATTTCTTTAATTGCGATTTCTTCATCACGGCTCAGGCCACGAAGCGTATAAGTGCCGGGCAAGTCCACCACTTCAAAATCCTGACATTGACCCCGTTTAACTTCCACGGTAACACCGGGATAATTAGCGACTTTTTGTCGCAGACCGGTTAATTGATTGAATAAAAGACTCTTACCGGAATTGGGCTTTCCGACCATTAAAATGCGTTGCATGAAAAAGAGGTATCCTGTTACTGGCGACAGCGGAAAAGTGAGCGTTAGTTACGCACTTCAACTTCGATTTGTGCGGCGAGATTTTCTTCGATAGCAAACACACTGCCACCCAGTTGCATCACGATTGGCCCACCCAGCGGGCCTTTTCTGACACACTGAATATCTCTGCCAACTTGAATGCCCATTTCAGAAAGCCGCTCTTTCACATTCTCAGCCAGGTCTGAATTAACCGAGCTGATTAACGCCTGCTGTTTGGTAGTAAGTTCCCACAACGTCATAGGATGTCTCTGTAGTAAGTGCTGTTTGCCTGTTCTTTACCGAACAGCAAAATCCGGTGCTCCGGACCTGAAAATCTGTTGGAAGAGTACAAGAAAGTGGAGATATGAACCAGATGCTTTCTGCGTTGCAACGTTGAAAGCCCCAACTCTGTCGTTAAGACAAAGCTTGTTTTCTTTTCTAATCCATGATTATAGTAAAAACAGAACTTGTCGGAGTGCTTCGTCTTTCACATGAAAGCAAGCTGAGACCGCATTGCGGGATCCGTAGAACCTGATCAGGCTAATACCTGCGAAGGGAACAAGCAGCAACACCGTTCCACCATCACAACAGACGACCGTCTGTTTGCCGGTGTTGCCCTTGTATACTCACTCCTGACAAGCATTTATCACCCGTAAAGGAACAAATGCTATGTCAACACGACGCGAGAAACGCCAGCAGGCACAAACATTTATACAATCACTGAAAGGTGAAGCTTTTCCTAATTCTTTCCGCCAGTACGAGGAAGGATCTGTCCCGTCCATTCGTGTGCCCATGCGGATGATTGCCCAGTCTCCTACCCGCATCAGCGAACAGGAAGAAGAAATCAATCCGGATATTCCCGTATACGACGCCTCCGGTGTATTTGGCGACCCGGCCTGTGAAGTCGATGTGACCAGAGGCATTCCGCATTGCCGCGCTGAGTGGATTAACGCACGAAGCGATACGCAAGCCATTGCCGCATCTGAATCATCCTATACGCAGGCGCGGGATGCAGACATCACCTCAGAATCCATTCGTTTTAAGGCGAAAAATACCATCCGTAAAGCTGTTTCCGGCAAGGTAGTAACGCAACTGCACTATGCCCGCCTGGGCATGGTGACGCCGGAAATGGAATACATCGCTATCCGCGAAAATATGGGTCGCGCTGCGATCAAAAATGAACTGTTGAACCAGCAGCACAAAGGAGAAGCCTTCGGCGCAAACATACCACCGGAAATCACCGGCGAGTTCGTGCGCCGTGAAGTCGTAGAAGGCCGGGCGATTATTCCGGCCAACATCAACCACCCTGAAGCTGAGCCGATGATTATCGGACGAAACTTCCTGGTCAAAGTGAATGCCAACATCGGTAATTCCGCGGTGACCTCGTCCATTGAAGAGGAAGTGGAAAAGCTGGTCTGGGCCACACGCTGGGGCGCTGACACCATCATGGATTTATCCACCGGCCGCAATATTCACGAAACCCGTGAATGGTTACTGCGTAACAGCCCGGTCCCCATTGGCACAGTGCCCATTTATCAGGCGCTGGAAAAGGTCAATGGCGTCGCTGAAGATCTCGACTGGCCGGTTTTTCGTGACACCCTGATTGAACAGGCGGAGCAAGGGGTGGATTATTTTACTATCCATGCCGGCGTGCGCTTACCCTTTGTACCGTTAACCGCTAAGCGCGTTACGGGTATCGTGTCCCGTGGTGGAGCCATTATGGCGAAATGGTGTTTGTATCATCATCAGGAAAGTTTTCTGTATGAACATTTCCGCGAAATCTGTGAAATCTGCGCTCAATATGACGTAAGCCTGTCACTGGGTGACGGTCTGCGCCCGGGTTCTGTTGCCGACGCCAACGATGAAGCACAATTTGCCGAACTGCGCACCTTAGGCGAACTCACAGCTATCGCGTGGGAATATGACGTTCAGGTGATGATAGAAGGTCCTGGCCACGTGCCCATGCATCTGATTAAGGAAAACATGGATGAGCAGTTATCTCATTGTCATGGCGCACCGTTTTACACCCTCGGTCCGCTGACAACGGATATCGCCCCGGGGTATGACCATTTCACATCCGGGATCGGCGCGGCACTCATTGGCTGGTATGGCTGTGCCATGCTTTGCTACGTCACCCCCAAAGAGCATCTTGGCCTGCCGGATAAAGAAGATGTGAAGCAGGGCCTGATTACTTACAAAATTGCCGCCCACGCAGCAGACCTGGCAAAAGGTCACCCCGGCGCACAAATACGCGACAATGCCATGTCGAAAGCCCGCTTTGAGTTTCGCTGGGAAGACCAGTTTAATCTGGCACTGGATCCGTTTACCGCCCGCGCCTATCACGACGAAACCCTGCCGCAAGCTTCAAGCAAGGTGGCGCACTTCTGCTCCATGTGCGGTCCGAAATTCTGCTCCATGAAGATTTCTCAGGAAGTCCGTGACCATGCACAGGCGGAAGAAGCGAAGCAACAGGGCATGGCCGATATGGCGAAGAAGTTTTCTGCCTCCGGCCGCGCTCTCTACGTTGATGCTGCCGTTGCTGAGGGCGAATAATGTTACCCCGTGTTTTAACCATTGGCGGCACCGACAGTTCCGGCGCCGCCGGTTTACAGCAGGACCAGCGTGCGCTGCAATGTTTTGCTGTCCACCAGCTTAGTGTGGTCTCGCTGGTCAGCGCGCAAACTCATGACAGTGTGCTGCACGTTTCTCCGGTATCGCCGGCGTCATTATCGGCACAGCTGCAAGTCGCTTTTCAGCCGCAGATCCCTGCGGTAATAAAAGTGGGCGCGCTGGCGAATGATGAACAGATCCGATTGCTTATTAAAAAGCTGTCTGAATATCCCCAAGTGCCGGTGATTTGGGACCCTGTATTACAGACATCATCAAAGAGTAAGCTCGGTGAATTATCGTTTGATGCTATCGCCGGACTATTGCCCTACGTCACGCTTATCACGCCGAACTATGGTGAACTGGCCTGGCTGACAGGCTTTACGTTACGGCAAGCCAAAGATGAGCTGGCAGCAGCCCATCAGCTTATCGCTTCCGGCTGCGATCAGGTACTGGTAAAAGGCGGTCACAGACCAGACTCATCGCTCCGGCCCGACTCCGGGAACGCGGCGGAAATCTGTGATGTGCTGTACAGCAAAGAAAACGTCCGGCGTTTTGTGCACAAAGCACGGCAGCCTTTTGATTTAAGGGGTTCCGGTTGCCTGCTTGCATCGGCTATCGCCGGTGCATTGGCTGAGCAATACATTACCGAAGATGCGGTTTCGCTGGCCGCAGCTGTGGTTGCCGCAGCCTGGCAACAGGCAGAGCTTGTTTTACCTGAAACGGCTGTCCTTCATCGCCCACCGTCTGAACGTGGGATGCTCGTTGAACAACAGGCCCCGTCGCTTCCCGCCTCACTGCTTCCCTACTTCCCGGCAGTTTTTGAAGGCTTGATACCGGCAAAGAATAACTATTCTTTCCCTGACTTGCTGGATTCTGCGCCCGGGCTTTACCCGGTGGTCGACAGCCTTGAATGGCTGCAGCGCCTTCTCCCTTTAAATCTTAAGATTATCCAGTTGCGGATAAAATCCGCCGGTACAGCGCTGAGTGAAACCATCCGCGAAGCAGTAACTATGGCTGCCGGTTACAACACCCAGCTTTTCATCAACGACCACTGGCAACTGGCTATTGAACACGGGGCATATGGTGTGCATCTCGGGCAGGAAGATCTCGCCACTGCCGATTTGAGTGCCATTGCCCGTGCCGGGTTGCGGCTGGGCATTTCGACTCACGGATATGCAGAGCTGTGCCGCGCCATTCAAATCCGGCCTTCTTACATAGCGCTGGGTCATATTTTTCCTACCAGAACGAAAGATATGCCCTCTGCACCACAAGGGCCGGCGCGGTTGGCTGACTACGTGTCACTTTGCAAATATCACGGCATTCCTACTGTGGCCATCGGCGGTATTAAGTTGAGTAATATCGACACCGTGGCTGCCACAGGCACAGATGCCATTGCCGTCGTAACGGCTATTACAGAAAGCGATAACCCGGAAGACGCCGTCAACGCATTGCGCGGGAGGTGCCGCCGTGCTGACCACTGAACTGTATTCCCGCTACAGCCGTCATTTACTGCTGGATAATTTTGATGAGGAAGCCCAGCTGCAACTCATGCAATCAAAAGTCATGCTGTTCGGCTGCGGAGGACTGGGTTGTCAGGTAGCCATGGCACTGGTGTCTGCCGGTGTGGGCGAAATTGTGCTGATCGACCATGACATCGTGGAAATCAGTAATTTACCCCGCCAGTGGCTGTTTACCGAAGCCGATGCGGGACAAAAGAAAGTCTATGCTGCACGGTCGCGACTGACAGCCATGCATGGCAGGTGTCAGATAAGATGTATCGACGACCCTGCCGATCCCGTCAGACTTGCCACTCACCTGCCGTACTGTTCGTTACTGCTGGATTGCACAGACAGCGTGTCCAGCAGAAAATTTGTCAATAGACTGTCCCTTGAACATAAGCTGCCGCTCATTTCCGCCAGTGCCGCAGGCTTTTCCGCCACGGCGCTGGCGCAGAATCCGGTATCCGGTTCGGCCTGTTATGAATGCATGGAACAGATTAGTGAGCACCCACAAACGTGCATGGAGCAGGGAATATTCAGTCCTGTAGTTGCCATTGCCGGTCAGTTCCAGGCCAGCCTTGCACTCAGTTACCTGTGCGGCATTCAGCCTGTGGATTTCGGACAACTTCACGTCTACGACGGCCGCGCCCTCACCCTGCGGCATTTCAGAATCAATAAAAATCCGGCGTGTCCGGCATGCTCAAATCATATCGGGGGAAAACCATGAACATATTGTGTAACGGTGACAAGCTTACTCTGCCAGAAGGCAGCCTGCTCGCCGATGCGATCAGTGACTATCTGCAGCAAACCCCGTCAGTGGCTGTAGCGGTAAACCAGACAATCATTCCGGCCAGCCAGTGGCAACATCATAAGCTGCAACCTGACGATGCCGTAGAACTCTTTACTCTGGTAGCGGGAGGTTAATGATGCTGACAATTGCCGGCACTACTTTTACATCCAGATTATTCACCGGTACAGGGAAATTCAGTCACCCTGACATCATGAAAGATGCCCTGGTCGCCAGCCAGACCCGGCTTGTTACGCTGGCACTTAAACGGCTTTCAAAAGGCGACGTGCCCGACCCTACCCTCAGCGTTCTACGTTCGCTGCCGGTTACATTACTGCCGAACACTTCCGGTGCGGCGACAGCGGAAGAAGCGGTTTATGCGGCCCGTCTGGCCAGAGAGCTGTTAGGTACCAGCTGGCTGAAACTGGAAATTCATCCCGATCAGCGTTTTTTGCTGCCAGACCCGGTGGAAACACTCAAAGCCGCTGAAGTGTTGTGTAAAGAAGGCTTTAACGTGCTGCCTTATTGTCATGCGGATCCTATTTTGTGCAAGCGCTTAGAAGAAGCCGGATGCGCAGCAGTGATGCCACTTGGCGCACCTATCGGTTCCAATAAAGGCCTGCAAACCCGCGAGTTCCTGCATATCATCATTGAACAGGCCGGAATCCCGGTGGTGGTTGATGCCGGGATCGGCGCTCCCTCTCATGCCTGCGAAGCCATGGAAATGGGTGCTGATGCAGTACTGGTAAATACCGCCATTTCTGCCTCTGCCCAACCGGTTGCCATGGCCAGTGCGTTTGCAAAAGCCGTGGAAGCCGGCCGCGAGGCCTGGCTGGCCGGTACCGCACCGGTCAACTCCCGGGCTTCTGCCACCAGCCCGTTCACACAGTTTCTGGCAGGTTTGTCATGACGGTGGCAGAAGAGCTGTCCCGCACAGACTGGGACGATGTCAGGTTGGCACTTTACAGCAAAAGCGCGGCAGATGTGATGTTAGCACTGCAAGGCCCCGCCCGGCATTGGCAGGATTTTCTTGCGCTGATATCCCCTGCTGCAGAAGCATTTCTGCCGGATATGGCTGTTAAAGCACAGACCCTCACCCGCCAGCGTTTCGGCCATACCGTGTCTTTGTTTGTGCCCTTGTATCTGTCAAACCTGTGCGCCAACGAATGCACCTATTGCGGCTTCACCATGAGCAATAAAATTAAGCGCACGAAACTGACCATGGCTGAAATATCAGAGGAAGTTTATGCCATCAAGAAAATGGGTTTTGATTCTGTTTTGCTGGTGACCGGCGAGCACGAAACAAAAGCAGGCATGGATTACTTCCTGCAGGCAGTTAAGTTAGTAAAGGCTCACTTCAGTCATGTTGCCATGGAGGTGCAACCGCTTTCCACAGATGAGTACCGTGCCCTTGCAGCAGCCGGAACTGACAGTGTGCTGGTTTATCAGGAAACCTATCATCGCGCTCACTATGCAGAGTATCACCTGCGGGGCAGAAAGCAGGATTTCGACTGGCGGTTAGCAACACCGGACAGGCTTGGCGAAGCTGGTATGAACAAAATCGGTCTGGGTGCGTTGCTCGGGCTATCCGAATGGCGGACGGACAGCGCATTTACCGCATTACATCTCAGCCTGTTACAACAGCGTTACTGGAAAAGCCGCTACTCCGTTGCATTCCCCCGCATCAAGCCCTGCGCCGGTGACCAGATTTCACAGAAAAGCCAGGTATCAGATAAGCAGCTCATACAACTGATTTGCGCTTACCGGCTGTGTTTTCCGGAAGTGGAATTAAGCCTTTCCACAAGGGAATCCCCGACATTTCGCGACAACGTCGTACCATTGGCCATTAATCAATTGTCTGCCGCATCGCAAACTCAACCTGGTGGATACAGCGCTCCCACAACAGCACTGGAGCAATTCTCAACCGAAGACACCCGCTCAGCCAACGAAGTCGCAAACAGCCTCACCGTACGCGGACTCGACCCCGTATGGACAGACTGGCTGAATGCATTCGGCCGTTAAGCAGCCCGGGCAAAAGGGAAGCTTTGAATGCGTTTCAAACCCTCAGCCGCAGGGATGCTGCTGTGGAGCTCCCATGGATGGGTTCACAGCGTGTTTGAAACGCATCAAGGTTTTCCAGCTCATGCGTCCGGCTTGCTTCCCGGATCAACCTACCCCGCTGTTACAGGGCTTGCCAGTGCTTTGAGTTTGGTTTTGAGCAGTTCTGTAAAACCGCTTTCGTCATCCGGGCTGTCAGGGTGAGAAGGCCATACTGCCATGAACTGATATTCCATGGTTGTTGCCGGTTTGAACTGAATCAAATAGTCATATTCCGCTTCAAATTTGCGGGAAATATCGTCCACTTTGTAGAACAGTGCCATGCCCAGCTCGTCATCTTCGCCCAGCAAGCTTTGCTTACCGTAAGTGGCAATGACGCCCCAGCCGTTCATTTCCAGTTCGATGTACTGAGTGTTGTCATGCTTAACAATGCCAGTTACCAGGTCATCTGCTGTCTCACTTAACGACACGGTTACCGTGGTTGACGGGTCACCGGCGTGAATTTCGTAATCTGCACTGGCATCGAGCTTCTTACCATTCACATCCCAGCCATTGTAATTAACAGTGAACCCGGCAGACAGCTTGTCGTCATGGCCCAGTGCCCAGGACATCTCGTCCACGTTCTGCATATGCATTACCGTGTCGCCTTCCATACGGCCAAAAGAGCCAAGACCCAGCGCTTTACCCACTTTCAGCACGTCGCCGCCCCAGTCAGACAGGTCATGATAGCTGTCGTAACCATCCTGACCTACCTGATGCAGCACGGGTTCATTACCGGTTTTCACGAAGATATCCGTGCCGTTACGCCAGTCCAGATATAAGCGGTACCCCACCAGGTCATTTTCCCAGCCCGGTCCTTCATAACGTAAATAGTATGAATGATCAGTCAGTTGCGGAGGCGCAGTAAAAGAATCCACATTCTCAAAGCTGAAACCGTCTGCTTTGTACTCTTTACCATCCCATTCACCGCCCTGACGAACCGACAATTCAGTGTAAGCAACATCCGGTGCATCCGGGGCTGAATCTGACAGAGCAATTGTGGCTTTTTCACCGGCATCCAATGTGACTAAAACGTTAAGAACATCATTTCCCTGCTGATCTTTTGTCCACTCAGAAGGAAAGTTTGTCACTTTTTTTGTCACTGCATTGTCGTCATCAAAAGCGCTTGCCGGAAAACGCAGAAGTTGCGGAAGCGCTGCGCCGCTGGCCGGATTACTCACGCTGACCCTACTCACAACAGATTCTGCAGATGATTGTTTTTCCTGACTTTCCTGACTAGAAGACGGGTTTTTATCAGGGCTGCATGCGGCAGCGGATAACGCCAGAATGATACTCAGTGGCAGGGTTGATTTCTTCATATTGCGCTCCGTGATTTCGTCGTTTAGAGGTCGTTATTCGGGGAAATACTTTGCACTAATATATTGACAATTGCCACCGGTGGCAATTATTTTAAATGTTGTTAACATTGTAAACTGTGTGTGGTGTTTCATCGCTTATCCGGAAAATGCGTTTCCGGTTCATTTACAACACCCGCAAAATTCATCGTTTTTACGCAAAAAGGAAATGTCATGCCTAACTTCAGTTTGACGGGAAAACGTGCGCTGGTCACCGGTGCCAGCCGCGGTATCGGACAAGCCATGGCCGTCGCTCTGGCCGAATCCGGCGCCAGTGTTATTTGCGCCAGTTCCCGTGAAGGCGGATGTGAAGAAACCCTCGCCAAAATCCGCGCCGTCAGCAACGTGGAAGTTACCGCCCTGCATGCCGATCTGTCAGACATGGCAGCGGTTCAGAAGCTGGCTGATGACGCACAGGCTGTTTGGGGAGGTATCGATATTCTGGTGAATAACGGCGGTACAATTTTCCGCAGCCCGGCCGTGGATTTCCCGCTGGAGGAATGGCAGAACGTGTTGCGCGTAAATACAGACTCAGCGTTTCTGCTTAGCCAGCAAATTGGCCGCAACATGATTGAACAGGGTTACGGCAAAATCATTAATACCGCATCTATGCTCAGTTACAGCGGCGGCATCACAGTGCCTGCCTACACTGCCAGCAAGCATGCCATTGCCGGCTTAACTAAAGCTCTGGCTAATGAATGGGGCAAGCACAACGTTCAGGTGAACGCTATTGCACCCGGCTATATCCGTACCGACAACACGCAGGCTCTGCAGGACGATGCAGGCCGCAGCAAGGAAATTATTTCAAGGATCCCGGCCGGACGCTGGGGCGAGACGGAAGACTTAAAAGGCGCACTGGTGTTTCTGGCCAGTGATGCAAGCAATTACGTGAACGGCCATGTGTTAGCCGTCGACGGCGGCTTCCTTGCCCGCTGATCCTCACAAACCCTACAAGAGACAGGCACCATGACTACTGAACACGAAATCCGTTACGCCGTAGGACAACGGGAAGTTAAGTCTTACGACACCAATGAACTGCGTGAAACCTTTCTGGCTGACAAACTCATGCAGCACGGCAAAATCTACTGGGTCTACAGCCACTATGAGCGTTTCATGGTGGGCAGCGCAGTACCAACTTCTGCGCCACTGAAACTGGAAACGCTGGATGACCAGCTGAAAATGAGTTACTTCACCGCCCGTCGTGAAGTGGGTGTTATTAACATCGGCGGCACCGGGACAGTCACTGTAGGCGACACCACCTACACACTGGAAAAAGAAGAAGCTCTGTATATCGGTAAAGATAACGAATCCGTTGTGTTTGCTTCAGACGATGCGGCTAATCCGGCGAAGTTTTACCTGAATTCAGCACCGGCGCACCATGTTTACCCATGCAAAAAAGTGGGTAAAGGCGATGCCAATGTGCTGCATCTTGGCAGTCAGGAAACCAGTAACGAACGTGATATTAATCAGTTGCTTATCAACACCGTGGTTGATACCTGTCAGTTACAAATGGGGTTAACCCGTCTGGCACCAGGCAGTGTGTGGAATACCATGCCGGCCCACCAGCACGACCGTCGTAACGAAGTGTACTTCTACTTCGACTTAGCCGACGGACAGGCAGTCTGCCACTTTATGGGTGAGCCACAGGAAACCCGTCATATTTTTGTTTCCAATGAGCAGGCAGTGCTGTCACCGCCCTGGTCAATTCACTGCGGTGTGGGTACTGCGAACTATGCGTTCATCTGGGGCATGGCCGGGGAAAACCTCGACTATGACGATATGGACAAGTTCCCGCCAGACCAGCTCAGATAAGTATTGAGGTAAGTATGTTGCGCCGTAAAGTTGTACCGGTACTGCTGCTTGTATTCATCACAAGCCTGATTGCCGGCTGTGGCAGTAAGCAGGACAGTGACGTGGTGGTACTCAGATTGGGGCATTCTCTGGATCCCCAGCATTCTGTGCACAAAGCCATGGTATTTTTAGGTGAACGCCTGGACGAATATTCCGGCGGCACCATGCAGGTAGCGATTTATCCCGGCAGCCAGTTAGGCACCGAACGGGAAATGATTGAGCTGCTGCAAATCGGTTCGCTGGACATGACCAAAGTGTCTGCCAGTCCGCTGGAAGGCTTTGCGCCGGAAATGCAGATTTTTAGTATTCCCTATGTGTTCCGTGACAATGAGCACTACTGGAACGTGCTTAACAGTAACGTGGGCAAAGATTTGCTCTCTGGTGTGGAAGCGTTCAAGCTGAAGGGCCTGGGTTACTACGACGCCGGCAGCCGCAGCTTCTATACTACTGACCGCCCTATCCGCACGCCGGAAGATCTAAAAGGATTAAAGATCCGTGTACTGAACAGCCCTACAGCGGTGAAAACCGTACGTGCGCTGGGCGGAGCAGCCACACCGGTCTCCTGGGGCGAACTGTACACAGCTTTGCAGCAGGGTGTTGTTGACGGTGCGGAAAACAATCCGCCCAGCTATTACCTGTCCCGCCACTACGAAATCGCCCGTTACTATTCGCTGGATGAGCACACCTCTGTACCTGACGTCATGCTGATGTCGCTGCGTACCTGGAACAATCTTACACCTCAGCAGCAGGGCTGGCTCAATCAGGCCATGGCCGACTCCGTGGTGTATCAGCGTAAATTGTGGCAGGCGTCTACAGAAGAGTCTCTGGAAAAAGTGATTGCTGATGGTGTGGAAGTGATTTATCCCGACAAGCAACCCTTTGTGGATGCAGTAAAACCTTTCCACGACAGCTATGCCGGCTCTGAAGTGGGTAATCTGCTAGATAAAATTAAGGCGATGTAATCATGCGACAGTTAGTAAAGTTAATTGATAAGAGTCTTGCAGCGTCGCTGATTGCTGCCATGGCCGCTATCCTTCTGGTGGTGGTGTGGCAGGTTATTTCCCGCTACCTGCTGAAAGATCCCGCTTCGGTAACTGAAGAGCTATCCCGCTTCCTGCTTATCTGGATTGGCATTTTAGGTTCTGCTTACGCATACCGACAGAAAGTCCATCTGGGCTTTAATCTCATCGTAAACCGTCAGTCAGAAACTGTGCGCAGACTCATTATGACCCTCGTTGAACTGCTGGTTGTTACCTTTTGTGTGCTGGTACTTATTGTCGGCGGTAACGCACTGGTCAGCCTGACACTGGATCTCAATCAGATTTCCGCAGCACTTGGCGTAAAAATGGGCTGGATTTACACCGTTCTGCCGGTTTCCGGTGTCATCATGGTGTTCTACAGCTTCATCAATATTTATAACCTCTGGATAGACGAGTCACAGGAGCCGCTGTAATGGAAATGACTGCAATAATCCTCATCGTTGGCTTCTTTTTCTTTTTACTTATTAATGTACCGGTTTCGATGAGTATAGGCCTGGCGACGCTGGTTGCCATGCTCATGAGTATCGAGTTTGAACCTGCGGTCACCACCATCGCACAGCGTATGGCCGGCGGACTGGACAGCTTCGCGCTGCTTGCAATACCTTTTTTCGTAATGTCAGGTCTGATCATGGGGCGCGGTGGTATTGCTAAACGGCTGATTGAATGTGCCATGGCACTTATCGGTGCGCTGCCGGGGGGTCTCGCACTGGTGAACGTGGTGTCCTGCATGCTGTTTGGTGCCATCTCAGGCTCTGCGGTTGCAGCCTGTTCAGCTATCGGCAGTTTCATGCTGCCGGAAATGAAGAAAAAAGGCTATGACCCTAATTTTTCAGCGGCGGTTACAGCGGCGGCTGCAACGACCGGCATGCTTATCCCGCCAAGTAATATCCTGATTGTTTATGCTATTGCCAGTGGCGGTGTATCTATTGCAGCACTGTTCATGGCGGGCTACATTCCGGGCATCATGGTGGGTCTGGCACTCATGGTGGTGTGCTACATCTGGGCAAAAATAAAAGGCTACCCGCTGTCAGACCGCTTACCCATGAAAGTGGTCGCCGAAAAACTACTGGCCGCTATTCCAAGTCTGTTTCTTATCGTGCTGGTGATCGGCGGTATCGTCGGCGGCGTATTTACCGCAACAGAAGCCGGCGCCATTGCTGTGGTGTATTCACTCATTCTGTCTGTGGGTGTTTACGGCGAGGTAAAAACCAGAGAACTGCCCGGCATTCTGCTTAAGTCTGCAGAGACCACCGCTATTGTTATGTTGCTGATTGCAGCATCTACGGCGATGTCATGGTTACTGTCGTTTGAGAATATTCCGCAAACGCTCAGCGCCGCATTACTGGAACTCAGTGACAACCCTATTGTCATCTTACTGCTTATCAACCTGTTGTTGATTGTGGTGGGTGCATTTTTGGATATGACACCGGCCGTTCTTATTTTTACGCCAATCTTTCTGCCGGTTGCCATGCAGCTGGGTATGTCCCCGTTGCAGTTCGGCATTATGATTGTGCTTAATTTGTCTATTGGTTTGTGTTCACCGCCGGTAGGTGCAGTACTGTTTATCACCTGTGCCATCGCAAAAACCAAACTGGAAAATATAATCCGGCCATTGTTGCCACTTTATGCCGCGATGTTTGTGGTGCTGATGTTAGTCACCTATGTGGCGTGGTTCTCAGAAGCACTGCCCGCAGCACTGGGGTTCTGATATGCGCATTAACAAGCCCTGCCACTGGTAGGGCTTGTACGTATTAAGATTGTGAATCCGCAGTGTAAAAGGCTAAACTTACCCGACCTGACCGTTCCGCAGGATACCCTACAGGGGGAACAGCAGGTGTCAGAGGTGCAAAGAGCAACAATGATTAAATAAAACGAGCAGCGTTAACGCTAATAATAATAAGTGAAAAACATGGATAAACGTCCGACTATCAATGATGTAGCCCGCCTTTCAGGGGTGTCTAAACGTACGGTTTCCCGCGTGATCAACGGCGCCACCAACGTGGGTGCGGCCACCCGGGAAAAAATCCAGAAAGTCATTGATGAGTTAGGCTTTTCTCCGGATAAGCAGGCCCGTGGCCTCGCTGCCTCCCGCTCATTTCTGCTCGGTATGATTTACGATAACCCGGATGCCCTGTATATCGACCAGGTGCAACGGGGCGTTCTGAACGTCTGTTCAGAAAAAGGCTATGAACTGGTTGTTCATCCCTGCCACTACAACTCACCGGATTTCATCGACAACTGTATAAAGTTCGTCAAACGCTCGAATATCGACGGCGTGGTGATCCTGCCGCCGGTGTCTGAAGCCAAAGAACTGGCTGCCGCCCTGCGCGATCAGGCTATCAATTATGTACGTATGGCGTCAGTGGATTTAGACGACCACGCGAACATTGTGGTGTCTGACGACCGTGCTGCCATCAGCGATCTCGCCCGCTATCTGGTGTCTCTGGGACACCGCGACATTGCCATCATCAGTGGTCCGCAGGCTTACTACTCTTCCATTGAACGTCTTGAAGGTTTCCTCGATACCCTGCGCGAGCTGGGCATCGATTTACCCGATAACCGCGTTATCGAAGGTAAAAACAGTTATGAAAGCGGTATCGAATGTGCCCGCAGTCTGCTTATTCAGTCATCCCGCCCTGCAGTCATTTTTGCCAACAACGACGAAATGGCCGCCGGCGTACTGAAAGTCGCTCATGAAATGGGTATTCGCGTGCCGGAAGAACTTTCTATTGCCGGATTCGATGATAACTTGCTGGCAGCCAGAGTTATCCCGTCACTGACCACAGTGAAGCGCCCGGTAACGGCCATGGCATCACTGGCTGCGAAGAAAATTATTGCGATGATCGAAAACAAACCGACGGACGACATGGAAAGTTATCTGGTGAAACCTCACCTGATCATTCGTGAGTCCACCCGCAAAGCAGAAAAGTAAAAGAATTTCACTGATGAAGATTGATCCGCTGTTTATTCTGACCTACAATGCCACCGGTGGCATTCATGTTAAGAAACTGTTCCCATTGTCTTAACAGAATTAACGGTGCCTTTCGCCAGCAGGAGTGTAAGTATGCAAGACCAAACCCAATTGATTCAGGTTCATCCGCAGGACAATGTTGCCGTAGCAACAATGGACTTAGAGGCGGGTATCCAAAACAATGATCTTGGGCTTACCCTGGCTGATGCTATCCCCGCGGGACATAAGGTTGCCCTGAAGGCCATGAAGGCCGGTGAAAACATTGTTAAATATGGCTTTCCCATTGGTCATTTAACAGAAGATGTTGCCGCCGGTGCCCATATTCACAGCCACAACCTGAAAACCAATCTCAGCGGTCAGGAAGCATACACGTGGAAAGACCTGAAGAAAAGTGCTACCGGGAGCAATGCCACAGATGGCACGTTCATGGGCTATCGCAGAGAAAATGGCAAGGTTGGGATCCGCAACGAAATATGGATTATCAATACCGTTGGCTGCGTAAACCGCACTGCAGAGCGCATTGCTTCAGAGTGTGAGCGCCGTTTTGCCAACGAGTGTGACGGATTCCGCGCTTTTACTCACCCCTTTGGTTGCTCGCAGCTGGGCGACGATTTAACAGATACCCGCGCAATTCTGGCAGCACTGGCTTCTCACCCTAATGCCGGTGCTGTTTTAATCGTTGGTCTTGGCTGCGAGAACAACCAGCTTTCAGCCATGCTGGAGCTGGTAGATAAACCTGAAGACCGCCTGCGTTATTACAATTCACAGCAGGTAGGTGACGAAATTGAAGAAGGTATCCGTCTGGTTTACGAAATGCTGAAACCGGTGGGTGCCGACAAACGGGAACTGATCCCCGCCTCAGAACTGGTTCTGGGCGTTAAATGCGGCGGTAGTGATGCGTTCAGCGGTATTACCGCTAACCCGCTGGTTGGCCGCATGACCGACATTTTAACCGGCATCGGCGGTACTGTACTGCAAACAGAAACCCCAGAGATGTTCGGTGCAGAACAGTTGCTGATGGACCGCGCCGTGTCTGAGCCCGTGTTCAACGACATTGTTTCACTGGTCAACGAATTCAAACAATACTTCCTCGACCATAACCAGCCTGTATACGAAAACCCGTCCCCGGGTAACAAAGCCGGCGGTTTAACGACACTGGAAGAAAAATCCCTCGGTGCGGTGCAGAAAGGCGGTCAGGCGGCTGTCGGCGGCGTACTGAAATACGGTGAACCTGTTCACCAGAAAGGTTTGTCACTGCTGCAGGCGCCGGGTAACGACGCTGTCAGCTCAACGGCCCTGGCCGCCAGTGGCGCTCATATTGTTTTATTCACCACCGGGCGCGGTACACCGCTCGGGTTCCCTGTACCCACAATAAAAATATCGTCAAATTCCAGAATAGCAGAACAAAAACCACACTGGATTGACTTCAATGCGGGACAAGTGCTGCAAGGTGTCAGTATTGACGACTGCGCAGCACAGTTGTACCAACTTTGTCTCACTACAGCGTCAGGACAACTGACCTGTAATGAGAAGAATGGCAGTCATGAAATTGCTATTTGGAAACGAGGCGTAACCCTTTAAAAAAGAGAATGTTATGAAACCGATTTTACTTCATGAAGACAGGCTTTTTCCGGTTGATGAAAAGACCCGCGGCATCGCCCGTGAGTTGTATCAGTCTGTCAGGGACCTGCCTATTATCAGCCCTCATGGACATACTGATCCGCGCTGGTTTGCCTACGACGAAAACTTCGGGAATGCTACCGAACTGTTTATTCTGCCTGATCACTACGTGTTTCGTATGTTGTATTCTCAGGGTATCACCCTTGAGCAGTTAGGCATCCGCCGCTGGGATGGCGGTGAGTCTGAAGCAGACCCGCGTAAAATCTGGCAGCTGTTCGCTGACCACTACTACCTGTTTCCGGGTACACCGTCGCGCATGTGGCTCGACACTGTATTTAAAAACGTGTTCGGCCTTACCGACATGCTGTGCTCAGACAACGCCATGGACTACTACGAGTTCATCACCAAAGAGCTGGCGAAACCTGAATACAAGCCCCGTGCACTGATGGACCGCTTTAACATTGAGTTAATTGCCACCACTGAAGGCGCACTGGATCCGCTGACTCATCACGGCGCGATTAAAGGCACCGGCTGGGACAAGCGCGTTATTACCACCTTCCGTCCTGACGACGTGGTAGATGCTTCCCGCGAAGATTTCGTAGATAACATCGCTAAACTGGGTGATATCACCGGTGAAGACACCACCAGCTGGCAGGGCTATCTGGCCGCATTGCGTCAGCGCCGTCAGGTATTCCGTGAACACGGTGCTACCGCTACAGACCACGGCCACCCGACTGCCGCCACCGCAGACTTATCTGCCGCTGAATGCGAAAGCCTGTTTGCGAAAGTGCTGTCAGGGGATTCCTCAGCCGCCGAGCAGGAACTGTTCCGTGCACAGATGCTTACCGAACTGGCCGGCATGAGTGTGGAAGATGGCATGGTGATGCAAATCCACCCGGGATCATTCCGTAACCATAACGAAAGCCTGTTTAAGAAATTCGGCCGCGATAAAGGCCACGATATTCCTATGCAGACTGACTACGTTAACGCACTGAAGCCATTGCTGAACAAGTACGGTAACGAAGCGAATCTGAATATCATCCTGTTTACCCTGGATGAAACCGTGTATGCCCGCGAACTTGCACCGCTGGCCGGTCACTATCCGTGCCTGAAACTGGGTCCGGCGTGGTGGTTCCACGACAGCCCGGAAGGCATGCTGCGTTTCCGTCACAACGTTACTGAAACTGCCGGTTTCTATAACACCGTTGGTTTTAATGACGATACCCGCGCGTTCCTGTCTATTCCGGCCCGTCACGATGTGGCCCGTCGTATCGACTGCCGTTTCCTGGCGCAACTGGTGGTTGAACACCGCGTTGCCGACTGGGAAGCCGCCGAACTGGCGCAGCAGCTGTCTTATAATCTGGCGAAAAACGCTTACAAACTGGGGTAACCGCATGGCACGTCTGAATTTCTCTACGCTGGCGGACTTGCCGTCAGAGGTAAAACAGCCTCAATACGATGTGAATGCCACCACCAGCGGCATTGTGCATATTGGCCCGGGCGCATTTCACCGCGCCCACCAGGCGGTGTATACCGATCTGGCAATGGCCCACGGCGGAAACTGGCGTATTGACGGCGTGTCTATGCGCAGTAAAAGCTTGAAAGAAAAGCTGTCCGGCCAGGATAATCTGTATTCACTGGTTGTATTGGATAACCAGCCGTACACTCAGATCATCGGCGCAATGAATAACGTGTACGTGTTAGGTGAAGACCGTGATGCCATTATGGCGTCGCTGACCGCGCCCACCACACACATCGTTACGCTGACCATTACTGAGAAAGGCTATTGCCTGGACAATCAGGGCAAACTTGATGCCGCCCACCCGGACATCCTGCACGATAAAGATTTTCCGGAAGAGCCGGTATCGGCTATCGGATTACTGGTTGCTGCCCTTAAAGTACGCAAGGATAGCGGTGCCAGCGAAATCACCATCGTCAGTTGCGACAACCTGTCTGATAACGGCAGCAAACTGGGCGCGGCCGTTGTGGTATTCGCACAATTACTCGACAGCGAACTGGCAGCGTGGATCAGCAAGAATATTTGTTTCCCTAACACCATGGTAGACAGCATTACGCCGGCTACCGACGAGGCGCTGGTGAGCCAGACGGCTGTGGCACTGGGTGTGACCGACGAATGGCCGATTCAGCGTGAAGCCTTCACCCAGTGGGTTGTGGAAGATAAATTCAGCGGTCCCCGCCCTGCCTGGGACAAAGTCGGCGTGACCTTCACCGACGATGTGCATCTGTTTGAAAAAGCCAAACTGCGTGTGCTTAACGGCACCCACTCCACGCTGGCCTACACCGGTACATTATGTGGTATCGACACGGTATTTGAAGCCATCAGCAAGCCCGATATGGAAGCTTTCATCCGCCGCCTGGTGAAAGAAGAAATCCTGCCGACTATTGATGCAGGTGACAAAATGGATTTATCAGCCTACGCCGGTGACATTCTGAACCGCTATCACAACAAACATATCCGTCATTTACTGGCGCAGATTGCCTGGGACGGCTCACAAAAGCTGCCTTTCCGCATTCTGAATACCGTACGTGACCGCATTAAAGCCAAAGCTAGCTTTAACCTGCTGAGCGTGCCTGTTGCTGCGTGGATTCTGTTTATCGCTAAGCGTCAGGCGGCGGGTGAAACCATTACCGACCCGATGGCTGAGCGTTTATTGTCGCTGGCTGAAAAACACAGCGGCGATACGAAAGCACTGACGGATGCAGTACTGAATGAACGTGATGTTTTTGCTGAATTGTCTGACAACCAGGCATTCCGTGACACTGTGCACGGTCAGGTTGAAAAACTCAGCAACATTACACCTGAAACAATGGCTGCATGCCTGGGAGAGCTATAATGAAAGGCATTAAACACATTGTGAAAGGCGCTCCGATTTTGCCAATTTTGCAGGCAGATTCGGTAGAACAAGCCCTGAATATTGCAAAAGCAGTGGAAGCCAGCGGACTTAAAAACCTGGAAGTGGTGCGCCGTACAGACGCAGCGGCGGCTTCTGTGACTGCTATCCGTGAAGCATTTCCGGATATGGTTGTAGGCATGGGTACTGTGCTCAGTCCTGAGCACGCAAAAGAAGCGGTAGATGCCGGCAGCCAGTTTCTGGTGACGCCCACCGTCAGCCCCCGTTTACTAGACGGACTAATGAGTTCAGGCGTGCCGTTTATTCCAGGCACCAGTAATCCTGCAGACATTCTGATGGCCAGCGAATACGGCCTTACTGAACTCAAATTCTTTCCGGCCCACTTAAGCGGTGGCGCGCCAATGTTAAAAGCACTGGGCGGCATCTTTCAGAATATCTCGTTCTGCCCCACCGGCGGTATTTCCGGCAGTAATCTGAACGACTATCTGAGCCTGAAAAATGTATTTGCCGTAGGCGGGTCGTGGATGATCCCGTCTGAGATGGTAAAAGCAGAAAACTGGCAAGGCATCACAGACACCTGCAAGCAGGCACTGGAGGCATTTGAAGGGTTACGACCATGAGCCGTATTGTCATTTTCGGCGAGTGCATGGTTGAGCTGGTTAACCGTGGTGCCGACACACTTTCTAAGGGTTACGCCGGCGACACCTACAACACCGCTGTGTACCTGAAGCGCTGCGCCCGTGATATTTCAGTAAGCTACTTAACCGCTATCGGCGCGGACTTCTTAAGTGATGAGCTGTTGTTTAAAATGGGCGACGAGGAAATCAATACCGACCAGGTATACCGCAGCGAAGACCGTAATCTCGGCCTGTACATGGTGCGCACGGATAAGCACGGCGAACGTACTTTCGCCTACTGGCGGGCAAACTCAGCGGCTACCCAAACACTGAACCTCATGCGCGGGGATTTAAGCAACGCGGATGTGTTTTATTTCAGCGGCATTTCGCTAGCCATTCTGGATGAAGTACAGCGCCTGAAGCTGTTCGATTTAATTGATGGTTTTCGTGCGAAAGGCGGCAAGGTGGTCTTTGACCCTAATTATCGCCCCCGCCTCTGGCCAAGCCCTGAACATGCTCAGTTATGGACAGATAAAGCCTATTCTCATTCAGATATCGCTTTTCCGGGCGGTGATGATCATCTGGCGTTATATGGCCACACTGACGTGGATGCTATCCACCAGCATGTTGCTGACCTCGGCGTTAAAGAGATCATCGTGAAGAACGGCGCTGTTGGCGTGCACATCTACGAACAGGACAGCCATTGCATCGTACCGGTAGAGCGTGTAGAGAGCGTTGTCGATACCACCGCAGCCGGTGATGCGTTTAATGGCGGCTACCTGTCAGCACGTCTGTCTGGTAAAGATGTGACCGACTCCGCCAGCTTCGGCGCAAAAGTCGCCGCCACAGTCATCAGCTACCCCGGCGCGATTGTGGAAAAAGACGCGTTTCATAAGCATATAGCAGCGCTCTCCTGATTGGAGGGCGTTAGTTTTCAGCACAAGAAGCTATAGCTCCGCAGTAATCCCTACCAGAAATGTCCGTCCACTCGTTGTGGTATTGTAGGCCCGGTCGTTCGAATCACTATACAGTTCTTCTCTTACGTTAGTCAGATTTAACCCTTCAATGGTCATTTTCAATGACCCGGACAACTGAATACTGGCTGAGGCATCAATGTAAGTAGTCGCATGGTAGCCGGATTCATCCTGATCGGTGTTTCCGGGCTGAACGGATAAAATATAGGGGCTGCGGTAAGCTGCCGACACACGGGCAGACCAGTGTTGCTGATCGTAATAAAGGGTGAAGTTGTAGCTACGCCTTGATAAACCGGCAAAGGTTTTAACCTGATTCCCGCCAGTTCCCTGCACGTTCCTGTACAGTGTTTTGCCTTCAGCGTAGGTAAAGTTTGCGTTAACGCCCAGACTATCAAGGGGAGATGGCAGAAAGGTCAAATCGCGGGAATATGCTAATTCGAAACCCTTAAACGTAGTGGTATCGGTATTTTGAGGCGTACTGACATAAAAGATATCATCTTCGCTGTCTCCTTCCTGCAACAAACTCGCCGGCAGACCGAGCGCCCGGTATGGCATAGCTTTAACTTCCTCAACCACGAAGTTGTCTATTTTTTTGAAAAAGCCGGAAATCGCCAGTATGCCCCCTTCATCAAAATACCACTCAATGCCCGTTTCAGCATTCACTGACTTCAGTGGCTTCAAATAAGGATTGCCAATAAAAATCCGGCCAATATCACCCTCATTTCTGGATGCCTGAGAGACTTCGGCAGTAATCGCTACATCGTGGATGGAAGGACGCGTGATGTTTTCATCCACACTGGCGCGCCAAAGCCAGCCGTCGCTTAATTCCAGAACGGCGTTCATACTGAAAAGTATATCGTCGTAAGTTTTCGAAACGGTCGCGGGCTCACCTTTTTGCAGGCCTGAGGTAGAAAAACGGGTTGAAAAATACCGGACTCCGCTTTGCGTGTAGAACGGTTTTCCAAGCCAGCTTCCGGTGCTGTCGTACATGCCATATAACGCGTAGGTATCTTCTTTCACATCAAAGTCAGTACTTTCAACAATGTCGTCGTCCGTCAGCTTGATATCTGCCAAACCATAGTAAGATTGAATAGCCGCCAAATCTCCCTGTACCCACGCTTTATCCGGGTGCTTATTAAACAGCGACAACTGTGCGGCAGATATCTGCTCATCACCTTGTGCAGGGTATACGCTACGGGCGCGGTCAACGCCGGTATTTTTAAATGATTTAACCTGAATACCCGCCGACAGCGCATCGCCACTTTCCAGCAAATAACGCAACGATGTTTTGGCGTTATGAAATGACGAGCGCATGGCATTTTCCTGAAAATAGAGATCTTTTACCGTTAAACCGCTTAGCGATGCCGTATCCATGTTGGTAGAATAGCTCTCGCCGTAAAAGCGGTCTTCGCGAAAATCTGTAACAATATCAACACCCGTTTTGCGAATATTGACTTTGTTTACTTTAGGTTGCGAGTAATCACTGGCACTGGTACCCACAAGAAAATCGACACGAAGTGCTGGTGATACCTGCCATTCACTGTCCAGGCTTAGCTGATAGAATGTCGATGTGTTTTCATCTTCGCGGGTTTCTATCCGCCATGTTGCGTCGGTGTATTTGGCGAATAATACTTCCTTGTCAGTCCGGTTCTGCTCCCATACCACAACACTCACGTCGTCGTTGTCCTTCACCGCAATATGATGTTCATCGAGGGAATTGTGTAACCGGCTGGCCATGCCATTCAACGTCAGTTGCCAGTTATCGTCCGGCGCGTATTGCAAGGATGTCGTCACACCCATTCTGCGTTGATTATTATTCCAGAGCGAATAACGGTGTCCTCTGGGGAACCAGAATTCCCCCTGCTCCAGTGCTTGCTGTAATTCACTGTCCGTCTCTCCGCTATAGCTTTTTTTCTCCTGCCGCCATCGCGTTGTATTGGTGCCAAATTCAGTGGTATGCCGCTGGCTGTAAGCAACGGAAATAAGTCCACCAAATGTGTCATTCCGGCGGCTGAATAAGCCAAGAATGCCGGGGTCAGATTCCTTGCTGTTTCCGTTGTAGCTTTGCTTATAAGCAACAGTATTGATGCTGTCTGCAAAATCGAATGGTTTCGGCGTATGCAACATCACCGTGCCGCCGATACCGCCTTCGTCCTGCTCAACCGAGTAAGACTTACTCACATCGATACGGTTGAAAAGCTCTGATGCAAAAAGTGTAAAATCAAAGGCACGGGTCCGGCTTACGCTTCCCCGGGCATCCATGGCAGAAGACGTCATGGCCATCGCTTCCATGCCATTCACCTTTACACGGGTAAAGTCAGGTCCCAATCCTCTTAAGGATATTTGCCGCCCCTCTCCACCCTCACGGGTAATAGTGATTCCGGGAATACGCTGCAAAGCATCAGCAAGGTTCAAATCAGGAAAGTCCGCGATATCTTCAGACAAAATCGTTTCCTGCGTCACCATTGCAAGACGCTTAATCTCTCTGGCACGGATCAACGACTGGCGAAATCCGGTGACTTCAATTTCTACAGTAGGATGGGTGCGGGTTACGGCGTTATTTTCTGTGGTCGTAGCGACGGAGCTGCCGGTATTGTCGCTGGGCGGAGAGTCGCACTGGCGGATAATCCGGCCATTTTGCACTGGCTCCAGACAAAGGGAAAATGGTCGAAGCAAGGCAGAGAGCTCTTGCGTACTGATAGTATGTCGCGACGGCGGCGTAGCTGTTAACCCTTTCAGTAACGCAGGATCAAATGCGACAGTTTCCCCGGCGTCACGGCTGAACTCAGTAACAATCTGAGCCAACGGGACCAGAGGGCTGTTCACGGCGGGCAGGGATTCACCGGCAACCACACAGCCCGGCGAAAAACTGAAGATAAAACAACCGGAAACAAAACACCTTGAAACCCATGACACCATGGCTTCAAACGTTTTAACACTCCGGTTCTTCATAGCGAATTAATCAGCTTGCCGGCTTATTTCATAACCCGTGCGTGTGTCAGCAATATTCAGGTTATACAATGAACCCAACATAGCTAACGTCTGTGCCGTTTCTTCCAATTTAAATCGCCCTGCAACACGTCGATTTCCTACAGCACTGTTCACCGGCAATATGGGTTTTTCCGCATACCGGTTTAGCCGTTCAAACAAATAATTCAGAGACTCATCTTCGACTTCAATCCATCCGGTGCGCCAGTCTACCCGCTGTGCCAGATCAACCTTCTCCACAGGCCCCGCCACCCCGTTTTCGATAGTCAGTTGCTCGCCAGCCTTGAGTAAAAGCGGAGCACTGTCTGCATTACCGCGCACTTCAACAATACCTTCGTGTACGACTACATCCACCCGTTGTTCCTGCCGGTCAATGTTAAACGCTGTACCCACAGCTGTTACCGAAGATAAACCGACTTTCACAACAAAAGGCCGGCTGCGGTCTTTGGCTACATCAAAATACCCCTGGCCCTTTTTCAGGTTTAGATAACGTGTATCATCCGAAAATAACACGACTAATTCACTGGTGGGCTGCAATTGCACCTCACTGCCATCGCTTAATGCTTCATGCGCGGCGGTAAGCAATTGTGGTGAAGGCGCTACCGTCTCTCCCCGATAATCCGGCCAGATAATCGCAATAGCCAGCAATGACGCTGCAACGGCACTCCCCCATGTTACTAGAGTACGTTTGCGTGATGGGTGTGACGCTTTTTTCGCGGAAAGAAAGGCGGCTTGCAGGGTCGGGTCTTCCCATGTAGCGATCATTTTTTCAAGCGTCGCGCGGTGTAACTCACTTTTTTCTAACCAGCGCACGAACCGGTGCCGGTTTAATGCATCCAATTCACCGTCGGCAAGGCGGTCAATCCATTCCCCGGCTTCCAGGTAGACTTGTTCCTGTTGATTTGCCATTACTTACCCGCCTTATCCAGTTGCAGTTGGATGTCTGCCATTGCCCGTGAAATATGCTTTGTCACAGCTTCAGCGGAGATATTCAGACGCGCTGCAATGTCTTGCCGGCTTTGACCTTCAATACGCCGCATCTCGAAAACCCGCCTGCGTTGTTCCGGCATAGCGTTAATCACCTCAGCAATAAGCTCTATCCGCTGCTGCGTTTCAAGATAGAGTTCGGGGTTCTGCCGGTAACAGTGCTGCTCTTCAATGTCACACGTTTCGTGTGTCCGGCGCTTCGCCAGCAGATTACGGGCAACACGGAATGCATAAGCAAGAGGATTATCAATGACCGATGCACGGGACTGCTCTAACACGCGGGCAATGGACTCCTGATAAACGTCCGCCGCTTCTTCGCTGTTTACGGAATGCCTGTGCAAGTATTGCTTAAGTACTTTGGAATTGATCAGTGCTTGCAACGAAGGACTGGAGGCTTTATCTGACATATGCAGCGACGGTACGACTAAATGAATTTGTTGATCACTTATCATCGCATGCGCCGGTGACAGATTCATTGCAGCGGAACGCCAGGCCATTATCAGTATGCTTTATATAAACCGGATTACTGTAAAACCACAAATCATCCCAGGGGTTTTCTCCCGCCGGATCAACTTCCGGTTCCAGTTCATCTTTTACATTTGTGCCACGCACACGCACATAGGCACTGCCTTTGGGGGCAGGCATCTGAAATTGCACAACCTTATACGCGCCCTGCTGTTCCCAGTCTTGCGGGTAAAAACGCCGGATCACGCGGGTTGGTGCGCTGTCTGTTTCAGGGTACGTGCCCACCACCTCACCAAATATAACATCGAGGCGCGCGACGGCAGGAAACTGGTGATTAAAGTTAGCGCTTTGCGGGTCGTGAAACGCAACGGTAACGGTAACAGGTTCCCCGCCGTGCAGATTCAGCATCTCTCCCATATCTGCCCGCTGCTTCCCCTGGCGGATATTCACATAGAGTTCGTCAATTAAGTCACCTGTGGTAATAAATACATTGCCTTCACGTATGCCCGCCAACACGCTGTCGTAGTCACGTGTGGCCCGTACATAGGTTTTGGCGTATTCGCCTGGCCAGAAATCAGTGCGGCCTTCGGTGTAATGCGCATGACTATCAGACACCGCTGTTACCGTCCACCGGCGGCCCTCTGCCAACAGCTTATCCCAAACACCGCCAACGATAGCCGACATTTGGTCGGTGCCACCATGTGTGGGGTAGCCGAAATATTCTGCACGAGGCGCGTCCGGATCATTCGAGCCGTCAGGGTTTATGGTGGCGGCCTGATGGCCGGGAATAGCCGTCATGCCGGTTACCACATCCGGTGCCGTGTCCTGCCACTCGCGCATTCTCTGCGGAGTAATTTTTTGATATTCATTCAATCCGGTAGCTTTCCGGGCAGGATGATTCACTGTCAGGACCGGCCGTGGCGACATATTCTGCATAGCAGTTAACGCTTCTAACATGAACGCCTGTGTATCTCTGGGAGATTCGTCCGGGTAAATTTCTCTGCGGTTATACCGGCTTTCCAGCGTAAACAGTTGATCTGCTTCCTGCTCACTTTTCGGGATAATCAACGTGCTGTGCCGCGCGCCGGGAGTGTCAAATTCCATCCCGTAAAACTGCATGATGTCCGGCACTGCTGCTCGTGAGGCAACGAGTTCCGGATAAGCCAGATTGCGGTTAATAACACTGTGATTAGGGCCGCCGTGATCGGTGGTCACCATCCAGTCCAGCTGATGAAATGCCGCCATCCTGGCGTTTAACGCAGTAAAGTAATGGGCATCACCAAAGAAAATGGGGGACGGGGGATCATCATTCCAATTCCATTGTGCGCTAAACTTGCCATGAATATGGTGATCGCCGGCTAGCCAGGTCTTTCCGTCATCAGGTAAAAAGTCATTGCCGGACGTATCGCACGGCGCAACTGACACGCAGGCTGACAATACGAGTAATCCACCAGCCAATGCTGCAACCGGAACAGGCTTTAGTACCATGTAAATCTCCTTTATAAAAACGCATACCGGGTCCAGCCCGGTATGCGGCCTGGTTTAAAACTGCATAGTAGCGCCAAGCATATAAGTGCGGCCGCTGGTCGTGCTGTTGTAAGCACGATCATGAGAGTCGCTGTATAACTCCTGACGTTCGTCGGTCAGGTTTATGCCTTCAAAGCTCAGCTTAATCGTGTCGGTCAGCTGATAGAATGAAGAGAAGTCGATGAATGTCGTACCATGATAGCCTGACTCATCCTGATCACCGCTCGATGATGCGCCCGTGAGGTACGCACTACGATAGGCAGCTGACACGCGCGCGCCCCACCCTTCCTGCTCGTAGTATATCGTGAAGTTGTAGCTATTTTTCGATAAGCCGGTAAATGCTTTTTCCTGGTCGTTACCCGTTTCACCGTAGATATTGCGGTACAGCGCATCACCATCTGCATAAGTATAGTTTGCGATAACACCTAAGTGATCAAACGGTGCAGGCAGAAAATCCAGGTCCCGGGAGAAGGTCAACTCCACACCTTTTATTTTCGATGCATCCATATTTTCCGGGCGTTGCAAGTAAAAGAGGCTGTCAACGGTTTTGTCTGCCGGTAGTAATGCGGCAGGTAACCCTAATGAGGAATACACCACCTCACTGGTAGTATCGACAATAAAGTTGTCGATGTCTTTATAGAAGATAGCTGCGGCGGCATAACCCACCTCATCAAAATACCATTCAAGTGCCGTATCCAGGTTCAAAGATTCGAACGGCTCCAGCATGGGATTTCCCATGGTTACGCTGGTGATTGCCTCGCCTGAGGTTTGTGACACTGACGCGTTGTAACTAAGTGAGCCTAAAGACGGCCGGGTAATGTTCTTACTTGCCGCGGCGCGCCAGAGAATGTTGTCCTGCAGTTCATACACAACGTTTAAGGTTGGCAGCACGTCAGAATAAGAACGGGTGGTTTCGATAGCGACCCCGGAAGAAATACCGGCTGCGGTAATATCGGTTTCGAAATAACGAAGGCCCGCGCTGACTAACAGGGGCTTACCCGCCAGTTCCGTTTCCCAACCGTATTGCACGTACATGGCCAGCGTTTCTTCGGTGACGGGAGATTTATCGTTTTGCGTTAACCCGCTGTCATCAATCTGGTAGCCTGTCAGGCCATAGAAATTAAGTAACGCGTCCAGATCGCCTTGCAACCAGTTAGTGTCAGGATGCTCGTTGTATACATTAACAAGTGCATCATTTAAGGCCGTGACACCTGTATTTTGTGGCGCGATGTTTTGCGCATTACTCTGGGTTAACTGCCAGGCAGAGTTTTCGAATTTCTTGTAATTCACACCAAACTGCAATTCGCCGGTATCACCAAGGAGGTAAGTAAAGTCTACTTTTGCGGTATCAAAATCGTTGGTGATGTAGTCTTCCTGCAGGTAGATGTCTTTCATCTCATAGCCGTCGATTTGCGTCGTATCGAAATCAGGCGACGAGCTAATGCCGTAAAAGCGGTCTTGTCTGAAATCGGTTGCTATATCGACAATACGTTTCGCATGGATATTCGACTTAATCACTTCGGGCTGGTCAAAATCAGAAGAACTTGTGCCTATCACCGCAGTGGCATACAACGCCGGGGTAATCGTCCAGTCCATGGTTAATGTATACTGGTCAAACACCGATTCGTTGTAGCGTCGTGAGTTTTCATTACGCCAGGTTGCATCCTCGTACATGGCATACACCACTTCTTTCTGGCCATTGTTTTCTTCCCAGATGAGGTCAGAAACTACGCTATTGTCCTTCACGGCCGAGTGATGTTCATCAGTATTGTTTTCCAGTTCTGCGTGCATAATATCAAGCGTGAAGGAAAGCGAGTCGGAGGGTTTGTACTGAAAAGCCGCGGTTATGCCCAGCCGGTCCTGCGTGTTGTTCCAACGGGAAAAACGGTGTCCGCGGGGAAACCACAACTCGCCTGAATCCAAATCGGCTTGCAGATCTGTGTTCGCCGGGTCGGCCGCTGTTTTGCCACCTTCGCGACGCCAGCGGGTGGTGTTGGTACCGTATTCAGCGGTATGTCGCTGACTGTAAGCCACCGATACCAGAGCACCAAATTTGTCCCACGTATTAGAAATCAAACCTGCCATGCGCGGGTCGGTTTCTTCGCTGTTACTGTTGTAGCCGCCCCGCACAGACAAAGCGCTTTTAAAGCCATCGTAGTCAAAAGGCTTGGCGGTAAACAAACCTACCGTGCCCCCAATACCGCCTTCTTCCTGATCCGCTGAGTAGGTTTTGCTGATATCAATACGGTTAAACAATTCGGAAGCAAAAACGTTGAAATCAAAGCCCCGGGTCCGGCTTACGCCACCACGGGCATCCATGGGTGACGCTGACGTACCCATGGCTTCCATACCGTTTACCTGTACCCGGGTAAAATCAGGTCCCAGACCGCGAAGAGAGATTTGACGGCCTTCGCCGCCTTCACGGGTAATAGTCACCCCCGGTACCCGCTGTAGCGAATCAGCAAGGTTAAGGTCAGGAAAATCAGCAATATCCTCGGCTAAAATGGTATCGCGGGAGATAATTGCATCTTTCTTTAAGTCTTTTGCCTGAATCAAAGAGCGACGAAATGAGGTCACTTCAATCACTTCAAGAGAATCGTCTGCGGCGGGGGCCTGCTGCGCCATGGCTGGCGTCATGCCCGTTAAACCCGACAGTACACTTAACGCAAGTGTGGTTTTCATAAATCGGTTTTTCATGTGTGTTCCTAAATGTGCAAAGTAAAAGGTGAACGTACCGGTGCGCGCGGGTAACACATGTAATGAGTCAACAGACGAAAAAAGCAGACAGTTTTTTTGATGAAGGTTTTGTGACGGTGAGAATTTATCGGGTCAGGGTTATTTAATCAGCTCCCCGCTTGACTTCCCTCCGGGCTCTACTACTTTTCTAATATAACGTTGTCAAAGTAACAGACCATGGATAAAGATTTATTGTACAAGATCGGCAGCAGTCAGTTTGTGCGCCTGCCTGAGGATTTCAGATTTGAAAGCATGCTGGAATTCGATATCAATGAAACCGGCAGCACGGTATCCATTCGCCCTGCCATTCATGATCAGCGCACGTTTACAGCGTTTCCCGGTACACGTATTTTGCCAGCGGGTGTTGCTGCGCTTTTAAATCCTTAATAAAGAACTGAGCTACCAGCGCGGCACCAAGCGTATTCAGGTGAGTGTTGTCTTCGTTGCCATCAGGGTAACGGGTGTACAGGCCAGGCGGAATGCGCAGAAAGTATCTCACCGTGGCGGCATCCCCTTCCTGTTCGAAGAAATCACAGGTGTGTTTGTTCATATCGAAGAACGCTACACTTTCTTCCTTTGCTACTTTGCGGGCCGCATTCACATAGTCATCCAGCGTGTGCTTCAGGTTGCCCTGTTCATCAAAATGACGGCGGCAAATAGAGCTGGCAATCAGCGGTGTGGCCTTTTTATCGCGGATATCTTTGATGTAACGGTGCAGATACGCCGGATAGTCTTTCTCTGCAGAGGCATAACGGGCAGGGTCACTTTTCTTCTGATCGTTGTGGCCAAACTGGATCAGCACGTAATCCCCTTCTTTCATTTCAGATAACGCCTTTCCCCAGCGCCCTTCATCAATAAAGCGTTTGGTGCTGCGGCCATTCGCTGCATGATTCAGAATTTCCAGCTCAGGTGAAATAAACGCCGGCAATAACATGCCCCAGCCGCGCTCCGGGTAAGCCAGATTGGGCTTGATGGACATGGTAGAATCGCCGATGAGGTGCAACGTCGTGCGGGTGGGATCCTGCGCCGCAGCGCTGAAAGCCGTTGCTGCGAAGAAGAGAGAAAGAATCAGCTTTTTCATGAAAAATCCTTATGTTAAACGAAAAAAGGCCATCATTACTGATGGCCCAAGGGACACACTACCACTGTGTTACATTCTGTAGCTCACGCCCAGAAAGAATTGTCGCCCGGTAGACTGACTGTTGATGATGCGCATGGCATCCGCATCGATGTACTCATCAATGGTTTCATCGGTCAGGTTAATACCTTCAAGGGAAACTTTTAAGTTCTCAGAAATCTTATAGCTGGTTGAGAAATCAACGTATGTAGTCGAATCCATGATGCGCCATTTGCGCTCGTCTGTGCTGCTGAGGTTTGTGTAGAACTCACCACGGTAAGCCGCCGACAGACGTGCACTGAATACATCATCTTCCCAGTACAGCGTGAAGTTAGCTGATTCATCAGACTGACCGGTCAGCGGGCCGGTGCGGTCTGCGCCGTAAGTTACTTCAGAATCCACCAGTGTCAGGTTAGCCAGTACACCGAACTTCTGCATCCACTCAGGACCAGGCAGGAAGGTCAGCGGCTGCTGATACTGAATTTCAAAACCGCTCAGGTCACCACCGGTACCGTTAACAGTACGGCGAACCTCAAAGGTTTCATCAATCAGGTTGTCGCGCTCTGCCCCCAGTAATGACTCAGGTAAGCCGGTTTCTGCCCAGCTAAGGAACTGAGTTTCTGAAGTCGGGAACGACTCGATATCTTTGACGAAATACGCCAGTGATAACAATGCGCCTTCGTCGAAGTACCATTCAACAGCAAAGTCGGTGGCATCAGCACGGAACGGCTCAATGTAAGGGTTACCGTAAGACACGCGGTAGTCACCGAAAATCGACACGCTGCCGCCCGGGCTTAACGTACCCAGATTCGGACGGGACATTACTTTCGCCCAGCTTGCACGCAGAATTAACTCATCGGTCATTTCCAGCGCCAGGTTCACAGACGGTAATGTGTCTGTGTAATCGTGCTCAACCGTCACTTCCTCAGTACCGTTGATGATACCGGTAGATTCCAGGTTCGTTTTCACATGACGCACACCGGCGTTACCGCGCAGCACCTTGTCACCCACTTCCGTATTGAAATCGGCCTGAGCGTAAATACCTGTGCTGTCTTCTGTTACGGCACGGGTATCACCCGGACGCACGTTGTAAGGCCAGCAACCGCTGTCTACAAAGTTGTTGATCTTGTCGCCGTCAGCCATAAAGAAGCTCTGGCCGCCGAAAGAGACCACTTCACCGTCGGCGTCTGTGACTACGTTACTGATCCCGCAGGCGTTGCCGTCAACTGTACCGTCTGCTTCATCACGGGAAGCAAAAGACGCATCTGCACGCACACCGGCAATTTCATAGCCGTATTCACGCCAGGTGACACCGCCACTCAGCGTGACTTCGTCATTCAGCAGGTAGTTCAAATCCAGACGGGCGGTGTCTGTAGACGCTTCGGCATCATAAATACGGTCACGGAATTCAGAGACTTCCCAGTTCGCCGGATTCGCCGTATCGAAGCTGTAGCCGATAGACGGAGACAGCATATCTGAGAAATCATAGCTTACTGCTGAGCTGGCTTCTGCGTACTCCAGCATCTTACGTTCATCGTTATCGCTGAAGTGCTCATAAATAACCGTAGATTCGCGGTTGTCCAGCGTCGACTGAGACGTACCGGCCAGGAAGCTCATGCTCAGTTCATCAGTAAAGTGATGGTCGATGTTCACACTGAACTGGGTAAATTCAGATTCCCACTCAGCCACAAAGAATTCAGAACGCACATCAACATCGGCAATGGTCGCGGCGTACATAGTGTTGTTGCCGTCAATCTGATACGCGGTCACGTCTGATTGCTGGACACCGGTGGCACCGGTACGCGCAAGAGAAATCGCTTCCATGAACGGCTCGTCACGGCGTGAATCGATGTTTGCATACAGGGCATCAATTGAAATCAGTGTGTCGTCAGAAGGTACAAACTGTACAGCCGCTGTTAAACCAACGCGGTCCTGATCGTGCGTTTTATCCGCAAAGCGCGGGAAGCGCGGGTGCCATGCACTGCTGACGGCAGCTACATCGGCTTCTGAATCACAGGCTGAACACGCACCGAAGGTGTCATCTTCCCAGCGGCCCGTGTCTGAACCGGCGTTATTGACGATACGTTGCGACAAGGAAGCCGAGAACAGCACACCGAAGGAGTCATCTTCGTTGGTCCATGATGCCAGACCGGATAAGCGGGGAGTCAGTTCTGAAGACTGATCGTTGTACGAACCCTGTGCATTTACCGCCACAACATCTTCATTAAAATCAAAAGGACGACCGGTACGCAGAGATACCGTGGCCCCTAAGGAACCCTCATCTAATTTTGCCGAGGTAGTTTTATGCACACTTAACTGGTTAAACAGTTCAGAGGCAAATACGTTAAAGTCGAAACCACGGCTGGTTCTTACCCCACCGGTACCGGCAGCCAGCGACTGGGCCTGCATACCGTTTAACTGCACACGGGTGAACGTCGAGTTCAGGCCGCGTACGGTGATTTCCCGGCCTTCACCGGCTTCACGGGTAATCGCTACGCCCGGCAAACGCTGCAGCGCTTCTGCCAGGTTCTGATCAGGGAAGTCAGCAATGTCTTCTGCAAGAATGGTGTCTACGGCACCGGCTGATGACTGCTTCAGAGACAGGGCTTTCGCCAGGCTGTCTGCGTAACTGGTGGCACGAACCGAAATAACTTCAATGTCGTCATCTGCCGGTGTGGCGGGAGCTGTTTGTCCCCAGGCAGATACGGAAGTTACAATTGCGGTGGTAACGGCTAAGCTGAGTGGCGCTTTTTTAAAACCTTTGGCAAATTTCATGAGTATTCCTCACGGGTCTTTCTACGTTTTTATTTCGCTACACTTACATGTCATGTTCCGTGCAGCCCGGATCCTCTCTGCCACGTTCACAGGATTTTACCCGTCGTGGCTATTATTTTTCCATGTAAGGCTGTGGTAGATACAGAGGCCTGCCTTACATTTGTTTTACATCCTAGATCCAATTGCTACCGGTGGCAACACTTTTTGTGTATTTTTTGTAAACAACAGTTTAACTAATACTAAAGACTAAGAAACCGCCTGATGCGCCGCTGGATAATTGGCTAGACCAATTGATACGTATGGAGATGGAAGCCACGTGGCGCCCTGTTTATATAGATCACAGGGGATGAATGTTAACCCTTACGCACTACCTATAACAACTTGACAACATACATCTCACCCCTCATTATGCTACCGGTAGCACGTTAAGTATTTAAATTGTTAATTTTGGAGATCTCCATGCGTAAGCTCTTTAGTTCCGTACTGCTTATCGCGGCGGCCTGCACCGCCCCGGCCAGTGTTATGGCAGCGGATTCATCAAGTTACTTAGACAACACCCAACCCTGGTCTGTACGTATGGCCGAATCGGAAATGGTACGCTTTCCTGAAGCGTGGATGATCGACTGGGATGAAGATCCTCAATGGGACTATGTGCATGGTCTGAACCTGCTGGCGTTCTCCAAACTGTATGAAAAAACCGGTGATCAGAAGTATTTCACCTACATCAAAAACTACTACGACCGTTTTGTGAATGAAGACGGCACCATCAATACCTACGTCCGCAGCAAGTTTAATATCGACATGATCAATCCGGGCAAAGTACTGTTCTTCCTGTACGACGAAACCGGTGATGAAAAATATAAACTGGCTGCCGACACCCTGCGCGACCAGTTGAACGACCATCCCCGCACCAGCGAAGGCGGTTTCTGGCACAAGAAGCGTTATCCGTCACAAATGTGGCTGGACGGCCTGTACATGGGCGCACCTTTCTACGCCGAATACATCATGCGTTACGGCGACCCTGAAGAACTTAATGATGTATACATGCAGTTTGAGCTGATTGAAAAACACCTGTACAGCGACAATACCGGTCTGCCCCGTCACGGCTGGGATGAGTCGCGGGATCAGAAATGGTCAGACAAAGGCACCGGTCTTTCTGCTAATCACTGGTCACGTGCGTTAGGCTGGTATGCCATGGCCATTGTGGATGTACTGGAAATTGTGCCGTCGCAGGATGAAAAACGTGAGTGGCTGGTATCCCGCCTGCAGAACTTTGTAGACCAGGCCGTGAAATATCAGGATGAAACCGGTGCGTGGTATCAGGTAACGGATCTTGGCGATAAGAAAGGTAACTACCTGGAAGGTTCCGGTACAGCCATGCTGACTTATGCCATTGCCAAAGCTGTGAACATGAACGTATTGCCTGAAAGCTACATGGCGTATGCGAAAAAAGGCTTTGCCGGTATGGAAGATCAGATGATTTCTGTTGACCCCGCGAACAATGTTATCAGCCTGAACAACATCTGTGCCGTAGCCGGTCTTGGCGGCAACCCGTACCGCGACGGTTCTTTCGATTACTACCTCAGCGAACCGGTGCGTGCTAACGACGCCAAAGGCGTGGGCCCGTTCATTCTGGCAGCACTGGAACTGGAAAAATAATCATGGGCATTCTGCATACTCTGAAATCTCTGCCCTGCGCACCTGCGCTGGCCGTTATGGCAGCAACTGCCGCACTGGGGGGCTGTGCAGATGCGCAGTCTTCCGCAGCAAAATCGCCGGCGGTAGCCGCAAGCAGCGCTGAAGATAACGCAAACGATCCGCGGCTGTGGATTTCAGATTTGCAGAACGGTGAATACCGTAACCCCATCCTGCATATCGATTATTCCGACCCTGACGTAGTGGCCGTTAACGGCCACTACTACATGACAGCATCAAGCTTTAACGCCGCCCCCGGCCTGCCGGTGCTGCACTCTACCGATCTGGTTAACTGGGAACTTATCAACTACGCCCTGCCACAGCAGGTACCATTGGATGTGTTCGCCACACCCCAGCACGGTAACGGCGTATGGGCACCAAATATCCGTTATCACGACGGTAAGTTCTGGATTTTTTACCCTGACCCCGATTTTGGTATTTACGTGACCACAGCCGCCGATCCCGCCGGAAAATGGAGCGAACCGGAATTAATTCTCGCCGGCAAAGGCCTTATCGACCCTACCCCGCTGTGGGATGATGATGGCAAAGCCTGGTTACTCCACGGCTGGGCAAAAAGCCGCGCCGGCTTTAACAATGTGCTCAGCTTACGGGAAATGTCCGGTGATGCCTCACAGGTAAGCGACACGTATACCCATGTGGTCGATGGCAATGCCATTGACGGTTACCGCACACTGGAAGGCCCCAAGTTTTATAAACGTAACGGCTACTATTACATTTTCGCCCCGGCCGGCGGCGTGGAGACCGGCTGGCAGTCGGTGTTCCGTTCTGACAACATCGCCGGCCCTTATACACCCCGAACCGTGATGGACCAGGGCGACACGCTCATTAACGGTCCCCATCAGGGTTCATGGATCCACACCAATAAAAACGAAGACTGGTTTATTCACTTTCAGTCCCGCAAAGCATACGGCCGCATTGTGCATTTACAACCCATGCACTGGGAAAACGACTGGCCTGTTATCGGTGAAGACAAAGACGGTGACGGTACCGGCGAACCGGTGTACCGCTGGAAAAAACCACTGACTGATATCCCGGGCGAAGTGAAACCTCAGCCCGCGACGGATGAATTCAATGACGAACTAGGCATTCAGTGGCAGTGGAATGCCAATTGGGAACGTGACTGGTACAGCATCGACAAACAGTCCGGCGTGCTCACCTTACCGGCACAGCCCAAAATCACCACCACCGGCGATAATCTCTGGTCTACACCGTCACTATTACTGCAAAAGCTGCCGGCGCTGACCTACGACGTGCGCGCTGAAATCATTCTGCAGGAAGACAGTGCACAGGCCGAAGGCGGATTGCTGCTGTTCGGTGAAGATTATGCCTGGATTGGATTAAAACCCGTAGATGGCGAAACCCATCTGGTTTACGCGCAGTGTAAAAACGCCCGCACCGGTTGCGATGAGTCGGTACACGACTATGGCCCGGTAAATGCACTGTTCAGTGAAAATGGAACAGCAGATGACAATGCCACCGTTAGAACCATCGAACTGCGCTATGTGATGGCCGGTGATGCCACCGCCATATTCAGTTACCGCGTTAACGCGGAAGCCGCCGGAAGCACCGCGCAGAGCGGCAACGCAACCCGCTTTACGGTGGTGGGCGAACAGTTTAAAGCCAGACGGGGCCGCTGGGTCGGCGCGAAAACCGGCCTGTTCAGTGTGTCTGCGGATGCAGACGCCGCAATGTCTGATGAACTGTCTGATGCAAAACAAAGCGCCCCGGCATCGCTGAAGGTGAACTACTTCAGATTTCTGCCGCGACGGAGACCTTAATCATGTTACAGGCTTTCATGCCACAATCTGATGTCAGCGCACGGCTTCGCCGTCTCACAGCCGCAGCCCTGTGCGCGATTTGTGCCACCGGCAGCATGCCGGTGAGCGCCAAAGATTATCCGGTGGACGACAGCTACAGCATTTCCCAGCGCTTCTATGCCTATCGTGATGAACATCCGGAGCTGAAAGAGCCGGTACTCTCCTTCACTGAAGGTCAGCAGGTGTTATTCGACCGCCGTTATAAAGTGGCAGACGGCCGTGAACTGCATCTGGATGTATTTTTGCCCGCCGCAGACAAAGCCAATGATCAGGCGATTATGTTCATTCACGGTGGCGGCTGGCGTTCAGGCAATAAAAGCCATTTCTACCCGCTGGCGAATTTACTGGCTCAGCAAGGTTATGTGGTGATCTCTCCTGAGTACCGGTTATCCATGGAAGCGCAATACCCTGCCGGGCTTGAAGACATCAACGACGCACTGGCGTTTGCAAAAGAGCATGCTGCTGCCTGGGGATTCAACCCGACCAGAATTGCCCTGGGCGGCGGCTCTTCCGGCGGTCATATGGCCGGACTCATTGGTAATACCGCCAACACCACCCTGTTTAAGGGTGAACATTCAGCAGACGCCGTGCGCGTAAACGCTGTCGTCGACCTTGACGGCGTGCTGGATTTCACCCACCCCTTGGCCCTTGCAAGTGAAAATAAACGCAAGGACAAATCCGCTGCCGGCATGTGGTTCGGCGGCGCGTATGAAACGCTGCCGGTACGCTGGGCAGAGGCATCCACCGCCAAACATATCGATGCAGACTCGCCGCCCATGCTTATCATCAGCAGCGGCCAGATGCGCTTTACCGCCGGCAAAGACGAAGTCCTCAGCAAACTAAGCAGCCACGGCATTGCCAGCAAGTATTATCAGTACGACAACAATATCCACACATTCTGGCTGTTTGAACCGTATCTCACAGAAACCGCAGAGCGGATCCACACCTTCTTAAGCCAGATAGCATCCGGAGTTAATCAATAATGGGTTTTCAAGCATCCCGACGCAACTTACTTAAATTAGCCGGCAGCAGCGCCGCCACCGCAGGTTTTCTGGGGTTATCAGGCTGCAGCAGTGTTACGCAAACCTTCACACAACCTGTGGCCACCGGCGATTTCGACTGGAACGACGATGCCCGCCGCATCCGTCAGCGTATCCGTGCACCTGAATTTCCGCCGTTGCATGTCAGCATTACTGAATACGGCGCAAAGCCAGCCGGTGAAAACAGCAGTCATGCAGATGCCACACAGGCTATCCGCGATGCCATCAGCGATGTGGCCGCAAAGGGCGGCGGTACCGTTGAAGTGCCTGCCGGTGAGTTTTATACCGGTCCCGTACATTTAAAATCCAATATCAATTTTTATCTTGCCAAAGGCGCGGTACTGCATTTCATTCCCGAACCTGAGCTTTACAAGCCTTATGTGTTCACCCGCTGGGAAGGCACTGAACTGATGGGCTATTCCCCGCTGATTTACGCCTTTGAAGAAACTAACGTGGCGATCACCGGCGAAGGGACACTGGAAGGCGGTGGCAGCCCGGACAACTGGTGGCCGTGGAAAGGTAAATGGAAAGAAGCCAAATGGGGCGATCATCCCGTGGCAAACCAGAAATACACCCGCGATGTGCTGCGTCAGATGGCCGAAGACGGTGTGCCGGTGGCAGAACGCGTGTTTGAAGAAAACTATCTGCGCCCGCCTTTCATCCAGCCATACCGCTGTAAGAACGTACTGATCTCCGGCGTAACTATCCGTAACTCTCCGTTCTGGCTGGTTAACCCGGTACTGTGTACCAATGTGACCGTGCGGGATATTTACTGTCACAGCTATGGCCCCAATTCTGACGGCTGCGATCCGGAAAGCTGTACCGATGTACTTATCGAGAACTGTACGTTCGATACAGGCGATGACTGTATTGCCATTAAATCAGGCCGGAATGCCGATGGCCGCCGCGTGGCACAGCCCTGTGAAAATATCCTTATTAACGACTGCACCATGAAAGCCGGTCATGGCGGTGTGGTAATTGGCAGTGAAATTTCCGGGGGCGTGCGTAACCTTTATGCACAGAACTGTGAAATGAGCAGCCCGGATCTCGACCGTGCCGTGCGCATTAAAACCAACTCCATCCGCGGCGGACACCTGCAGAACCTGAACTACCGTCAGTTCCGTGTGGGTCAGGTAAAAGATGCCGTGGTCATTAACTTCTTCTATGAAGAAGGCGATGTGGGTGAGTTTACACCCAAGCTGGAAGATATCACCATCGAGAACCTGTATGTGCAACATGCCGAACGGGCTTTTGTGCTGCGCGGGTACGATCACACGCCCATTACCGGCGTGGCGCTGAAAAATCTGATATTCACGAAGGTTGATAAAAAATCCATAATTGAGAATATAGATAATATCTCTCAGCAAAATATCCGTGTGAACGGAAAAACCGTGGAACTCCCTGATGTCTAGAATATGTTGTTTGTTGTTGGTCGTACTGTTAGCAGGATGCAGCAGCGAGAAGCCGGAACGCTTTTTACCTGAATCTGTCACTGCTGATGCCATTGTGGCCAGTACCGCCATCGACGAAACACATTATTCATCCATACAGGAAGCCATTAACGCCGCCCCGCAGGAGGGCGGCTGGACCATCGCCGTCGCGCCGGGAGAATATTACGAGCGCGTGGTGATAGATAAACCCGGCATCACCCTTATCGGTGCCGGTATGGATCAGACCAAAATTGTCTTCGACCGCTACGCCGGCAAAGCCGTTACCCGTGGCAGTGAAGAACACTGGGGCACCTCACGCAGTGCCACTGTGGAAATTACCCGTCCCGGCGTACACATTGCTAACCTCACCATCGAGAACGGCTTCGATTTTTTAACCGAAGATGCCAGAGAAAGCAGCGACCCGGCCAGAGTATCCGGTATGCAGGCCGTCGCCCTTAAAATTTCAGAATACACCGACAAAACCTTTATCGAGAATGTTGCCCTGCTCGGCTATCAGGACACCCTGTACGTCCGTGGCGGCCGCAGCTACTTCAAAGGCGGCGAAATCCGTGGCAATGTGGATTTCATATTCGGTGACGGCAATGCCTATTTCGATACTGTCAGTATCTATTCCCGCCCCAGAGGGAAAGACATGGACATCACCGGCTACATCACAGCCCCCAGCACGCTGATTTCAGATACCTTCGGCCTGACCTTCGTAAACTGCAAACTGCTGCGTGAAGAAGGCGTACCGGACAACTCCGTGCCACTGGGCAGACCCTGGCATCCCACCACCACCTTCGACGATGGCCGCTATGCCAATCCCTTTGCCATCGGTAAAGCCGTGTTTATCAACACCTGGATGGACGCCCACATCACCACAACCGGCTGGGCTTCCATGGGCGGTTCGACCAAAGAAGGCGGCAGAAAAGAATTCGACCCCATCAACGATGCACGCTTTGCGGAATACGGCAGCAGCGGTCCGGGTTACGCCATTAACGAACAGCGCCCCCAGCTAGGCGTGGAAAAAATGGATATTTATAAGCGGTTTAATATTTTGAATGGGTGGGAGCCTGAAACGAAGGCAAAGTAACGAAACCTTACAAACTTAGCTGAAATAAAGCACTTATCTGGCGTATAGTTTCCTCAAACGAAACAATCTACGAGGCTCAAGGATTGAGACATCCGGATAGAAAATCCCGTTACCCTGTTAAATACCTTCCCTATCTCATTGTCGGGTTCATCCTGTTAGCAGGCTTATTCTTCATTCCTGTTCCCCAGCTTTTTAAAACAAAGCTGGGTGCAACCTTATTGAATTCATGTCACATCGTATTCTTTTGTGCATTCGCTCTGGTGTTTTATCCCTACCTGAAAGGTTCTCACCTGAAACGTATTCCTGTTTTTTTACTGGTTGTGCTTGTACTCAGCTTCGTTATCGAGAATGTACAAAGCACTGTTCACCGTGCCTTTCAGTGGGAAGATATTTTAAGAAACGAGATCGGCGCATTCACGGGTATAGCGGTATATTTGTATCTGCAGAAAAACGCTATTGAACTCAAATACCGCATGCTCCTCCTTACAGCGAGCTTTGGTATGGTCTTCATAGAACGCGCCCCGTTATTCGAAAAGCTTATTAGTCACTTTATAAAAACATAACAGCGGGCAAGTTTTGTCTGGAAGGAACAACAAACATTAGGCAGACTGGCACAAATTTAATAATGGAAAACCTCTCTATGTCATTAAGTGTAAACAGTTACTTCGACGACAACGTAAAATCTATCGCTTTCGATTCAGCAAACGGCCCGTGTACCTCAGGTGTTATGCTGCCAGGCGAATATGTTTTCAGCACCTCTAAAGATGAACTGATGAAAGTGGTTGAAGGTGAGCTGATTGTAAAACTGCCCGGTTCAGACGAATTTCAGTCTTATAAAACAGGCACAGAGTTTAACGTCGCAGCGAATCAGTCTTTTGATGTGAAAGTGGAAGTGACTACGGCTTATCTTTGTTTTTATAGCTAAAAATAAATATCACAGGCGTAACGCCCGTTACGCCTATACTCAATTCTTTCCGCACATACCCGACCATCAAAGTTATTCTTTGAAACCACGACTCGAAAAACATACACTATGCCTAATAAGGAAGTTAGCGTAGTCAGTTCAATGCAAGTCAAAACCAACGTCATTAGCAAAGTACGCCTGCATAAACACATTACTATCGAGGATGATAAACGTGTGTTCGTGGTCGGCGATCTTGATGGCAATTTCACAAAGCTGAAATCAGAATTAGATAAAGTTGATTTCAACCCACAAGACGATGTACTAATAAGCTTAGGCGATATTATTGATCGCGGAAACGACAGCGCCAGACTCGTCGAATATATGCAGGAAATTAACGCCCATGTGGTGCTAGGCAATCATGAACACATGATGCTGGAAGCATTAATGGGTAGGGACAGTTACGCCATGCGCCTTTGGGTGCAAAATGGTGGCAAGTGGCATCAGACAGCGGACTTTCAAACGCTGGTAAGTATGTGCAAATGGTTCCTGCAACAACAGCTCGCAATAACTGTTGATTATCAGGGAAAGAAGATCGGCATTTCACATACCCTCCCCCCGACCTGGAGTTGGGAGCATATGCCACAAAATACTGAATCCTGTGCATTTCCGCTAATGTGGGATAGGGAAAGATTTAATAAAAAGTTGAATAAAGTAAACCACGGTGTTGATTATTCAATTCATGGACACAATTCGACAACAGAGCCAATTTGGATTGGTAATTCATACCATATAGACACAAATCGATTTGGTACACCGACTCTGCTAAACATCAACCTATTATCAAAATAAACTATTAGTGTTAAAAAGTTAATATTTGTAAAAGTATTTAGAAATATTAAAGAATAGCAGAAAGATATATCTGAGGATAAAATGAGTAACAAAAAACTTTTAGCAGTAGCGTCGGGCGGCGGACACTGGAAGCAACTAATGCTCATCAGGCCAGCTTTCTCAAATTTCAAAACTCATTTCATTACTACCATTAACGGTCTGCCTGAGCAAGAAAATATTGAGAGCTTCAGTATTGTTCGTGACTCAAACAAAACAAGTAAGTTTTCAATACTTATAACTGCTTTTCAAATATTGAAAGTCATATACACCATTAAACCAAAAATAATAATCTCAACTGGAGCGGGACCAGGTCTGATTGCAATAGCAATAGGAAGATTATTTGGTGCAAAAACTATTTGGATCGATAGTATAGCAAACGGTGAGGAATTATCTTTGGCAGGTAGGATTTCAAAGAAGATATCAAACGAAGTTCTAAGCCAATGGGAAGACGTAGCAAACAACAATAATGTTAATTTCAAGGGCTCCGTACTTTAATGAACAATATATTTGTAACAACCGGCACCCAATTACCGTTCAAAAGATTAGTAAATTGGACTCTTCAATGGGCTGAAAAAAACATTACTGCAACAGTGAAGATTCAGGCGATCGGATTAGAATACAGTAAAAAAAATGTCTCAATTTCAAGCAAACTGAAACCAAGTGAATACGATAATGCTATTAAGGGATGTACGAAATTAGTCGGCCACGCTGGTATAGGTACTATTATTACAGCACATGAGAATAATTTACCTTTAATAATGATCCCAAGAGAATTTACATTAGGGGAACATAGAAACAATCATCAAGCAGCAACAGCAAATAAATTTTCTAATGTTACAGGCATATACATCGCAAGAAGTTTTGAAGAATATGAGGAACTATTGAATAGAGATGACTTGGAAAAATGCTCAGCCAACGACTCTAAAAATAGAAATCAATTCGTGGAAAATCTTATCGATTTATTAGAGAAAATTTAATCATGCAAACAGTGAAAAATTTGCTTCTTGTCGCAAATTTATACCCAACAGAAAGCAAACCTTACTTTGGAACTTTTGTAAAAAGAGTTTTTGAGCAACTAGACGAAAAGTACTTCTATAAGACATTATCCGTACTACCACATTATGGTAATGGACCCCTAGGCTATATTAAATTCTATGCAAAGACATTTCAGAAAGCGCTCAGCCATAGAGGTATTATTTATGTACATTATGTATCACACAGTATGCCACCGATATTGCTCGCACAATTAATTTCCTCTAAGTTCAAAATAGTTATTAATTACCATGGAAGCGATGCGTTCCCCGAAAAAAACGAAAATTGGCTAAAATCAAATATCAAGGAATTGATTTGCAAATATTCAAATTCAATAGCAACAAAAATTATAGTACCTTCCGAATATTTTAAAGAAAAAGTAAAAGAAAAGTTTAATATTGATGACAACAAGATATTCATTTCACCTTCCGGCGGGTATGACGGCAAAGTTTTTTTCGAGAAAAATATTGGCCCTAGAAAAGTAAAAACTTATATATTCGCTAGTAGAATGGTTCCGGGGAAAGGAGCAAAGATAGCAGCTCAATCTGCAATTGAAATTGCAAAAAAAAATGAGAATGTAAATTTCATTTTCATAGGAAATGGCCCTGAGAAAGAGAGAGTAGAAACGCTATTGGCTCCATTGATTGAAGCCAATAAGTGTAAAATGTTCAATGCACTGAATCAAAATGAACTATCAAAAGCGTTTCAAAGTGCGGATTTCTTTTTGTTTCCTTCCCACAGAGAAGGTGAGTCTTTAGGCTTAGTATTAGTGGAATCTATCGCCTGTGGCGCGATACCACTTGTGGTAAATCAAGGTGCAATCGGGGAAATAATAGGGAACGAAACGCGACTAATGTGCAACGATACTAGTGACTACATAAATTTAGTTGAGAATTCTTTACTAATCTCTGATGAAGAAGAGAATCTTATAAAAGATAATTTAAGAAAAAGGATAGAAAAGTATCGCTCAGAGAATGTATCTACTGATCTTAACAAATTTTTTAAGGAAATAACGAATGAATAAAAAATATCTGATAATTGCTGGAAGTGAAAAATCAGGAACAACTTCGTTATACCAATACTTGATAGATACTCAGAGCTTTAATCAATCGAGAAAGAAAGAAACCGACTATTTCCGAAATACACAAAATTTATCTGAAACGAATTATATTGAAGAGTTCGCTCTAAATAGCTCTGAAAAACCATTCTTAGAAGCATCACCAGGCTATCTATCAGATAGTGAAATAGCCGCAATTAATATAGCAAAAACAATCACATCGTATCATCTAGTTTTCTGTCTAAGAAATCCAATAGATAGATTTATAAGTAGTTTCGATTTCAGGAAATCAAGACTCTACATCCCTAAAGAAATGGAAATTGAAGAATATTTTGAACATTGTTTAGAATATGATGCTACAGGAAATATACCCGAAAAACTAAATGATTGGAGTGTAAAGGTTCTTGATACCGGTAAATACGGCAAACACCTTAGTAACTTTGAAATACACTGTAAGGACAATTATTCCGTATTTTCATTTGAAAAAATTGTTATGAATCCAAGGGATGTGATAAATAAAATCTTCGCTAAAATGGAAATGGATAACAATTTTGATGATAACTATGTATTTCACAAAAATAATGTTACCACCTCATACAAGCATGCGAAAATTCAAGCTATCGCTCTAAAAACAAACTCTATTATGGAACCTATTTTTTTCAGATACCCCAAAATAAAGAGAACTCTATTAAAAGCATACAAGTCGCTAAATAGTTCAACTGATGGCAAAACAATGATCGATGATAAATTTAGAAGTCGATTACAAGATTATTATAGGGATGACATTAAGAGCCTAAATGATATGGGGTTTTCAGAAATAACAGATTCATGGGGTATAAAGTAGATGCAAGGCGGATTTTACAACGCGATACAGTTTCACAGAATTGGAAATTGGTTTAAGAGAAAAAAAATACCGTTTTTACCAAGAATAATGGAAGGACTAATATATGCTCTTTTCAACTGCACCATTCCACTAAGAGCAAAAATTGGTAAAGGAACCTTTTGTAGTCACAGAGGAATGGCTGTGGTGATTCACAAAAATTCAGAGATAGGTGAAAATTGTATAATTGGAACAAGTGTGGTCTTAGGCGGGAGACACGAACAGAATCCAGGAGGCCCCAAACTTGGAAACAACGTATACATAGGTACCGGAGCAAAGATAATTGGTCCAGTAAAGATTGGTAACAACTGTAAGATCGGCGCTAACGCTGTCGTCATGATCGACATGCCTGATAACAGCACAGCTGTAGGTATCCCAGCTAAACTGATTAAAAACAATGAATGCATCACTACAAAAAATTGATGAAAACAGTAAGATAATCAAATTAGTTTATACACTATTATTGGTATATTGCTTTTCAATAATCGCAATTGAAACGATCAATGGTTTGATGATATTGAAAGGAATCAATGCACTCAATGCACTAATAGCAGCTGGAAAACTTTTTGTAAGTCTATTACTATTTTTATTTTTATCCTTCACGTTTCAAAGGCAATTTTTATATTTAGTGATTATTTCAGCATCTCTATTCTCATTGATTTTTCTACATCAATTAGTAGGAACGGATGAAGATGGAAGAAGCATATCGATACTTTTTAAAATTTTTAACAACTTCGGAATAGCGTACTTTCTTTACTTTCTAGTTAAAAATAACCAAAAAGATTTAGTATCAAAAATCATAACAATAAATTATATAATGTTGCTATTAAACATCTTTTTAGGCTCGTTTGGAATAGGTTTCTCTAACTACAATTCAGCTGACGAAACTGCAATCGGAGGAACAGGTCTACTGTATGCCGGAAATGAAGTGGGTATCACCTTCATGTTGTCATATGGGTCTATGCTCTTCCTGAACAAATCGAAACCGATTAAGTTGCTTATAATTATTACGACATCCACGATTGCTTCATTTTTTATTTTAAGTAAAGTTGCACTTTTAGGAATATCGCTAATTACGCTAAGCCTATTATACAATCATGGAAAATTTATATTTCTAATAACAACTAGCTTTATATCGGTAGCAATAATAAGTACAATCCCAATTTGGCTTCCTCACTTTCAATTAGCTATTAATCGATGGTATTTCTTGATTAATAGTTATGGTATAGAATCATTTGTATTCGGCGGCCATAAAAGACTGGAATATATTTCTGAATATTTAGATAAGTTAGCGAATGAACCTTATCTTCTTGTTACAGGTTATGGCTGGATAGGTGAAGCTGAAAACAACTTCTTTGATTTAATAGAAGCCTTTGGTATTTTAGGACTAGTAATTTTTATTCTATTCTCTAGAAGCATTTTCACAATTATAAAAATAAGACAGAATAAAGCAAACACAGCACTAGAAAACACTTGCATTTCCACACTAAAATTTAATGCGATTTTAGCATTTGTCGTGATGATAATTGCTGGCCATGCGGTTCAGTCATCTTTGATAGCACCATTTTTCGGTTTTTTCTTTATAGCACACAAATTTTTAAAATCTACTTCGGAAAAAAATAGATGTCCAGATACATTATAGGCACCGGTTGGTGGTGTACAGAGAATGAAGAACGTGATTTAAAATTTCTCAATGGAGAAGATTACATTCGAAGTGCAAGTTTCAACGAACTATGGCAAAAAGCTATAATCCAAAATTGCAACCCAGAAAGTATTGTTGTGATTGACAGCGCCAGCCCAATAAAGCCTAATTTTGAGGATAGCACATTACCCTTAAGAATTATCGAGTTACCTATTAACTTAGGTCACGCCACTAATCTAAAAAATTCTAAGTTTTGTGGTTGGACTGCATCTGTAATTATGTCAATGCAATATGCTTCTTTTTCTGATGCTGAGTTTTATGTGTACGTGGAGCAAGATGTTCTGCTATCAGGAACTGGTATCATTGAAAAGTCAATAGAGACAATGGGTAATAGTGATTTTCTATTTGGTGCTACTGATAACTATAGCCAACCATTACAACAATCATTTTTTATAGTAAGAAAAAAAGCTATTGATGGATTTTTATCCAATCTTAACAAAATAAGCTACACAGATGCGGAAATAGCACCCGAAGTAAAATTTGCCCTTGCTACAAGTTCTCTCTTTATGATGTTGCCTCATTTCTTATTTAAGCAACAATTTAGTCTGTTTGGAAAATTAAAGAGAAGAGTAATTTGCTGGTTATTCAAGAATCTTTCAAATTATGAAACTATGAAATTTGGTTATGGTAGAAATCGGCCTATAAATTTTAACGATGATTTCTTTTACTTTCAGCATGCCTCTGAAACTGAATTGAATAACTACATCGCTAAAGAATTCAACGATGAAAGCAATTAAGTTTGTACTGTCTTTTGCAATTTCACTCCTATCTGGTATCGGATACTCTATAATAGTATCTAGATTGCTTGGTGTAGAGGACCGTGGCGAACTATATTCATATCAGTTGCCTGCGCTAATTATTTCCACAATATTATTTTCCTCCTTTTCGATACCAGTATATAAGTTTAACTTAAAAAATAGTTCATATTTCAGTCTAAAATCTACATTTCTCGGAGTGATATCAACCCTATTTTTAGTAGTGATGATAGCAGTTACTTATGCAATGTTGTCGAATACTATCAATGATGTGTATCTACTTATTTTCCTTTCAGTTACACAAGGTCTTAATGTATTACTTTTGGAGATTACGAGATTTAACACATCAAACAATAGATTTTTTATTTCTTCGACAGTGACACCGCTTTCTATAGTTGCAATAATTTTATTATCTATAGTGTTTTTTAATAAAATTAGTGTCTACAATGCTGTAATTTGTCTAAGTCTTGCTTATGTATTATCGACATTTGTACTTTTTGTACTTAACAAAAACATCTTCAATTTCAAAAAAAAGATTCAAATAACAAAGGAATTTACTTTTGAGTTAGCAAGATATTTTCGATTTAAGGTTCTTTCCGTACTTACAATTTACTTAGACAAGGTATTTATAACTCTATTCTTTTCAGCTAGAGAGATTGGTTTAATAGCGATTTGTATATCGCTAGAAAGCGTTTCCAGCAAACTATACACACAGTTGTCAAACTATGAAATGAATATTGTTGCAAACGGAAATAATTTGACACAAAGAAGAAATCTCTTTCTTGTAAGTATCTTGGTTGGTGTATCTGGTTATTTCGCATCAGAATTTTTGGGAGGTTTTATTATCTCAATTTTATTCGGTCACGAGTATGCACAAGCCTCTGAATATCTCAGTATTATTATTTTAATTTCCGTATTAAATGGTATTGCTTGGCAAATAAGTCAAGAGTGGGTATTAGATTCGAAGTACGATTTAATAAATAAAAGACAACTAATTGGCATTATTCTTACTATTTTGACGATAGTTCTTACATCTAAAGAAAGTTTACTATTAGAAGATTTTCTATATATAATGGCAATAGTATCTTTAATTAAGTTTGTTTATACAGTATCAAATAACAGATCAGTTTTTTCTCTATTGAGAAATTAGAATCCAACATTTAAGGAGTTTAAGCTTGTTTGACAGTCAGATGGATGCACTTAAAAGCAAACTAAATGATATCAATAGCTATTTCAAGACAAAGGATGTTATCTATCTTGACTATCCTATACACACAAATGGTGGTGATTTACTTATATTTTTAGGTACAGTTGAGTTTTTAAAGGATAATGGTTATACAATTCATTATTCAGCTAGCTGTCACAATTACTCTATCGATACAATTCAACGTATTTTAGACGAGAAGCCAAACACAACTATTCTGTTACATGGTGGAGGTAATTTTGGTGACCTTTATCATCATCATCAAAAATTAAGACTAGATGTAATTAGTAATTTTCCAGAAGCTTCGATTATTCTATTCCCGCAAACAGCTTTTTATCAGAATGAAGAAAATGTATTGGCAGATAAGGAAGTTATATCTAAGGCAAAAAATTCAGTCTTCTTCGCAAGAGATGTTCAAACTAATTCACTTTTTAAATCAATGGGTGTTGAGAGTGTAATGTTTCCGGATATCGCACATCATTTGTTAGGCTATTTTGAGACTAAACAATCTACTAATAATTCAGAGTTTAGTTTTATGAGGAAAGACAAAGAAGCAAGTGACCGCAACAGCCAAGGGTATGATTGGGTAGACATATTAACTAAGCGTGAGAAATATGCAATTCGTATTCTAGTTAATATCCAGAAAAGCACTATGTTCTTTAGTGATATGGAATATAAAATATGGTGCACTATCGCTGCCAGAATAATGAAAAGACTGTCATTAGTTTTTCAATCTTATGATTCGGTGAAAACATCGCGTCTACATGGACACATATTTTCTTGTCTATTAAACAAGCCAAACATTGTTATTGATAATTCATATGGAAAAAATTCAAGATACATAGAGAACTGGACAAAAGATGTTAGTTGTTTTAGAAAAGTTGAAGGCTAATTTATATGTCTAAACTCAAGGTCATCCCAATATATTTTTAAAGATGTTCCTTTTGATCTCATGTGTTCAATTAATTGATAGTTCGCATAAAGCTTCATCGGGTTTATTGCTTTTAAACCTGATGGGCTTTCGTCTACAGGGCTATGGGTCCAATCTTTAATATCGAAAACATTAACCTTCTTTCCTTTATAGTCAACATCAAGTTTGAATAAACCATTTTTCGAATTTCCGTTTTTAAAATGGTATGTAAGTTTGAACCACTCGCCATATGGAACAACGAAATCTTCGTTTTTTGCGCTCCATACGCTGCCCTGCCACTGTACAACTTTGGTTTCATCTTTTACCTGAGATCTGATTTCAAAAATAAGTGGTGAACCAACATCACCAGTTTTTTTAACAAGATTCAAGCTTATTCTAAACGGGTTTCCAGTTCCCCAACCCACGTCATTCCACCATTCTGAGATAGTTAGAAAATTCATGCTTCCAGGAAAACTCTCGATATGTTTCATTGAATGTGGCAAAAATACTCTAACGCTAAGCTCTAACTCGTTCAGATTTGCTAATTCATAAGCATTAAGTTGTACACGACCGCGTTTAGCCCCACAGCAATTGGCATCCGCAATTTCAAATAGAATTACATTGTTTTCAGGATTAACGGGATCTTCAACTATTACTGCTTTTCTTTGCTTAGAATTCCCTCCTTGATATTGAATATTGACATCACCTACTTCAGATTGCAGTTCAATTCTCTTGCGACTCTTTTCCAAAATACTAAGTGTATCATTTCTATCATATGTATGACCTACAGGGATATTTTCAAAATCAATTATTTTAACTTCCTGACTTTTACATAAATTAAAATACAAGATACACAGAGAAATAACGGTAAAATACAGGGAATACATTTTCATAATGAAGACTTAACAATAAACTTAAAGCTTTTAGGTAAATTATTCGTTAGTAACATGATATAGATACATTGGAATACCCTATAGGTAAATCCTTTTTCAGCGATTCTTGTATCATCCAATATGTCGAAAATTTTAAAGACTAGCTTTCGCCATTTTGACAGATTATTGCTTGAGGATTTTTTAGGCTCACCTAGCATCATATATTGATACATGACTATATGTTCGACATTTATACTATGAGCTAATTTAATTAATTTTTCTTTGCATATTTCTTTTTTCTGCAGTAGATAGAAGCTATCAATGAGTAAATAAGAGTTTAGCTTAATGTCTTTCAAGCTGTGGATTGCATTGTGTATAAAACAATATTCAGCAGATAGAACTCGTATTGATTTCGAATCGTAAAAGGGATGAGGTTCGCTCTGATTCCAAAGATCATCGTAATCAATTTCATAAAGTCTTTCTTGCGCCAAAAAGAAATGAAGATCTATATTAGGTAGATACTTTTTTTTCGGAATTAGTGTTATTTCATAAGGATTCTTTGATTTACGTTTTTCAGCTTCAACGTAACCCAACTTAGCGGCTATATTGATAAATTTTTCTTTGTCATTTTTCCTGATCAATAGATCAAGATCTCCAGCAAGGCGGTGTGTCTCCGAATATAAATAATTATTAGACGCAGCACCTTTCAGCACTATTAAATCTAAATCAATTGCCTCAACTTCACTTCTTAATGTTTTTATAAGTTCTACAAAAATCGCATTTGTAATTTTTGCCAAATTACGAGTATTTTCAATTTCCATCCCTAATGATTGTAAATATTTTTGTTTTTCCTTGACGTGTGGAAAAATTGGCAGGACTTTCTTTATATCTTTTGGTAATTCTTGATTTTCTATGAGAAAATCAAGTAACGAAAAAAATGAAGATATTTCAATATCAGTCATTTGATTTCTAATTAATTTTAGATATTTTTTTATGAAACTCCCTTCATTTCTGTACTTAATCATAGGTGTTCTATACTTAAATATCTATCTAGCTTCTCATCTAGTTCAATATAAACATCGTATAGCCCCCTAATTTATGTAGGAGGCTACGTCTTGTTATTTAACTTGATATGCCATAGTATTCATCACGATAGTAATGATCTCCATAGTAACTCATCTTAGCTTCTGAAGCCTGAGTCAATACTGTACCCACAATATTTGCATCTGCTCGAAATAAACGATTTACTGTCTCTATAGCCATTTTATCCTTTGTTTGATCAGCCCTAACTGCTAATACCGTTGCATCTACTTTACTGGATAAAATCGTTGAATCAGTAACAGGCATGACCGGTGGAGAGTCAATTACTATATATTCAAAGTTATCCTTAAGCTTTTCTAAGACTTTGGAAAATTTTTCTGATGAAACAATTTCTGTTGGATTTGACGGAATAGCTCCACAAAGAAGTATAGAAAGTTGATCACTATCTTTGTATTTTTGCACATTAAGCTTGTCAGTATTACCCTGCATGAAGTCAACCAATCCAACCTTGTTGCTAAGCTCTAGCTTCTTTGAAATAGTTGGTTTCCTCAAATCAAGTTCAAGTAGTAAAGTTTTACCTATTTGGCTAAATGCAGCAGCTAAATTTATTGACAGCGTACTCTTACCCTCACTTCCAGTGGATGAAGTAACAACTATGGTCTTCGGTTTTGAATCTATGTTAGAGAAGAGGACACTTGATCTTATACTATTAATGGATTCAGAGAAGGTACTTCTGTTGTCTGTAAAGTATTGTAGCTCTGGAGCAGTTACCGATTTAGACTTCTTAATCATTGGAACTATTCCTAATGATGGAATATTTAATGATTGTTCTAAGTGCTCTGGTGTAGTAAATGTATTCGACAGGGTTTCTCTTAATACCGCTAAGCTTATGCCAGCGAATAGGCCTGCTAGTATAGATGCTACAATGATTAGAAGCTTTCGAGGTTTTACCGGTGCTTTAGGTACAATGGCAGGATCGATTACACTCACATTAGTACCATCGTAGTTGCCAGAAATATCTGTTTCCATCAGCTTAGATAGAAAAGACTCATAGACAAGTCTGTTATTTGAAACTTCTCTTTCTAATCGTGTAAGTTCAAAGCTATCGCCTTGGTAGGACTGAACCTCATCTTTAGTTTTCTTGATGATTTCAGCTATGTTATCAACTTGTGTCTGAGCAAGTCGATATTCTTTTTCAATATTTTTGACTATCTTATCAACTTCCTTCTTAAGGTTCCTCTCGCTGGCATCTAACTCCGTAATCGCTGAGATCATCTTAGGGTGTTTTGGACCATACCTTTCGTTAAGCTCATTGACTTTAATTGACAAGTTGCTTACTTCTTTAGCTAACTCTCTAACGCTGTTGCTCTGAAGAACAGGGCCAAGTGAGGCATATGAAGCTTCAGAAATATTCTGAAATTGTAAATATAACTCCTCTGCCTCTGACAACCGCGTTTGAGCTCTTATTAATTCATTATTCAGGCTTGTCAATTGAGCACTAGCAATACGTTCTTGCTGCGCTGTATCAACCATCCCGGTTCTTTCACTAAAATTCTTCAACTCTAGTTCAGAGGTTTGTAATCGTTTCTTGAGCTTTGTTAATTGCTCGCCGAGCCATGAAGAGGTGTCTTCAATGCTATCAAGTCTTGTCTGCAACCCGAATGCGACATAAGCATCAGAAACTTCATTAACAATTTTTGCAGCATATTCAGGATTTTCGGATTCAAATGAAATGTTTATAATTTGGCTCTGTGTTCCGCCATCAACCTTCAACTTATATCGAATAGAATCAGCTAACAAATCTCTAATTTCTTTGTCACTATATTCCAGATCTTCTTTCCCATGCTCTTTACCGAAAAATTTATTACTTAAATCTTCAAAAAAACTAACTTGCTCGTTGCTGCTCTCTTTTAGATCGCTTTTGTACTTTTCTACGAGACCAAGTTTGTCGACTACTCTTTCTGAAACTTTTCTTGATTGAATGATTTCATATTGCGTTTCGTAAAAAAGATAAATCAACGAGTTCATCATGTATTGATCTGACGCTGACGCATTAGGCTGAACCGGATCGGCTTTTATTTTTGCACTTGCATTATATATAGGCTGAGCATAAATTGAGTAAAGAAAACCTAATGTAAGAAATGCGAATGTAACCAGAACTATAAGTAGTTTTTGTTTTCGGATTGTTCTTATATAGTAGAAAAAATCTAAGTATTCATTTCCCTTAGTAACTAAATTGTATTTTTTCGTTTGATTAGCGTTATTAACTTCCGACATCATATATCCCTACTAAAAGAAACTCTCATCTACGGTGATTACATCTCCAGGCATAACCCTATCTTTCATTTTAACAGGGTTAGTTTTATTAGCCGTATTTTCTCTGATTATCGTAATTTTGTCCCTAGCTGCACGTTCTGTAAATCCTCCCGCTAATGCTATAGCACGCTGTACATTCATTCCGTCTCTATAGCTGTAGCCACCTGGCTTGGCTACCTCTCCATCAACATAGAATTGTCTGTACTCCATGACTGTAACAGAGATGTCTGGTTTCTTTAAAAAATCACCTTTATATAAATCATGAATAATTACTTCTACTTCTGAGACGGTTTTACCTTGAACATTTATCTGCCCTAATAGAGGCATAGAAATCGTCCCTGATGTTGATATACGTACTTCTTCAACTGTTAAGTCTGGCTCGTTAAATACAAAAACTGAAATCTTGTCGTCAGCAGCCAATTTATATTCTGAATTTTCTTGAGCAAAAGAATAATTCGTAGTTAAAAATAATATTATTACGAATAAAATTTTATACATTTCTTTTCCTGTTAAAGTTAAATTAGTCAAACTTTAATTTAGCATTAATTTCTAACAACTTTCCGCTATAATCGGCCAAATCAATGGAAGAATTTCTTTCTGAAACCCTTACGTTAGCACCAATTTCAAGTCGTCTATTTAATTCATGATTTGCAGACAAAAGAATAGAGTATCCAGTATCATTTCTACCATTAGTAGATAGAATTTCATCATCAGTATAACCAATTCTTGCTTGTAAATCTGTGAATGATGTAACACTGTGCTTATACTCAATTGCGTAAGAACTGCGTAAAAAACTTCCAACACCTTCTAATGATGAATCTAAAGTAAGCCGTTTTGCAGTCAATTTTAACGTACTATAAGAGGCAGGGTTCCATTTAAGATCTGCTTCATAGCTAATACCATCTGAGTCAACTGCTTGTGTGTCGTCGAAGTCTCTATTCTGGTAGCCAATTTTCATTTCACCGTTAATTGTATTGGTGGCATCCCATGTAACACCGATTCTATAAATTTCATTGGTATTATTTCGGTTAATTTGTCCCTCGATATTTTTATAAACAGAATCTGTAAATATAGTTTCAAATACAACACGAGTTTTAGCTGCAACTTTGTAGTAAAACCTCAGTTCTATTCTGTCTTCATCTCTATCACGAAAATCTTGATTATTATTTTTATAATCTATTTTGCTGGTGTTGTATGTTCCAGCAATCTTACCTTGACTTTCGTCTGTTCCGTAAACTAACTTAGCCTCTGCGTATTTTAGATCGTAAATACTAAATTGGTTGAATGAATTTAATATCCTATCGCTCTCTCCTGGTCGTTCATGAAGATAATTATATCCCGCTTCAAAATTAGAATTTAATCTGTAAGAGTGATCTAATTTAGCACCAAATTTTATTTTACTATCGTTATAATCAACATCTTTATATTTGTCATACTTACTATACTCACCTTCGTAATGTAGGATAAACTCGTGCTTACCCATATCTGCAAGTACATTCAACTCTGGCGTTGCGATTAGATAATTATCTTCCCTTTCATATTGTTTTGCTGTTTTAAGTATATTATCGTCATAGCCCGCTGCGGTTTTTATGGAAGCAGATAGTCCCGCAGACTGCTCTGTCTGCGCCTTTAATGAGACAGGAATTGTTGACATCGTTAGAATTAATAGCGCAATCTTTTTTTTTCGATAATATTTCATTTTATTTCCATTTCGCTTTGCGAAATTTGTTTATATAAGTGTTCTAGTCAATCTGCAGGTCATTGATAAAGTTACTATATATTTTTTGGACTATATATTGCACACAGCAGAATTCATTCAAAAACGTCGATTTATCGTACGCTTGGGAAAGATGCTACACAAGTATGGTACGCCATCCTTCCGTCTGGAAGCGTATCTTTTAGAAGTCGCTACGTATCTTGGTGTCCGGGCATCAATAATTGCCACACCGACTTCGATAACCTTTGTTATTTGGTCTGATGGTCACGAAGACGAATATACTCACGCATCCAGGTTACAACCTGGTGAACTAGATCTAAATTCCCTTTCCCATGTGGATGGGTTGGCCAGTGAACTCCTTTTGGGTAAGGTTACACTGACTGAAGCCGATAAGCTACTATCTGAGATAGATGCATTACCTTCTCCTTATGGAAAATTTATCACGGGTTTTTCGTTTGCAATAGGTACTGGTGCATTTGCCATGCTGATGGGTGCCAGTTGGGCTGAAATTGGCTGGTCAGGACTACTTGGTTTACTTTCTTATTTCTGGTCTCTGTGGGCGCTTCGTTCTAAGCGTGTTAATTTAATGCTGGAACCTATGACCAGCTTTATCGCCGGTATAGCTGCTTGTGCAATCGGCCGTTATATCGACCCCGGTATAAACATCCCTCTTATCGTTCTTTCTTCTGTGATTATCTTCGTCCCCGGTTTAGCCCTCACCATGGGGCTTTCTGAATTAGCATCACGAAATATGGTTTCCGGAACAGCAAGGGTTATGGATGCATTGATGCAGTTGTTCAAATTGTATTTTGGTGCCTTTCTCGGTGTGTCTATCGGCTTTACCTTTTTCGGAGAAAATGTCTATCAACCTGCACAATCATTGCCTGAGTGGGCAACGTGGTTAGCGGTGTTTCTATTAAGTTGTTCTCTTGTAGCAATATTTCGTACCCGTGCTAAACATATTCCCTGGGCGATCGCTGCCGCATTTATTGCCTATGGGGCTTCTGTTTGGAGCGCGGAGTTTATGGGGCCTGGTTTGAACACCTTCGTGGGTGCATTTGCTTTAGGTGTGTTTGCTAATTTGTTTACACGCATTGCACACCAGCCCCACACCATTGTGGGTATGCATGGTTTAATCGTACTGGTGCCGGGTTCCAAGACCTATATCGGATTGAACTCGTTTATTTCCGGTCAGGATTTTGTGGCCGCTGAGCATGTAGGTCAGGAAGTGTTTCTGATATTCATGTCGCTTATTGCAGGTTTGATATTTGCGAATGTTGTGGCGCCGACAAAAAAGGCACTTTAGCACTTTCTACGCTTTGAGCCTTGCTTCTGAACTATCTTTCATGAAGAGTGCGTATTCATAACATCATTGTTCATGGACGCGCACCGATGGAAGATAGCTCACCTCAAACAGAAAACCTCAATTCCCTCCTTAACACCATGGGAACACATCTGCCGGATGTACTTACCGGCCTGGCTATTTTCATTGCACTGATATTTCTGGCTGGTCCCCTTTCCGGTTTAATCATTAAACCTTTTCGTTATGTGTCTGCCAGTTCATTGATCCGCTCGGTTACCCGCCGCACTATCAGCGCCCTTATCATGCTGTTTGGCTTGTATATCTTCCTTAAAATGGCCGGACTTACTGAATTCGCCGTTGCCATTGTCAGCGGTACGGGTTTAATTGGCCTTATTCTTGGCTTTGCATTTAAAGATATCGCTGAGAATTTTATTTCCAGTTTGCTGCTTACTGTACAGCGTCCCTTTCGTATTGGCGATGTGGTGCAGATAGAGTCTTACACCGGTGTGGTGCAGAAAGTAACATCCCGTGCGACTACCCTGGTTGATTTTGACGGCAATCATATACAGTTACCGAATTCTATTGTGTACAAGGGCATTATTAAGAACCTGACGGCTAACCCGAATATGCGCGGGCAGTTTGTAATTGGCATTGGCTACGACAATAACATTGGTGAGGTGCGCGACCTTGCCATGGCTTTGTTAACTGAACACCCGAACGTGCTTACTGAACCAGAGCCGCAAGTGCTGATTGATACGCTGGGTTCTGCCACGGTAAACCTGAAAGTGTATTTCTGGATTAATGTGGAAACCACCAGCGTGGTGAAAATGGCCTCTTCGCTGATGCGTATTCTGGTTGAGAGCTTCACCCAGGCAGGAATTTCTATGCCGGACGATGCCCGTGAAATTGTTTTTCCTGATGGTGTGCCGGTTCGCCAGATATCCGGGCAGGATCAGTCCGCGCAAGAGCAGTCAGTCCAGAAGCACACTGAGAACAGGGAGTCAGAAACATCTTTGCCTTCCATCCCGTCTTCATCGTCCGGTAGGTCGCCATCCCCTGCGCAGTCTGCGGCTAAACCGGAAAAGGTTGTTGTACCGGCGGCCATTGATCACAGTGAAGACGTAAGCAGTGAGAATGACGACATACGTCGTCAGGCAGAGCAGGCCCGTGATCCGGAAGACGGCAGCAATATTTTATAGAGGGAATAAAAACCCCGCGCACAGGTCTCAATCGTTCCGGGCGCGGGAAAAGGCCTGAGCGATGAGCTTGTCAGGCCTGAGGGACTGGTGGTGAATTAACGTTTCACTGTGTGTGCTTAGCGCAATAACTTAATGAGTGTTCTGCCAAGCCGCACATTAAGTGCACCGGCGGCCACAGCCTCTGCCGAGTTTTCTACTACCTTGGCAGCCAGTGAGCCGCTGATTTGATTGGCCAGTTCATCGGTAGCCATATCAAACAGGCTTTGTGCAGCCAGGTTCTGTGCCAGCACTTTAAATAATCGCCAGCTGCCGGCCGTGCCTGGGCGTAATCCGAATACTCTTGCGATACGCCGGATGGTACGAAAGCTTATCCACGCAATGGCCAGTGTCTGAATAAGGTGGTTCGGACTGATAAACGCCAGGCTTCCGCTCACCACAGCTTCTTTACGTAATACTTCTTCGGCTTTTTTAGTCACCGGCACCGCAACCATGCTTTCATACAGGCCAACTGCATCCGCTGCGGTCATATCTGCATGCAATGCACTCTGGTACTGCTTGTAACATCTGGCGGCGTAGCTGTCTTTGCCGAAACGTTGGGCGTGCTCCCGGATGCGTTTTTCAGCAACGGCGCGGTCATCCAGCTTTGCCAGTGCAGGCAGATTCAGTGGCGTTTCAATACAAGCTTCTACCGCACGAAAACCACGCCATTCTTTCAAAATGAGCGCAATAAGCGCAGCCACAAAGCCGCCGAGTAGTACGCCAAGGCCGGTAGATATCAGCGGATACTCGCTGAACTGTGTTACCAGAGAGTCGATGGCATCGAACACCATAAAGCCGGTAACGGTAAGCGCACCCAGCACCAGTGTAATGACTTTCAGGGAAATGCCCTGCTGACCGTCGATATCCCATTCGCTGGTATCTATTTTTGCCGGCATCTGCTGGCTGGGAGCCTGCTGCTGCAGCGGCGTTTCGATGGTACGTGACCGGTATTCCGGCGCTTTATAATCGGTTTCACTCATGTTTAAACCTTTAACTAACGGGTTGTCAGTAAAAACTGAAACAGTTTATCCAGTCCCCTGCCGTTTAACATGCGGGGCAGATAGTCTGCGGGCACCGGCGGATACAACGCAGGATAATGCTCGTCTGCCGACATATCTTTAATACGCACCGGCAAAGGTTCGAACTGTACTTCCACATACTGTTTATGTTTGTTGGTGTAACGCAGCGCACCGGGTTTGCTGCCCTCGTCGGTAGCCTGAATGGCTGACACCAGAAAATGTTCGTAAGGCACCTCTTCCCGTTCGAGCTTGGCGGTGGCGCCGCCGCATACGTCTTTCAGTAACGCCAGTAATTGCGGCTTTTCAGCGTCGGGGACGAGATCGGCTTTGGTGGCCACAAATGCCACTTTGCCGATTTCCTGTTTGCGTAACACGTGCTTTGAGAACCAGTCCTGCTCACCGTACACAAACACATCTGCCAGGTGGCTTAACGTTTCTTTTAACTGTGCCAGATGCTGTTTGCTGTGATTCAGCCCTTCGAATAAGTCCACCAGAATGATTTGCTTATCTGCTTCACGGAAGGTACCGGCGCGAAGTGGCTTCAGCCAGGCTTGCTGAAATTCACTGAACCGGGCATTGAATGCTTTGGTCCAGGGATGGGTAATATCACTGCTTATCTTTGCAGGCAGCGGCGTAAAGCCGGTTTCCCGCCAGTTAAACCCGCTGCCATCCAGCAAAAAACTACCCGGTTGCAGCATGGCAATACCGGCCTGTTTCGCCTGCTTTAAATAATCGCGATAGCTGCTTGTGAGCTTAAGCATAGCTTCCGGTGTAGGGTCGGTATCGAAATCGAACTGTTCCAGAGTGTGATGCCAGTCTTTGGCGTAGAAACGCTGGGGATCGGTCATTTGCTGGGCCAGCGCGGAATCAGACCACTGGGCGAAGGTTTTACCGGCCATGGGTAAATCGGTGATCCACTCGCCGGGATAATCGATAAACTCAAACACCACATGGGTATGAGGAAACAGATACTTTTTGAACTGACCGGTTTGCTTTAACCGCACCACCATTTTAAACGCATACACGTTCTCGGTGGGCGCAGGCCATTCCCCCTTTTCCAGTGAGGCAATGTGATCGTCGATGGGGAATAACGGAAAGTCGTCTACCGGTTCCAGCCACATGCTGTCTACCAGCTCTGCGGGTAAATGCTTAAGCAGCGGCAAACACTGATACTGATGTTCACTGCGATACTTCAGGATTGTCATTAAACTGGTGAACAGCATGGATTTACCACTGCGGCTTAACCCGGTAATGGTAAAACGGTGATTTTCACGTGTGAACCAGTCGCCTGCCGAAGTCATGCCATCAAGCAAGGGTTCCAGCGGTGACAACACATTCTTCAGAAAGCTCTTCATTGATACCCGTTATTCGCAACACATACCGGTATAATATGGGGATCACCGGTGACTTTAAAAGCAGCTGTCACATTTGGATACAAATCGACAGAAGAACCACTTCTTGACTAGTTTTTAACCGCCGCTACACTCTGGCATATACCGTCCCTATATACAGGTTATTATTATGGTTAAAGCGACTATATTTAAAAACAATCAATCTCAAGCTGTTCGCTTACCGAAGGCGGTTGCTATGCCAGACAATGTTAAATATGTAGAAGTAATTGCTGAAGGCAACAAGCGAATAATTGTGCCTGCAGATACTGCATGGGATGACTGGTTTGATGCCCCCCCTCTTGATGATTTTATGGATGACAGGTTGCAACCTGAAACACAGGAACGCGAGGAATTTTAGTGCTTAAATTTATGCTCGATACGGACATCTGCATCTACACAATCAAAAGAAAACCGCCTCAGTTAAAACGCTTGTTCAATATTCATATAGGCCAACTTTGCATTTCATCTGTCACTTGGGGAGAGCTTGTCGCTGGCGCAGAAAAATCCGTGGATCCAACAAAAGCTCTTACCGTTATAGAAGGTTTTGCTGCACGGTTAGAGGTGCTCGATTTTGACCAGCATGCTGCGCAGCAGTTCGGAGAAGTTAAATCTACCCTTGAAGAAGATGGGAAAATGATTGGCCCCTACGACACAATGATTGCAGGACATGCTCGTAGCATAGGACTAACTCTTGTCACAAATAATCTGCGAGAGTTTGAAAGAGTGAATGGCCTCAGAATTTGTAATTGGTTAACTTGAGCCAGAAAGATTATATCGGAATCTTTATTTAGCTGATTGCTAAACACAAATATACTTCCTACCGTAGTATAATTCCCTCCTCCTCATGTTACGTGTAACATCACCGGCAGACTAATCGTAAAAAAGAGACGTTATGCCTGCCAAACGCCCTACACTTCAGGATATTGCCGACATTGTTGGTGTAACTAAAATGACGGTAAGCCGCTATCTGCGGGCCCCTGATTCTGTGGCACCGGCTACGCAGGCCAAAATTGCAGAAGCTTTAACGTCGCTGGGGTACATTAAAAACCGTGTGCCGGCCATTTTGTCGAAATCCTCCAGTAAGACCATTGGCATTATTATTCCTTCGTTGTCGAATCAGGTATTTGCTGATTTGGTGCAGGGGGTTGAGAACGTCACCGCTGCCAACGGCTACGACACCCTGATTGCTCACACGGGTTATAACCCGCAAACCGAAGAAGACAAGATTGATATGATGCTGTCGTATCAGATTGACGGCCTGGTGCTCACTGAAACCCAACACACACCGCGCACCAGGCAGATGCTGAAAAAGGCTGGTATTCCGGTGGTGGAAACCATGGAAGTGCCTGCCGGGCCGCTGGATATGGCAGTGGGTATGAACCATGAACAGGCCGCTTATGAGGTGGTCAAGCGGATGCTGGATTCGGGCAAACAGAATACGGTTTATCTTGCCGCCAGGTTAGACAGCCGTACGCTGCTGAGGCAACAGGGTTACGAACGGGCCATGAAAGAAGCGGGCTTACAGCCGGTAACGGTTTCCACAGCGGAACATTCCAGTTTCACCCGTGGTGCACAATTGATGGCGCAGGCCTTGTCGTTACATCCGCAAACGAACGGCGTGTTCTGTACGAACGATGATATTGCCATCGGCGCAATGCTGCATTGCCGTCAAACGGGAAAACAGATCCCTGCAGACATGGCAGTGGTGGGATACAACGGGCTGGATATCGGCGGCGCAACCACGCCGGTATTAACCAGTGTGCTTACTCCCCGGGAAGAGATGGGTGAACAGGCTGCCCGCCTGTTGCTGGCGTCGTTGCAGGGAGAGGCGGTAGCAGAGAAGCTGATCACCTTGCCTCACAGCCTGACGGCAGGGGAAACATTGTAAGCTAAAATCCGGCACAGCCTAAGTGAGTAAGCACTAACAAACCATCCGATTAAATACAGTTTCGCGCTTTTAAACGCTCTGTTACCCGGCTGACAATTTCCTGCGGCGTGCTGTCGATGGTGACTGTTAATACATCCTGTTCGCTGATGTCCGGCCGTTCCAGCGCATCGAACTGACTGTCGAGCATATCCGGTTTCATAAAATGCCCTTTTCTGGCAGCCATGCGTTCTAAAATCACATGCTTGGGGCCGTCGAGAAACACGAACACGAGGTTTTTATTATCTTTGCGAATTGCGTCGCGGTAGCGTTTTTTCAGTGCCGAGCACACAATCACGCCCTTGCGGCTGCGCTGCTCCAGGTTATACACCGCATCATTGATGCGTTCGAGCCAGGGCGCACGGTCTTCATCGTTAAGCGGGGAGCCCTCGCCCATTTTTTTTACGTTGGCTCTGGGGTGTAAATCGTCGCCGTCGATGAAGGTGGCCTGCATGTCTGCCGCCAGCATTTCAGCCACGGTGGTTTTACCTGAACCACTGACGCCCATGACCACCACAGAGAAGCCTGCCGGCGGTTGTTTGCTCTCGCTTTTACTCATAATGTTGCAGCCTGCTCCACGGTTTTGGCGTTAAATAATTGTTTACCTTTTTAACGTAACATGTACCATGTTACCGGTAACGTTACTGATTGTGAATGGCTTTGAAGCGTAATTTTTTTCTGCCGGCTTTCAGCAAACGCTTCTGAACCTGTAAAACGCTGTGAATAAGAGAACGTGCTATGGATGTTGGAACCGACCCTACTCACCTGTTGCTCACCGGCCTTGGCGCGGTGGTGCTGCTGGTGCTGCTTATTATAAAAATGCGGGTGCATGCATTTGTGGCATTGATCCTTGTCAGCGTATTGTCGGCTGCGGTAGCCGGTATTCCGGCTGACGACATTGTGCTGGTGATGATGAAAGGTTTTGGTGGCACGCTGGCTTCTGTAGCGTTGCTGGTAGGGCTGGGCTGCATGATTGGCAAATTACTGGAAGTCACCGGTGGTGCCAGCGTGCTGGCCGATGGTCTTATTAACCGCTTCGGTGAGCAAAAAGCCCCTTTTGCACTGGGTATTGCGTCATTGCTGTTCGGCTTTCCTATCTTTTTTGATGCGGGGTTAATTGTGATGTTCCCCATACTGATGAGTGTGGCGGCTAAGTTCGGTGGCTCGACAATCAAATACGCGTTTCCCGCAGCCGGTGCGTTTGCGGTAATGCATGCCTTTGTGCCACCTCATCCGGGCCCGGTGGCAGCGGCTGATTTACTGGGCGCTGACATTGGTCTTCTGTTGCTGGTCGGATTGCTGATTGCCATTCCCACCTGGTATCTGGGCGCGTATTGCTTTGCCCTGTATGCGGGCAAACAAACCGTACTTCCCCTGCCGCCGCTGTATAAGAACACTGATTCTTCCACATTAACCACCCCACCGGCATTCGGTACTGTGCTGGCTGTACTGCTAACGCCGGTGCTGCTGATATTTATGGATACCGGTTTGAACGCCTTGCAGGTATCCGGCGAGATAAGCGGCGATGCTTTATGGGTTGATATTCTGCGTATGCTGGGCAAAACCCCGGTGGCGCTATTGATCACGCTTATTCTGTGTTTGTTTCTGTTTACCCGGGATCTTGGTCGTGAGAAAACCGAAGCGCTTTGCGGGGAATCGCTGGCGCCCATCTGTGGTGTGATTCTGGTTACCGGTGCCGGTGGTATGTTCGGTGGTGTACTGCGCAGCAGCGGGATTGGCGAAGCGCTGGCAGGATTATTACAGGACACAGGATTACCGGTGATTGTGGCGGCGTTTGTGATTTCTACCTGTTTACGGGTAGCACAAGGTTCTGCCACAGTCGCACTCACCACCACAGCGGCTCTGATGGCGCCCATCGTATCGGCCACCACCGGCCTTTCGGCAGTAGACATCTGCTGTATTGTGATTGCCATTGCCGGCGGCGCAACGGTGCTGTCGCACTTCAATGATTCCGGCTTCTGGCTGGTATCCCGCCTGCTGGATATGGATGAAAAGACCACCCTGAAAACCTGGACAGTAATGGAAACCCTGCTCGGCAGCATTGCATTCCTGCTGGCCGCGTTAATCAGTGTGGTGTTTTAGAAAGTTGCCCCGCCTGCACATTTTCTGGCATGCTAACCGCTAATTTCTGTCATCAAACTGATGTATTTTCTGCATGAATACAGACCCGTTGCGCTTTTGCCCGAACTGCAAAAGCGATGCTTTTTCGTTATCTGAAAACCGCTATTTTTGTGAAGACTGTAGCTTTACTTACTTCCTGAATGCTGCCACGGCGGTAGCGGGTATTCTGGTGTGTGACGGCCACCTGCTGTTTACCCTGCGGGCGAAAGCCCCGGGTAAAGGTAAATTGGGTCTGCCGGGCGGATTTGTGGATTTTCATGAATCGCTGGAACAGGCACTCGTGCGGGAAACCCGCGAGGAACTGGGTATTCATGTTGCTGACTGGCAATATTTGCTGTCTGCACCCAACACCTATGATTATGCCGGTGTGCGTTATCACACCTGCGATGGCTTTTTTGTTGCCACGCTGAAAAAGCGCCCGGAATTTTCGCTTCAGACCAGCGAAATTGCCGGTGTAAAATGGCTGAAACCGTGTGATATTAACCCCGACAACATAGCTTTCCCTTCTATGCGCCGCGCGGTGAAGGTATACATTGATTCTGTCAGTTAAACTGCCTGCTCATTTAAGGATAAGAGTATGAAGCGTTTTTTCCTGTCTCTGGGTGTCGTGATTGTTCTGCTTATTGGTGTACTGATTTTTAACGCCATGCGTTTTACGCCACAGGAGTCTGCCCCGTCTGCAGACATCTCGTTGATTCAGCCCGACGATGAATTACTGGCTAAGCAGCTGGCTGAGGCACTGACCTTTAAAACCGTGTCTTATGAAAACGGCAACCCCGACAACTACGCCAGCTTCATCGCGTTTCAGGAATGGCTGGCCGCCACCTATCCGCTGGTATTCGAAAAAGCAGAACTGGTGCGCCTGAACACTCACACCTTACTGTTCCGCCTGAAAGGTCAGGATGCTGGGTTAAAGCCGGTGCTGTTTTCAGCCCATTACGATGTGGTGCCTGTTAACCCGGGTACAGAGCGCGACTGGACGCACCCGCCGTTTGGAGGCGTCATTAAAAACGGTGAAGTGTGGGGCCGTGGCGCACTGGATGACAAAAATTCTGTCATCACACTGATGGCTGCTGCCACACACTTGCTGGAAGAAAACATCACCACGCAGCGGGATATTTATATTGCCCTTACCCACGACGAAGAAATTGGCAGCACGGACGGCGCGATTGCAGTCACCCAGTGGTTTAAAAGTAAAAAGATCACGCCGGCTTGGTCGCTGGATGAAGGTTCTTACGTGCTGGACGGTATTGTGCCGGGTATCGATAAAGGCATTGCCAGTATCAACCTGTCTGAAAAAGGGTATTTAACGCTGACACTCACCGCAGAAGGTGAAGGCGGACACAGCTCCATGCCACCACAGGATACTGCGGTAACCATTCTGGCCGCTGCACTGATGAAGCTGCACGATGCCCCGTTACCCGGCGGGCTGGAAGGCATCAGCGAAAAGATGTACAGCGACATTGCCCGTCATATGGATTTCAGCAAACGGCTGTTATTTGCCAATATGTGGTTGTTTAAGCCCCTGTTGAATGCTGTTGTAGGCAGCAGCACCAGCGGTAATGCCATGCTGCGCACCACCACTGCTCCCACCATGCTGTCAGGCAGCGTGAAATCTAACGTATTACCGGCCACCGCAACGGCCACGATTAATTTCAGGCTGCACCCGCGGGATTCGGTGGAATCTGTGACTGAATGGGTGCGCGAAGCCATTAACGATGACCGGGTAACAGTGGAAGCAGGAGAGTTCACCGAGCCTTCACCGGTAGCATCAAGTAGTAACGAAGGCTTTTTACAGATGGTACAGACCACGCGGGCTGTTTATCCGGATGCGATTATTACGCCGGGCCTGACCATTGCCGCTACAGACAGCCGCTTTTACAGCGAAATAACCGACAGTTACCGCTTTGCGCCTATGGTGTTACGTTCAGAAGATCTTGGCAGTATTCACGGTACCAATGAAAAGATATCGGCAGCGAACCTGGTAAAAGCCGTGCAGTTTTATACGGCACTGATGGCGCAGCAATAAGATAAGCATACAAAAAGAAAAAGCCCGCCTGCCCAACCACAGGCGGGCAGGCTGTTAACGGGAAACTTCCATCATTAACCCGTTAACGAGCAACACAGGGTTGTCCGGTTTGACCGGCGTGGGAATGGTGGTTTGCTCGGTCCACGCATTCTCCCATTCAATCAGTGCCTGCTGTTGTGCCGCATCATCAAACGATGAGTCAGACACCACTGAAGCACGCAGGGCTGACAAGTATTGCGACCAGCGCGGCAGATAGAAATCTTTGTACATGCCCTGCCAGGCTTTAGACGCATAGTCTTTCAGTTTCGGGCCGCCCCACACGGTAATTTGCTGGCGGGCGTTCTTCACATAAAAGCCAGATTCTGCTTTGTTGTCACCGTAAGCGGCTGCATCTGACAACCAGGTATGCAGAGATTCCTGATGCCATCCCATCAGCGCATCAAGTTGCGTAACCAGTTTGGTGATTTGTGCCGTCAGCGCATCGCCTTTTTCAATGTCTTTCGCCTGATAAGCCGCCACGGCTTCCTGCAACATTAAATCCACGTGTAGTGATACTGACTGCTTTGTCACGTCCACCAGATCGTAGATAAACAGCGGGGAATCTGCGTATTCGTCAGCCAGAGACAGCAGTTCCATAATGGCTGCGTCGAGGCTGGCGAGATCGCCCGGGCTACCTTCGAATTCTGTGATATCTGTTGTAGGGCGCTTGAACAGTAAGTAAGCACCTGCTGACCCTTCCCACCAGCGCGTGGTCCAGTAGCGTACCGAGTACACACCATCGATAAGCTTATCCCAGGCGTTCAGCAGCGCCGGTGACGATTTGCCGTACCGTGCATTGGCATAGGAGGCTATCCAGCTTTGCATATCCGGTTTTGCCTGCCATGGCAAATCGAACAGGAACTCATAGGCCACAGAGTTATTGTGAATGCCTTCAGGGAATACACCAAAGCCGGTTAACGCGCCTTTATTTTCTGAATGCGTTACCACATCCAGCTGTTCTGTGTAATCTGCAAAATCAGCGTAAACAGGGTCTGATCCGCCGTAGTTATGAATGAATCCGAAGATCCACGGCTTACCTTTAAAACCTTCTGTGCGCTGCCACACATGATAACGGTCGTTGCCGATATCGTGGATCATGGCTTTGCTGTCCGGTACGTCTTTCAAAAAGGCTTCTATGGATTCCAGATCCCAGAACTCTTCATCGGCACCGAACATCCAGCCCTGCATCACCCAGGTAGCATCCGGCGCAGCCTGTTGAATAGACTGATAAATGCGCTTTCCGTAAGAAGCCAGGTCTGCGTAACGGTTGTCTTCTGATACCGGCGGCAGCATTTCATTAAACGCATCAGATAAATAATATTCATGTTCGCCGTAGGTGGCGGTGTAGATTTCGATAAAGCGTTTTGCCACTTTATCGAATAACGGATCTGCCGGGTCCAGCCAGTAGGTTTCGTGTTCGAACCCTGTCCATTTCGGCATTTCGTAAATTTTTGCATCGGGGAAACGTTCGGTGAACGCCTTGGGTACATACCCGCTGAACGCTGGAACAACAGGCTTCATGCCGAGCTCGTCCATACGTGCCAGAATTTGTTTCTGCAATTTGTGTTTCTTATCAATCCAGTTTTGCGGTAACGGGCCTTCATGACCTTCAATGTTACCCATGCGCTGCCAGGGCGTAAACGCAGGTCCTGAAAAGTACGTATCCAGTTCGCTGTCTGTTACACCGAACTCTTTCCACAGGGCTTGCCACACAAACTCCTGACCTTCCATTGCCACGGGGTTATTCACACCGTGCAGGGCCATCCAGTCTATTTCCTGCTCCCAGCGCGCCCAGTCCCACCATGGAGTGGTATAGCCGTAGGCACACACATTCAGATACGCGCGCTGATCAAACGGTGTAGCGATTTTCGCCCCGTCGTAGTCAGCAAAGTGTTCAGGCATGGCCACGCGGTTGCCTTCCCAGCTTACCGATAACGCGCCCTGCTCCCGCAGATACTGATATGCACCGTATGCCATGGCAGCATCGCTGTTGCCACTGATTTCCGCCTGTCCGTCTGTCACATTCACTTCGTACCATTCAGGTTCGTTGTCTGTAACTTTGCGGGTGGAAATGTGCCCTGCCTGACCACCGGTGACCCGGCTGAGAACGGCCTGCACAGGGGTTTGCACGGCTACGGTTTCACTTTCACTGGCGCGGGGTTGCTCTGCCGGTGTTCCGCAGCCGCTTAAGGCAAACGCCACTGCCAGACACAGCGCACTGACCGGCATAGACATAGGTTTACGCATTGATTTTATCCTGTAAAAAAACGTGCGCTGCGTTAACAGGCAGCGCACACCGCGTTTTTAAAATGAGTACATTGCACTCAGGTAGTAGCTTGTACCCAGTACACTGGTGGTCTGCCAGACCGGCTTCTCATCGGTGTAGTAGGCTTCTTCATCGTTACCGTTAATATTCAGCGCGCCGAAACGCAGGTTCAGTTCTTCAGTCACGTTGTAGCTCAGTACCACGTCTATCTGATCGCGGCCATCTACCACGCGGCCTTCACGGGCGAAGAACGCATCGTTGCTGTCCTGAATATACGGGCTGCGGTGGTTCAGTGCGACCCGCGCGCTGAACACTTCATTTTCCCAGTAGCCGATGAAGTTCCAGGTTTCTTCAGAAGAATTGGTCAGTACAAAGTCTTCACCGTCTTCCGCATCAATAAAGGTATAGTTTGCTGAGAAACCGAAACCTTTGATGGGAAGCCATTCGTCCAGTCCCTGGTTCCAGCCAAGCTCATAACCTTTGATGGTAGTACCGGAGTCATCGTTGTAGGTGCTGGTAATCTCATAAATATTACCTTCATTGTCGGTACAGTCTGCTGCCGTGCCGCTCAGTGCCACACCGTCATAACTGTCCGGACAAACAAACTCGGTCACAGAGCCGTTCTTAATTTCTTTCCAGAACAAGGTTAACGCCAGGCTGTCACCTTCACCGTAGTACCATTCCAGACCTAAATCTGCCTGATCTGCGGTCATTGCCTTCATTTCCGGCTGACCCAGATCGATGGTGTAGGTAGTGGTACCGAAGGAGTTAGACGCTGAGGTTTCTGAAGCAGCAATTTGTGTATTGGACGTCAGAATAGGACGCACCAGCACTTTTGCTGCCGCAAAACGGGCCTGTACTTCATCGGTGAGCTCTAACACCAGGTTCATGCTGGGCAGGAAGTTGGTGTAGTCATAATCGATATCGTATTCACCCACCACCATGCGGATTTCTTCGTTATCCGGATTCTGCTCACCGGTAAGGTAAGTATTGATAGTCCGGTCTGTGGTTTCGTAACGTCCGCCGAAATTACCGCGGAACGGGAAATCACCTAACATGGTATCGAACTCAAGCTCGGAATAGAACGACAAGATGTCACGCTCGATACCGTAAGACGACTGGGCCGCAAAGAAGGTAGGAATGGTCACGCCCTCTGCTACCAGCGCATCGCGGTAAGCCTGAATATCCGGTGCGATCCAGGCATGCTGAATAGACATCTGATTATCGAGGAAGTCCGTCACCATGAAGTTATATTCAGACATCAGCGGTAAGTCTGCAGGGTCTGCATCACCAATGGCGAAACGGTCTGTACGGTATACTTCGCGGTTGAACTCTTCCTGACGGTATTTCACGCCGAATGCGAAAGACGTGAAAATGTCGCCGTCGAGAATGCGTTCAGCATCAAATTGCAGGGCCTTTTCGGAGGTATCCACAATCCGCGTTGCACCGTTCGGATATTCGTTACGGGGCATGTCGTAGGGATACAGCGCCGGGTCGGTGAGATCTTCATCCACATCGAAAATAACATTGCTGCTGTCGGAAATGTCCATAGTGGCAGACACGGTGGTTGCCAGAATAGCGGCTTCTTCGCTTTCTGTGGCATCACCGGCGGTATAGTGCGCCACGCCTGAGATTATCCAGTTTTCCGTTTCGTATTTAGACTGCAAGGTAAAGGCTTTACTGGTTGCGCCTTTTTCCTCGATTTGACGGTTATTTTCCAGCGTGAAATCATCAATTCTCACATTGGTGTATACGCCGCCAACCGGCTCGCCAAGCAGGGTGATGTCATCACGGTCGAACAGGAATACCTGCTGGTTCAAATCCTGATAGGTGTCGTCATCGGCATAAATGGCAGTAAACGTGGTTTCAAAGCTGTCAGTCGGACGCCACTGCACGGCACCGTTCATCAGATAACGCTTGGTTTCACGGTCGATACGACGGTATCGGGGACGGCGGGGATAATCATTGCCTTCGTCGTCCTGGAACCAGCGGCCCATCCAGAAGTTATCGACTCGGTCATCCAGTTCCTGATAACCGGCGTTCAGGAAAATACCCACGGTATCGTCAGCAAATTGATCGATATAGGTAATGTTTCCTTTCGGCGTAACATCGTCAGTAGGTGAAAATTCTGAATACTGACCTTTTACCGATGCCACAATTTTACGCTCACCGTAAGACAGCGGCTTGGTAGTATCGATATTGATTGTGCCGGATAAACCACCGGTGTCCATGTCAGCGCTGGGAGATTTAATCACAGAGATGGCAGAGGCCAGTTCAGACTGAATAATGTCGTAACGGAAACCGCCGGTGAAATCGGCGTTTGCCATTGTCTGACCATTAACGGTCGTCCGCGCATATTGCGCACCTAAACCACGAACACTGATCGTGGAGCCACGACCGTTAATGTTGGAAATCTGTACACCGGGAATGCGCTGAATAGCTTCAGCAATGTTCTCGGTGGGGAATTTTCCGATATCTTCTGAGGTGATGATATCGGCAACTTTGGTTTCATCACGCTTGATAGCCGCTGCCTGCACAAGGCTGGAGCGATAAGTCACGTCGATGCGTTCAATCAGGTCTTCATCTGGCGTAGCAGTTTCCTGCGCGAAAGCAACAGGGTTCAGAGCACAGAGCAGCGCACTGGCAATGAGGGTTTTCTTCGGAAGTGCATAGTTCATTTGCGTTTCCCATCAGTTCAACACTTTTATCGTTTCAGCTTCAGGCAACGTCGCTGAATATGTTTTCTTTTATTTTTGTTTTACGGTGATTTTTTCATCATCCTGTTTTTGACGCTATCACCGCGTGTCAACGTTGTCAAACATCAAAATGAAAAATTTATGACACGGTTGTTGAGGAACAACAAGAAATTAATTCAGCGGCGCAGCGGAATCCCTGACCACCAGTTCGAGGCTGAAGCCTTTGGATTCCACGGTGTGAACATCTTTCGCCTGCATCATCTTGATCACCATTTCAGCAGCAGAAGCAGCGATATCAAAATTTGGCTGATTGATGGTAGTGAGGTGTGGCCAGGTTTGAATTGAAAACGGACTGTTCTCGAATCCGGCCACGGAAACATCTTCCGGCACCCGCAGTTGATTCAGGCGCACCATGAACACCGCGCCTGCTGCGATTTCGTCGTTACATGCAAAAATAGCGGTGGGTTTATTGTCATTGCTGAGAACCTGTTTTGTCATCGCCATACCCGAATCGAAGGTAAATTCGCCATCTACGATAAGGTTCTTATCCACTGCAAGACCCCGACCTTCATGGGCTTCACGAAAACCACGCAGGCGACCGAGGCTGGATTCATGAGAGGCATGATAGCCCAGAAACGCAATACGCTTGTGTCCGAGATCAAGCAGGTAGTCTGTCATTTTCCGGCTGGCTTCCACATCGTCCACATGGACCACCGGGGCAAGTGTATCCGGCGCTTCTGAACCGGACAGGATGCGTACAACCTTGGCATCACGGTTCAGCAGAAAAGTAACCAGTTCACGGTTTTCAGATAACGGCGGCGTAAGAATCACCCCGCCTATCTGATTTGAGCCAATCATGGCCGCCAGTTCTTTACCCACTTCTTCGGAACGGGAGTCGGTGGGATGAATAACCAGTTCGAACCCGCGCTTGCGGCACTCTGAAATGATGCCGTTCTGCATTTCAATCACATAGTGACTGTTCGGGTTGTCGTACACGAACGCCAGTGAGAAAGGCGCTTTACGCATAGTACGAGCGGTGTGATTAGGCTGATAATTCAGTTTCTGAATACATTCCTGCACTTTGGTGCGTACTTCATCGCTGACGCTGGCTTCGTTGTTGACCACACGGGAAACGGTTTTAAAGGAAACCCCCGCTAACTTGGCCACATCCTTAATTGTCGGCTTCTTCATAGTGACTGCCATGATCAAAAAAATTCCTGTCTTTCAGGAGCATAAAGGCTATGGAGACGGCCCGCAACATTCCTGTCCTGCCATTCTTCTGTCTTATCGTATTTTATTTCAGCAAAATAACATTTGACAACGTTGACAAAGCAAGGTTAACGTAAAAACCCTGATTACTAAAGAAGCAGTTGATCATGACAAACACGGCTGATAACACCGAAAAGAAAAACCGTTTATTGTCGCTGGACGTGTTCCGCGGCCTGACCATCATGGCCATGATTGTGGCAAACAGTCCGAATACCTATGGTGAGTTGTCCCATGCATACTGGGATGGCATTCACTTCGCCGACCTGATATTTCCCTTTTTCATCCTCATTGTGGGTGTGGCAATTGCCTTAGGTTTTAAGAATATTCATGCTGATTCCCCCAATCTGAAACCTGTGCTGCAAAAAGTGTGGAAACGCACCTGCATCATGTTCGCCCTGGGATTAGTGGTGAACCTGTTCTACACCCACTTCGAGCAGGTTCGTATTCTTGGCGTGTTGCAACGTATCGCAGTGGTGTATCTGGTGTGCTGCTATCTGGCGGTTTACTGCTCTGTACGTACAATAATTAAAACCGGCATTGCCCTGCTGGTGCTGTACTGGCTGTTTGTGCTGTTTGTGCCGGCCCCGGGTTTACCCGCCGGTCACCTGGAACGGGGCGAGAACATTATTAACTGGTTCGACAGATTCATGCCCGGCATGTTGTGGCGTGGTGAATGGGATCCTGAAGGTTTACTCAGCACCTTCCCTTCTGTGGTTACCGGCATCATGGGCATGCTCATGGGCCGCATTATTATCGCCGCCAAAGGTGAGTTAAGAGACGCCGTGATGCATCTTTTCTTATTCGGCTTTCTTACCTTTTGTGCCGGTTGTATCTGGAGCCTTGGCTTTCCGTTCATCAAGCAAATCTGGTCCAGTTCCTTCGTGCTGGCCACCGGCGGCATCGGCGCTATGATTCTGGCTGTAATGGTGTGGTATACCGACATCAAAGGCCACCGCGCCGGCACGGCCATTCCGGTCATCTTTGGTGCCAATGCGATTACCGCCTATGTGCTGCACGTTATTATTGAGAAGTGCCTGGACTGGGAAATAGCCGGTACGTCCGTTCACGGGGCATGGGTTGAGTGGTCTTTGCAGGCAGGCTTCAGCGAATTTGCCAGTGCCACTACCTGGGTAGTGATGTTTGTGGGTATTTGTTTTATTCCCGTCTACTGGCTCTACCGCAAACAGATTTTTATCAAAATCTGATCTTACACCGTTTTAATTCTCTATTTTATCTATCCAACAGCAAGGAACCCGTGAGTGATTCAGCAACAGTATTTTCTTGGTATCGATGGCGGCGGCACTAAATGCAAAGCCCGCCTTGAATCCCTGAACGGCGAACTGCTTGGCGAAGGGCTTTCCGGCCCGTCTAATCCTGCACAATCTGCAGAGACCGCATATAACTCGGTGAATGCCGCTGCCATGCAAGCATTAAAGGAAGCCGGATTGCCGGCGGATACACTGTCACAGGTGCATGCCTGCCTGGGACTGGCCGGGGTGAATATTCCGGCCTACCGGGAAATTGCAGAAAAGTGGCAGCTTCCCTTCGCCAGTACCATGATTACTACCGATTTACACATTGCCTGTACCGGCGCACACGGTGGCAGCGAAGGTGCCATTTTAATTACCGGCACGGGCAGTTCTGCCTTTGCCAGCGTGAATGATGTGCATACCTGTATTGGCGGTCATGGATTCCCCCTGGGCGATAAGGCTGGCGGCGCCTGGCTGGGCTGGCGGGCAATCAGCCACACGCTGGAAGCGATGGATGCGTTACAACCGGTTTGTGATTTCACGGAAGCGGTGTGTCAGCAACTTAACGTAATAACACCGGAAGATATTGTCGCGAAGGCCCTGCACTACCGCTCCGGCGATTACGCGGCACTTGCACCGCTGGTACTGGACTTTGCGAAGCAGAATAACGCCGGTGCGCAGGCCATTATTAACGAAGGTACTGTGTACCTCACCAAAATGCTGACAAGATTACAGGCGCTGGATGCACGGCGTATCACCATGATTGGCGGACTGGCATCGTACTGGAGCAGCCAGATCCCTGATACTATTCAACGGCTGCTGAGCCCCCCATTGTGTTCCCCTGAATACGGTGCGGTTTCGCTGGCACGGCAGGCATTTAAGGAGGCCTGAATGGCACACGCAACAAAAATGGCTGCTGAAGCGTCGCAGACCCCTGACGTTTTCCGCACACAATTACGTGACAACGCAGCGCAAATCACTGCGCTGGCGGCAGCAATTAAGCAAAAAGACCCGGAATTTGTGTACATGATTGGCCGTGGCACATCTGACCACGCCGGCGTTTTCGGCAAATACCTCATTGAAACAGAGCTTGGTTTGCCGGTAGCCGCCGCAGCACCGTCGGTGAACAGTGTATTTGGCAAGTCACTGCGTTTACAAAAAGCGTTAGTGTTCGTGATTTCCCAGTCTGGCCGCAGCCCTGACATTCTGGCTCAGGCAAAAATGGCCAAGGAAAAAGGCGCACTGGTTGTTGCGCTGGTTAACGATGAAAGCTCACCGCTGGCAGATCTGGCTGATTTCTTTGTGCCCCTTAAAGCCGGCCCGGAAGTGGCAGTGGCAGCCACGAAAAGCTATCTCGCCACTTTATATGCTTTGCTGACCATTGTTGCTGCGTGCTCAGACAACCAGGCACTTCGCGAAGCACTGAGTGCCTTGCCTGACCGGCTTGACGACACCATTGCACAGGTACCGGTACTCACTGCTGAGGTACTTAAGCCTATGGAGCGCTGCGTGGTACTTGGCCGTGCATTTGGTTATGCGGTGTCCCGTGAAATTGCCCTTAAAATGAAAGAAGTACTTGGCGTTCAGGCCGAAGCGTTCAGTAGCGCAGAGTTCCTGCACGGACCGGTAGCCCTGCTGAACCGTGGCGTAGCCATTATTGATGTACACGTACCGGATGCTTCAGCCAGTTTCCACAGCGGACAAATTGAAGAAGTGAAGCGCCGTGGCGCGCCGGTATTTCCGCTGTTGAAAGTAGATGACGAGGTGCATCCGCTGGTTGCACCACTGCTGATCATGCAGCGTTTTTATCTGGATATCGAAATTGCAGCGAGAACCCTTAACATGGACCCGGATAATCCGGTAGGCTTGAAGAAAGTCACGGAAACGGTTTAATTCATGGGTTATTTTGCTTCACAATTTTTTGATGGCTACCGCCTGCAAAGCAACGTGGTATTCACGGTGGAAAACGGGCGCATTGCGTCGGTAACACCTGATGCTGAGCCGGGGCAGCACGATGTGCTGGATGGCCTGATCATGCCGGCCATGGTAGATGTTCAGGTTAATGGCGGCGGCGGTGTGCAGTTTAATGAAGCGCCGGTGGCAGATTCATTGTTGCAGATGTCACGCGCATACCTGACTACCGGTACAGGCAGTATAATGCCAACGCTGATCACCGACGATATTGCCGTGATGTCTGCCGGTGCGGATGCTATTGCACAAGCGCATAAGGCCGACCCTGCCGCCATTCCGGGCGTGCACTTTGAAGGCCCGCACCTGTCTGCGGCGAAAAAGGGCATGCACAGCGCTGCACATATCCGCCCCCTGAGTGACGACGAATTTGCCCTTTTTACCCGCAAAGACTTAGGCCGGGTATTGCTTACCGTTGCGCCGGAAACCGTATCTCCTGAAGACATCACCCGTCTGGTGGACGCCGGAGTGATTGTATCAGCCGGTCACACCAACGCAGATGCAGACACCTGTTTTAAAGCCTTTGATGCCGGCGCAACCGGCGCAACACACCTTTACAATGCCATGTCTGCCCTTACCAGCCGGGAACCCGGCGTGGTAGGCAGCGCGTTATACCGTGATGATGTGTATTGCGGACTGATTGTTGATCATCAGCATGTGCACCCGGTAAGTGCCACTCTGGCTATCCGCCTGAAAGGTGACGACAAGCTGATGCTGGTAACCGATGCCATGGCCCCGGCGGCCAGCGATGCTGACCACTTTATGTATCAGGGCATTAAGGTACTGCGTCAGGGACCAACGCTGAAATTGGCAGACGGTACACTGGCCGGTTCGGTGCTGACCATGGAAGAAGCCATTCAGCATACCCGTTTTGATTTGAACATTGCGCTGGAAAGCACCCTGAAAATGGCCACTTCAACACCGGCAAACTTTCTTGGGCTTTCATCAAGTATTGGCACATTACGAAACGGCTCGCAGGCCAACTGGATAACGGTAAACGACGCCTTGCAGGTTCAGCGCGTCTGGCGTAACGGGGTTTGCATGTCGTAAGGCTTGCAGGGCCCGTCCCTTTTAATCTGAAGGAAATAATAATGACAACAGGTAAAACCTCTTCTTCCGGCAGCGCAGTTTTGCTGCCCATGGCCATAATCGGCACCTTGTTCTTTGTGTTTGGTTTCATTACCTGGCTGAACGGTGCACTGATCCCTTTTCTGCAAATTGTCTGTCAGTTATCGGGCATGGAAGCGCTGCTGATTGCATTCAGCTTTTATATTGCGTACGTCGTCATGGCTCTGCCCATGTCGTTTGTATTGAATAAAACCGGTTACCGCAATGCCATGTCGCTGGGTCTGGTAATGATAGCCGCCGGTTGCTTTTTGTTTGTGCCGGCTGCAGAAACCCAAACCTTTGCCCTGTTTATCACCGCACAATTTATTGTTGGTTCAGGACTGACTATTCTTCAAACAGCATCTAACCCGTATCTGGTAAAAATCGGGCCTTCTGAAACCGCTGCAGCCCGTATCTCAATTATGGGCCTGCTGAATAAAGGCGCAGGCTGGCTGGCACCGGTGGTATTTACCGCATTGGTACTGGGGGAATTCTCCGGCGTAACGGCGCAGAGTATTGCCGCTTTACCGGAAGCAGAACGGGCTGCACAAATTCAGTCTCTGGCTGACAGCCTGGTAACACCTTATATCGGCATGGCCGTCGCTCTGTTGTTACTGGCAGTCGCGCTGCGTTTTTCCGGATTGCCTGAGCTGGATTTAGACAAAGAAGATGAAAGCCTTGATGCCAGCGGCATGAGGAACGGCTCTATTTTGCAGTTTCCCCAACTGGTGCTGGGTGTGGCGGCGTTGTTTTTCTATGTGGGCGTAGAGGTCATTGCCGGTGACACTATCGGGCTTGCCGGTTCTGAGCTTGGCGTGGAAGGCGCATTGGGGCTGACGTCCTATACCATGTTCTTTATGGTGATAGGTTACACCCTGGGACTGGTACTGATCCCGCGGGTATTAACCCAACATCAGTTACTAACCCTGTCAGCTGTACTGGGCATGTTACTCGCGGTTGCCATTCCGTTTACTGACCCTGCCAGTGACAGTATTTCTGCCGTTATCTGGGGCTGGACCGGTGTCACCACGCTGCCCGATCCACTCGCCTGTATTGCTCTTCTTGGCCTGGCCAATGCCATTGTCTGGCCAGCGGTGTGGCCACTGGCACTGGAAGGTCTGGGTAAATTCACTGCCCGTGGTTCAGCCCTGTTGATCATGGGTATTGCCGGTGGCGCAGTATTGCCAATGGTTTTCGGCGCGATTGCTGATGCATACGGTGTTCTGAATGCTTACTGGATGACCATTCCCTGCTACGCGTTCATTCTGTTCTATGCGCTGAAAGGTTGCCGTATAAAGCACTGGTAACTTATTGATGCGGAGCTGGAAGGCTCCGCACCTTTCTCCTGAAAAAGTGTATTTTAACCATTGCTAAATTTGCGAAAAACACGATAATTCAGAGAAAATTTTTGCATATTACGCATAAATGAATTTATTGAATCAAGTCACACTCCGAACTCTTAAGCTATTCATCGCGGTTTATGAAGCCCGCAGTTTGTCAGCCGTCGCCAGGCAGGAAGGGGTTTCACCGTCTCTGGTATCAAGGGCCATTCAGCAACTTGAAGATGCCACGGGGCAGCCGCTGTTTTATCGCAACACCCGTTCGCTGGCTCCCACCGAACAGGGAAAGGTATTCTTTCGCTATACGTCAGAAATTGAAAAATCTTTGATGGAGATGCAGCAGCATTTACAGGACTTCGATGGCGAACCCGGTGGCATACTGAGAATTAACGCACCGGTTCAATTCGGACAACATCATGTTGCCCCGTTTCTGGCGGAATTTTCCGAACTGTTCCCGGATGTACAGGTTGAGCTTACTTTAACAGACGCATTTATCGATCCTCATGCAGGTGACGCCGATGTGATTATCCGCATAGGTGCCCTGCCGGACTCTTCCCTGCGGAGAAGAAAAATCTGCGAACAGCGTTACTTTCTGGCGGCATCACCGGCTTATCTTAAGAACAATACACCGCTGACATCCCCTGCTGATTTAAAACAGCACCGGTGTCTGGTGTATAAAGGTTTCAGCGGGACTAACCCGTGGTTTTTCCACGAGCCTGATTCGGGCTGGACAAAACAACAATTTGTACCGCTGATGACGTCTAATAATGCGGAAGCGCTGCTGACGGCTGCGCGGGAAGGAATGGGACTGGTTTTATTCCCGGACTGGCTGGTCGGAGAGAGTGTGCGGGAAGGAAAACTGATCCCTGTACTGGATGCGTTTAAACCGGCTATCCGGAAGTCACCACAGGATATTCACTTTGTCTATCCGAAATCACAGCACACGCCGGTAAGCGTGCGCCATTTTATTGATTACATGCTGTCGATATACGGCGATACGCCGTACTGGGCAATCGACTAGTGCTTTGCATTCATGTAGGACACGGCGCAAATAAGCCCGCGCAGTTCTGCCAGACCTTTCAGACGGCCAAGATAAGAATAGCCGGGTTTCAAATCCGCTTTGCCCTGCTCATCACTTAATGTGTGGCCGTGGTCTGGGCGCATGGGAATTTGGCATCCCAGGCTGGACTCGCACTTCAGCAGCGCCTGTACCAGCCCCACCATATCATTGTCGCCGTCGAGATGGGCGGCTTCATAAAATGAACCGTCATCTTCCCGTTTCACATTGCGTAAATGCACAAAGTAAATCCGCTCTGCAAACTCGTTAACCATGGCGATAAGGTCGTTGTCGCCTCTGGCACCGTAGGAGCCGGCACACATGGTGAGTCCGTTTGCAGGGCTTGGCACCGCTTCGAGGATCTTCCTTGCATCCTGTTGGGTAGACACCACTCTGGGCAAGCCAAAAAGAGAAAACGGCGGATCGTCAGGATGAATACACATTTTCACACCGGCTTCTTCTGCTACCGGAATGACGGCTTCAAGGAATTCAAACAGGCTGTTCCGTAAACCGTCCTCGCCGAGATCAATAAACTGCTGGATGGTATCTCTGATCCCTTCGCGGTTATAAGAGCCTTCACCACCGGGTAATCCGGCAATGATATTTTTCTCCAGCAATTCCCGTTCAGCATCAGACATGGCATCAAACCGGGCTTTCGCCTTGTTCAGCAGATCAGAAGAATAATCATTCTCTGCTCCCTGACGCTGCATCACAAACACATCGTAAGCAGCGAAGTCTGAATATTCGAAGCGCAATGCATAACTTTTATCAGGAAGTTGATAAGTCAGATTCGTGCGGGTCCAGTCCACCACCGGCATAAAGTTGTAGCACACGGTCGTGACACCGGCAGCGCCGGCATTGCGCACCGACGTTTTATAGTTTTCGATAAGCTCACGATAATTACCGGTACGACTTTTTATGTCGTTGTGCACAGGAATACTTTCAATAACATCCCACTGCATGCCGGCATCTTCGATCATCGCTTTACGGGATTTTATGGTTTCGAGTGGCCAGGCTTCACCGGTGGGCACATCATGCAGCGATGTCACGATACCGGTCGCGCCTGCCTGGCGGATTTTTTCTAGCGTAATGCTGTCGCCGGGTCCGAACCAGCGCCATGTTTCAATCATCTGCAACCTCAAATTTGGTCATGCCAATTATTTATAGACTACTGCATAAGCGAGTAAAAGACAATTAAAAACCCTATTTGGCCTTACCAAAATATTTATATATGAAACTTAATCTGGCACCTGGTGGTGATATGTGAATTAGGCGCTGGCTTCTTTGATCATGGTTGCCGTGCGGCGGAAAGAATAATGCAGGCGGGTGAAGATACCGTCTATGAGAGCCAGATTTTCTTCCGGCGCACCTTCAGCTTTGAGAGTGTCGATAATCCGCTTATTGACCGGTGCAAGACGGTCTGTATCATCCCCTTTTGAAGCAGCCAGAAAAGAGGCCGCCAGCGCTTGCTGCCATTCCTGCTCAAGGCCAGTTAGTGAGCGCTCACTCAAGCCACTCATTAAACGCCGGATCCGCATTGAAGCATGTCCGAGGTTCAGGCCTGTCAAGCCCAGATCGGTTAGTGTCCGGTAACCTGAGGTGACATTCTGCTCGTAACTGGTGAGCCGCAAAAGCCGGTCACACATCCGTGCATTGAACCAGTCTTCATCATGACCGGAACTGCCAATTTTAAGCAAGTCCTGATAGGTCACTGAAAGCAAACGTGACTGGATCCAGTTCGCGCCGGGCCCGGCAAATAACTTAAATATCCAGTATAAAATCATCACGCCGCTGAGGATCGCCAGTGCACTGCTGGTGGTGTAATCCACCGAAAGTGAACGGCTCATGTCGTTAGCCGGTTGCACCAGGATCACAAACGGAATGCAAAAGCCGATGCCGTAGGGCAGAAACGCGCGGTGCGACAGCAGCATTAAACCTAAAAACAGCGGGCCGGATAAAATAAGCACCAGAATGGCGAAGTCACCGCTACTGGCGGCTATCAGGTTCAGGGCATAGAAAATGGCAACAGGTATAGCAAAGCAGGCTCCGATGAGCACACCGCGAATGGCCCTGGTAACCACCACGGGCGCGAGTCTGGCGAACATGATAGAAAATATCACCGGCAAGATCATCAGCATGATGGCTGCCGGTGAACCGGTGCCTACCCATAAAAATGCGCCGGTGCTGAAAACCAGGCAGGTGCGAAAGCCTGTGGTCACTGCTACCAGCCAGTCGCGGTGAGGTTTAATGCCTGAGGCTTTAAGGGTGGATTTTTCTCCCCGCTCCAGTGCCCGGTAAGCACGGAGTATGACCACTAAATCTGCTACCATTTCCTGCGCGGTACGGCACAAACGGAATTCTAATGTGGTCAACTGGTCAGACTGGAAAAGCTTGCTCCATTTGCGCCTTTGCTTCTGTGCCAGCTCATAACATTCGTCGAAACTTTTCAGGCTGCCGATGAGGCCTACATCGTTTCTCAGTTGAGTGAGCAGCGACATCATATTCTCTGACAGCAGTTCAGGATTATTCCGTTGCAGCCGGCCGAATATTTGTACTACAGCAATTAACGACAAGGTTTTATTACAGATAACGGTGGCCGCACGGGATTTTCCCGGCCCGTCCGGACCTTCAAAAACGACAGCGCTGGAGTCATCACTCAGCGCCGTTAAAGACTGTAGGGTATCGTCGATGTGCTTGTGCCGCTCATCGTGTGAACCGTCAGGATCTAATTCTACCGACAGATAAGCCATCGTCTGGTTAATGGTGTTTTTGGCATGATCAACCAGCACCTTCTCTACCCGCTGGGGCCATAAAATCAGCGAAACCAGCATGGCGCACACCGACCCAACGATAAGCTCACTGATCCGGGACTGCGCGATATCAAAAATGCTCTGGCTGCTCACAGCAGAAGGCGTAGCCATGGTCAGCAGAATAATAATACAGGGTGTGACGCAGGCCATGGCAAAGAAGTAAATAAAGTTCACCCGCCGCACCAGTGATGACAGACCGGAATTCAGCCAGGTCCACAGCGCCAGGCAAAACAGGGAAATCCCTGAATAGGCATGAAAATAATGCAGTACCACCATGGCAAAGGCACCGCCAATGAGAGTCCCCAGGATCTGACAAACGGTTTTTTCCAGCACCATGCCGGCTTCCGGACGTACCTGTAGAAAAACCGCAGAGACCAGCGCCCAGTAAGGCCGCTCCAGGTCCATCCACATGGCCACGTACATTGCCATCGCCATGGAGATAACCCCTTTCAGGGCAAATATTAACGAGGCGCGGGAGGGCCTTAGGTAGACAGCCAGGAAGGCAGGCAACGAGATTACTCCCCGTCTGTGGCTAACCGGACCGACGCTGACATACCGGCAACGAGGCGGGTATTTTCCGGCACCTTATCCAGTTTAATGTCTACCGGTACACGCTGGGCCAGTCTCACCCAGTTAAAGGTTTGCTGCACTTCAGGAAGCAACTGGCTGTTTGTGGAGGTATTGGTGTCGGCAATAGCGTGGCCAATGCTGGATACTGTGCCCGACAACGCTTTGCCGCCGCTCATCAGGTGAATAGTGGCTTTCTGACCTTTATGAATGAGAGGAAGCTTTGTTTCTTCAAAATAACCGGTAACGTACAGGGTATTATCAGCAACCACAGAAAGCACCGGCGTGCCCTGATTCACGTAGTTTCCTTCCCGGAGGGTCAGGTTCACTACCCGCCCGCTCACCGGCGCAGTCACGGTTGCCCGTTCAAGATCGATTTCCGCACTGGCAAGCTGTGCCTTTGCTACATCCAGTGCAGCTTTGGCCATATCTGAACTGATGCGGCTACTTTCCAGCTCCTCGGCACTGATACTGTTTCGCTCTCTGAGTTTTTCGCGGCGGGTAAACTCATGCTGCGCGAGATCCAGCGCAAGTTGTTTACTGTGCACCTGTGCGTTTAACTCGTCTACCGCAGCCTGATAGCGTTTAACATCAACGCGGAATATCACATCACCCTTTTGTACTTTCTGATTATCTTTCACCGGCATGGCTGTTACCCATCCGGACACATCAGGTGCAACAGTGATGATATCAGCCTGAACGCGGCCGTCCCGTGTCCAGGGCGAATAAAGATAATGATCCCACACCCAGCGTCCGGAGAAGACAGCGACGGCGATAACCAGAAGTGTCACAATGATGCTCAGTACTTTTCCCATGTTCAATCCGCCAACATCTTCACCGTCGCCGCGAGGTAGCAAATAAACAGAGCGACCTCGAACCAGGGTGGTTTCCACAATTTTTGATATAAACCGGTGGCATATAACCCGTAACGGGTTAATAACGACAACAGAAAGGCTAGCGGAATCATCACCACCATCGGGCTGAAAAGCATGCCGCCAAGGGAAAGTTCGCTAAGCACTGTTACTCCGGAATATTTGCTATGTCCTTAATCTGATTATTAATTGTAGAGCAGAAAAGATCATTCGCCTATCGTGATTATCCGGTGGTTTGCAGCGGATTAATTTCTTGGGTGATATGGCCCGTATTGTAATATCATCCGAGTGCCTTTGCTTCGCCCCTCTTCAGATAAGGATTCTTTTGATGTTTTATGTGTTAAAACGCTTGTTGACCGTACTTTTCATAATGACCGCAGCGCTGAGTAATACGACCCGCGCCGCAGAGCCTGTTCCGGTAATTTTTGACACCGACATTGGCAGCGATATCGATGACATGGTAGCGCTGTCGCTTATTTTAAAAAGTCCGGAATTAGAGTTGAAACTGGTAACCACGGCATCGGAAGATACCCGGTACCGGGCGCAGGTGGCGGCGAAATTTCTGACAAAAGCAGGAAGAACAGATATTCCTGTTGGAATGGGTGAGCGCTTTGAAGGCAAAGCAGAATTTCACAAGCCCTGGGTAGCTGACTTCGCACTGTCTGATTACCAGGGTGACATTATCGAAGACGGAGCCGGTGCAATTATTCAATTGCTTAAGCAGTCTTCAGATCCCGTTACCATTATTGTTGCCGGCCCCATGCATAATATTGCTGCCGTGCTGGAACGTGCGCCGGAACTGGCTGCAAAAATGCGTGTTGTGGGCATGCATGGCAGTATTTATGAAGGATACGGTGATGAGCCTTCTGCCGAGTACAACGTACAAAACAATGTGCCGGCCTTCCGGAAAGTGCTTCACGCGCCCTTACACAGTTTCACCATTACGCCTCTTGATACCTGCGGCGATATGATTTTCGACGGTGAACAATATCAGCAACTGAAAAACAGCACCGATAAACAGCTTGAGGTCATTTTTGAGAACTACCCCATCTGGGCGGGCCTCGTTACCTGGGAAAATGCTGATTATCTGGCAACCCGCAGTTCGGTAATGTACGACGCCGTTGCTGTGTACCTTGCCCTTCCCGACCACAGCTGGCTACCCGCTGAGCCCATGCATTTATCTGTCACCCCAGACGGATTTACTGTACCGGCAGACAGTGGCCCGCAGGTTAACGTCGCCTTAGAATGGGCCAACCGTGACGCATTTAAGCAGTGGTTCGTAGAACGGATGCTGACTTCAGCTGATTAAATCATGCATCCAGTTCAGTGACGGCAGCTGTCTGTCGGGTTGATAGAACAAACGGTTCAGGCGTCCGAGCAGATTTACCGTTCTGCTGGGATCGTGATTTTTTACCCGAGACTCACTTTCTGTCAGCATGAACTCCCAGGGCTGTAAATTGATGCTCTCAATTTCTTCTGTGGTTACACCTAAGGATTGTAAGGTGGATAAAATCCGCTCTGTCTTACTTTCATTTACCGGAATAGCATCCTGACCGTACAAATCGTTCAGCGGCGCGTTTACTGCCTCAAGGGTATGGTTGATGGCATTCCACACTGTGTCGTGATCGAATTTCCAGTCCCGTGGCGCGTAGTATCCCTCAATTTCCCATTCCAGTTCAGCATTGCTGACCGCGATGGAGCTTTCCGCTTCCGGTGAATAAGATAAATCAGGCCGGGCGCCGATATTGTAAGCATCGACACTGAGTGCCACGCAAATCACTAAATCACCGCACACCGCCTTGTTCTGGTAGAGGGCTTCAAAGGCCGCCCGTTTTACCCCCATCCAGCCATGTACGCGGGATGGTTGTTCAACAAAGTCCCGCACATCATCGGGTAAGTCTTCGCCGTAGCGGTCAATTAATAAAGGTAACGGACTTTGTTCCGGTGCTTCATCGGGCATCCAGACTTCATATTCCTGGCGGTTATCCCCTTTACCCCGGCTTTTAATGCCATAAGACAAGTTAACCGGCCGGCAAATACTGCGATCCTCATCCACCCGGTGAAAATACTCAGAGCGCATCCGCTTAATAAAAGGCGCATCCAGGCCTGCCAGTGCAGCGGTAGGATAGCGGTAGCCGATTTCACTGTGAGTCACCATGCTGAGCCCGGCCACCTGCTCTGCCAGTTTGGTTTTCACCCCTTTGAGATGATGTACGTTGGGCAATACGATGCTGCGTTCCGGCTCAATAGTAAGCCTGCGACCATCTTCTGTGACAAATTTAGGCGTTTTGTGAAACGCGTAATGGGTTAATCCAAGGGCCTGAACGGCCTGATCACGATACTGCGACATTTCGCTGAAAAGCGCAGAATGATTACGAATATGCTTGAACAACGGGCGATATAGCGTCATTAACTTCTTCCATGCAGCGACATTAACTTCAGTCTGCCACAAAAATGCGGTGTGGCGAATCCTTGTTTGCTACGTACGGTTACTCATATGGGGTTTACCCATGATGTAATTTTTCCGGAAATGACTGAAATACGTATTCAGGCTGGCCGCAGCCAGTGGTTCACCCGCCAATTTCAGGACTTCAATGCCTACTTCTGCCGTGCATAGCTGAAAATCGTGAGAGGCTTCGCGGAGGGCATAATCTGACAGCGCTTCAGGCTGAATGCCCAGTACAGGAAAAGACTGCAAGTACGCACTTTTACGGAACATGCGGCCGGCTTCACGCCACGTGCCGTCGAGCATGATAAACAAAGGGGTTTTACCTTCCTGCACAGGCACGTCATACAACCGCCTTTCGGGTGCTGCATTCTCATGAGGAAAGATAATGACCGGCATGTAGCGTTCGTCATTTAACAGCGCCAGCAACGCTGGCTGAGGTTCTGTCCGCGACCAGGTAAAGGCATAATTGTACTTAGCCACATCAGCGATTAAACGGCCTGTATTCGACGGTTTGTAGCATTCGCCTTTATACATCAGAAACAAAAAGGCGCTTTCAGCCACAGGTTCCGGTACAGCATCGCAAATACAGTGCACCGCCGGCAGCAGACAACCTTCGCAGCGTTTTACGCGACTACCCCGCGTGACAAAAGGCCGCGTTGATTTAGCCAGTTCCTGAATACGCAGTGCCAAAACTGAATTATGCAAAACCAAAATCACTGTTAAGAGGTAAGGCGCGCAGTTTACCCGACCAGCGCGCCGGTTACGATAAGCCATCATGGTAAAAATGCGATATATTCAACCAGGTTTCCAGGCCTGCTTTTCAAAAAGGAGTTATTTCATGTCGCACCCGGTTGTTGTGCAACTGCAAGCTGTGCTGAGCCCCGAACATATCGCTACAGACCCTGCCGCTACCGAACACTATCGTTCCGGCTGGCGTTCAGGGCAAGGTAAAGCACTGGCCGTGGTATTTCCGCAAACTCTGGTTGCACTCTGGCGCGTGCTGGAAGTGTGTGTAAACAATAACTGCATCATTATTATGCAGGCTGCAAAAACCGGACTGACGGAAGGCTCTACCCCGTCCGGCGATGATTACGACAGGGAAATCGTGGTGATAAATACTCTGGCCATGGATGATCTCATCATGCTTGAAGATGGCAAACAAGTCATCAGTTTCCCGGGCGCCACGCTGCACAAGCTTGAAGATCAGTTAAAACCTCTTTCACGCAGTCCCCATTCCGTTATCGGTTCATCCTGTCTGGGCGCATCCATTGTGGGCGGTGTAGCAAACAACTCCGGCGGCGCGCTGATTAAACGCGGCCCTGCCTACACCCAATATGCCTTGTATGCACAGGTTAATGAGCATGGCGGACTGCAATTGGTTAATCACCTCGGCATTGAATTGGGGTCAGAGCCTGAAGAGATCCTGACAAACCTGGAAAACGGCACATTCGATAAAAACAGTCCGGATAACAGTAAGTTTGCCAGCGCGCACGATTACACAGACATCATTCGGGATGTGGATGCCTCAACCCCCGCCCGCTACAACGCGGACCCGGGCAAACTTTTTGAAGCAAGTGGTTGCGCCGGTAAGCTCGCGGTATTTGCAGTAAGGCTCGATACCTTTGCCAAACCCGAAAGAGAGCAAACCTTTTATATTGGCGTGAATGACCCGGCGCTTCTGGCGAAGTTGCGCCGGCACATGCTGGCAGAGTTTACCCACTTACCGGAAGTCGCAGAGTACATGCACCGTGATATTTTCGATGTCGCTAAAGACTACGGAAAAGACACCTTTCTGGCTGTTAAGCACGTGGGTACCGGCAGGCTGCCTAAAATGTTTGCAGCAAAGGGCCGCATTGATGCGCTGCTGAACAAGCGGTCCTGGCTGCCTTCGTTTCTTTCAGACCGCATTATGCAATCTGCCGCCAGGCTGTTTCCCAATCATCTGCCAGACAGTCTGATGCAGTACCGGAACCAGTATGAGCATCACCTCATTCTGAAGATGAGTGACGAGGGCATTGAAGAAGCAGAAGCTTTTCTGACATCATTTTTTGCCGCTGAACATGGCGGTAACTTTATGGTCTGTTCACAAGACGAAGCGTCTGCCGCATTCCTGCACCGGTTTGCCGCAGCAGGCGCTGCACTGCGCTATCAGTTACTGCACGAAAAAGAGGTGGGCGACATCCTCGCGCTGGATATTGCGCTGCGCCGCAACGACATGGACTGGGTAGAAACCTTACCGCCAGAGCTTGACGCAAAAATTGAGAAGAAACTCTATTACGGACACTTTTTCTGTCATGTATTCCATCAGGACTACATTCTTAAAAAAGGTACTGAGGCAAAGCAGGTAAAAGCAGAGATGCTGGCCCTGCTCGATAACCGCGGAGCCAAATACCCGGCAGAACACAACGTGGGCCATCTATATGATGCAGAAGATACCCTGAAAGCCTTCTACCGCTCACTGGATCCGACCAATACGTTCAATCCCGGCATCGGTCAGATGGAGAAAACGAAACGCAACTGTGCATGTTGTTAAACATGCACAGTTAACTTATGTTTCGGAGCTTCAGAACTTATACAGAAATGCGGTGTAGGCAAACTGTGAGTCATCAGGGTAATCACCCTGCTCAAGGGCATCACCTTTCATCAGGTAGGCACCGCCAAACTCAAGACGCAGTTCCGGCATGACCTGATAACGCCATCTGACTTCTAACTGGTTACCCATGAAGTCCTCTTCGCCCTGCTCTACTTTGTGATACCACAGGGCTTTATAACCCACCATGATGTTATGCACACCACCGATTTTGGTTACGCTGCGTAACCCCGGCGCAATAATGTTGCTGCGCTGAAAGCCCTGATACACATCCGTTGGGCCGAAGTCAAAACGTCGCACGCCATAGAGGCCATCAAAGGCGTTAATCTCATCGTCCGCGCTGTCATTGTCGCCGGTAGCAAAGTCAATTTCCGCCCGTAAAAAGGTGCTCTTTGTGACTTGCTGACCTAAATGGGCGTGCACCATCCATGCATTCACATCCAGATCGGTAATGTCGCTGGCTGATGAAGACGCTCTTGCCGTACCCGTTTGACCGATCACTTCAATGTTGCTTTTCCAGTCACCGGCAAAGCTTTCTGAGTAATCCACAGACAAGGTGTATAGGTCGCGGTTCTTCGTCGCCAATTCTTCAGAGTCACTTTCTTTGAACCAGACATTCTGAATCTTCCATTTCTCATCCGGAGACACGGCATACAGACCAAAGTACTTACGCTCACTGAAGCTCTTATCAAATGCACGCTTATTATCTTCTACCAGTTGGGATTGAGTAGGAAAGCGGCTTACGGGCAGAAAATAGAATCCGCGGATATCCCAGTCTTTGACGACGGTATCAACCATCACACCGTCGAAGGCATTGATGGCATTACGATACACACCTTTCGCCATCAAACGGCGACTGCCATGGTCGACGGCCATACGGCCAACGGTGATGGCTTTTACATACTCGTTGAAATCTTTGTAGCGGATAAAGTACTGCAGCGGTTCAAGGGTGTTAACCTGAGACGATTTCAGCGTCGGATCGTTATCGTCTAAAAATGCCCGTGAATCCTGAATTTCCACGGTGGCATTCCAGTTACCGTAATTGGCCTCACCTTTTAATAATACCCGTGAAGAAATACGGTCGTTGGATTGAGTACGCTGGGCTTCTGTGGCCGGAAAAATCGGGTTTTTCAACGTTTCATAGCGCATTCTCCAGGAACCGCTGAAATCAAATTCAACATCCTGAGCAAGAGCCTGAGGAGCAAGTAAAGTACCCAACGCTGCGATAAGCGCCGGACGAATAAATTTACGTATGGCCAAAGTATTAATCCTTTTGCAATCTAAACCGGGTCAGATGTTAGAACCTGAACTATGATGCGAGAAGTATAGATGGTGAGAAACTGAGATGCCCTACACCTTTTGGAGAGATTAGGTATTTGAAATCATACAAAGTATGACTACAATTTTTATGATTACCATAAAGTATAATGTGAAATGCTAATACAGTTTGGTGCTATACCTTATAATTGAGATCAGAAAAAACACTTTGTCAACTGTACATTGCCAATCACCACATAAAGAAGGCGTTATGCTCAACTTCGAAAATATGACCGTTCGTCAAAAGCTGGCAGTGCCACTCAGCTTTGTTGCTCTGCTTATTCTGGTAGTCAGTTTCATAAGCATATCTAACAGCCGCTCACTGGCGCACAACACTGAAACCCTGTCGGCCACATTCACAGAATCAATCAGTACGGCACTGAACGCAGACCGCGATTTGTATCAGGCGCACTCTGCGCTGCTGGACTTGATGCTCGCTGAAGAACTGGGGATCAGTGGCACAGCAAGCCTGATAGAAGATTACGAAGAGAATGCTCAGCAGGCTAACGACCGTATGGCCAAAGTGCTTTCACTCACGAAGGATTATCCTGACGTGGTTAATCAGGCAAAGCAGTTCCGTCAGGATTTTGATAGCTGGGTTCAGTTGAATCAACAGGTCATGGCACTAATCCGCCAGAACAACGTGGGGGAAGCAGCCGCTATTTATCATCAGCAAGGGATGCCACTGTTTGAAGCCTTGCGGGGCAACTATGACCGGATTGGCGAAGCAGTGAAAAATCAGTCGGACAAAATCACCCGTGACAGTCTTGCAGCCAGCAACCAGCAAACCGTGTATCTGATCATTGCCGTGGTGCTGGCCGTTGTTGCCTGTGCGGTGAGTATTATTATCGGTCCGCGACTTATTACCCGCCGCATTAATATGTTGCGCGATGTGCTTGATTCAATCAGTAAAGGCGAAGGTGATCTGACTCAGCGGTTAAGTACACATGGCCGCGATGAAATCACCGGTGTAGCACTGGCATTTAATGCGTTGATGGACAACCTTCAACGGCTTATCAAGCTGATTAAAGCTGACGCTGTGTCGCTGAAAGACGCGGAAACCTCTATGCGCTCATCGTCAGACGATGTAAGACATATTTCCCACGAGCAACGTGACAACCTTGATCAGATTGCTACCGCAATTAACGAACTCAGCTATGCGCTGAAGGAAGTTGCCGACAATACTCAGGATGCGCTGAGCGATACCCGCACTGCCAATGAAGATGCAACAGATAGCCAGGCAGCCGTTTCTACCTCCGCAGCAACGGTATCCAAAACCTCGCAGGCGATCACTCATGCCAGCTCTGTGATTCAGAAGCTGGAAAAAGAAACACAACAAATTTCTTCCCTGCTGGATGTGATCAGCGGCATTTCTGAACAAACCAACCTGCTGGCACTGAACGCGGCAATTGAAGCGGCCCGAGCCGGTGAACAGGGTCGCGGTTTCGCCGTGGTTGCTGATGAAGTCCGCTCGCTGGCTAACCGTTCCCAACAGGCCACCACAGACATTAATGAGATGCTGCTGAATCTTAACAAAGGGGTGTCTGAGGCTGTATCGGCTATTGAGTCCGGCTCGTCACAGATGGCGGAAGTGGTAGAGATTTCAGCGTCGCTGAATGAAAAACTGAATAAAGTATCGTCGTCGGTCACCGGTGCCAACGATCGTATCTATCAGATTGCTACTGCCACGGAAGAGCAAAGCCAGGTAGTGATGAACCTGAATGAAACCGTATCAGCGCTGAACACGCTGAGTCAGCAGGTTATCGCAACCGTTGAACAGGCCGGTGCCGCCAGTCAGCGGGTCAGTGATGTATCCCGCAATATCGACGGTAACGTGAACCGCTTTAAAGTTTAGGACTGAAAACAGCCCTGTAACTTATCAATGAGTGTGACCAGCTGGCGGGCTTCGTCAGCGGTCATACCCTGAAATTTACATAACATCTGTGCAGGTACGGCTTCTGCTGTGGTCTTCGCCGTCCAGCCCGCTTCTGTCAGCAAGACTTTCTTTACCCGCTTATCTCTTTCATCCTGCTTCATCGTGAGCAAGCCCTTCTGTTCCAGCTTTTTCAGAATTAACGACATGGCACCGCCGTCTATCAGAGTTTTGTTCAGCAGGCCGGCAATCGTCACATCGTCCTGTTCCCACAAAGCCATCATCACCACGTATTGAGGATAGGTGATATCCAGCGCAGCTAAGAGCGGCCGGTACGCACGGGTAAATGCATTCGACAAAGTATAAAAGCGGTGACAAAGCTGGTTTTCTAACTTCAGCGCTTCAGACATAGCGGCCTCCGGAATAAGATACAAATATTTTGCATGCAAAACACTTGATCTGCAAACCTGATCTCTGCTAATTTATTTTGCATACAAAGTATTTGATTGTATTACGACAACACTGAGGAGATCTTTATGCACAAATTAGATAACGTGATTTATACAGGTAAAGCCACGGTAACCGGCGGCCGCGAAGGTAAAGCAACCTCTGATGACGGCAACCTGTCTGTCACACTGACTACCCCGAAGGAGCTTGGCGGCGCGGGTGGTGAAGGGACGAACCCTGAGCAAATGTTCGCAGCCGGTTATGCTGCCTGCTACATCGGCGCACTGAAGCATGTAGCCGCAGCAGAGAAAGTGAAACTGGGCAAAGACATTTCAGTAAAAGGCGAAGTAGGCATTGGCCCGGTTGAGGGCGGCTTTGCTATTGCTGTGAAGCTGATTGTTGACCTGGGAGAGCTCGATAAAGCTACTGCGCAATCCATCGCAGACAAAGCACACCAGGTGTGCCCGTACTCCAATGCTACCCGTGGCAACATTGAAGTGGACATCACGGTAGTATAATACGGCTTACGCTGTTTCCGGCGACGCTTTATCACGGGTTTCCTGTCTGAATTTCAGCGGTGACAACCCGGCCTTTTTGGTAAAAAATTTGGTAAAGTGCGCCGGATCTTTAAAGCCAATGCGGTAGGCGATTGAGGTAATGCTGAAATCGGCGAACATCAGATGCCGCTTGGCTTCCACCAGCAAATGCCGGTGGATCATCGACAATGCATTCACGGACGCATGTTGCTGGCAAAGCTGATTTAAGTGCGCCGCTGATACGCCGATTTTTCCTGCATACCATCCCACCTGGTGATGCGTTGTGCCGAACTGGGCGATCAGCGCTTTAAACTGCAGAAACTTTCTTTCCGCCTTGGAATACTGACCGGGCACATCTTCATGTTGCGATGTACACCTGGCAATATGCACAACCATCTGCCTTAAAAGTGCGATGGTCATTTGTTCTTCAAATTGCCCGTGGCCGTCGGCCTCCCGCTTCAGTTGTTTGCAAATAAGCTGCAAATCTTCGCAGGTTTGCGCCGGAATATCCTGCAAAATAGCGCCTTCCTGAAACGCAGCCTGATAGGCTCCCGGTGAGATTTCAGAAATCGCCGCAGACACAATTGACAGTACAAATCCTTCAGACCCGGGTTCCCACTGAAAACCGTGCATGTGGCCTTCAGGAATAGACAATAATACCGGCGCGGATACAGCTAATTGCTGCTCATCCAGCTGAACTTGCCCGCCCCCTTTGACGACGAAAAAAATCTGGTGCAAATCCCTGTGACGGTGAGGCTGAATCATCCAGTCGTGGCGTTCACTGCGTGTGGTCAGCGGCTCACAGTACAGAATGTGTCTGTGTTCCACCTGTTCGTCATCACCATAGAAATCCACCGCGTCCAAAGAATTCAACATAATTTTCACTTTCTACAAAATTGACAATTAAGCACCTTTTTTATGCATTAACTATGCATTCAATCTATATAAAATACAATAAACAATGTTAACAGAGGTTTCACAATGAGCTGGCAACCCAAAGATTATGACGATATTCCGGGCACTTATGTGTTCGACGGACGCGCAGCCAACCCGGCCTATGCGTTAAACAAGTTACTGTTTTCTTTTAATGAAGAAGCCAACCGCCTTGAGTTTGATCAGGACCCGGCCGCTTACTGCGACAAAATGGGTGTGAAAGACAAATATAAAGATGCCGTAGTGAATCAGGATTTTCTCGGCATGCTGCGTATGGGTGCAAACATTTACTTCATGGCCAAAATGGCGATTCCCCGTGGCACATCAGTACAGGATGCCGGCGCGGCGTTTCAGGGCATTACGACTGAAGAATTTATCGCGAATTTACAAAAACGGGCCGAAAAGCTCGATGAACTGATTAAGGCAAAAGGAGACTACTGGAATGGCTAAGCTTTTAGGCGGTATCACCAGCTCACATATTCCGGCAGTGGGCGCTGCAATATCCAATAATTTAACGCAGGAGCCTTACTGGAAACGCTTCTTTGACGGCTACGGTCCGGCCAAGGCGTGGCTGGAAGAGAAGAAGCCCGACATCGTGATTGTGGTTTACAACGATCACGGCCTGAATTTCTTCCTCGACAAAGTACCCACGTTCGCGCTGGGCTGTGCTGATCAGTACTTCAATGCCGACGAGGGCTGGGGCCTGAAGCCTGTCGCACCTTTCACGGGTAACGCACCTTTCTCATGGCATCTGGCGGAATCACTGGTAGAGCAGGAATTCGACATTTGTACCTGTCAGGAAATGAAAGTCGATCACGGCTTTGTAAACCCTATCCGCGCGCTTTACGGCGACCATGAAATCTGGCCGGTTCAGGCCATTCCTCTGGCGGTAAATACCGTTCAGCATCCTGTACCGACTGCCCGCCGTTGCTACAAACTGGGCCAGGCTTTAGGCAAAGCTATCGCCAGCTTCCCGGACGATCTCAGCGTGGTGATTCTGGGTACCGGCGGTATGTCTCACCAGCTACAGGGTGAGCGCGCAGGCATCATTGATGTGGAATTTGATTTAGAGTGTATGGATAAAATCGCCACTGATCCTGAGTGGTTTGCAGACCTCTCGAACACTGAAATCATGCGCCGCTCAGGCTCTGAAGGTATTGAAACCATCATGTGGATGGTAATGCGCGGCGCATTACGCCACGACGTGGAAGTGGTGCACAAGCACTACCATGCCCCGATTTCCAATACCGGCGCGGGCGTGATGGTGCTGGACAACCATCCTGAATAATCACTTCAGGCATGTTTTGCTTTAGTTAATTAACCGGAGGCATCAGGCCTCCGGTTTTTTATGCTCAGCCCTTAACAGACGCGCTGGCTTTTACCTGCAACCAGAGGCAACATAAGCGTACTCATATTAATGCAGGTGTACTATGCGCTTCTTGTTGTCCCGGCATCTTGCCCAGTTTGTAGCAATTTATGACAAAGGCTCGTTGCGGGCGGCATCGGAGGTACTGAATGTGTCCCAGCCTGCGCTGTCGAAGAGTTTGAGTCAGTTTGAAATGCTGCTGGATGTGAAGTTATTCGACAGAACCGGTGGCCGTTTAAACCCCACTCCCTTCGCAGATATTCTCAGGACCAAAGCCAATATCATCCTTAAGGAAGCGGAGATAACCACCCGTGAAATTGAGAAAATTAAGCAGAACTATTACAAACCTCTCACAGGCAGCGCCGGCCCCGTGTGGCTGTCTGAGATTTTGCCGGATGTACTGCCTTCGCTGTATCACCAGTTTCCTGGCTTGAACATCGGCATTAAGCTTGAATCAGCAGACGTTGCCATTCCCAAAGTACTCAATGGTGATTCTGACATGTATTTCGGCTTTATCCCCGCCGGTGAGCTGGCTCACGGACTCAGTGCTATTCCGCTGTTAGATCTCGAAAGCATGCTGTTCGCCCGCCGCTCACATCCTATCCATGCGCTGCCCGCGAACGAACGCGCAGCGTCCCTTTGCGATTATCCCTGGTCTGCATTCGGGATCTGGGAAGGTGCAATAAACATTTCCATGAAAGAGAATCTGCAACGCAAAGGCATTCCTTTTTCCGGCTTCACCTACGGGATTGAATCTTTACTTGGCCTTGCCCGTATCGGCCAGCAAACAGACCACATTATTATGTCTGTGGATGCGGTGTCAGAAACCTTTGCACAGTACGATTTAATTCCTGTAGAGGCAATTTCACTGAATCAAACTTTCTCGTCCGGCATGGTGTGCCGCACCAGCCTGACAGATTTCGAACCGGTGAATTATCTGCTGGAAGCGCTGAGAACCCGATATAATCAGCCGTAATTTCCCATAAGTTATAGGTTGATAATTTAATATCAATTGTAGTTATCACAACACGCGTGCAACATTAACCTCAAGTTAACCTCCAGTTAACAAAGAAGAGTAAACAGATCCTGTCTGTTTGTAGTTTCTTTCCGGACAACGACTTTTGATTACTGAGAGCACGATGACACACACAAAAAACAGATGCCTGAAAAGCACATTAGCAATCGCCATTGCCTCCACCTTTTGCAACCCCGGTTTTGCTCAGGACACGCCAACTGATGATATGGAAGTCATCGCGGTTACCGGGATCCGCCAGAGCCTCACTGAGGCCATGGGAATTAAAAAAGAATCCTCCACCGTTGTTGATGCGATTTCTGCTGAAGATGTAGGTAAGTTCCCTGACATTAACGTTGCAGAATCCCTTCAACGTATTACAGGTGTACAAATTAACCGCTCCCGCGGTGAAGGCTCCTCGATAAATATACGGGGCCTGCCTTCCGACTTCGTGCTTGTACGCATGAACAATGTGGCGTTACCAAATGCGTTAACGGATACCGGTTCAGATACCAGCCGCAGCTTTGACTTTACTTCTTTACCCAGTGAATTTGTCAGAACCCTGGAAGTACACAAAACGCCCACCGCGTCTCTTGAGGAGGGTGGCCTGGCCGGCTCGGTGGTGATCCGCACTCCCCGCCCCTTCGACTTTACTGAGCGCCAGCTTGCGCTGTCAGTGCAGGGCAGCAAGGAGTCTAACGCCGAAGATATTGGTCCCCGTGTTACTGCTTTCTACAGCGATGTTTATGGCGACGGTGATTTTGGTCTGACACTGGGTGTGTCTTACATGGAGCGGAATTCCGGCACCCAGGATTTTCTAAATTTCGGTTATACCAGCTTTTCTGAAGCTGAAGGTTTCACCAGCGGTTCTCAACAGTTTGGCGCGTTTACTGAAGACGGGATTGCCAATCCGGAGATCTGCGACGGCTCCGTGGCCTCACGGGACTTATGTAGCGGACAGGACTTCAACGGTAATGGCGTACTGGATGATGGCAGTGTAGCCATTCCCTACATTACCTTTCACACCATGTACGACGAAAAGCGCACCCGCACCAGTGCAATTTTGTCAGCCCAGTGGGCGGCATCGGATAACCTTGAGCTGACGGCTGACGGCTTTTACACAAAATATGAAGTCGACAGCGCACGGGCAGAATTCCTCGCCTTCCCCTACAACTCATTGGGGCCGTACTATCCTGACGAGTCTGAAATCCGGGATATTGACGGACGTGCAGTAGCAACGACGTTCCGCGCCGATAATGTGGATACCCGTGCCGGAAACCGGATAGAACAGCGGGAAGGTGATACCTGGTCGATGACGTTGCTGGGTAAATATCTTACTGATAACTGGACGGTTAACGGTCAGGTAAACCGCTCCCGTTCTTCACAGCTGGCAGACAACCTGAATATTGTGAACAGTACGCTGGTGGATTTAACGCTGCAATCTGAACAGGGTGATGCGGTTACCTCAACCACTTACATGAACGGTTCTGAAGACCGTGTGCTGGACCAGCAGAACTATCGCCTCGTTGGTGTTAACGGTGCCTACAACCAGGCATCATCGGAAGATTTACTGGATATAAAACTCGACGCTGAGCGCTACCTGGATTTCGGCAATATCACGAAATTCAAAACCGGCTTTCATTACGCTGACCGCAATAAAGTGGGTCAAAGTGCCAGACTGACAATGAATGTGGCCCAAATTGAGTCACTCTTTGGCGACCAGCCTCCGGTGGAGCTGTTCGAACAACTGGGGATCACCGGCACCTCTTCTGCCGCTTTCCTGCTGCAACCGGTATCACCACTGAACGGCGCGTATCTTGAAAACTATCCGGGCCTTATTCAGGAGCGGCTGGCCATTGATACCCGCAGAATGCTGAACAGCTTTTCCCGGGAAGAGCTTATTGCTGCCGGTAATTACGGTATTGATCCCACCCTGTCGGAGGATGTATCCGAAGAAGCGACCAATGCCTATGCCGAAATAGAGTTTGAAAGTGGCGATGGCAATCTGTCGGGTAACTTTGGCGTTCGTTACACCCGCACAGAGCAATTGTCCCGTGGTGCCGGCGCTGACTTAAATCAGATTACCTTCAATCCTAACGGCGGGTTAACCACAGTGGCACCGTTGGGGTTAATCGAGGAATCCAACAGCTACAGTGAATGGCTGCCGAGTCTTAACCTTCGCTATAACCTCACAGATGAATTAATCGCGAGATTTGGTGCCAGCAGAACCATTGCCCGTCCGCGCTTTACAGACATTTCGCCGGTAACGGTAGCGAACGTGGAAGCCAACAGTATTACAGGCGGTAACCCGACACTGGATCCGTTTAAATCGAATAACATTGATGTGGCTCTGGAGTACTACTACGGTGACACAGATATGGTATCTGCAACGCTGTTTTACAAAGATCTGGTGTCTCTTATCCGCTCCGGCTCTACGGTAATAAACCTGCCTGTAACCAATGCATTGACCGGGGAAGTCTTTACAGCCCAGTTTATCGACCGCAGTCCGTCCAATGGCGAAGGTGCCAAAATTCGTGGTGCAGAGCTGGCCGGTCAGCATAGTTTCGTTTCACTGCCGGGCTTGCTGTCCAATACCGGTGTTAACGCCAACTATACTTTTATTGATAACAGCGACCCGGAAGCCATTACCGCCGGCTCAAAGCACAACTTCAACGTGGGCGGATTTTACGAGGATGATACCTTCGGCGCGCGTATCTCCTATACCTGGCGCGACAAATTTCTGTCTCAGCTTGTAGCGTTCGGTGGCAGAGGCGCGGTTACTCAAGCATACGGCACGTTAGATGCGTCGGTGAATTATAACGTATCGGAGAATTTCACCGTTGTCGTGGAAGGCGTGAACCTGCTTGATGAAGCGGTAGAAATTAAGTTTACCGACGGCCTGCCCTATCAGGTTGTAGACAATGGTCGCCGGCTGTTTGCGGGATTCCGCGCCACTTTCTGATTTCCAGTGAGTGCCCGGCCAATCCCTCAACACCCCGATATTATGGCCGGGCCTTTTTTTCTCCCCTAGTTTAAGGAATTTACCAGTGAGCTATGTATCTACATTGCTGGCAGCTTCTGCCCGCGTTTCACTTATCACCGCATTTTCGCTGGCAGGGCTCAACAGCGCTATGTCAGCCCCGCAACCGGAGCAACCCAATATCATCGTGATGATGGCTGACGATATGGGCTACGGAGATCTAAGCACCTACGGGCATCCCAATATTGTGACTCCCAATTTAGATGCAATGGCCACAGAAGGGATCAAACTCACCTCGTTCTACGCTGGTCAGGCAGTATGTACACCCTCCCGTGCGGCACTTATGACAGGAAGATATGCCATCCGCTCCGGTATGCAGCAGGTATTGATGCCTGATTCAGATCGCGGCCTGCCCCAGTCTGAATTTACGATGGCTGAAATGCTTAAATCTCAGGGGTATCAAACTGCTATGGTAGGAAAATGGCACCTGGGCGATAAAGCCGGATTTTTGCCGGTGGACCATGGCTTCGATCAGTATTTCGGCTTGCTTTACAGCAATGACATGACTGATCCCTGGGTGACAGCAGAATTGATGGGCAGAGAAAGTATGTCTCCGCTGCAAATGTTCCGTAACGACAAGCCTGTGGGCGTGATCAAAGACCAGTCTGTACTCACCACATCATACACCGAAGAAGCTGTTGCCAATATCGGCGCATTTTCTGACGACAAACCTTTCTTTTTATATATGGCCTGGTCCATGCCCCATTTACCGGTAGCAGCACCGGATTTTCAAAAGGGAAAATCCGCAGGGGGATTATATGGCGATGCCGTATCAACGATTGACTGGAGCGTGGGTGAAGTACTGAACGCACTTGAAGAAAAAGGCGTAGCGGACAACACCATTATTGTATTTTTCAGTGATAACGGCCCGTGGCAAAACCTGCCGGACAGAATGGTTCAGGGCGGTGTGGAACGCTGGCATGTGGGCAGTGCCGGCACGTTAAAAGGTTCAAAAGGCACCACCTATGAAGGCGGTTCCCGTGTCCCTGCCATCATTCACTGGCCTGACAGTAAAATTAACGGCTCGGTCAATTCCGAATTGATTTCAGCGCTGGATTTATTCCCGACATTCGCCACATTAAGCGGCGCAACTTTGCCTGAAGATCTCACACTGGACGGCGCGGATCTGTCAGATTTTCTGAAAGGTAATACTCCGCATAGCAAAGACAATTACTTCTATTATTTCCGTGGTGATGTGGCAGAAGCCGTCAGAGATAAAAAATGGAAACTGCGTCTGTCTCCTTTTGATGAATTCAGCGGTGAGATGGCCAGTGCCGGTGCTACCCGTGTTAAGCCTGAACTGTATAACCTTGAAGATGACCCGTCAGAGCGCTTTAATGTGGCTGACTCTCATCCAGAGATAGTTGACCGGCTGACGAAGCAACTGGCGCGGTTTGCTGAAGAGACACAGTCTCAAACTTTCGCCGGTAAATGAGATTTCACAGCCAGGCGATGCAAACCGGATTTCAACATCCGGTTTGCTTATTACAAAATTCGCTGTCTGCGGTGCCTTTTACTACTGACGTGCATGCAAGCCAATAGTGGTGCCTACGAACCCCCCGGCCTTTTGTGTGCTTAACAGAGTTGCATCAAGAGTATCGCCTGCAGAGATCCACTTTCCGTTGTCTTTGTAAGAAAAAGCGATCTTGCTTCCCTTGCCCTCAACTTTCAGGGTTACCGGCTCACCCGCAGAGGTAGTAAGCTGTCGCTCTGAAATAACATTCACTTTGCCGTCGGCTACTTGCTCAATGAAGGCAGAATATTTACCATTTTTCCCATGCAAGCCGAAGAAATAGTGGTAGTCCGCACTCTGAAAAGCAGCGAGACCTGCGGTAGCCGTTGAATCAGCGGGTATCGTCACTTCAGTGGTCGCAGCAAAATCTGCCGCAGCCTGATGGGTTCCTATATAGCTTACTTTTTCCTTACTTGAGAGTAAGCCCGGCAATGGTGTGATATTCAGCTCACCATTTCCGGTACTCAACCAGTCGCGGTCGAACTCGCGCAAACCTTGCCAACGAAAACTAAGCTTCTTGTCATCGAAGCTGTCTTTCCATGAATAAAAATCGGTCCCCTGTGCAGCCCGGGTACCAGCCGGACGATTTACCGTAACCGGTACAGGCGTTTCAGGTGGCAGGATAAGAGGCCATTCGTTTTGCCACTCCACAGGCAACAAAAAGGTATCCCGGCCCGTGTTGTATAAGTCGAAATCGTACGGCCGCGTGCCAAGAAACACCGCCCACCATTCGCCCTCTCCGGTCTGGATAAAGTCTGCGTGCCCGGCAGTATCCACAGGGTTGGCACGGGGATAGGTTAAATCCCTCTGTGTCAGAATCGGGTTATTTTCATAGGGTACAAAGGGGGCATCCAATGAACGGGAGCGAAATACGACCTGCGAGTGTTGCGGACCTGTACCGCCTTCAGCACATGACAAATAGTACCAGTCACCGATTTTATAAATATGCGGAGCTTCAATCCATATGGGCTTCTTAGATATATCTACACCACCATTCACAAGTAACTGCCGGCTTTCAGCTAATACTTTTTGAGACTGAGGGTCATATTCCCACATCCAGATTGCACGATGCCCCTGATAAAGAGGTTCTCCGGGAGGCGCGTCATTATGGGTGATGTAAACCCGCCCGTCTTCATCGAAGAAGATATCCGGATCAATTCCCCCGACTTCAGGCAACCAAATTGGTTCAGACCATGGCCCTTCCGGGTTTTCAGCTGTAATAATAAAGTTTCCTCCATTATCGACTGACGTAGTGATGATATAAAATAAACCGTTATGGTAGCGAATGGTGGGTGCAAATATTCCCCTTGAGACCGACGAACCTGCAAACTCCATTTGTGACTTGCGATCGAGGGCATAGCCGATTAGGGTCCAGTCTGTAAGGTTCTTACTATGTAATACCGGTAAGCCGGGTGTGTAACTGAAAGAAGATGTTGTCAGATAATAATCATCCCCCCTTTTGGTGACAGAAGGGTCAGGATAAAAACCTGGTAATACCGGATTCAAAAATTTCCCCTCCGGCGCTTCTCCGGGGCCCCCCGGAGTTGAGTACTCAAACCAGTTAAAAGTTACTTTACCTGAAGTGTGGTCAGGATTTATTGCAGTACCGGATGTGACTGACTGTGAATTACATCCCGCCAATACAAGACCGGCAATAATAGAACAGATGAATGTTTTGCTTTTCATGAAATAGCCCGGGTTGAAGTTTAATTTGCATTACATGTGATAGTAAAAGCGGCTTCAATCCTGAGGAGTTATGAAAAATCTTAAACCCGATTGCGTTTTTGCTAACATAAAGAAACAAACATTACTTTTTAGTTATATTGCAGTTACGTTTATTAGTATTACTCTCGCAATTGCTCTTTTTCTCCGGACTATGAGGCTTACCTGGCAAATTGATATTAAGGGAAAAACGGGTGAGTACGGGTAATTGTTACAGATATTTTTTTCTTATCTGATGTGTGTATTTTCGTCCGTTACACTGGCTGCTCACAATCCTGTAGTTAACATGGATTTACCTGACGTTTCCGCGGTGCAGGCCGGGAATAAATACTACATGAGCAGCACAACAATGCACTTAAGCCCCGGGTGGCCCGGTAGACTTCAACTACTATCAGGTTGGGAAACGTTCAGAGATATATTAACCGGAAATACTCAGAAATCTTCTGTATCAATATCAGCCTGTGCACCTGCGCCATAGCGGGCACCCTGCACGGTTTGACGGTTGATGATGTCATCAGCCTGTGCAAATACCTGCTTATCCAGAGACACTGCGCTGGCCTTTAAATCTTCCGTTAAGTGCGCTTCTGACTTCGTACCGGGCAAAGCGTGAATATGCTCGCCTTGTGCCAGAACCCAGGCAATAGCCAGTTGAGCCGGCGTGACACCGTTTGCTTCAGCAAGGGCTGCAAACTCAGCGTACAGCTTTTGATTCGCTGTCCAGTTGTCACCCTGAAAACGTGGCATACCTTTACGGATATCACCATTTGCCAGAGCTTCCGGGTTGTCGATACCACCAGCAAGATAACCACGGGCCAGCGGGCTGAAAGCCACAAAATCAATACCCAGTTTCTGACAGGTTTCCAGCACGGCAATTTCTGCGTTGCGTGTCCACAGAGAATATTCTGTTTGCAGCGCAGCAACGGGGAATTCTTTATGGGCTTTCTGCAGAGAGTCTGCTGACACCTCAGACAAACCGATGGCACCGATTTTACCGGCTTTCACCATATCACCTAGCGTACCCACACTTTCTTCCACTGGCACATCTTTGTCGATTCTGTGCAGGTAGTACAGGTCGATGTGGTCGGTCTGCAGACTTTGCAGAGCGGTATCCAGGGTTTTAACCAGGGTATCCGGACGACCGTCGATGACACGTTTGCCGTCAACGCCTGTCATGCCGCATTTGCTGGCCAGAAAGATGTCTTTACGAAAACCTTTAATGGCTTCACCCACCAGCTTTTCGTTACTGCCAAAACCGTAAAGCGCGGCAGTATCGAAGTGGGTAACACCCTGTTCAAAAGCAGAAGCCAGCAACTTGCTGGCCTCCAGCTGAGAGACTGAAGCGCCGTAAGCGTGGTTGAGGTTCATGCATCCAAGGCCGATTTCGGATACCAGACGACCAGCCAGCTTTCTTTGTTTCATTCTCTCTCTCCCGTTAACTTTTATACCGCTTCCGCATCATGCCGGATACGCAGGCTGTAGTTGCCTGACGTTGTCGACACACGATACGGAAGACTAGCAGCATCAGCTGTTAAGTTGCTGCTCCAGATCGTGAAGCACTTTATAACAGTTAATGACTTTGTGAACACTACTGTTCGGATCGCGGCCTTCTTTGATGGCAGACAGGAACTCGCGATCCTGAAGCTCGATACCATTCATCGACACATCGACTTTGGAGACATCAATGGCATTTTCGCGGCCATCCACCAGGTCATCGTAACGGGCAATGTAAGTGCCGTTATCGCAGATATAACGGAAGAATGTACCCAGCGGGCCATCGTTGTTGAACGACAGTGACAGTGTACAAATTGCACCGTTTTCAGCCTGCAGCTGAATTGACATATCCAGTGCGATGCCCAGCTCGGGATGGATTGGTCCCTGAATCGCATTCGCTTTAACGATAGGAGAACCCGCCTGATATTCGAATAAATCCACAGTGTGGGCAGCATGGTGCCACAGCAGGTGATCGGTCCAGGAACGGGGCTCGCCTTTGGCATTAATATTTTTACGACGGAAGAAATACGTTTGTACATCCATCTGCTGAATATTCAGTTCACCGGCTGTGATTTTATTATGTACATACTGATGCGAAGGATTAAAGCGGCGGGTATGACCCACCATGCACACTTTGCCGGTTTCCTGTTGGGTTTTCACAACCGCTTCTGAATCTTCCCAGCTGTCTGCCAGCGGAATTTCGACCTGTACGTGTTTGCCGGCTTTCATACATTGAATTGATTGCGCAGCATGCTGTTGTGTAGGGGTACAGAGGATAACGGCATCAGCATCGGATTCCAGTGCATCGTCCAGAGACGTATACACATTCGGAATACCGTATTCGTTTGCCACGGCTTGTGTCTTTTCTAAATTTCGGCCAACCAGACCAACAACTTCAGCGTCATCGATATTTTTCAGGCCATCAAGGTGTTTGATCCCGAACGCACCGGGACCCACTACGATTACTTTCATTTTATTCTCCCAACTCATTTCTGTTCAGCCAGCCGGACCAGCATCATTCCTGAAGGCACCGGCGGCGATGATTAATCCGCCCAGTAAAGGCGCATGGGGTTATCAATTAATAATTTACGCTGTAACGCTTCTGTGGGGGCGATTTTAGGGATCATATCCACCAGGTGCCCGTCATCCGGCATATGTGTTTTCATGTTCGGATGCGGCCAGTCTGTTCCCCACAGTACGCGGTCTTCAAAACGGGTAACCACTTCACGGGCGAACGGCACTACGTCTTCGTAGCCGCCTTCCGGCCCTACAATGGACAAGCGCTCAGGACAACTTACTTTTGACCAGAAATTCTTATTCTCTTCCAGCAGTTTCAGAAACAGAGCAAACTCAGGTCCGTCTACCGGTTTTGTTACGTCAGGCCGGCCCATGTGATCAACCACAACAGTGGTAGGCAGGCTGGTGAAGAAATCATACAGCTCAGGCAGTTCCTGAGATTCAAAATAAATCACGATATGCCAGCCAAGAGGCTTAATTTTCTCAGCGATAGTGCCCAACGAGTCGAAGGGCAGCGCGTCTACTAACCGCTTCACAAAGTTAAAGCGAACGCCCCGTACACCAGCGGCATGCAGAACCTGAAGCTCTTCATCAGTAATATCCGCTTTTACGGTAGCAACGCCGCGGGCAAGACCATCAGAATGGTTTAGTGCGTCAACCAGTGCACGGTTGTCAGCGCCGTGGCAGGTAGCCTGAACAATAACGTTGCGGCTGAAACCCAGATAATCACGTAATGCCCACAACTGATCTTTAGACGCGTCGCATGGCGTGTACTTGCGCTCCGGCGCGAAGGGGAATTCATTACCGGGACCAAACACATGGCAATGGGCGTCAACAGCACCTTCCGGTACGACAAACTTCGGCTTCGACGGTGACTCGCACCAGTGCAGCCAGTCGGCATCAACAGTAAAACCACTCATTAATTCATTCTCCTGCTGACAGTGAAAGGAGCGCAAAATAATTCAGGCACCGGATTTCGCTGTCAGAAACGATTCAGTTGCGGCGTAATAACTACAAGCCGTTTCAGGGCTAACAGTATGCTACCGCGAATTAACAGATGCTGTTAAGAAATGCGACGACAGACATTAGTTTTTTCTATAACGATACGAAAAATACAAGTAAAAAAGCACTATTTACAATTCAGTTTTTTAAATAAGAATTAAAAGGCTTTCGCCCCTTTCATCAGCATTCAAAACAGATTTTACAGCCATAAATAAATTGTCATAAACAGATACCAGTGCAGCAGAACTTTTACAGCTCACTCCGGCGTCTGAATTCCCCCGCCGTAGTACCTTCCGCCTGTTTAAAGAAACGACAGAAATAACCGGTATCTTTGAACCCTAAAGTATCAGCAATTTCATCCAGCGATTGCCGGGTGTAAATCAGTCGCCGCTTCGCTTCATTTACCAGTCTTTGGTGGATCAGCTTTTTCGGGGTGGTATTGAGATGCTGCTGACATATGCGGCTAAGGGTAGAGACAGAAATGTACAATTTAGACGCATAATCATTCACATTCAAATGTTGCTGATAATGTTTGTCGATGAGCTCGCGGAAACCCAGCAATACCCTGGAGTCCCGGCCCGATGTACCGGCAAGATTACGGGCTGTATTTTGTTGCCTGGCAACCAGCACAAACAAAAGTTTAAGCAACATATGGATGCTCACTGTGGCGCCGGGATCATTACTGCGCATTTCACCGGCCAGCATATGCAGATAAGCAACGAACCGTTCAGACTGATGCTTGTCCTGAAATTCAATAGCTTGTGAAGACCATACTGCACCGGTAAAGTCCGCGATAGCGCTGTCACTGCGCAATGCATTTACCACATCGGCATTAACAGAGAGCACGTAGCCGTTGGTGTCCGGCGCGAAGGTAAATCCGTGCACTACGCCGGGTGGTAGTGTCACTACCCAGTCTCCCTGAAGCGTCAGCTTTTCATCATCCCGTTGCACTGTCCATTCATCATCAAACACACAAATAAGCTGGAATAATTTGCCGTGGCGGTGAGGCGAAATCTCCCATCCCAGTCCCGCACTGCGGGCGCGGATATCTTCCAGATGAACGAAGTCAGCACTGAGCTTTAAGAACGACTCACCATACAAATCATAGAAGGGGATCTCATCTGGTTTCACGGCGAAAGAGTACTTCACGAAGGAAAATTATGATTAAAAAGTACAACAGCTATTTACAAAACCCAAGGTTTTTTACATCCTGCAAGTCATCCCGAACTATCAAGCAATCATTTTCAATCCATAATAATCATATCTGATATTTATATTTTCGATATCACGTAGAGAATTGCCCCCCAGGAAAACCTTATTCAGCCTGACCTCACAGGGCATGCATAGTCTGAACTAATACATTATTAAAAATATAGTATTTTACTTTTGTATACGCATTGTTAAATCTTGGTAACAAATTACACACCTGTCGGTTAATACTGAGAGTTATAACGATGAAAACACCCATGCCACTACACAAACTTTCTCTTGCTGTTATTGCAGGATTAAGCGTTTCAATGAGCGCCACTGCCATTGCTCAGGACACACAAACAGAAGACGAGGAAGACGTAGAAGTCATTTCCGTTACCGGTACGTTGATCGAAGGGGTTAATCCCGTCGGTTCCAACGTCATCGGTTTGAATCAGGAAAAAATCATTGAGCAGGGTGTGACCTCTGCTACCGATTTGCTTCGCCGCATTCCACAAATGGCAGACTTCAACGCCGTGCCGGAAAATACCCTCACAGCCTCAATTCCTTTTGAGCCACCGCAAATTCGCGGTATTGGCGGCTTGAGCGGAATGGCTACTCTGGTCATGTTGGGGGGGAATCGCCTTGTTCCGGTTGGCCCGATGAACTGGGTTGATTCGTCGATGATCCCCGCAAGTTTGCTTGAGCGCGTAGAAGTGATTCCCGACGGTGGTTCGTCTATCTACGGTTCTGATGCCGTTGCCGGTGTCATTAACTTCATTCCGAAGAAAGACATGGAAGGCGGCGAAGTTAGCGTGCAGTATGGTATGGGTGCGGGGGACTACGACCGCATTGATATTTCCGGCGGCTTCGGCACAAGCTGGGATAAAGGCACACTGGTTACTGCATTTTCTTACGGTGACCGTTCACCGATGTACGGTAAAGATCAGGACTTCATTAAAGAAGATCTCACGAATGTTGGCGGTGCAGATTACCGTTCTACGTCCTGTACGCCCGGTAACATTCTGTTAGACGACACCTTATATGGTTTGCCTGGCGTGGATGCATCATCACCGAACTACTGTTCTACCTACGACGACCAGTCTTATTATCCGGAAGAAGAGCGTTATTCACTGTTCGCCAACCTGACTCAGGAACTGTCCAGCCGCTTAAGCCTGGATGTGCTGGCGTACTATTCACGCCGTGAAGCCACCGATTACGATCCTTCAGATATTCGTGCTTCCGCAACGATCACTGCTGACAACCCGTATTTTATCGCTGTGGGTGATGAGACCTCTAACACCGTTTCATTCTCTTACGCGGATGTATGGGGTAGCGCCGGCGCAAACCCGTCCATGTATGAGCAATGGCAGGTTACGCCAACCCTCACCTATCAGCTTACCGATACCTGGAAAGTTAAGGGTACCGTGAACTACGGTAAAAGTACGTCGTACTATCACGACTACTCCATCAACGCGAATGCGCAACTTGCTGCACTTTCTGCCAGTACCACTGAGACAGCGCTAAACCCTTATGATGTGTCGCAAACCAGTGCCTCTGTGCTGGCAGGGATTAATAACTGGCTTGACGACACCAGCACCGATCAGGATTTAACGGAATTCAAAGTCATCGCCAACGGCGACATGTTTGAAATTGCCGGCGGTATGATGCGGGCAGCGGTTGGCTCAGAATACCGTGAAGAATCCTTCTATCAGTCGGTAACGGCTGGCGAAGTAGGTAACCCTTCTACTTCTTCAGTACGCGACATCGACCGTAACGTTAAGTCGGTATTTGGTGAAATCTACATCCCGCTTGTTGGTGATGACAACATGATGCCGGGTATCCAGCATCTGGACGTGTCTATCTCAGGCCGTTACGACAAGTACAACGATGTTGGCTCAAGCTCAAACCCGAAAATCGCAGTGACCTGGAACCCTACCGAAGACGTTACCGTTCGCGGTACCTGGGGCACGTCTTTCCACGCCCCGGCACTGGCTGATTTAGCGGCACCGCTGCAATATGAATTGTTCCTGCCAATCAGCCCGCTGCGTTCATCAGACAGCCCGTTCTTCCCTGATTTCTTTAAGCCGTCATTTACTTTAAGCGGTGCGTCAGAAGGTATAAAGCCTGAAACCGCAGAAACCATGTCGTTAGGGACTGACTGGTACGTCACCGACTCCACGAAGGTGTCACTGACTTACTGGAGCATTGCATACGAGGACCGTCTGGATCAAAACGCTGGTTTCTACTTCGGCCCGGCTTATTACGATGCAGAAGTGAACGAAGACTACTACATTGTGAACCCGTCATCGGTGGAAGAAATCATCGCAAAATTCGGCGACTTCCCTACCCAGGGTTACGAGAGTCTGCAAGCCATGGTAGATATTTACGGCTTACCTTATGTGGTGAGCGACCAGCGTAAATCGAACATGGGCGCGTACGAAGTTGATGGCTTGGACTACTCGGTACAATGGTTCGGCGATATCGATTTAGGCGAACTGGACTTCTCATTAAGCGGTACCTACATCATGAACCGTGACAAAGAGAACGTAAAAGGCGCAGGCTTTAACGACACGCTGGCACTGGGTGATTTCAACGAAGCCATTTCAGCGTTCAACAGTGTGGCTACACTGGGCTTGCGTCGTGACGACTGGTACTTCTCCGGTACGGTTTACTACCGTGGCAGTGCTGATGTAGCAGAGGAACATATCGATTCCTACACCACCTTGTCGCTGTTCGCCAGCTACGACTTCAGTATGGATACGCAGGTGACGTTCAACATAGATAACGTAACGGACGAAGATCCTCCGTTCCGTAACATCGATGAGGGTGTGGCTTATAAGAGCATGGGCCGCTTCTTATCTGTTGGCTTCAGAACCCGTTTTTAATTTATCTTCCTACGCGGAGGGCTGCCACGAAAGTGCCAGCCCTCGTTATCATTTTTAAGGGGCAAGTTTATGACCAAACCCGTAAACCCGTTTCTGTTCACATTATCCAAAGTGGCGCTGGGCCTTTCTCTGCTTTCATTTAACAGTACTGGAACCACACTCGAAGACGACTTCATCACCCCGCCCCAATCCGCTAAACCTTTAGTGTGGTGGCACTGGATGAACGGTAACGTTACCCGTGAAGGAATTGAAAAAGATCTCGCCTGGATGGATAGGGTTGGTATTGGCGGTGTGCAGAACTTCGATGCCCAGCTCATGACACCTAAAATTGTCGATACTGCACTGGAATATATGACACCGGCCTGGAAAGACACTTTTGAATACGCGCTGGGCGAAGCGAATAAGCACAATTTTGAATTCGGCATTGCCGCCTCGCCGGGCTGGAGTGAAACCGGTGGTCCCTGGGTAAAGCCTGCAGACGGTATGAAAAAGTTGGCGTGGAGCGAAATTACCATTGACGCCAGACAGAAAAAAGCCGTTCGGGTGCCGCAACCGCCTCAAAATACGGGTGCGTTCCAGGATTTCTATGGCGCAGAGGAAATTTTTGCTGATCCTACACATGCCGAAAAAGAGACACCGGTTTACTACAAAGATATTGCCGTTATCGCCTTCCCTGTTCATGAACAGCGCATTCAGCCTGTTTCCGTAACAACCAACAATGACGACGAACTCGACCTCGGTATATTGTCTGACGGTTCATACAGCAGCGCGACCAAAACACAGTCTCATCCGGACAAAGACGTTGAAATCACCTTTGATTTTGGTGAGCTAAAAAGCGTTCAAAGCCTGTCGTTTGCCATGCCACCACCGGGTATGTTTATTCCGGCGCCCTTTTTACCCACGCTGCAAGCCAGTGAAGACGGCGTAACGTTTGCCCCTGTGGCAACCATTCCTGTAGGAACAACCGCGCAAACCACGATCAGTTTTCCGGAAGTTAAAGCGCGATTCATGCGTATCGTGATGTCGCGTAACCCGAACGGCAAATTTTCCCTACCATCGTCATCTGCGCCCGGCGCTGCACCACCTCCGGGCTTTAATTTACCTACCGGAGAAGCAAAATCAGAGCCGGTAGATTTGCTGGAAGTAGCCTTTTATCCGCAAGCCAGAGTGCATCGTTTTGAAGACAAAGCCGGCTTTGGTATTGCCCCGGACTATCACACGCTGTCTAATCAACACGCTGGTGAAGGCGTGCCTGCGGACGCTGTTATCGATATTACTAGTAAGCTGAATGCAGACGGTTCACTTAACTGGCACCCGGAAAAAGGCTTGTGGAAAATTATCCGCATTGGTTACAGCCTGACAGGTAAAGAAAATCACCCTGCCACAGAAGCCGCCACCGGCCTTGAAGTCGACAAATACGATGCCAGCGCGGTGAGTGCCTATATTGATCACTACCTCGACATGTACAAAGATGCCAGCGGTCAATATGCATTGGGAGAAGGCGTAAAAGCGCTGCTGAATGACAGTATTGAAGTCGGTGCATCGAACTGGACACCAAAAATGTTTGAAGAATTCAAACAACGCCGCGGTTACGACTTAACCCCCTGGTTACCGGCACTGGTTGGTGTGGTTATTGGCAGCGCTGAACAAACCGATAAATTTCTCTACGACTACCGCTTAACCTTAGGCGAAATGCTGGCAGATAATCACTATGCGGTGATCAGCAAGCGGGTAAAAGAAGCTGGCCTTATCCATTATTCTGAAGCACTTGAGAACGGCCGTCCGACACTGGGTGACGGCATGCGTATTCGCCGGAACGCGGACGTTCCGATGGCGGCTATGTGGTCTTTTGATACTGATAAGCAGGTTGGCCCTCAACCACAATACTGGGCGGACATCCGGGAAGCCGCCTCTGTAGCGCACGTGTACGGGCAAAACCTGGTCGCCGCTGAGTCACTGACATCGGCCTCTTCTCCCTGGGCGTTCTCACCCCGGGATTTGCAGCCCATGATCGACATGGAATTTGCGCTGGGTGTAAACCGCCCCATTATTCACACATCGGTTCACCAACCCAAAGATGAAGGCCCGGGTCTGAGTTTATTTGTGTTTGGTCAGTACTTTAACCGCCTGGAGACCTGGGCTGATTATGCTAAACCCTGGGTAACTTATATCAGCCGCAATGCCTACATGTTACAGCAAGGTCATTTCAAAGCAGATGTGGCCTATTTTTATGGTGAAGATGCTCCTCCAACATCCCTGTATCTGGATAAGCCATCTAAAGATGTGCCACTGGAGAATGCTTATGACTATGTGAACAATGATGTCATAACGGATTTACTGCAGAACTGCGGGGCAGAGCTGTGCACAGATTCCGGCCAGCGCTATGCCGTGTTGTATCTTGGCGGCACCTCGCAATACATGACGCTGCCGGTTCTTGAACGCATTGCTGAACTGGTAGCGAATGGTGCCACCGTTATCGGCAAAAAACCACTGGCCAGCCCGTCGCTGGCAGATGATGCCACCCGATTTACCGATCTTGCTAATAAACTGTGGAGCGGCAAAACCGGTAAAGGCCGTGTGATTAATGCCGACGACGTAGAGAGCGGTATTAAAGAAGCCGGTGTCACACCGGATTTCCGTTACACAGGCAAGCACGAAGATACCACGGTATTCTTTGTTCACCGTGAAACTGACAATGAAGACATCTACTACTATACCAACCGCAAAAACCGTGACGAGCCGGTAACACTGTCCTTCAACGTGTCTGACAGAAAACCGTATCACTACAACGCCGTTACCGGCGCGATTACGGCTTTAAACAGCACAGTAAAAGACGGGCTCACCGTGATTGAAAAGACGCTGGCGCCTTACGAGTCTGGATATGTGGTGTTCGGTGATTCGCCGGCGAACGTGGATAAAGTGGCCTCATCATTCAGTAATACAAAAACGCTGAAAGACCAATGGCAGATGACCTTCCAGAAAGACCGGGGCGCGCCAGCCAAAGCTACTTTGTCTGCCGGGAACTGGGCTGAGTCTGACGACACCGGTATCCGTTACTTCTCCGGTACCGCCAGCTACACCCAATCTTTCAACATCGATAAGGCTATGCGGGGCAAACCTGTACAGCTGCATATTGAAGATGTGCGCGATGTGGTGGAAGTGGTAGTGAACGGACAGGTGGTGAATACGCTGTGGAAGCCGCCCTTTGAAGTAGATGTATCGGACTACCTGACAGCCGGTGAGAATACGGTAACGCTGAATATCACGAACCTGTGGGTGAACCGCTTAATCGGTGACGCCCAGCCGGATGTGAAGCAAAAGTACACCTTCACCACCCTGCCCGCCTACGTGCCGGATGCACCGCTTCGACCTTCTGGCCTGTTGGGCGATGTGTCGCTGAAGTGGTAAATGTTTTTGAACTTAAAAAGCCCCGGCCTTCACCGGGGCAACACCACTGACACATGGGTGCAAAGACGTTTTTGAACTTAATGTGCGTAATCGTTAAGCGCGAGACGGATGGTAATGGCAGCGACAACACCACCCAGACAAATCCCCCAAATTGTTTTTACTACAGCGGCTGTACTGAACGAAAGGGTGTCGATATTTACTGCAAAAGTGAGTAACGCAAAGAAGCTTAATGACAGTGCCGCACCAAAAACAGCAAACACCAGTGCCCGAAGCACCGGATGGGACGGTAACCAGGATGTGTGGCCGGATTGTCCGTTGATGTGCAACTGGCCGTTGCGGATGCGCTTGCGGGTAAGAAACGAGGGAAAGAAAGCGCCCATAAAGCCGATTGCCAGCCCCTGAGGAATGCTGTCAATAAACAGACCGTTGTCGCCCTGCATAGGCACCACGTCCAGCCCGCCGAAGATCAGGAAAACAAAAAACAAACTGAATAAGCCGTTGATGACCGCTCCTACCACGGTTTCAACGCTTTTGTAGCGGTTCAGGGTCATATCACTCATTTTGTTATTATCCTTTTCAAGTTTTTAACAAAATGTAACTTACGTAATTTCTTCAATACGAACAAATTATTTATTTGATGCCATGTATTGATAAAAACTATATATAAAAAATCCCCGAACCGTTCGCCCTGCTTGCGGGTTGTGTCAGGTTTAACCATTAACTCAGACTATACAACCGTCAAAAATGATTATTATTCCTGAAGATTGATTCACGTTATTTTTACAGTTGAGAAATTAATTTTTGACATCAGGACGTAACATGATCAACCGCAGACAATTCCTTGCCATGGCCTCTGCCACAATGAGCGCCCCGCTTTTTGCCAAAGCCGCCTCTTTATCTTTACCGGCTGGCGGTCAGTTTCCCGACGATTTTCTTTGGGGTGCAGCAAGTGCAGGTCATCAGGTTGAAGGTAACAACGTTAATTCAGATATCTGGTTACTGGAGAACGTAAAACCCACGCTTTTTAAGGAGCAGTCCGGTGATGCCTGTAACAGTTTTGAGTTGTGGGAAACCGATTTGGATTTGTGCAGCAATCTGGGATTCGGCGCTTACCGTTTTTCCATTGAGTGGGCACGCATTGAGCCGGAGCCAGGCCTGTTCAGCCAGGCAATGATTGACCATTACAAACGCATTATCGACGGCTGCCACAAGCGCAACATGGTACCTCTGGTGAGCTTTAATCACTTTGCCAGCCCGGTATGGTTTGCAGCCCGTGGCGGCTGGACCAACCCGGAAGCGCCAGCCCTGTTCGCCAACTATTGCAGTAAAGTTGCCACACAGCTGGCTGATGGTATTGGCTACGCGGTTACTTTTAACGAACCTAACTTACTTCGCCTGCTAAAAGTGCTCGGCGTACCGCCTTTCGTGTGGGATATGCAGGAAAAAATGCTGGCAGCGGCAAGCAAAGCCACGCAATCAGAGCATTTTACCGGCCTGAATGCTGCGCGCTTACAAGATTTAGATGTAATGAACCCTATTCTTATTGAAGGACACAAAGCCGCGCGTCAGGCCATTAAAGCAGAACGAAGTAACCTCGACGTGGGTTTTACCCTCGCGATGCTGGATGATCAGTCTACAGGACCGGATTCTGTGCGTAACGAGATGCGTAAATATAATTACGGCGACTGGCTGAAAGTTGAAGAGACTGACTTCATCGGCGTACAAAACTACGAGAGAGTAGTGTGGGACAAGAACGGTCATGTCCCTACCCCCGACGATGCTGAGAAGAACTATTCAGGCAGTTGGATAGACGCAACTTCTCTGGCCAACTGTGTTGCCTACACATACGCGGAAACGGGCAAGCCAATCATTGTTACTGAACATGGGATCGGCACAGAAGATGACAGTCAGCGTGAACGCTTTATCTCTAACTCACTTAAACATCTGCAGAGTGTGATTGATAAGGGCGTGCCGGTAAAAGGTTACATTCACTGGACGCTGCTGGATAACTTCGAGTGGGTTTCTGGCTACGAACCGAAGTTCGGCCTGCACACTGTGGACAGAAAAACCTTTGAGCGGAAGCCAAAGCCCAGCGCGCTGGCTTATTCCAAAATTCTCAAGCAGAACCGTGTGTAGTCCGGCATGCTGACTCTATGCGCCTCGCCAGGCGCCTGCTCTCAAATATCCATTGTTATGCTGGAAAAAGCGCAGGCAAATTATGCCCTGCGCGCGGTACATCTTGCTAAAGGCAACCATAAAACGGCGGAGTATTTAGCTTTAAATCCTAAGGGAAAAGTACCGGCTCTGCTCTCTGACACGGGCGTGATTACAGAAACCCCGGCCATATTGCTGTTTCTGCACGCACACTATCCGGATGCAGGGATACTGCCCGCTGACATCAACAACGTGGAAGCAGTGAGCGATCTGGCCTGGTTTGCCAGCTTCGTTCACCCGCTGATCACCCGTTATTGCAAGCCGGACTTACTGGGCGTAACCACTGACGTTGATGCAGTGAAAGATGTAGCAGCATCGCAGTTAAAATCAGCGTATCAAACCGCAGAGAAGCGTTTGAAAGCCACGCCTTACTGGTATGGTGACGACTGGAGTGCTGCAGACGCTTATCTGTTCTGGACGGTAAACCGGCTGAAACGTGCAGGCTTTGATTTTTCAGAGTTTGAATACGTTATTCAGCACTATCAGCAAATGCTGGCAAGTCCGGTAATTAAACGGGCACTGCTGAAGGAAAAGGCGCTTTAGCTTAACGTATAGCGCAAATAAAAACGGGACGCCTGATAAGCGTCCCGTTTTCGTTTTTAAGATATCAGTAACCTGTCACTGAGGAGACAAACGAACTGATTTCATCCCGTAAACGGGTATCAGACGTACCCAGATGGCCGGCCACTGAATAATGATTATGTCCGGACAGGAGCATGCTTCTGTCGAGAATATGATTTGCCTGCAACCGCTCCTGTAATAATCCGATACATTCCTTCTGGAAGCGTTCGGGGTCGAGCTCTGTACAGGCAATGAATAAGGGCACAGTCGTTGAAATGAGTGCAGGCAAAGGCTTGCGGGAGTCATATCCGGCTGCATCACCATAGTACAGCGTGTCACGATCATCCAGCGGAGTAATGCCGTACAAACCGGATAATAGCACCGCACCGGTGATGTCTGATTTACCCGGATTCAGTTGCAGATACGTCGCCACATGACACGCGCCGGCGGAGGTACCGCACAGGATAATGTTATCAGCATCACCGCCATACTGAGCCACATTGGACTTAAGCCAGCTAACCACGCGGGTAACATCTTCACCACCGGCAGGCCAGGTAAAATCAGGGGCAAGGCGATAGTTGATGACGATACCCAGCCAGCCCTGTTCTGCTGCCATACGACCCACGCAGGCGTTATACCAGCGCTCGCTATCGCCCTTATCGCCTTTCAGAAAACCGCCACCGTGAACAAAAACAAACACCGGCTTTGACACACCGTTTTGGCTGCCTGCGCCATAAATATCCAGCACATGGCGCTCATGGTCGCCATATGCCACATCAACGGCACTGGCGGGCTGCTTTGCCACCAGCTGACGTTGCTCGTCACCCAGAATGGCCAACAGACCTTCCATCACGGGCGGGCCGAGTTCACGACCCAGACGGCGGATTTGTTCACTTACCGCGGTGTTTTCCATGGTTTATTTTCCTGCCTGATGCTTAACAACTATTCAGCGGTGATGGTATTCACCAGCTTGCCCATAGGACCAATTTCCACCGACACCGTGTCGCCCGGCTTCATCCACAGTGGCGGATTGCGTTTCGCGCCAACACCGCCCGGTGTGCCGCTGGCAATCACGTCACCGGGTTTAAGCGGCGTGAAACTGGAGATATATGCAATCACCGTTGCGATTGGGAAGATCATATCGCCGATGGGCTGTTGTTGCACGATGTCGTCGTTCAGGCGCGTAGTAACCTGGACCTCAGAAAGGTCACCGGCTTCGTCCGGCGTTACCATATAAGGACCGAAGGGACCGGTAGTGGGGAAATTTTTGCCCGGTGTAAACTGGCGGGTGTGCCACTGCCAGTCACGTACAGACGCATCATTGAAACAGGCATAGCCGGCAACATGAGACATGGCATCCTGCTCAGAAATATAACGGCCACCTTTGCCGATGATCACAGCCAGTTCACCTTCGAAATCCAGCTGCGTTGACACCTTTGGCATCACGATGGGCTGATTGTGACCAGACAGGGAATCTGCAAAGCGCACGAAAATTGACGGATGATCAGTGGCAGCGCGGCCTGTTTCCTGTCTGTGAGTCTCGTAGTTATGACCCACACAGAACACTTTATCAGGATTCGGCACAACCGGACCTAATGTGACATCAGCCAGGCTGAGCGTCGTTTCGCTGTTCAGCGATGACAGGGTGCCTTCCGTAATGGCCGTTTTTAAATCAGCCGCCTGTGCAGATAAATCGGTGATCACATCACCGTCAAGACGGCCAAAGCCCTGTTGGCCACTGGCGGTAGTAAAGCTTACGTATTTCATAAAATAAATTCCTGAGTCGGTTAATTCAGCGGCGAGGGTTGCCATGTACGGTGAAAGCGGAATGTTTCTTCAGCCACTTTCAGCCCGGCGAAATCTTTGTCAGACATGCCCCATTGATCGATGCGGTTTTCCGGCCAGGTCCAGTCTTCCGGCGCACCCACTTTGTAATCTTCCGGCACTTTCTCAACGGCGGTAGAAAACTCTACAACCGCACCGAAAGGTGCGATGTAATAGGCAAACACGTTGTCACCCGGTCCGTGACGGCCCGGGCCCCAGGCAGGCGTACGTTTATCGTCGCGCAACCGGCCGACACCGCGCATCACCGCGTCCATATCCTGCATCTCAAATGCAATGTGATTCAGAGAGCTGAATCCTGCGCGTGCAAAAGCCGTGCTGTGGTGGGAGTCGTTACAGCGCACGAATACCATGCCTTTTGTGCGGTCTGACACGCGGAAGTTAAGCACCTCTTCCACAATATCAGCTGTGCGTTCTGCATCAGTGGCATTGAAAACCACATGCGTCAGTTTTACCGGCAAATCGTCATCGTCCAGCGCATCAACTTCTTCTGCATTCACAAGAAAACGTAATAATTCACCTTCAGGCAATTCCACAACAATGCCTTCACCACCACCCAGGTCAGTGCACGCTTCAGGCCGGCAAGGGAAACCGGACTGAGCGACACGTTCTTTCAGGGAAGTCAGTTCATCGCTTTCACACACAAATGTGACGCTGCGTACATACTTGCTGTCGCCTTCTTCCAGCGCAACCAGATAGGGGAATGTGCCGGAGCCGCGAATGTAATGTGTGTTGTTTTGCACGGCTGCAAGTTTGGTGCCCCACACATTCACCAGGAAATCTGCGGCTTTATCTGCTTCCGGCAGCACCATTTCTATACTGCGTAGTTTCATGCTTTATTCTCCAGTTCTCCGGCAACGGCCTCTATGCCGGCAAGGGCGCAATGCTCATCGACTTCACCGGTGTCACCGCTTATCCCCACAGCACCAAGGATATTGCCCTGACTGTCTTTAATCAGATTCCCCCCCGGAGATAACGCCAGTTCAACCCCGCTGATAGCGGTGACACTGGCAAAAAATACCGGATTATTCTTCGCTCTCTCTGCAATGCCACGGGTATTGAAGCCCATGCCAAGAGCACCTTTTGCTTTCGCCATAGCGATATCGAAACGGTATAAACTGGCCTTATCTTCCCGCTTGAAGGCGACCGGATGCGCACCGGCATCAAGTACAACAACTGCCAGCGGGTTCACGTTATTTTCTCTGGCATAACGCAGGGTGCCATCAATGATCTTATCAGCGAGGGCTAATGTTAATGTCATGCTATGGATTCCTGTTGTGGAGTGGCAGCGCAGGCACCATCAAGCTGGTGTTTCAGCTGCTGTAAAAGAGAGGCACAGCATTCACTGGCTGTACCGTAAACGTAGTAGTCAGGGCGCAGCAGTACCGCTCCCACACCGGCTTCTTCAAACCAGGCGGTCAGTTGCGGGTCGCGCCACTGGCTTAAATCGACCACTTCGATGTTCAGGTCCGGCAGGATACTCTTAACCTGAGTTAACGCTTTGCCCGCCACTTCCAGTCCCGAAACCAGTAGTCGCCAGTCGCCATGGGTTAAATCATCAAATAACTGTTCCGAGCCGTTAATATTCAAACGGGGCTGAATGAAGCGGCGGCCGGCCTGCGAAGTCTCTGCTGCAATAATGCCGTCTGTAACTGGCGGGATAAGATCGGCGGCCGTTGTAGGCAACTCACCTTTTTTCACCTTTTCCCGTATGTCGATATCTCGCTGCGCGGCCTTTTCCCGGTCCAGCATGCAGATATAACGACCTGCACCGACTGCGGCAGAGATAACAGCCCGCACATGAGGGTCACGCTCAGGCTGATATGTTTTAAGCAGGGATTCATTTGCCAGGCCTTTAGATACCAGGTCCAGTTTCCACGCCAGGTTGGCGACATCACGGAAACCATGGCACATGCCTTGCCCAAAAAACGGCGGAGTCTGATGGGCTGCATCACCGGCTAAAAAGACATTGCCGCATTTCCATTGTTCCGCCACGAGGCCGTGGAAACGGTAGGTCGCAGCCCGCACAATGTTATGCGGAACGCCGTTAAGATAAGGCGCAAGTAACTCTGCGACTTTTTCCGGCTGCATCATTTCCTGATCATCTTCACTGGGCAGCAACATTAATTCCCAGCGGCGGTGGTTACCCCTGCCGGGCACAACAGTCGCCGGACGTTCGGGATCACACATCATCACAGACAACTGCTGAATATTGGCATCGTCAGGTAAACCGGTCAGCGGCGGGAACTGGATCTCCCCTTCCACTTCAGCATCCACCACCAGCCAGGGCTCTTCAAACTGCAAATCGTCCAGCTTTATACCCAGCGATTTCCTGACCACGCTGCGGGCACCGTCACAGGCAATGACCCAGCGGGCCTGAACAGTTTCCGCTTTATCGCCGGTGCGGGTTTCCAGCGTTACGCTGCGTTTACCGGCGGTATCAGTCTGCTGACTGATCGAAATACATTCCGTGCCCAGACGCAGCGATACGTTGCTGAAACGGGACAGCGCATTTCGCAAGTGATCTTCCAGCTCAGGCTGATAAAAGAAGTAATCATTCGACCAGCCGTAAGGACGGGGCTTGCCCACTGTGCCCATATACCGGATGACACCGTGATCAGCGCCGATATGCAGATGACCGTCGGTGTCGCGCATATCTTTTAGAATGGTGTCGTGTAAGCCGACAGACTGGAATAAACGCACCATCTCATGGTCGAGGTGAACGGCGCGGGGTAACGGATACGGGTTCGCTTCTTTCTCCAGAACGACGACATTAAGCCCCCGTTTTCCCAGAAAATTGGCCGCAAGAGCCCCTACCGGCCCGCAGCCAATAATTGCTACATCATACATTGTAAATTTCCTTATGGCGGGCTAGCTGTCGCGGGCTGGCGTTTTGTACAAACGGCCTTCTTGCATAATCATCGCGATATTTTGCTTGTTCTGCATAATGGTGACGTCTTTGGTGGGGTCGCCGTCAATCAGCAGTAAGTCAGCCAGGTAACCTTCTTTTACCAGACCAAGCTCGTCACCCATCCCCATCAGCTGACCACCTAATTGTGTGGCTGCGTGCAGGGTTTCGGCAGGGGTATAACCGAAGTGCTCAACCCATAATTCCAGGTCGCGGGCATTGCGGCCGTTTGGGTTGAAAGGGAATCCGTAATCGCCGCCGGGCAGCATTCTTACACCTTTCGCTTTCAGCTCAGGTACCAATGCTTTAAGCTTAGACAGCACAATGGCAGCATCTTCCTTCATATGGGTCATGTCCATATGCGGCGGCGGGTTTGCATCCAGCGTGGCCTGAATAATACCGATAGTAGGTGCAACGAACATTTCGTCTTTCTTCGCCACCAGCATATCAATGGCTTCATCATCGGCGTAGGTACAGTGATACAGAATGCGGAAGCCGGCTTTAATCCCGAATTTCACCGCATCGCAGGCATGAGCATGACCGGTAAGCCACACATTGCTTTCTTTGGCCTGCTCACCGGCTGCCATTAATTCTTCTTCGGTATACAGCAACTCCAACGATGCACCGGGTTTCAGTGCGCTTTCGCCGCTAATAAGAAACTTGATGGCTTTCGCACCAATATCCGCACAGTCTTTGACGAACTCTTTGACACCTTCCGGACCACGGGAATGCAGTTCAACATGACCGGGATCGAGTTCAGAATCGTTGGGCGGCTCGCGCTCTACAGAGGAAGGAATTAAACGTGGACCGGGCAATCCACCGGTCACCAGGTGTTCATTTAATGAAATTTCCAGGGTTTTGCTCAAAGCGCCTGCAGAATAAGCACTGGTAAAGCCATGGTCGAGAAGAATACGGGCATTACGGGCTGCTGTCAGCGCCAGTTCCTCAGGGGGAAGGAACATGCCCGGTACAAATTTTTCCACCGACGTTGGCCAGGTAAGGTGAGCATGGGCTTCAACCATACCAGGCATGAGCGTTTTGCCCTTTGCGTCGATAACAATATCGTCTTCCTGAGCAGGAATGGCTGCGTCACTGATTTGAACAATACGTTTGTCTTCAATGGCAACAGAGCCGGAAACCAGGTCACTACCGCTGCCGTCGAAGATATTGGCGTTATTAATTATTGTACGCATAAGCGTCACCTATTCTTCTGGATATACGCTTATGTTGGCACTCTCAGTTATTTGTTCAAATATTTATTTTTTTGTTAAATATAGGTAAAAACTATACATCCAGGCACTGCACGGTATGGTCGATGAATGCCTGTGCTATTGCCGGTAACTTTCGTTCTGCCAGCCATAACAGGCCCACCTTGCGCTGGAAGGCAATTCCTTCAATTTTAATGGCCCGTAAAGAGCCGTTTTCCAGCTCAGATTTCACCACTTCATTAGGCAATATGGTGATGTAATCTGACGAGCGCACAATGGATTTTGTAGTAAGCAGCGAGTCACAGGAAATAGCATTGCCCGGCAGTGCTGCATTACTGTTGATAAACAAGGCATCAATTTGCCTGCGAAACCCGCCAACCTTGTCTGGTAATACCCAGCGCGCTGCTGCCAGTTGCTTCAGATTCATCATATCGGGAAGATCTTTATTCGCCTGCCCGACGATAATCGAAAACGGATCAGTCATCACCGGCAGTTCACAGAAATCTTCCGGCGAGTCCGTCATACCTGACGTCAGAATGGCCACATCCAGTTCGTAACTTTTCAGCAGACGCTGGGCTTTAGCGTCGTGACACTCAATAATTCGCAGATTAAATTTCGGATATTGCTCGCTGAAACTGTTAATCACCTTCCCCATCACAGACGCCAGCGCGCCTGGTGTTCCGCCAATATTCAGGGGACCGCCGATATCTTCCGCCAGCAGTTTGATTTCTTCCTGCGCAGAGATCAGCAGGCTGTCTACCGCCTGCGCTTTTATCTTCAAGGCTTCCCCTGCCGGGGTGAGCAGAATTCCCTGCCGGTTACGTTCAAAAAGCTTGGTTGCAAGAACACGTTCCAGCTGATTAATCGCTACGGAAACGGATGGTTGGGAAAGGTGCTCCGCCCGGGCAGCACCACTGATGGTGCCCTCCCGGCAAACCGCCAGGAAAAGACGCAATGTGCGGGGATCGATACGCATGACTCACTCCTATGCATTAAGTGCACTTATACTTTTTTATATTCAGGCAATAAAAAGCAATAGATGTAGTGTCGGCGATCACGCTTAAAAAAACAACGGTAATGAAAAAGGCCACGGTGCTGCCACCGTGGCCTTCCTCTCAACAATCAGGACGATTACTTAACAGTAAGCGTGCCTTTCATTACGCCGATGTGGCCGGGGAACGAGCAGAAGAACGTGTAGTCTTCGCCTGCTGCCAGAGCCTTAACATCAAAAGTAACGGCTGTTTCTTCGCCACCACCGATTACATCGGTCATTGCGATAACACGCTCGTCACCTGCTTTAACGTAGTTGTTTGCCAGACCAGCAGCAACACCGTCTCCGGCAACTGCCTGGGCATCTGCAGTTTTAGATAAAACCCAGTTGTGACCCATGACTTCTTTAGGCAATGTACCCGTGTGCTTCAGCGTTACTGTGTAGCTGTCGCAAGAAGCTGGTACTGTCATTTCAGATTTATTGAATTGCATCATATCAGTGCTGTCGATAGTGGTCGCACATTCTTCGCCAAAAGCGAAGCCACTAAACAAAACTGAGATCGCAACAATCGTTTTTTTCATCATTTATTTCCCATTGTATTAATCAATTACGTTTTACCAGACATTAACTTTTTTGTATAGATCTGGCATCACAACAAAATGATAATGAAAACAATTATCATTTATGGTTTAATGAATTTGTTTGGTTATGTGTACGGTTTTGTTATGCAAAAAGGTTTACTGGAACTGGAGAGTCATATCCGCAAAGGCGACGAGCCGGACAGCCCCCTGCTTGTCGATACCTACTTGCGCCGCATTGAACATGCATCTTCTTTATTACTTTCCACGTATGAGAAAGTGAGTTTGTACATCCACGCAGCCAGGTTGTTACTCGACACCGTATGCGACTGTTTTGTGGTGACGCACTGGCGGCACCACTGCCTTAACCAGATATACCGGCCGTTGTTAGCAGCACAACGTATGGTGACCTGCGACGACGAAGACCAGTTAATCCGTCAGTTCCGGCGGGAATTGAACATCCTGGCTCAATATTTTTTGTGAAGGACACAACATGTCAGAATATCGTATCGAAAAAGACAGTATGGGTGAACTTGAGGTACCTGCAAAAGCACTTTACGGCGCGCAGACTCAACGGGCAGTAAATAATTTTCCGGTGAGCGGCCAGCCAATGCCCCGCCCTTTTATTGAAGCGCTGGTGACCATTAAAAAAGCCGCCGCCAAAGCAAACTTATCTTTAGACTGTATAAACGCATCCACCAGCCACAACATCGTTAAAGCCTGTGATACTTTGCTGAACGATGATCAGATGATGCAGCATTTCCCGGTGGATGTGTTTCAGACCGGTTCCGGCACCAGCTCTAACATGAATGCCAACGAAGTGATTGCCACTCTGGCGAATAAGGCCGGCAGTGTTAATGTGCACCCCAACGACCACGTGAATTATGGTCAGAGCAGCAACGATGTGATCCCTACCTCTATCCACGTCAGCGCAGCAATTCAGGTACACCGCGTATTGCTTCCGGCGCTGACGCATCTGTCAGAAACCATCGGTGAAAAAGCGCAAACCCTGAAGGGTTATTGTAAAACCGGCAGAACTCACCTGATGGATGCCATGCCGGTTCGCATGGATCAGAGCCTGGGTGGCTGGAAAGCGCAGATTGACGCACAGATTAATGCGATTCAGCATCTGCAGCCTGCCCTGCAAACCCTTGCGCTGGGCGGAACTGCGGTAGGTACCGGTGTGAATGCTCATCCCGATTTTTCCTTTGCATTTAACCGTGAATTGTCTGCTCTTACGGATATTGACTTTCAACCCGGCGACAACTTCTTCGCGCTGATTGGCTCCCAGGACACCGCCGTTTCACTTTCAGGCCAGTTGAAGGCCACCGCCGTGACAATGATGAAAATAGCCAACGATCTGCGCTGGATGAACTCAGGCCCGCTGGCCGGACTGGGTGAAATCGCGTTGCCTGCTCTGCAACCGGGCTCATCTATCATGCCGGGCAAAGTTAACCCGGTTATTCCGGAAGCTGTTGCAATGGCGGCAGCACAGGTCATTGGCCACGATGCGGCAATCACCATTGGTGGCCAATCAGGTAATTTCGAACTGAATGTGATGCTGCCTGTGATTGCGTCCAACCTGCTGAACAGCCTGACACTCATCGCAAACAGCGCCACCATTCTGGCTGACAAAGCCATCGCCGGTTTCACAGTAAATCAGGAAACGCTGGAAAAAGCCCTGCACCGCAATCCGATTCTGGTGACCGCTCTGAACCCGGTCATCGGTTACGCCAACGCCGCAGAAATTGCCAAGAAGGCATACAAAGAGCAGCGTCCTGTGGTAGATGTCGCTGAGGAAATGACAGACATTCCCCGCGAGGAACTGATGAAGCTTATGGATCCGATGAAGCTGACAGAAAATACCGGAGAATAAAATGCACAGCGCCCGTTACGGGCGCTGTCTATTAAAGCTGTGGTCAGGATGGAACCTGAGCAAGGTTGTCTTTAAGAAACTCGGGAGCCAAATCTGCTCCGTTGGGCCAGGCAACGGTTTCCAATTCCTGATCGACAAATACTTTTGCGAAATAGGCTTCTTGCTTTAGGGGATCGAAAACCGGACCACTAAGCTTTCCCCGAAGATCCACTTCTCCTGCAGTTCCGTCGTTAAAACATACCCACAATTTAAAATCTTCCAGATATTTCGCACTTACTACATGAAGCATAACGTTACTCCAGCGGTTTGATTTTATTGAGCGGCTTACCACACTGTGCCCGGTGCCAGTTGTCAAGTAACTCCATCCGGTGAGCGGAAATCTACTCGTTAATTATATTTACCGCACGAACCGGCAACTTGCCACTTATTATAATACCGTCAAACGCAAAAATGGCTTATTACAGGCATAACAGAATAAAAGTGAATGGGGAATAATCCGATATTTACGAAATACCAGAATACATAAAAGGGATTTCTGTTAAACCTGTCCTTATTTAATCCTTTCGTACAGCAATACTCAGCGGCTGCGCCACAGAACTTTGCCAATGATATCTGCCGGTTTTACCCAGCCTATTTGTTCAGAAGTGATTGATTCAGCAATATTGTCGCCACCGAGATAGAGCCCGAGTTCAGGTTCCACAGAAATAACCCTTTTGATAAGCAGGCCGCGGGACTGACAACGAAAAGCGACAATGTCGTTAATGCGGGGGAGTCGCCAGAAAAGATGGCGCACCAGCACGAACGTACCGGCACTCAGTGCCGGCTCCATGCTGCGGCCATCAACGACGAGAAGTTTCAGCATCAGGCAAGTTTAGGATAGACCACTTGCTCTGCAGGCGGATACGGGCACGTAGCTGTGTAGGTTGCAATATCTTTGGAAGCCCAGAAGTATTCCGCAAACTGATTGACCAGATTAAGCAGCTCCACACCTTTGTCGCGACTGGTATGTTGCTTACAGGCAGAACCGGCCATCATGATTTTGTGTGCCAGTTCATGAACATCAGGAAATTTTTCAATTTGTGGTGCTTTAAAATAGTCACCCCAGATCACTCTGATTTCCTGTTTTACCTTTTCCGCATGTATTTCTTTTTCACGTACAAGTCGAACAAGCTGAGCCGGATTTTCACCGTTTAACTCTTCAATCAGATCAGCAAAGCGGATAACACTCAGCGCAGCCAGCTGTGCGCTGACGGGATCATAAATTTTGCAGGGAATATCACAGTGGGCACTGGCGCGCTCAAAATTGACCAGAGCATCCACTTTTTCAAGCAACTTATGGAACATGATTAATCTCCCTGCGTTAACGACTGGCGCTTGACGACTTTGTAAATCGCAAAGGCACATGCTGCGGCCGCTGCGGCAATGGAAGCATAAAACAGAACATGAAGAACTGTACTCGTCCAGTGGGCGTGATCATGGCCGGGGTGTGCCCATAAAAAAGGGCTGAACAGAACCAGCGATAACGCCAGTTGAAGCTTAAAAGACAGGTGTCTTAACATGCGGATGCTCCTTGTTAATTAATGTAGAGACCTTTGGTGGGTACTGATGTCGTCAGGTTTTATGGCGATGAAAGCAGGTCTCTGAAATTCTTCCGCTTCGCCGTGTCGCTTTTTAAACAGGTAGAGTTGTTCTGAGGCAATGCGCTTGCCCCAGATGGGCGCTGTTTCTGCAGGATTCGCCCTTTGAAGATGTTCAACATGCTGAAACACGCTGGTCAGCGCATTCAGAGCGAAGAGCAGATAGCCGTGCCGCTCGTAAAGATCGGCCAGATTGTGATAGCTCACCAGCAATGCACCGATGGCAGGCCGGATGCAGGGTTCGCTTTCGACCATGGCAACGGCTAATTCGACTGCGCGTAAATACTTAAGCCGCGCACCTTCGAAAACATCCGCGTCAAAGTCTCTGTTTCCGTCTTTAATGACACGCTCCCAGATAACGTAATGAGCATGACATTCTTTATTCATAACCTCGCCATCAGGCATGCAGCACCGCCACATTGTAATAAGGCATGGTTGAAAGCAGTCCGGCAGCCCGTATTTCAATGGCGCTCTTATAATGAACCAATCCGAGCTTGAAATATGCATCGCTAAGCAAGTCACCGAGCGACTCCAGCTTCAGTCGCATGGCGTCATTATCTCCCCCGTCCACTTCCAGCAAAATGGCTGCAATATCAAACGCACACCCAAGATAGGCAATAGCCTCTCTGTACTGGCCATCGGCATATAACATTGAGCCCTGATATTCATCTCTTGCCAGAAAGTGCACAGCCTGTTCCGGGTGGCTGTACACCCATTCAGTATGTTTTGGACACAGGAAGGTAATATCCATAATGACATCCTCTACGGTGAACAAGATTAGGTGATTTCCCGTTTTCTTAAGTCTACCTTAGATGCGAATGGATAATAATGCAAATGATAATTGTTACTATTTGATGGTAAATTTTATATCTCTGCTGAGCGCCTGGGATCAGAGCTCAAACAGGAAGTAATATCCGAAACCCACCAGGAAAGCCGGTATGCCGGAATAGAGCGTTGCCAGCAGCGCAGCGCGGGGAGAAAGCGCAATAGCCGGAAACAGCGCGTCTCCGTCGTTACTGATTGCGTTACCCAGTTGCGCAGAAAACGGCAGTGCGCCATTGAGGTACAGCGTGGTAACAAGTATTTGCGGACCACAACCGGGTAAGAAGCCGATGAGGATAGCCAGTGCTACGGCACTTGCCCCCATAGACTGAAATACATCGACTAAATCTACACCGAAGACCAGCATACTGATCTCAAAAAGCATGAACGCCATGATCACCCATACCAGCACGAATTGCGTGTCCAGTGCAGCCTTTCGTTTCCAGTCAGGGGGCTGTGACCCCGGATCTTCACTGGTTAATGAGGAATATCCCGTGCCCACACTTCCCGTAGCCCAGAGCGTAACACTCACAATTGCGAGAACAGCGCCTGACAGGATGAGTTGTTGCTCAGAAACAGGTAAATAGTCCGCAGGACTAATTTGCAGCGCCAAAGCCATGGCGATAAGCAGAGCAGGAATACTGATCACCAGCCAGAAACGTGTTGCCAGCCCGGTCAGTGCTTTGCTTACTCTCATGGACGCAGAAGTGTGACTGTCGTCCTGAGGACTGCTGAACTCATCTTCAATAAGTTTAGGCCGGTAGTTGTGAAAACGGTTAACAATGATTCCGGTAAGTGACCCCACCACCATGCCGACGGCCATCACTGTGAGACCATCTGCCGGCTGCCGGGCCAACAGTAAGAATGCCGCATCACCCATTGTACTGGTGAGCACTGCCACAACGGAACCGAAGCTTGCTACCCCTCTTGTGTATTGAGTAACAACAATGATTGCGCCACCGCAGCCGGGTAAAGCCCCCAGAAAAGCGGCAATGAAGACTTCATAAAACGGATGGCGGGCAATGAACCGGCTGATGGTCTCTGCGGGCACCCGTAATGTACACAGGTAATACAACGCCAGAGATGCGTAAACAAAAGCCCCCACCTGAAAGAACGCGTCAGCAAGAACCTGCTGAGTCGTTTCACGGCTGAAAGGCCACCATAAAAAAGAAAGCAGAATAACAGGCAGAAACAGACGCTTGTTCACAAGCCAACCGTGTGATTTCAGTGCAATACGCATCGTTTGCATTGTAGAAACAGATTCATTCATTTTGCTTCTCAAAAGCCTGCCCACAATTTAACCCATTGATATGGATTACCCCTGAATAGAATCATAGGATCAGCTGAGATAAAACTCAAATAAAAATCATTCTCATTAGCATAAATTCAATCTGTACTAGATGAGTGAAAATCATTATCATTACAAATTAGACTTTAGTTTATTTTGCATAAGATTTCAGGGACCGACATTCATGCTTTTCTCCTTAGTTGCCTTTCTCACTGCGCTGGCGGGAATGGCCTTACTGTACTTTTTCAATAAAAACCAGCGGTTTGCGTCTTCGCAGGGAGGTCCCGCTTTCAGGTACGCCGGCTATATTTTCCTCGGCGCTTCCCTGGTGATCTGGTTACAAATCATGACTGTCGCCGCAGCCATATTTACCTGGGCTCTTCTGCTAGCGGTGCTGTCCGTCATTGTGCCTGTTATGACGTTATTTAAAGCGGGAAAGGTAACGTGATATGAGCAGGCTTAAGCAAGAACAAAAAATCCGTACCGACTGGTGGAGTAAGAGTATTGCCTGCTGCTTACTTGGCCTGACTTTATCCTTCGCAATTATGGGACTATTCGCCTGGTATGGCCCGGGCGGGATCGGTGCCGTTAATAAGGACCAGTTTACCATGTGGATGGTCCCCTTCATCTGGTTGATAATCGTGGCATTTGGTTTTCTGTTTAAATCTGGCCGCAGTGCCTTTCTTTGGCTCGGAGCAGCAAACCTGGCTTGCTGGGGTCTTTTTGCCTTACTCAGGAGCGCAGTATGAAAATCCGCAGCGACATTATCCGTATCTATCAATCTGTACATACCTGGACAGGTATAACATCGGGCCTTGTACTCTTTATTGCCTTTTTCGCCGGTGCACTGACCATGTTCAAAGCCCCCATTACAGAATGGGCTATACCCGCTGATACGCATTTACCTCAGGTAGAACTGAATGAATATGATACGTTGATTCAACAGGCCGCAGCGGCGCATAAAAATGTTGTCAAAGGTTTTACTGTCAGCCTTGAAGAAAATCAATCTCCGCTTTTCTGGTATGAACAGGGTGGTGGAAGGGGTATCTCTCTGAACAGTGTGATTCTCAGTGCCTCGTTAAACGAACATGGTGAAGTGTACTCCAGCGTCAGCGAACAAAATGTGCTCGGAGATCTGATTGATCAACTGCACAGAACCGCAGGCATTCCCGGTAAAGTCGGACACGAAGATCTTGGCGTGGTGATAATGGGCATTGCCTCTGCACTCTACTTTGTTGCGCTGGTATCGGGGGTTATCTTTCTGCTGCCAACACTGGTGAAAAGCTTCTTCTCGCTTCGCCAGAAGAAAGGAGCCAGCCGTTTCTGGCTCGACACCCATAATCTGCTCGGCATCACCAGCCTGCCCTTCCACCTGATCATTGCCTGGACTGTGGTAGTGTTTGCTTTTCATGACATCATCTACGACGGACTGGACTACATTTATGGCGATGAGCCCATGTTTCAGCGCGGCGGTCAGTCTTCTGACGTCTACCCGCTTTCTGCCTTACCGCCGATGTCCAGTTTCATACAGAAGGTGAATGAAACCACAACAGGGTACCGGGTCAAACAACTCAGCTTTTCAAATCTGGATACAGAAAGAGCATCTGTACGCATTGATGTTGCAGGGGAAGGTGTGCTCCAGCGTACTGCCGATTCTGACGTGATCTTAATGCACCCTTTCACACAACAAGTTACCTACTCCACACTCAGCAGTGATGAAAATGGCGGATACTGGCCGCTGGTAAAAAGCTTATTTGCGCTGCATTTTGGTAACTTTGCAGGTACGTTTGGCCGCTGGGTATACTTCTTTTTAGGCCTGATGGGTGCAGCATTGTTCTACACAGGAAATTTACTGTGGCTGGAAAAGAGACGAAAGAAGCAGGCAGTGCAATCCACATCTAACGCGGTCATGGCAAACCTCACTGTTGGTGTGTGCGTGGGGTCAATGCTGGGCGTGGCAGCAACATTACTTTCTTCAAAATGGATGTACATATTCGGACAGCCGGTAAATCAGTCATACCTTTGGGTTTATTTCACTGTGTTCCTGCTGGCGTTGGCCTACAGCTTCCTGAAAGGTGCTGCACGCAGCGCCATTCATTTGCAACTCTTGTTGAGTTTATGTTGTGCTTGTATTCCTGTCACTACGCTTATCAGTCTCGTTTTACCCGCAGTATCGTGGCGGCTCACAGCCAGTAACCTGTGGATTGAAGCGACAGCCTGTATCTTCGCTTATGTATTTTTTAAAGGTGCTTTGAAGACCCGTGCGCGGGCTTTACGGGGAGAGAAAAATAGCATCTGGTATATAAAAGACGCTTCCGTTGATTCGCCTTCCGCGTCTGGCAAAATAGTGACGGAATGATAGCCATGACTATTGAAAAACAGCGGCAATTCGGGTCACGCCCCCAAACCATGAAAACGGCTCATACAACCATTAATTAATATCAATATTCATCATAGTTTACTCGCCCTACAATCAGCTCAACACATTAAATGTTAGTTTTTGTTTTGAGCATGGGGCACCAGACTATTATGAGTAGCGATTTCACTTATTCCATTAAGACCGTTCGCTTTGATGAGCACTACTCTCCTGCGGACGAAACACGTCTTACCACGAACTTTGCAAACCTGGCCCGTGGTGAAGCCCGCCAGGAAAACCTGCGCAAAGCAATTAACATGATAAATAACAACTTCAATAGTCTGGCACACTGGGATAACCCTAAAAAAGACCGTTATTCCGTTGAACTCGATATCGTGCATGTCGACGTTGATGTTGAAGGCAATGGTGAGACCTTCCCGACGATTGAAGTATTGAAAACCAGCGTTGTCGATCATTATACGAATAAACGTATTGAAGGCATTGTGGGTAACAATTTCTCGTCTTATGTGCGCGACTACGATTTCAGTGTGGTGTTACGCAAGCACAATGAGGGAAAAGACCATTTCTCTGTACCGGATAACTATGGTGAACTACACGGAAAAATGTTTCAGGACTTCATCAGTTCCGGCGCTTACAAAGAGAACTTCAGTAAACCGCCAGTGATCTGCCTGAGTGTTTCAGACAACAAAACCTATCACCGTACCAGTAATCAGCACCCGGTGTTAGGCACGGAATATAAACCTGATGAAACATCGTTAACGGAGCAGTATTTCAGAACCATGGGCATGAAAGTTCGTTATTTTATGCCTGTTAACAGCTCAGCGCCCTATGCGTTCTTTTTCTTCGGCGATCTGTTGAACGACTACAGCTTACTGGAGCTCATCAGCACGCTGAGCACCATGGAAACCTTCCAGAAGATTTATCGTCCGGAAATCTACAACACGAATTCTGTCGCCGGTGAAGTGTACAAGCCAAGTTTAAGAAATCACGATTATTCCGTTACTCAGGTGGTGTACGACAAAGAAGAACGTGCCCGCCTTGCCATCGAGCAGGGTAAATGGTGCGAAGAAAACTTCATTCAGAAACATCAAAATACGCTTCAGCAATGGGCCACCGGCGTTACTGCGTCAGCAATCTGATTTTAAGGTACAGGTAGTATTACAATGACAAAATTATTCCCGACCTCCACCGCCGGAAGTCTGCCAAAACCATCGTGGCTGGCGCAACCTGAACAGCTCTGGTCTCCATGGAAACTTGAGGGAGAAGCCCTCGCTGCAGGTAAAAACGATGCCCTTAGGGTGACGCTGCAAGAACAGGAAAAATCAGGTATCGATATTGTCAGTGACGGTGAACAGACCCGTCAGCACTTTGTCACAACCTTTATTGAAAACTTAAGCGGCGTTGACTTTGAAAATAAAAAGACAGTCAGAATTCGTAACCGCTACGATGCCAGCGTGCCCGGGATCGTCGGCCCGGTAAGCCGCCAGAAACCTGTGTTCATTGACGATGCTAAGTTCCTGCGGGCGCAAACCGATCGCCCCATCAAGTGGGCACTTCCCGGTCCGATGACCATGGTTGATACGCTCTATGATGATTATTATAAAGATCGTAAAACGTTAGCTTTCGAATTCGCAAAAGCGTTGAATGAAGAAGCTAAAGAGCTTGAAGCCGCAGGCGTGAATATTATTCAGTTTGATGAGCCTGCCTTTAACGTGTTCCTCGATGAAGTTAATGAGTGGGGAATCGAAGCGCTGGAAAAAGCCTGTGAAGGTTTAAAATGCGAGACTGCCGTTCACATTTGTTATGGCTACGGCATTAAAGCCAATACAGACTGGAAAAAAACTCTCGGTGCAGAGTGGCGTCATTATGAAAAAACGTTCCCTGCCATTCAGCAATCAAGCATCGACATTATTTCACTGGAGTGCCACAACGGGCGTGTGCCATTTGAAGTCCTTGAGTTACTTAAGGGTAAGAAAGTCATGGTTGGCGCCATTGATGTGGCTACCCCGGAAATTGAAACGGCAGAAGAAGTGGCAGCGACTATCCGGGAAGCACTGAAATACGTTGATGCGGACAAGCTTTATCCTTGTACCAACTGCGGCATGGCTCCTCTTTCCCGGGACATTGCGAGGGGTAAGCTTGAGGCCCTGGCAGCGGGCGCTGATATTGTCAGAAAAGAGCTATCTGCTTAATATCTGTTTTCTTGGGGATTGAAGCACATTAACCGTATTAACCGGTAATGTGCTTCCGATATATTTTTTGCCCGGCCGGCGAGACTTATAAATTAAATGCTGATAACGGGTGGGCGGATTGCAAGGTGAGTAATACCCGCTGCTCCGGCATTACTTTCAATTCATGAGACACTCTGGCACTCACAGTTTCCCCCGAATCCAGCGCAGCGAACAATAATCTGCTGCCACCTTCAAAGCGGCTGCGTAACACCGTCGCGTTTGCCTGCTCCGGCTTTTCGGTAATAATCACATCGTCGGGCCTTACCAGCAACTCCACTAATTCTTGCTGATTGTCAGCAGAATAAACCGGTGCGCTGCCGATAGCGGTTTCTACTTCATTGCCGGAAATACGCCCTTTGAGAAAACTGGCTTCACCAAGAAAACGTGCAACAAATTTACTGGCCGGCTTTTCAAAACACTGCTCAGGTGTATCCAGTTGTTCAAGTACACCTTTATTTAAGATCCCCACTCTGTCACCGACCGACAGGGCTTCATCCTGATCGTGGGTTACCCAAATTGCCGATACACCCGCCTTTTTGAGGGCATCACGAATATCCCATCGTAAGCTGTCTTTTAATGCGGCATCCAAATTGGAGAGCGGTTCGTCGAGTAATACATAAGCAGGCTCATGTGCCAGCGTTCTGGCCAATGCTACCCGCTGCTTTTGTCCACCGGATAACCGTGCTGGCTTAGCGTGCCGGAAGTCACTCAGTCCCAGTAATTCCAACCAGTGATCAGCCAACATATTGTCTTTCAATCTGAACTGAACATTTTGCTCTACGGTGAGATGGGGAAAGAGTGCAAAGTCCTGGAACACCATCCCCACGTTGCGTTTTTCCGGTGGTACCGATTTTTCTGGCGTGGAAACCCATCCACCCTGAGCAATTTTCCCTTCAGTTACGGGAATCAAACCCGCGAGTGCTTGTAAAACTGTCGTTTTTCCACAACCGGTGGGCCCGACTAACATTAAGATCTCGCTTTCGTTAAGCTTAAGATCTAAATTTCGCACTACTCGATTAGATCCATAATCGACTGATAAACCATTAACTTCTAGCATCAGGAATGTTGACTCTCATTAACTGAAAATTCTGCTTTTCGCTCGCCGGTAAGCATCAGGATTAACCCGAGCCCGGAAATAAACACCAGACATAAACCAGGTACGGCTGCACGTCCGAAATAGCCAGCTTCATAAACACGCCACAGGTACGTTGCTAACGTTTCAAAACCTGTAGGCCCGAGCATCAATGTTGCCGGTAATTCACGCATCACTTCAAGGAAAACCAATGCGGCACCTGCAATCATGCCCCGCGCAGTCAGAGGTAAGGTAATACGGAAAAACGCTTCTCTGGGCGAAGCCCCCAGTACCCGCGCAGCGTTTACCAGGCCACCATCCTGATTCTCAGTAGTACTGCGAACTGTACTCACAGCCAGCGGCAAAAAGCGCAATACATAGGCAATCACCAGCAAGCCCAGCGTCTGATACAGTACCGGAATTTGTAATCCGAGATAAACCAGCGCTGTGCCCATTACAATGCCGGGGACACCGAATCCAAAATACGTTATTCGCTCAAAGAATCGCCCTACCCGGCCGGCAATAGCGGCATGGGCAACGGGAATCGCCAGAATGACTGCGACAACCGCGGCCATCATGGAGGCGTAGGCGGAATTCCATGCATAGGTAATATCAAAGCCTTCAGCTCCCTCCCGGGCCAGCCACAGCACAAAAATACCAAGAGGCAGAACCAGAGACAACAGAATAACCGGTGAGAACAGACTCACAAAACCAAGACTTTTCGCCGGATGAACATGTATTTGAATGTGTTTGCCCGGTCGTTCTTTAGCACCACGGATTTGAGATTCGATGAAGAGAATAAGCACGACTATCAGCATTAACTGCAGCGATAGCATGGCTGCCTGACTGAGACCAAAGGCGTTGTATTCCACGAATATTACCCGGGTAAATGTATCCAGCCCCATGATTGCCGGCGTCCCGAAATCCGATAGCGCATACAGCGCCGCCAGCAATGCCCCGGCGGCAATACTGTTTACGACCCGTGGCAAAACGATGCGCCAGATACTGGCAGTTAATGATAATCCTAATGTACGGGCAGCGTTTATCTGGCTGGCATCAAGGCTGAGCAGCGCGGAACGGGTGGTCATCATCACAAACGGATAAGTGTACAACGTCATGACCAGCCCTGCCCCCCACAGTCCTTCCAGGGATGGCATGGTCAAACCGGTAAAGCTCTCGATTTCGCCGCCCCGGCCGAAAGAAAAATAGAGGGTAAATGCGCCGAGGTAACTTGGCATAGCCAGCGGTGCTGCAAATAAAATTAGCCACAACCGCTTTAAAGGCAAACTGACATATGCTGTGAGTAACGCCAGGGGCACCCCGACCATCACAGCCCCTGCCACCGTGAGCCCCATCAATGCCAGCGTATTCATTAATACAGTGATATTTCTGGTATCAAAAAACGCAGCATCATCAGAGGCAAGGGAAAATAAAACCCCGACGGGTAAAATTGCAATCACCGCAATGATGATTGCAAAGGGGTACGATTTAGGCAGGTTTTTCACAGAACGCCAACATTCCTCATTAAGTCTAATGTCGGTCTTATATCAGCTAACTTACGAAGATCCAAATCAGGAGGAGAAATACTGCTCAGAGGCGTGAGACCATCAGGCGGCGCTACGCCGCCGACCAGTGGAATTTCATAGGCTTCAGACGCCAGATAAGATTGCACTTCTCTGGTCAGCAGGTAACGGATAAAGTTTACCGGTAAATCACCTTCAGTGAGCGAAATAATGCCGGAGGCATTCACCAGGCACCCCGCATCACCTTTTGTGTAGGCAATATCTACGGTGGCATCCGGCTTGCCGGACTTAAGCCTTAACGTGTAGTAGTGATTGGCAAAGCCCAGGTCCACCTCACCACGCTCAACCCCCATCACCACACCGAGTTCACCGGCATATTTCTTCGCCCGGCTATTCACACCTTTCAGCCAGTTGGCCGTTGCTTTCTCACCTTCGAGAATGCGCATTGCGGTGACAAATGACTGAAAAGAGGCGTATGCAGGTGCCCAGCCCAGTTTCAAATCTGTGTCGGCAAGGGCCATCACACTGTCAGGGATCTGGTCTGCACTCACCCGCTCAGTATTAAAAGGTAAAGTGCGGATACGTCCGGTTACCGGCGACCACATAGGGTACTGAAAACCCGGTTTCAGCTGATTGACCATGTCGTCTGGCAGGGGCTTTGCCAGCCCCTGATCAGTAATCATACCAATAGAACCGGTATCTACTGCCCAGAACAAATCCGCCCGTTTCACGCCGGCTTTAGCTTCGGCGACCAGCATATTGGCCAGCTCGGCCGTCGCACCGCGACGAATTTGTAAATTCAGTTCCGGGTTCTTTTTCTTGATCGCTTCAAGGACATTTTCGTAAAGTCCGCCCTCGCCTCTGCCAAGATAAAGCGTGAGGTCGCCTTTCAATTTTGGCAGTGAATCAACAGATACCGCGGTTGCCGGATTAGCGAAGGACATGCCGGGTAACAGCCCGAGACCGCCAGCTAAACCAGCCAGTCCCAGGCCCCGGACGAATGTTCTGCGTTGCATAGTGATTCCTTAAAACACGCTCTTACGATTTTTTTCTGCTTCTGCCAGCAACGCATAGGCTTTATCTAACTTAACCTGCATGGCGTTGACAACTTCACGCACTGCATCCACGCCTTTGTCTTGCTCGATAGCTTGCGGTAAAGATACGTTAAAATCTTTCTCAAGATCTTCAACCAGTGGCGCATCCAATTCAATTAGCGCACCTTCAATACCTTCAAAACGTTGCAGGTAGGTATCAAACACCAGTGTGGTTGCCACTTCAGACAACTGTTCTGCATACTTTGCTACTACGCGGTCAAGACGTACTTTGATGTCATCAATGACTTCTGTTGGCGTTGTCGGTTCAGCTTCGGTGGTCTGAACCTGCTCGATAAGCCCTTTTTTCTGATATTGAGAGGCCAGTTTTACCGCCCCCAGGCCCTGCCAGAGGGCATGTACCAGTTTTGCCTCTTCAGCACGGACGGCTGTCGTAGCGGCCCCGCTATCGATGGCTGTTTTTACACCGTAAATGCCTTGCCAGATTGTGGCGTAAACAGGCACATACTGTGTCTCAATGGCTGAATGGAAATCTACTTCTTCCCAGTACTCAATCATAACGTCAGTATCGACTTTTCCTTTGCCCTGCTTTTCGTAGGCATCAACGACGGCACCAAATTTATCTTCCAGCCACTGCACTTCTTCTGAGTATTCGCCCAGGTGCGCGTGAAGGTTATTTACGTGATCACCGATAGCACCATTTGCTGATACCTGAGAAGAAAAACTGCCGGTAGAAAGTGCCAGCACTAAGGCAATTTTACAACGGGTTGATCCTGAGAAAGTCATGATTAATCCTTAAATGTTCATTTTTTGAAAATGATACTTATTATCAATTGGCAAGTAAAGCCATAGACGTTATGTGTTATAACAGTCAAACATACTCTGTCGCAGAAGAAAATCCCATGAATGCAAACACAAGTGAATGCCGCAATGAACGCAGCAGATGGGTGAAAGTAGCAACAGGTGCGGCGGTGTGCGTGGCTTCCCTGCTCTGCCTGCTAAAAATCGGCGGCTGGTTTATCACTGGTTCTGCTGCCATTCTCGGCTCACTTGCCGACAGTGGTATCGATTTACTGGTCAGTGTTGCAGCCGCAGGTGTGGCCTCATATGCCGCCCTTCAACCTGATACCAATCACAAATTCGGACACCATAAAGCAGAAGCGTTATTCGCTCTTGGCCAGGTCGCCCTGATAAGTGCTTCGGCATCGCTGGTATTGTGGGAGTCGGTGCATCATCTTGTGGATCCGGAACCGGTTACCCGACCTGACATTGCGGTTGGCGTACTTCTGTTTTCGCTGATTGCAACCATTCTGCTGGTATCATTCCAGACGCTGGCATTAAAGCGAACCCGTTCATTAATCATTCAGTCTGACCGGGCTCATTACATTGGCGACATCTTTGCTATTACCGGTGCGCTGCTGGCAGTATTCACAGGTAGTTACTACGATATTCCAAGACTGGATGCCGTGGCCGGTTTGACAATGGGATTAGTTCTCACACATTCCGCCTGGCAGGTAACAAAAATAGCCATTCCCCAACTCATGGACGAAGAGTTGCCTGCCGAAGATAAAGAAACCATAAAACAAATTCTTGAAGCCAATCCCAATGTTCTGAGCTACCACGCTTTGCGAACCCGCCGCGCCGGTGATAAGAGCTTTATACAGCTCGACATTCAGCTTGATGCCGGGCTGTCTTTCCGCGAAGCCCACGACATCACCGATGAAGTTGAATTGCAGATAGAAGATGCATTTACCGACGCCGACGTAATTATTCATGCTGATCCCGAGGGCGAAGCCAGACTTGAACGCAGGGTCATCGAGGATGTAGAGGATTATCCGGCGTCCGGTTCACAGTGATCAGGACACATCACGAAAATAAAAACAATTATCATTTGGATTTAACTTAAGATAGAATTAGGCGCTTTCATACTTGCTGCCTCTGGCGATCCACGGTAGTCACTCTTCTAAAACCAAGTATTAAGATTATGTTTTCACGCTTCAGAGACAGATTGCTGAGGGCATCGTTTACTGGTGCTACGAAATGACCGTTGGCGCATTACTGGTAGCCCTTTACATATAAAATAATCAGAGGCGCAAAGCCCGGAAATAACTACAACACTTTGGAGACATTATGAAAACACCTGAAAACCGCTTAGCCCCCGTGGCAACGGCTGTAATGCTGTCACTCACTCCCGCTCTGGCGATGGCGCAGGAAGCTGCTCCTTCCGATGACACCCTGGAACACGTTGAAGTGACCGGTAAATATACCGTAACAGAACGAATCGATACGGCCACAGGTCTGGGCCTGACGCTGCAGGAAACGCCGCAATCAGTGAGCGTTATCACTAAAGAGCGTATTCGTGACCAGGCGCTGGATACCGTCATTGACGTAGTACAAAACACAACAGGTGTGTCTTTCCGCATGTTGGATAATGTGCGGAACACCCTGCAGTCCCGTGGTTTCGATATCACCACTTACCAGATTGACGGCGTACCGTTACCCTGGAGTCTGGCGGCGGATTCCGGTGAAACTGTCGCAGATGTGGCGATTTTTGAGCGGGTTGAATTTGTACGCGGTTCTACCGGCCTGCTAACCGGTGTGGGCGATCCTTCCGGTTCTATAAACCTGGTGCGCAAACATGCAGACAGCACTGATTTAGCGGGTGACGTGAGCTTTGCACTGGGCACATGGAACAATTTTGAAGTCATGGCAGACGTATCAACCGGACTGAATGACGAAGGCACTATTCGTGGCCGTGTAGTGGCCAAGTATGAAGACAGTGAATCGTACCTGGACATCTTCACCAATGAATCTACCGTGCTCTACGGCGTTGTTGAAGGTGATATCACCGACAGAACGCTGGTGCGCGTAGGCATGAGCTACCAGAATAACGTACCAAAAGGTAACTTCTGGGGTGGTCTGGTAGGTTTATACAGTGACGGCACGCCGACAGACTGGGACGTATCAACCACCACGTCTGCTGACTGGACCCGCTGGGAAACGAAAAACACCAACATCTTTGCCAACGTAGAGCACACCTTTAACAACGGCTGGGAACTGCGTGTTAACTATAACCGCATGGATTACAAGAAGCCGGATGTCAGATTGCTGTACGTGTACGGCTCACTGGATAAAGAAACCGGGGCAGGCCTTATTGCATGGCCTTACCGTGCGGAGGGCGAAAGCTCACTGGACAGCCTGGATATTCAGTTAAAGGGTGACTACAAGCTGTTTGATACCATGCATGAATTCGTTATTGGCGGTTTGTACAGTGACCAGTCTGCCATCGCTGAAACCTACTCTGTTGTGAGCAGCGACCCTCTTGCCATCTCTGATTTCTACACCTGGGGCAATGCGTGGAGCGAGCCGGTATGGACTGACGCGCCGGACACCGTTGCTCAGGACATGGATACCGAACAGAAAGGCTTTTACGCTGCCACCCGTCTTAACCTGACAGAGCAGTTAAAAGTGATTGCCGGTGGACGGATTGCCAGTTGGGAACGTTCCGGTAACAGCTACGGCACACCTACAGATTTTGGTGAAACAGGTGTATTTATTCCTTACGCCGGCCTGTTGTATGACGTAACAGAGCAGCACCGCGTTTACGCAAGCTACACCGATATTTTCCAGCCTCAGAATGCGGTAAACCGTTACGGTGAATACCTGGATTCCCTGCAGGGCGTTACCTATGAAATGGGTCTGAAGAGCCGTTTCCTTGACGAGCGTTTAAACACGGCTATCTCGGTATTTAAAATTGATCAGGATAACCTGGCTCAGGACGACATCGCTGAAGACGGTACGCCTTATTATGTTCCTGACTCGCCGGCCACCATTGCCCAGCGGGAAGCACAGGGTACTGAAAGTACCGGTTTTGAAGTGGAAGTGGTGGGTCAGCCCGTGGATGGCTGGAACATCAATGTGGGCTGGTCACAGTTTGAAGCCGAAGATGCGGAAGGTAACGACGTTAACCCAAGCTATCCCCGTAAGCAGTTCAAACTGTTCACTACCTACAACTTTATCGACAGCATGCCGGGCCTCACCATTGGTGGTGGTGTGAACTGGATGGACGAAGTGTCGCAAAGCGGTGTTACCCAGGAAGCCGTTGCCATTACAAACCTGATGGCAAAATACAGCTTCAGCGACCGGGTCGACGTTCAGCTTAACGTAAACAATCTGTTTGACGAAGAGTACTACAACTACATCTCAAGCAACGCGCAAATCCAGTATGGTCAACCGCGTTTCACACAAGTGAGATTTAACTACTCGTTCTGATAACAGGACAGATACGCCCGGCACATGCCGGGCGTTTTATTTATTCTGCTGACTGGCTCTGCTGAGAACTGTTTTCTAATAATCGGGTAGCGGTATATTCGTTTGTGATGAGACCGTTTAGCAGCCCTGATTTTAACGCGCCGTTTATGGCTGCGATTTTTTCTTCTCCGGCCGCAATGCCAATAATGGTGGTTCCGGCGAGATCCTGCAGCGACATACTGGTGACACACCGGTTAATAGGACTGTCGATTAATTGCCCCTGACCATCAAATATCCAGCTTATCATTTCACCTGCCGCACCGGCAGTTTCCAGATTATCAAGCGTGTCCTTTGCTATAAACCCGTCGATATGTAGCGGTGACACGGTCCCCAAATGACCTATCCCGACGAAAGCAACGTCAGCTTTTAATGCCAGCGCTCTGACATTACTGACATGGGGCAAATTATGCCATTGCTGCTTGTCCTCCTCAGAGGGCGCAATAACCGGCAATGGCATGGGAAAGTGTCTGGCTCCTGCCCGTTCTGCGACGTGCACGGCGACATCATAACGGCTGGCAGATCCATCATGTGCAATATTGCCCACCAGCGAAACAATGTTGTGCTGAGGGCATTGCAGTACTGTTAACTCGTCGGCGCAGGCCCGCAGAATTCTTCCGGTACCAAGAGCGACAGTTCTCGGGTGCTGACCTTTAAGATACCGTTCCAGTTCGGCTGCGCCTGCCTGAGCCAGACCTGCTGTTGAGTGCGGATTATCCGCATCACTGGGCACAACTTCGCACTGGTGTAACCCGAAAACCTCTTTCAACTGACTTGCCAGTTCCATACACCGCTTCACAGGGTGCTGGAGACGTACCTTGATCAATCCCTCTGACACAGCAAGCGCGACAAGCCGCTGAGCGGATTGTCTGGATGTATGTAACTGTCTGGCTATTTCATCCTGTGTTTTTCCGGCGACATAATAGAGCCAGCCAGCTCTGGCAGCATCTTCGTATTTTTGTTGAGCTGCAGATAAAGTAGATGACATGGGCGCCTCTAATCTTTAATCAGTTCCGGGAACTGAGCTTTAAAATCGTGCCAGTTTGCCAGCGTCTCAGATGGTTTACCATCGGTTTGTTGCAAGTGACTGCCGCCGGTGAAATGCCGCCAGTGCATGCCGGCCGAAACCGCAGCTTGTAATCCCGGAGCAGAATCCTCAATGACCAGACAATGCGCGGGAGCCTGACCGGCACTGGCCGCTACATGTAAAAATAAGTCCGGTGCAGGCTTGCCCCGTGCAACGTCTCCGGCAGTAAAAATCTGAGGTTCGCTGAAGTACCGGTTAAGCCCTGTCGCTGCCAACGCCACAGCCGTCCGCGTCCGGCTGCTGCTGGTCGCCAGTGCATAAGGTACTGATAAATTTGACAACACTGTTTCCACACCGCTCACCGGTTGCAGACGCTCAGTGAACGCAATTTTCAGCTTCTCATCAAAATCAGCCTTGATTTGTTCTGTCACGGTTAACTGGAACTGCTCCGCCAGCATATCTTTTACATGGCCGAAGCTGCGCCCCAGAAAGTGCTGCTGAAAAAACGCTGTCTCCAGTGAGATATTCTGCTTTGCAAGCAATTGCTGCCACACTTGCATGCTCAGGACTTCGCTGTCGATGAGCACTCCGTCACAATCAAAGATCACCATTGAAATACTTGCCACAGCACCTCCTTCGTAACAGCTTTCTAACCGGTAGTATGTTTCATCTGCACACACGCTGCGCGCACTACGTTGTAACCTGCAGGTTACGGAATAGCAAAAAAATCGTATGTAAGACAGCCCCCTTTGTTAACGACATGTTGACTTAATCAGTACAATCTGGGAATATGCCCACACAGTTGGCATTTGCCAAAAATATATAATGCGGCGACTTTGTCTATGACCAGAAGCAGTAACGAAGTAAATCTACATCAACTGGAAGAAGAACAGCTTCCGGTTGCAAAACATAGTCTGAAAGGCTGGCGACATTTTCTCGGCTTGTATGCCGGTGAACATGTTGCAGCCTCTGAATTCGTATTCGGCGCAACCTTTGTTGCTCTGGGTGCCTCAATGACAGATATCCTTATCGGTCTGTTGATAGGCAATATTCTGGCTGTACTCAGCTGGACATTCATCACCACGCCGATAGCAGTGGAAACCCGGCTCAGCTTGTATACATACCTGCAAAAGATCGCCGGCGACTCTATGACCAGACTCTATAACTGGGCAAACGTGATTATTTTTACTGTCATTTCAGCAGCTATGATTACGGTTTCTGCAACAGCAGTACGTTTTGCTCTGAATATACCGGCCCAACTTAACTGGTATCCCACTAACCCGTGGTTCGTTCTTGTTGTTCTGGCTGTGGGAATCATCGTAGTGCTGGTCGCCATGTATGGATTCAACGCAGTATCCAATTTTTCAGGGATCTGTGCCCCCTGGCTTTTTGTCATGTTTATCAGCGGACCGCTCGTCCTCATGCCGGAACTGGCCAATGCCGTTACCGGTGATACGCGGGTATCAGACTGGGCTGAATTCATGCACATCGGCAGCATTTCAGTATGGACAGGACTCGATGCCAACGGCAATCCCGGCATAGGCCTGATGGAAGTTATCGGGTTTTCATGGGCAGCCAATACGATAACGCATTTCGGCTTAATCGATATGGCACTGTTGCGCTATGCAAAAAAGCGGAGCTACGGTCTGTGCACCTCGGCGGGCATGTTATTCGGTCATTATATCGCCTGGATTTCAGCCGGTATCATGGGCGCTGGTACAGCGGTACTGGTACAAAAATCAATCACAGAGCTGGACCCGGGAGACGTCGCATTTCATGCATTGGGCTTGTCAGGTCTGGTGATTGTTATCGTAGCCGGATGGACAACAGCGAATGCCAACCTTTACAGAGCAGGCCTGGCTGCCCAGGCGATTTTTAGCAATCACTCCCGGAATAAAACCACTTTTATGGTAGGAATAGTCACTGTCGTCATTGCCTGTTTCCCGTTTGTTTTCACCAAATTACTTCCGCTGTTAACTTACGCAGGTTTGTTAGTGGTGCCGGTCGGCGGCATTGTGTTTGCCGAGCATTTTGTCTTTCCCCGCCTGGGTTTGACACGCTACTGGGCACACTACAGAAAAATAACCCACAGTAAACCCGCTGTTACCGCCTGGGCAGCAGGTCTGGTATTCGGTTTCGGACTTAACGCGCTAGATGTTATCTCTTTCTATTATCTGTTTTTGCCGACCTGGATTTTTACCATCTTGCTCTACACGGCAATGGCGAAACGTCATGGTGCAGCAGAAAAATACCCGCAGGAAGAAGCAGACTTACGCACCTACGATGAGCAGGTCGAAACCTTTCAGGCAAAACAAGCCGAACAACTGCCTGTACAGCAAGACGATAATTCGCTCTTCACGAATGTCCTCACTGTGCTTGCCCGGGGAAGCCTGCTAATCACGGTACTGCTTGCCGGCTATACCATGTTTTTCTCAGCCGGAATGGAGCAATACGTTACCAACCGTACTCTGTTTTTCAATGCCGGATTTGCCTGCACTCTGGCCTACTTCGCTTCTGCTTACTGGGCAATGAAACGCCGGCAGCGCACTTCTCTTTCTTCATCTGTGGAATAACTATGTCTGTTCAACCTGTAAATCTTAACAATGCGGCTCTCTCTTCATTGCCGCCCCACATTCTTCGTCCTGCCTATGACAGGGCTGCATTACGCACGGGCATTGTTCATGTAGGGGTCGGTGGTTTCCATCGCGCTCATCAGGCTTTTTATACCGATCAATTCATGGGCAAAAGTGGCAATACGAACTGGGGGATCTGTGGTATCGGCCTGAGAGAAGGTGACAGTAAAATCCGTGATGTGCTTAAGAAGCAGGACTATTTATATTCCTTATTAGTGAAAGATCCGGAAGGTTGCGCATCTTTACAGGTCATCGGGTGTTTGACCGGTTTTCTGATGGCAAATGAAAACCCGCAGGCCGTTATTGATAAAATGGCCAGTCCGGACACGAAAATAGTCTCACTTACGATTACCGAAGGTGGATACAACTTTATCCCCTCTACCGGCGAATTCGATTTTTCCCATGCTGATGTACAACATGATCTGGCCAATCCTGATTCACCCAGGATGGTATTCGGCTATCTTGCCAGCGCTCTGAAACAGCGCCGGGCATCCGGACTTGCTCCGTTTACTGTGCAGTCCTGTGACAATATTCAGCACAATGGTGATGTAACACGAAAAATGCTGACCAGCTATATCAGGTCTTACGATGAAGAAATGGCAGACTGGGTGTCAGAGAATGTCGCTTTTCCCAATGCCATGGTTGACCGCATTACGCCTGTCACCACAGAAGATGATATTGCTCAGGTAGCAGCGCTGGGTCTGATTGATGAGTGGCCTGTAACCTGCGAACCGTTTCATCAGTGGGTGATTGAAGAGCACTTCTCTGACGGCCGTCCCGGCTGGGAGAAAACAGGCGCTCAGTTTGTGGAAGATGTAACGCCTTATGAAACCATGAAAATCAGGCTACTGAACGCCGGCCACACGGTATTGGGTATCCTTGGATCACTACATGGCTTTTCTACGATTGATGAAACTGTCGCTCACCCTGCGTTTTCCTCTTTTGTCCGTCGCTTCATGGACACGGAAGCCACACCGGTGCTTTCGCCGGTAGCAGGAATTAATCTGGATGAATATAAGAACACTCTGATCGCCCGCTTTGCAAATCCTTTTATTAAAGATAGCCTTACGCGGATTTGTTCCCAGAGCGCATCTAAAATATCTACCTTTCTGGTACCCACGATTAAGGAAAACGTAGAGCAAAAAGGACAAACAGAATGCGCGGCACTGGTTATTGCAGCCTGGTGCTATTACAGCTACTACCGTGCAACACAGCAGGGAACAGCTTTAGAGGTGATTGATGATCACGCAGAAATCCTTCAAAGCGTTGCCGGAGGCTCTGAAAGTCAGGCCAGAGCATTTATCGGATTAAGCGGTATCTTTGGAAATCTGGCAAAAGAGCCCGCTTTCGCGGACCCTTATTTGCAGTATGTCAGTTCACTGTTTAACGGTGAACCGGTTCAGGCGCTGATTGAGAAGACAAACAACCATTTCAGCTAAGATAGGGCCCGGTGCTACGCTGCCCATAGCACCAGGCCAAACTTCACGCCAAATGACTCTCAAACGTGCTGCCATGGTATTGTTTTTTTACCAGCCCCTTTTTCTGTAGCGCCGGCATGAGCTCGCTGCACACTCTTTCGAAGCAATTCCGGCTCCCGCCGGGCAATGCGATAAAGCCATCAATGGCTCCGCTGTTGAACCATGTTTCAATTTCATCTGCAGCCTGCTGCGCTGTACCGATAATGATCCAGTGGCCTGAGCCTGCTACCTCCGGTCTTGCCATAAGAGCTTCGAGCGTAACCGGCCCGTTTTTTACCACGTTGCGGATTAACTCACTGTGAGTTTTGCTTCTTACCTGTCTCACGGGTTGCAATACGGACTCATCCAGAACTGTCATGCTGAGGAGTTCGCCGACCTCTAAACCCAACGAAGAGGCCACCAGTTGATGGTGGCGGTGGGTGAGCGTGTTGTCCCTGGTTTCGCGAAACAGCTTCAGCGCTTCTTCGTATGAACCGGCTAGAAACAGCGATAACCCCGGCAAAATCCGGATGTCATCAGCCTGTCTTCCGGCCTCCTCAGCCCGCTGCCGTAGATCTGCCCGTAACGCTTTCGCACTGTTCATATCCGGCGTTGCAGCAAATACTCCTCTGGCGATTTTAGCGGCGAAGTTTTTCCCGGTTTCCGATGCCCCGGCCTGAAATAAGGGCACGTCTCCGGCACTGTGACCGCTTAACGTCAGAGGACCTTTGCATGCCAACTGTTTACCCTCAAAATTGATTGCCTTAATTTGCGACGGTTCGGCATAGCGCCCGACTTCTTTATCATGGAGCAGCGCCCGGGGCGGAAAGCTGTGCCATAACTGCTGCACCGCTGATACAAATTCATCCGCTCTTTCATATCGGCTTTCTGTACCGGGCATGGCCGGCAGACCAAAGTTCTCGTGTCCGTCGAGTGCGGTAACCACGTTCCACCCTGCCCGCCCGCCGCTGATATGATGTAACGACTGGAGTTGCCGGGCGATAACATAGGGAGAATGAAATGTTGTCGATGCCGTGGTCAGCAAACCAATTTTTGATGTGCCCATGGCTACTGCGGTGAGCAGAAGAGTCGGATCCAGTCCGCTAAAGCCCACCGAGCTGGCCAGCGCTGACGGGTCAATAAACAAAGAGTCCGGCCTGAAAACAAAGTCCATGCAGGCAGATTCGGCGAGTTGCGCCAGCCCTGTGTAATAAAGCGGGTCATACAGCCTTTCCACTTCACTGTCTGGCCTGCGCCAGGCATTGCCTGACATCCAAGTAACGGCCAGTGACATACCGGTGAGTAAAGTCCTGTTGTGACGGGTCATGCGGGCATCCTTTTAGCGGGGTAAAATTAAAGGGGAATAATGAACGGGATCTTCCATCACAAGCGCATCTATGCCGAACAATAGCTGCATGTTGCCTGACGTACATACTGATGCAGGTGCGCCGCTTGCCACTATCTCTCCGTCCTTCATCGCAACAATGTGATGGGCATACCGTGCCGCAAGATTGATGTCATGCAGCACCATTACGATGGTTGTGCCATCTTCCCGGTTGCGCTTTTCGCACACATTCAGCACGTCGATTTGATGACCGATATCTAAAAATGTTGTGGGTTCATCAAGCAAAATCAGCGGCGTTTGTTGGGCCAGTACCAGTCCGATCCAGGCGCGTTGACGCTGACCGCCGGACAAAGTAGCGATTTCCCGGTCTGCCAGGTCACTCAATCCGGTTTGCAAAAGTGCATCATTAACCGCTTTTTCATCATCTTCATGCCACTGGCTGAAGAGTGTTTGCCAGGCATACCGTCCCCGTGAAATCAGCCCTTTTACCGTCATGCCCTCAGGGGAAACATTGGTTTGTGGTAATAAACTCAGTTGTTTTGCACGGCTTTTCGGGGTGAATGATGACAGCGGCTGCCCCTGCAACGAAACCTCACCTGAAGAAGGCCGGTACAGGCCCGCAAGTAAGTGTAAGAGCGTTGATTTACCGCATCCGTTTGGCCCTATAATCACGCTGATTTTGCCGGCAGGAAACTGCACCGACACATCATGAATAATGGTGCTTTTCACATAGCTGAAGCTCAGCGATTTTGCAGCAAGCGCTGCCGCGGAAAATGTATGTGGTTCAGGAAGAGTCGACATCAAAACGCCCCTTTTTTATGTTGTCTGAGCAATAGCACAATGAGATATACGCCGCCGAGTATCGCGGTGACTCTGCCTGCCGGTAACTGGCTGGCTAAAGGCAATACGGCGCTTACTCTGTTCGCAGTCAGCAGTAAAACCGCCCCGCAGAGTGAGCTGGTGAATAGCGGTAAGGAAAGACCGGTAAGCGCCCTGGCAATATGGGGCGCACCTAAGGCAATAAACGCCATCGGGCCGGCGGCAGCGGTAGCCAGAGAAATCATCAGCACAGAAATAGCCAGACCGGCATGACGGCTTAGTTGCACATTAACTCCTAAGCCAAATGCCACCGCATCGCCCATTTCCGTTAAACGCAAAGATTTCGCCAGCAACATCAACACCGGCAAGCCAGTGAAAAGCCCGGCCATAACGGTGAATACATGCCCCCATTGCCTGCCATCCAGACTGCCCAGCAGCCACAAATTGGCCAGCATCGCGTTATCAATATCCCCTTTTACCAGCAATAATCCGGTAAACGCGGTAAGCGTTGCACCTGTGCCAATGCCCACTAAAACAAGCCTTCCCGTTTGCAGCACCTGTCCTTTAATGGCGAACAGATAAATCACCAGCGCAGTAAAGCAGCCCCCCAGAAAAGCAAAGCCCGCTACACCGGCGGGTGACTGACTGATAAACACCAGGTGATAAACAGCCCCTGTCGCAGCTCCGGACGTAAAGCCTAAAATATCAGGAGAGCCTAAGGAGTTTCTTGAAACAGACTGAAAGACCGCACCGGCAGCTCCTAAGCAACCACCTACACCCAGGGCGGTAAGGACAACGGGTAACCTGATATCGATAAGAATTTTAGCGGGCAACGGCGCGAGACCATTGCCAGCCATCCACCCCGTTACATCCTGCCATGTGAGCAGATTGCTGCCAGACATCAGGCCATGAAGACAAAGAGCAGCGAGTAAGAAGAACAGCAGACACTGCACCAGCAGAACACGCTGGTAAACGAAGAAAGAAAATGATCCGGCGCGCAGTAAAAACGGGGCCGTCATGAGGTTGCCCCCCGCACATTTCTGGCAAGTGCAATAAATACCGGACCGCCAAGAATAGCCATCATGATGCCGGTACTGACCTCACCCGGTGCAGCCACAACACGGCCCGACACATCGGCGAGCAACAACACTTCCCCGCCGATAACCGCGCATAGCAGTAGCTGCCGCCGGTGGGTAACAGGTGCAATACAACGGCACAAAAAAGGCACAACTAAGCCGGTAAAGAGTATCGGGCCCGCCGCCGCTGTAGACGCGCCGGCCAGTAACGTGATGACCGTCAAGCAGCCACGGCTGAGCCACTTTTCATTTACGCCTAATGCCGTCGCCAGATGGTTACCCAGCATAAGCACATCAATGCCGGGAGCAATATACAAAGCCAGCACAAGTGCCACCAGCCAGCACCCCATTAACGGCCAGAGTACATCAAACCCTTTGCCTGCCGTTGCCCCTACCATCCAGTGCCGGTATTGCTCAAACACGGAGAGATCGGCAGACGCAATCACTAACTGCCCTGCCGCCAGGCACACTGCCGAAAATGCCACGCCGGCCAGCACTAATTTATCCTGCGAGAAACGATATGGTCCGGTACCCAGCTTTACCACCAGCAAAGAGCAAAGCGCAGCCCCTGCCGCACCGGCAAGCATTTTGACGAATGCCGTTTCAGCCCCGAAAAATGCAATGGTGACAATAACAGCCAGACTCGCGCCGGCATTAACACCTAAAAGACCCGGTTCAGCAATGGGGTTTCGTGTCATGCTTTGCATGATGAGTCCGGCAATAGCCAGTGCACTGCCACAAAAGAAAGTGACGAGTGTGCGGGGAACACGTAATTCCCGTACCAGCAAATGCGCCGTGTTTGATGCATCGAACTGAGTAAATGCCGATATTGTCTCATGCAGTGGAAGCACCTCCGGGCCAATGGCGACACTGGCAAAAAGCAGCACTGCAAGCACAATAATCAAACATGGTAAATCAAAGTGTCGCGAATACACCTTCATGGGGAAGAAAACAAGTTTGCAATGATATCCACCGTCTCGGTGGCGCTGTAAAAGTCCATGCGGAATGAGTTTTCTCCCATACCCCACACTTGTTTGTTTTTCACTGCCGGTAAGTTTTGTAATACCGGGTCATTGAGCAGTCCGTTTACATCATCAACGCGGCGACGCAGTAAAAAAACAGAGGCTGCGTTCAATCTGATAAGTTGCTCATACTCGCTGCGAATAAAATCGCCCGCATCTTCGGGGCTACCCTTCATGATGCCAGGTGGTGTAACAACATCGAATCCAAGCGCCCGTAATAACTTACCGTGGGTACCGGTTGCCGTACCAACAGGATTGATAATGCCGGGCCCGTTGTAACTGACAATATTCACCTTTCCCTCTGGCAGATGAATATGCTGACGAACGTTTTCAACATACTGATTAAATGATGTAATACGTTGCTGCGCGGATTGCTCAAGCCCCAGAGCCCGGCCTAATGTTGTTGCCAGACCCTGCCAGTCAGTCACGGCATAATCCACAATGAGCACCGGTGCGATGGCACGAAGCATCTCCACATGGGCCATGGCCGAATCGGCGCCTCCTGCAGAGACAATGATGAGGTCGGGCCGGACGGCATAAGCAGCCTCCAGATTGATACGCCCTGCTGGCCATACATTGGTGACCTCTTTTACTTTCGCCACCTCCTGCCACTGCGCAAAATAGGCATTGGTTGTCGCCGATGCACTGGCGACAACCGGCGCATCAATCGCCAACAATGTACCGGTAACGGTTACTGTGGTAGACAAAATCCTTTCAGGCCTGGCGGGAATAACAACCCGGCTTCCATCACTGTTTACCAGCGTCTTTGGCCAGGCATCAGCTTGCTCCGCGCCGGCATAAACGGAGCAGGCGTAAACAACGCTTAACCATAAGCAGGTTATGTACACAAAGCGTCGCCGCCAGTGCTGCATTTTTATCATGATCATTTCCGGAGAAAGTACGGTTTACAACACATAAAAAAATGCATGAGCCCGAAAGGCTCACGCATCAGAGGTTTAGAAACGATAAGTGACCGATACACCCACATTGCAGGGATCAGCAATAGAAGCAAAGCCGGCAGGATAACGGGCACTTACCGGTTCCTGACTGACCAGCGCTGTCTCATCGAAAAGGTTGTCAATGTAAGCAGTAATGAGCCAGTTATCTGCGGTGTAATTAGCGTTAACTCTTACCAGCGTGTAATCGCCGGCAACGCGCTCTGCTGTATTGGTGAAATCACCATAGTACTCACCGATATAGCGGGCGGTGGCACCTGTACTCCACTTATCATTAAACCAGTATGTGGCGCCTAAGGTCGCATTAAATTCAGGGGCGTTATTTAACTCGTTGCCTTTCACCGTGGCATAACTTTCACCGGGGTCTTTAATGTCCGACTGCAACAAACCAATCCCGGCATTCAGTTCCAGATCTTCAGTAAGTAAAGTATGAAGCTCAAATTCTGCACCGTAAGTAACAACCTGAGGAAGGTTCTCAATCACCCGCGACGAGCTTACAGCCTGATACCCGTCGTAGTCGTTGTAGAATACATTAGCGCTGAAATACCCTTTCCCGTCAGCAAACTGAGTGCGGCTGCCCAGCTCGAAGGTATTCACTTTTTCATCGTCGAAATAATAGTATTCCTGCGCCGTGAAATTCAGTGCGCCGCCGGCTGCGTTATAGCCTTTACGGGCACTGGCAGAAACGGTGGTGGCATCAGTCCAGGCATACTGCAGTGCGACTTTGGGCAGGAATATATTTGTGTCCTGATCGAGAATGGCGTCGATTGCACCGTAAACAAAGTGTCTGTCCTGGGTTTCACGCTCTAAACGGACGCCGGTGATCAGCGTAAACTTGTCGTTCAACGGGAAGGTAGCTTCACCGTAAACAGCCACAGAGTCACTTGCATCATCACCGGTGTAGGCAGCAGAACCGGTGCTGAGTATGCCCTGATCTCTGTCAAAATAGTACACACCAACAAAGCCACTGATACCCTTTCTGCCAGACACGTAGTTCATCTTCGCATCAACAGTAATATTGGATTCATCAAACCCGAGCTGCTGTTCAGCCTCGGGGGTAGCCTCGTAACTGTCGAAGCCCCACTGGTAATCCATGTAGGACACCAGCATGTCGAAAGACCAGTTGTCATTGATGGTGTAGTCAGTATAAAGCGTCGTAGTAGACGCTTCAGTCTCGATATCACGGAAGTAGATGCGCTCACGGTCATCTAAATTTTCCAGCGCATAAAAAATCCGGCCAGTATCTCCCGCCTCATCATTGTAAGTGTGAGTGAGCATGAAGCTTAAGTCATCTGAGGGCGTCCACAGTAACTTACCGCGAATACGGGTGGTTTTGATTTTATCCAGATCATAGTCCGGCGGATTGGTTTCGTAGCCGGTGTCATCAGTAATGGTATCGGCATCGAGATGCTGCACACTCAGGCGGAACGCAAGGGTATCTTCAACCAGCGGGCCCGAAATAACACCGGATGTATCAATGTATTGATCCTGGTTTCGGTAGCCGACGCGGGCAGCGCCTTCCCAGTCTTGTGAAGGATCTTTGGTTTTGATGAACACAGAACCACCTATACTGTTCCGGCCGTTACTGGTAGATTGGGGACCGCGATAGACTTCAATTTGCTGCAGATCCCACATACCGCTGTCGCCGCCTAAATCGGCAACGAAGGGTTGCGCTACACCGTCAATTAACGTCATCACACGGCCTTTTGCACCGCCGGCGATAGAATTGAAGCCACCGGCTGCACCGTTACCGGACACACCGCGAATATCCGGCAGGCCACCAGTGGGAATAACCACGTTGGCAATTTCAGACAATGCATCCGATACCGATTTGTACTGCGTATCGTTTAATGCATCTTCAGAAATAACTGACACAGAAGAGGTGGCATCTTTCAGGCTGCGGTTGGCTTTTTCACCAATAACGACAATTTTCTCAATGTCCTTTGCATCCCTGTCCGGAGCCTGATTTTCCTGTGCAGAGACAGCACTGGCGATACTTAATGCCATGGCAAGCAGTGATACTTTGAATACGGGTTCGCGCTTCATAACAACTTAGTCCTTGATTTGAATGTGTGATTAGAGTCATCAGGGACCATGAAGAGAAATTCGTCGTAAAAACTGCGCAGCACAATGTCTCAAAAGCAAGGGTGCCAAATGCAAGGCATTAGCCTGTGCCCGCCTGAAAGATGACGACATGTTGTAATTATTGTTATGCGGATATACGACAGTACGGTGAACAACTCAACGTTCATGATCGACCGTTTTGATAACGATTCTCATTATCTTTAATGCAGACCGTGTCGCTTTACTTAAAACGGCATTTTGTTTTGTTGAAACCGCATTTACGGTTGCATGACAAGGGAAGCAGCATGCCGGGTTCTGGCCTGAGAAGGCGTCATACCAAATTGCTTCTTGAATGCAGTACAAAAACTGGCGCTGCACCCGTAACCCACATCCATTGCGATACTGGTGATCGGCTGAGAACCGGTAAGCAGCTTCTTCATGCCAAGTTCAAGTCTGGCGCTGTGGATGCAATCAAATACCGTTTCGTTAAAAAAGACTTTGAATTTGCGTTGTAACGTACTGGGGGTGGTGCTCATGTGACCGGCTAAATAGTCGATGGTTAATGCACTGGCTGCGTGGGAGATGATCCATTCACGAAATAGCATCCACTTTTCAGGTACAGGCGTTTGCACGCAGGAAAAGCGCTCCTGATGTTCTGCGTTCACTTTATGACACTGACCAAATGCTTCGAGAAGCAGTGACAGTGCCCTGCTTTCACGCACAATACCGCCCAGCTCCGGTGGCCTTTCAGAGATATCGAGCATTTCCTCTGCCATCATTAAACTGGAAGCAGACGCCTGCCAGGCTGCCACATCCAGATGCCGCCAGCGTTTATTCAACAAACGCTCTTCCTGCACGCTGGAAAACGTGTGCGTTAACCATTCCCCGGAAACACCAATACTCAAACGACGGCAATAGTTACCGGCAATTGCATGACGGGAAAACGATTCTGTAGTTTCCAGAGAAACCAGTGCCATATTGGGGCCGGGTTCTGCATCGCTGCCTCTCCCGAGTATAAGCGTTTTATGCCCGAACCGTATTTCAAGATAGCCGTCGAGAACTAAAATCAAACGAAAACGGTCATGCACTTCACCGTGCCAGTGGCGGGTTTCCTTATCAGTGGTATCACCAAAATGAAAATTAAGGCCGGGCCGCAAACACACATCCCGCGGGGGATGATTAACGTGCCAGGGGACTAATGAATTATCGGGCACCTTTCGACCTTGAAGTAATAACCGTTCCTTATCCAAATGATAACAAAACTCATTTGCACCGCAACTATTTACCGTGTTGAATGAACCCAAACCGGCATATTCATAGTATGCTCGTTAAGCAATGTGTTACCCCTTACCCCGAACAAGGATAAAAACAATGTGCGACAACCATACAGAATCCGACATTCACGATTTTAAGAAAAACGGCGGGCAGTTAAACCGTCGTGACTTCAGTAAACTCGTAGGATTAGGCGCTTTGTCTTCCGCCTTTCCTCAATTTGCCATGGCCTCCGGCGAGGTACAAACGCAGCAGGTAATGGTGAACACACCTGATGGCGTGGCCGACTGTTTGTTGGCGAGCCCGAAAAGCGGCAAACATCCTGCGGTGGTAATGTGGCCGGACATTATGGGTCGCCGCGCGTCATACGATTTAATGGGTCAGCGTCTGGCTGCCGCCGGATATGCTGTGCTGGTGGTAAACCCCTTCTACCGCGATGTAAAAGGTGCAGCCCTGCCCGATGGCATCAGTTTTCCGGCTCCGGAAGCCCGCGAAATTTTAGGACCCATGCGCGCTAAACTCACGCCGGATAATACCAACTCTGACAATCGCGCCTTTTTCGACTTTTTAAACGAACAGTCTGTGGTGGATGCAAGCGCACCAAAAGGCGTGCTGGGTTATTGCATGAGCGGCACCTTTACGATGTACGCAGCCGCTGCTTTCCCTGAAGAAGTGGGCGCGATTGCTACCTTCCACGGCGGCGGCCTGGCCACGAAAGAAGACGACAGTCCCCATTTCACCGTTGCTGACTCAAATGCACAGGCACTACACGCCATCGCAGAAAATGACGCCCAACGCAGTCCGGAGATGGAACCTTTACTCGTTGAAGCTTATAAAGAAGCGGATTTGCAGGCAGACATTGCGGTGTATCCCGGCACGCTGCACGGCTGGACGCCACCGGATTCAAAGGTGTACAACGAGGAACAGGCCGATGCTGCCTGGAACAGAATGCTGAAGATCCTGGACAAAGGCCTTCACGCCTGAGGAAGGAATATGCCCAAAGGATGAGAGGCAATTAAAAAACAAAAAGCCGGCTGTTTTGATGAACAGCCGGCTTTTTTACAGCTGATTATCAGAACGTGTAGTTCGCCGACACCAGGTAGCTGCGACCGGGCTCGTTAAAGGTATTTGCACCGGCACTGGAAGCCTGTGTGCCTTCACGGCGGACTTCAGTATTAATGAAGTTCTTCACTGACAGGTTGAAGCTCAGATTATCATTAAACTGATAAACCGCATTCAGGTTAGCAATGGTATAGGCATCGCGATCTTCACCGGTAATTGCCTGACCTGAAGTCTGGCTCTGTTCCGGACTTTCAGTCTTACCATAGTGCTGACCACTCAGTACCAGTTGGATCTGCTCTGTTGCCTGCCAGGTCAGCATGGCATTAACCGTGTAGTCCGGCACGATTGACAGCGGTATGCCGGTTTCTTTGTCTTTCGTTTCCAGCATAACAGTAAGGTTTGTCGACCACTGAATACTGTCAGTCAGGTTAAACTGCAGGTTACCTTCCAGACCACGTATTACGGCTTCAGGAATGTTGTACCACTGGAAAACCTGAACATTGGCTTCACCACCCTCTTCACTTGGCAGGATGTATTCCGGTGCCACGTTACCGGTACCGATGCGATTCTTGTAATCGTTGTGGAAGTAAGTGATACCGGCGTTAACACCTTCGTCGTTGGTATAGTTAATACCAATTTCTTTGTTCACTGAGGTTTCGTGTTCAAGATCAGGGTTACCGATAATGTGACAGCCGCCCCCCAGGCTTGAGAAGTCCAGCGGACAGCCATTACCACGGGTGTAATACACGTAGTTAGGGTTCAGCTGATAGAGGTTAGGGGCTTTAAACGCACGGCTGATACCACCCTGTACAACAATATTCTTTGTTGCCTGCCAGGATGCATTCAGGCTGGGCGATAAATTGGTGCCGGCTTCGCTGTGATTGTCAAAACGGATACCCGGTGTAACTGTCACGGAATCAGAAAGCAAAATGTTATCTTCCACATACACACCAATCAGTGTGGCATCGGTTTCAGACGGACGGCTTTCAGGATCGGCAGTAGCCCCGGGAATTTCGCTCTCATCAGCCACGTTTAAAGTAAGCTGATTACTCACTGCATCATCCAGCGTTTCGCCGCGGAATTCTGCACCGAATGTTGCCGTTTGTGCAAAGCCTTCCAGCTCTAATGGCACGTTCCATTCCGTTTTAGCGGTAATGTTAGACAACTTGATCGTAGTTTTCTCAAGGCTGTTGATAGCACCTTCACCACCACCGGCAGAACCTTCACCTAAGCGACTGTTTGTTGTACCTTCGTACTGAATATAGCTGAACGAGTCACCGAAATCGTACTGACCCGTGTGGGTAACACCCAGCGTGCGGCGGTACATCACCAGGGTTTCTTCCCCAATCAGTGCCAGCGCATCGGTTTCGCCAAGTTCATCTTCCGTAGGGATAATCGGGTTGTCGTTTTCGTCTACGCCGTAGCGGATCCCCTGGAAGGCGTTATCACCGGCATATTCATTACCCTGGCGGCTGAAAGCACCTTCGAAATCCCAGCGGTGTTCTTTACTTTGCTGGAAACGAACCAGTGTACGGAAATCCATATTCTCCACACCTTCACGACCTGCACCAACCGCTTTAGCCGAGCCACCACGTCCTGTCGAAGTATCAGTAACTTCGAGGTTCAGTTGCGGATCATCCGCTTCCTGTTTGTTGTAGTTAACAATGGTGCGGTGAGAGAAGCGGTCAGACAAAGGCGCGCTGCTAACAACGTTGATACGGTAGTTACCGCCTTCATATTCATTTTGCGGAATTTCCGTTTGCAAAGACACGGTGGTTGACGCCACTTCAGGGGATTTGGTGATGATATTAATCACACCACCCGATGCACCTGAGCCATATCGGGCAGCAGCCGGACCACGAATAACTTCGATACTTTCAATAGCTTCCGGCGGCACCCAGTTACTGTCACCACGGGTGTTCCGCTCCCCCGAGCGTCCCATTTTCACTGAGTTACGTGACAACACCGGCTTACCGTCAATCAGGATCAATGTATTCTCGGGCCCCATCCCGCGAATATCAATCTGACGCTTGTTGCCGTACTGACCTGAAGACGAGTTACCGGTCAGGTTAATACCCGGCATGGTACGTACGATTTCTGAAATATCATTGGTGACCGGACGGCGCTTGAAGTCTTCTTCTGTGATAACGGATACACCCTGCGCCTGCTTCAGTTCCTCTGCAGCGGCTTTTACAACGGTGACATCCAGCGTTTCCGGCTCTTCCTGTGCGATGGCTGAGAGTGAGAAAAGAGAAGTGATAGCAGCGGACACAGCTGTGCACACAAACTTCCGGTTTGTTTTAAACATGCGAGATTCCTATTTAAGTATGGCCTTTTTATTAATGATAATGATTCTTATTATTTTTATTGAGCGCATTATACTTAAGTGAAGCTGTGTTTCTACCCCGCAAAATACTTTTCAGGGAAATTTGGGTCAAAGTTGAGTGAAAATTTTACGAAGAACAGGTGAAACGCACTCTGCATGAAACAGTCAGCGTTTAAGGAAAGCTAGCTGATAGCGGTTTTTAATGCAGAGCGGTAGTTGATTATTGTCGTCCGGCAGGCGTGTGCCACTGCCCCTTCCTCTTTACCCTTCAGTTTCAGCAAATCGACAAGGTCAAACAGCAAATTTTGTTGCTGCCTGCTGTTTTTCTGTAGCAGATAAAAGAAGCGCCGGCTTTTACTGATGACTGCGCCGATAAACTTATCCATTCGCCGCTGTTCACCTTCGTACACATCAGTAATAAGCTGGCTCGCCATTAACCTCCCGATACAATCGGCGGCAGAACAGTCTTGTTTATTACATTCCGACACCCAGGGGCAACAGGCGCATAAATCCTGAATATCTGCCCGCAAGCAATGCATAACTGGTAACTTACGATCTGACTCCAGCCATGCTGACAGCTCTTTGGGCACAGGTGTTGCTGCAAGGTCCATCAAAAACTGATAGTGATGAAGCAAAAGCGCACCGACCCGTGATTTGTTGTAGAACACTTTTTCTGTTTTGAGAAATTGCCTGAAGGTGGAAATTTCAACGGCCGATGCACTGCAGATCCGCCGGGATCTTGCATCGTCGTATAATAAAACGAGCGCCATGACTTTCTCCGTATACCACGTAAAGCGCCTGGATGTTTGACTGGTTTGCGGAGGCTTACTCTGTTTCAGAGCGGCCCAAAAAACGAACCAGTAAACCACATGATGCAGCTGTGCCCGCAGACAACAGCAAAAAGATAATTGCTTCCATCGTTCGACTCCCACTGAATGTTAAGGTTATCCGGCAAGAAAACAGGCCCCTGTACCGGGGCAAATGCCTGAAGTGTGATCATTATTATTATGATAGGGACAGTTTTAAAATACACCGCAAAAACCAATAATGCAAATGATAATTATTACCAATTAGAAAAAAAGATGTGACTAATCGTTTTTTCTACTCATTTGATCCGTCCCTTTTTCCAGTTTGACGATATAAGGCAGCATTTCCCGCAGAAGCGGCAACCTGGATAATAAAGTTAAAGTAAATGCCAGCGGATGGTGAATAAATCCATAGGGAATAATATCAATCCGGTTAGCTGACGGAACCCAGTCACTCAGAGTCGAAACGATGTCACAGCGAGATATTCCCCAAGGCATAGGCGGCGCCTTGTAATGCGCTGTACGCCAATAACCGGACATAGTTTTTCTGGAAAAATAGGGCGGAATTGTGTCAAACATGAAAGTGACATTCTCATAGTGCAGATTGATTCGCTTGAGCAATGTCTTTACCTCATTTTCGGAAAAGTACATTAACAAGCCCTGTGCGCTGATGAACACAGGCTGATCACACGGCGTTAGATCGAACCAGTCAGTATCCAGTGCGCTGCATGAGATATAGTGGCAGTTCCCTTCTTCCGGCAAAAACAGTTTTCTCACCGATATTGCTTCTGGCAAATCCACACAAATCCAGTTTGTGCTTTCATTCCCGCACCTTTGAAATTGCGTTTCCAGACCGCAAGCTAACTCAATGACTGTGCCTTTTGGATACCTTTTCAACCAGGGCTTCAGCGCTTCATCAAAAATAAAAGAACGCAATGCGTGAGATCCGTCAGGACGTCCGAAGTGTTTGCTGTAATCAAAGTCTATACTTTGATAGATTGAAACTGCATCCGGGTCTTTAATAATCCCGTTTTCCCTCAACGCTTCAGTCGCACGGTTGTGTAATGTCCACAACATGGTTTGAGGGATCCCTTGTAATGCCAGTGATTCTTTTAAACTACTCATAGCGTGCTTCCTTCATCTGCAAAGCTCGTCAGGAGAATAAAATAACGACCCACCTTAATGCAAATAAATCTCATTTGTATTAATATGCAATTCAGGGATTTTTGAAACCATAAAGGCATCTGAATGGAACGTTTTGACTCATCATTGCAAAAAAGGACCCCGGCTTTAGAAGCGATAAATAACGAAGTAGCCAATGCAAACAGCTACTTCGATAGTTGTGATACATCTCTTGGTCAATTTTGGGTATCAAGGCATGTTCTTGATGAAGACAAGCACTATTTTACGTCTCCTCCTCCCGGTATCCATCTCGGCGCAGGCATCTCAACTCTGAAGACGCGTTACGCGAACCATATTGAGGAAAATTGTAAAGGGCCTGTTTTAACGCTATTAGTCGTTCCAAAAGACAGTGTTGCTCCATTTCAAACGCACATTAAATCCGGAGAGCAGTTATCCTGTGGACTCCATATTGATTTTAAAACGCTTTACGATTCCAAAGTTATTACCAATAGTTTGCTGCCACTAATTAGTACTGACAACCTGAGCTTTCATACCTTTGCATCTGCTCATGAACTGATTTACTCACTATGTGGCAGCACTCAATACTGGAACGATCAGAATAGCTTTGACATCGCGATGCAAGCCAGAGCGCTTAACCTCATTGCACTTATTATCAAAGAGCTGAACAATCAAAATGTCCCCAAACCATCACACTTGATGACCAAGCTCGCCAGTGCAAAAACACTCATCAACAAAGAATATTCCAAGCCTCTCACAATAGCCTCTATAGCTACCCACGTGGGAATGAGCACCAGGGCGCTAAGTGGTCACTTTAAAGACGCTTTTGGAATAACAATCAAAGAAGCACTATTCCGCACAAGAATGGAACAGGCACTGCAGTTTCTTCGTGATGGCAGAAGTGTTTCGGAAACGGCTTACCTGGTCGGCTACAGCAACAACCATTTCAGTACCAGATTTAGTAAACACTTCGGCTTCCCTCCCTGCGAATTTTCCATCCAGCTTTTGCCCAAAACAGGAACAACTATGCCAGATCCCGGATGAACTCTGCGTTGATACGGGACCAAAACAGGATTGATAATTATTCGCAGTTAATTACAAGGAATAATGATGTGTCTAAGTTCATTTTGTTTGGAGTCATTCCCATTGCGCTCTTTAAATCTGTCGCGATCGCACAGGAGAATCAGAACTACGAGAATATAGTTATAAAGGGAACCAGGCAGCAACAATCGCTGCTTGATACACCTGCTTCTGTCTCGGTCATAGACAAAGAAACTATTCTGCAGAGCGGCATCTCACAACTAAGGGATATCGACGAACTGCTACCGAATGTTTCAATCTCTCAAATCGGTCAGATAGGTGGCAGCTATATTTCTATCCGCGGCATAGAGTCTAACCCTTTTGTTGTTAACCGCGCTGCAGTTTATATTGATGGCATTCCCTATCGCGAGCCAGACAACTTAAACATACGACAAGCTCAACAAATCGAAGTGCTGAAAGGACCTCAATCAGCGTTATATGGCGCGAATGCAGACGCAGGAATAATTGTTATCAATACCGCGACACCATCCAGCGATTTGCAGATTTCTCTTTTCAGCGATGTTGAGCATTTTTCAAACGGCCAGGCTTACAAGGGCGGAGTGACAGTGTCTGGTGAAGTTTTCAATGACTTTTTCTCTTCGTTGGAAGTCGAGGTACAAAATGGTGACAGTTATGTTAAGAATGAAGCTGCTACAAACAACGAAAAAGGACACATTGATAACTTACGCATCTACAGCAGAAATCGCATTTTTCTGCCATCAGATAATGGCGAGATTAACATCAATATTATGGTCACTGACAACCAGTCTCCGGGCCTTTACGAACAGGAATTTGCGCCTTTAGATACCACAACTTACAACCAAACCTTTTCAGCTTTGTACAACAACAACCAACTGGCCGGTGAATACACTTTATTACATGATGCTCCCAAAAACACTGACGAAGATGAGTGGAGTGCAGGCGCGTCATACAAGGGGGATTTCGGAAACTATACGTTAAATGGCACGATTGCTTACCGCGAGGCCAATGAGCTGGGATTTGGTAATGACCTGGATCTCACTTTAGCGCCTTTCGCTGCAGGCGGAAATAAAGTAGAGCGTGATTTTTTAAATGCTGAATTTCAGATATCCGAAGAACTAACAAACGGTGCAACATGGTTTTCCGGTGCGGCGTACTATGAACAACACAGAACGCAAAATTTATTCACCCTGGCTGGTAGCGGTAGTATTTCTGATTATCAGGAAGCCCCCGCACAGTCTTCTTCACTAAAAAACATGGCAGTCTTTGGATATACCAGGTATCCACTCACAAATAGCTTGAGTTTGCATGCGGGATTACGTTTCGAAAATTCGGATGCTCAGGTGTCTCAACAAGCCGGTTCGCTGACACTAGGCTCTCTGGTATTGAACTATGCCGAACTTGATGCTGAAAAGAAAAGCGATGTTTGGCTACCTCAGGTAGCACTTTCCTGGCAACCGGATAGCAGCCAAAATATTTATATTTCTGCTTCGAGGGGTTACTTACCCGGCGGGTATAACTTAGTTGCAGCCGACAAAGGGGATGAGATAGCCTCGCAGTATGGGCCCTATGAAAATGAAACACTGTGGTCATATGAAATTGGTTATAAAAACAACATTTCTTCACTGAACTTATTTTTCACCGGCGCATTGTTCTCTATCGATGCTTCATCCTGGCAGGAAGTGAGTTTACTTACCGCCCCGGACGGCACAGTGCTGTCTACAGTACTTATCAGTTCAAATGCTGCTATCACAAGCCAGGGAGCAGAAGCTGAACTTATGTGGCAGCCAGATACTCACTTTTCGCTACGTGCTGGTGCTGGCTATACACATTCAGAATATGACAGCAATAATTACTCTGACAGAGTCAGCTACGCCGGAAACAAAGTCAAAATGATTCCGGAATGGGATACTTCACTCACAGGGAAATACGAATGGGACACCGGGTGGTATTTGCGCGCGCAATGGCGCTTTCTGGGAAGAACGGCATTAACCACCGACAACGCGATTTTCAGGCCCGGCACGTCATTGTTTGACGCAGCTCTCGGGTACCAGACGAGTGAATGGCAAGTCCGTCTGTTCGTGGAAAACTTAACTGACAGAAGGTACGCAGCAGGACAAGCCTATCAAAACTTCATGTTGGGTTTTGATGAAACCTACTATGCTCCGCTCTCTTCTCCCAGAGTAGCTGGTATCGAAGTACAGTGGCAGCTATAACTGCCACTTTCCTGAGGAATGCTCATTATTGTTACAGGAACAGTTGAGGATAAACTGCAACACTTGCCACGAAATAACAATTATTTCTAATTAGAAATTAAAATCATTTTAATTGCTTTATCACATTGATATTTGCCACGAAGTCTCTAATACTAAAGTCGACAATTTGTTATCAGTAGCATGCCCTGACAAAGACGTTTTACTTTTTTAGAAGGAGCACTGCGGCTTTGCCCAATGGCGGGCATCAGGCGTGTTTCTGACGATTCCTTTCTTTGTCTGTCAAAAATGTTGTTAATCCGTCACCGGAACTCGCTGTTTTTCGCAGTCTTACTATACTTTGCTTAAAAATCTATAAAGCAAATCGTGTTGTATTGCTCCGCTTTACTTTCTCAACCGAAATGCGAGGAACGCAACTTGAGTTGGTTACATCGATTTTCTCTGGTTCAGCTCACGCTGACCAGTGCCGCACTATTGTTTGTCTTTGCTTTTTTCCTGGTTGGTAAAGATGTGAGTTATACCCTCGCACAGCGCTCAGGTGCCAGTGACGATACGGCAAAGCCATGACGATTTCTTCTGCGATAGAAGAAATGGCAACCACCAGCGAAGAGTTAGCCCGCTCAACAATGAAAACACTGGAAGCCAGCCTGTCATTGAAAGGTATTTCAGAACGCTCTCTGGCCGCAAACCGGGAAATTAAAGACGCCATGCAGGCGTTAACCAAAGACATGGACAGCGTGGCTGCCGAGGCACAAACCATGGGTCAGCAGGTGTCTGAAATCAGTACGATTCTGAATACAATTAACACTATGTCGGCAGCCACCGAAGAACAGCCGGTTACTGCCCGTCAGATAGCTGAAAATATCCTTGGCGTACAGGATGCCGCTGCTCATGAACATACATTGGCGCAGGAACTGAATAAGTTGGCAGAGAAGCTCAAACAAAACAACGAGGTACTGCAATCGAAAATGCACAAGATCCGCGTTAACTGATGGATAAAAATTGGCTTGACTAATTTACCTGTCTCCCTATGCTTTTACGGTTAAGCAGACAGAAAATCAGAATCAGGCCATGAAAGTAGAAGCGGTAAAAGTACGCAGACTTTATATCGAAGTCGCCACACAAATAGAAAGTCAGATCCGCAGCGGAAATATCAAACCGGGCGAGCGTTTACCCTCAGAGCGTGATCTGGCGGTACGGTTTGAAGTGAGCCGCCCCACTATTCGTGAAGCGATGATTGCCCTTGAAATTGCCGGCCTGGTGGAAATTCGCACCGGGTCTGGCATTTATGCTTTGCCGCTGAATGAACTGGATGCCGGAAAGCTGGATGATGTACCCGGTCCCTTCGAAGTACTGGAAGCCCGCCTTCTGGTAGAGCCTGAAGCGGTTAGTCTTGCTGCCGCCAGAATAAGCAAAGAACAGCTTGCGGTACTGGAAAACGCCCTTCGCATTATGGAAGACACCAAATCCAGTGAGAAAGCCAAAGAGCAAGCTGATGAACTTTTCCATTGCACCATCGCAGCAGCGACCGACAACAGTGCACTGGAATCTTACGTGAAGTGGCTGTGGGGATTGCGAAACCAGTCAGTGCTCAGTTCCACATTCCACCAGCGGGTACGGGATTTAGGCGTTCACCCGTATGTAGATGAACACCGTAAAATCCTCAATGCACTGAAACTCCGCGATCCGTCCAGGGCCCGCAATGCCATGCACGCCCATATATCCAACGCCATCGAACAGGATATGGATGTTTTGCAGCTTGACGGGCGTAGTTAATTTTTTACCTGTGTACTGATAGCACTTTCTGCAAAACCGTATCTTATTGCTTTTGCTGACAAGTGACTCTCATCATCAATAACAAGGTGACCAGTATACAGGTGCCAGTGTTTTTGTTCAGGGTCGGTAGAATAAGTGATCGACGCACCTTCGGTCTGACTGCTCAGAATCACTTTTTTCTTATTTCCGCTAACTTCTTCAAGTTTAATAACCGGAGCTGAAGTTTGTGGTTGATTACCGCCGGGCCACATTGCATTAATTAACATGTCTTCCGATTCGTACTTCCCGTCATCAACAACATCCATCCAATTATCCAGTGCAGACTCCAGCTCACTTTGGATCTCCCGGACATCTGGCTGACCAGCGATGTTATTGATTTCATGCGGGTCGTTCAATGTGTCGTACAGTTCAATTTCAGCCCTCGGAGCCGAGAAATAGGACTCCTGAAGAGGTGTCAGCAACCCGGCCTGATGACGTTCATTTAATTCCTGCATAGCCGGAAACCAGTCACGGAAAGCAAGCGGGCGGAAATAAGGTTTATCAGCTAAGTAGTTACGGATTAACTTATACCGTTTATTCCTGACAGCCCGGACTTTGTCTTCAACCTGATCCATCCGGTCTCTTGCTGCATAGATATAGTCCCTCTGATTACTCAGAAAGTTTCTCCCCTGCATGTAATCGGGTACCTCTACTCCGGCCATGGTCAATACGGCAGGTGCAATATCGACCATTGATACCAACCGGCTGTCGACAGTATTCGCGCTAACGCCGTCAGGAAACCTTAATATCATAGGTAACTTAATACCTGAGTCCAGTACGGCTCTTTTGGCACGCGGGAAACCATCACCGTTGTCAGTGGTCCAGAGTATAATCGTATTTTCCAGCAGACTGTCTTCTTCGAGATTGCTTATGATACTACCCACCTGAGCATCCATGTAATGGATCAGATCATACATTTGCGTTACAGAGTCACGCACTTTAGGCGTATCAGGCAAATAAGGAGGCACAGTGACATCTTTTGATTGCGTCACCTCCTGTACATTCTGGCTAACCCACCCCCCCATTGCTTTTAAGAATCCTGCGTGAGGACCTTCAATAGTTTCCTGTGCCTTCCTTGGAGCCAGCCTGCTTTCGTGGGTTGAGAGCAGATTGATCATTGCGAAAAACGGCTTCCCGGAAGGCAGCTTTCTCCAAACCGCTAAATCCGGCTCATCCATGAAGCCATTTACGTCCACATCCCAGATACTAAAAGGTTCGCCAAACTGATAGTCACGCTTTGCCACATTCGCTGTCGCATATCCGGCACGTCTGAGCAACTCAGGATATGCTTTAACATGAGGAGGGGGCACAGCCCGGTAATTTTTATCCTCCGTGCGCATATGTTGCGCGCCGAAAGATATTGGATACATACCTGTAATATGAGCAGCCCGGCTGGGGGCACAAACACCGGCAACGGTGAAGAAATTCGTATAGCGGATGCCCCCGGCAGCTAATTTATCTAAGTTGGGAGTTTGCGCGATACTGTCACCAAAAGCGCCGACCTTGCTACTTACATCATCAGCCATGATGACAATAATATTAGGGTGATCTGTTGCTGCAGTTGCGGGTTGAAAAATGAGGACGGTTAAAAGCAATAAGCTTAGAAGTAAAATTCTGTACATAGCAAATTCTTATGGAAAGATCATAGATTACCGTTAACATAATCTTTACTCATTCTATCCAGAAGCCCAGTTTATCAATATGAGCTATTGAAAAAATAGATTCCCGCCGGAAAAAAAGTACCGATGTAATACAAATATATCGCCATCAGCGTAACGCTAATGTGACTGAAGAACAGGCGGGATGTTTCAGGTGAATCATTGACAGATAAATCAAAAGCAAGCGTCTGTCCGGACATACCAATAGCCTCGTAAAGGCGCTATTTAGTGTCCTGGCCCGTTGTGCAGACAACAATATTCAGAAGAAGATATTACTGACGAAAAATGACTCCGCCAGGGCGTTCAGGCTGTTTCAAAAACAGCCTGAACGTCCTCAGTATCCACCAATTGACACGAAACGGTCAACCATGAGTAAAGCGGCGATACCGGCCATATAACAATAAGGAATAGGATCGCGCACGACCTGCGATGTGTATTCTCTTGCACGACGAAAAGACTGATTCATATCCATCTCCTGCGTTACGTTTTTATTATTCTTTATTCAATTAGTGTATAGGGCGTTCCGGTCCAACCCGAAACTTACACTCAATATACAACTTATTAACGCAGTGCAAAAATTAGTCTTTTGGATACAATGTATGGAGAAAATCGTTAGATAGCGTTACAGGTATCTGTGAGGAAATCGATGAAGGCCCGGGATTTGTTTAATATTCCGCTTCTTCAACATTGGTTGATATTTCGGTAGTTATCGAGTCGCCGGATATGGACTGGAAGGTAGCATTGGGCATTAACAACGCCACCGATGAGATTTACCGCGTGTCTGGTAACTCGTCTTTAGGTTCAGGCAGTGGCTATGCAGAAGTCGCCTATGTCAGACCAAGAATGGTATTCGCTAATGTGAGTTACGAGTTCTGTTAAGCGAATTTTTACCCGCAATGATCAAGGTGCGCTGATACAAAGCGCACCTTTTTATATCGCTGAATAGTGCTTAAAGCGGCTGCGCCATCGCAATGGCAGAATCACGCATAATGCCGGCGTGCTCCATTTTGTCACCGCCCTCAATTTCGATTTCAGCAAGGCGACCGGAGTTTTCAACCACAAGGCGACAACGCTCCCACCGACGGGTCTGGAATGCGCTTAATGCCTGAGACAACGTGGCTTTGTCATCCAGTTCTTCTGCCAATACAATGGCATCTTCAAGTCCGATACAGGCACCGGATGCCAGGTGCGGCGTGGTCGCATGCACGGTATCACCGATTAACACTACGCGGTTTGAATACCAGGGTGCACGCATCAACATGCTTTCCAGCGGACGGTAGTGAATCATCGACTTGTCATGCAGCATGCCTTTCATTTGCTGTACAACCGGGGCCGGGAAAGACTCCAGCAACGCAATAAAGCGCTCTTTGAAAGTAGCCGGTTCAATAAACTCGTTGTCCGCCCGGTTTTCGGTAATGAACATGTACATTTCGTCTTTCGACATGGGGTTCACACCCACTTTCACATTCTTACCCATCCACATGTGAATGTTTTCAATTTCAGGAATACGGGGCAAAACTGCACGCCATACACCCTGGCCGATGTAAGATGGCTTGGGTGCATCAGGGAACAATGTTGTTCTTACCGATGACATCAGGCCGTCTGAACCAACCACCAGATCGTATTCACCGCTGGTGCCGTCGGTAAAGGTCACTTCTACGCTGTCGCCTTTGTCGTTGATGTTTTCAAACGTAATGCCTAAGCGCACATTCACATCGCATTCACGGGTTTTAGCTGCCAGAATTTTGGCCAGCACCGGGCGCATAATGGCACCTTCACAGGGTGCTTCGTTGCCCGCCACTGGCGGCGCAGGAATATGCGCCAGATGAGTACCGTCGGGCGCATGAACATCCAAACCGGCGTGGGTAGCACCCTGCGCTTTAAATTCATCCAGCACTCCGATTTGACGCAGTGCTCTTATGGTGGCGCCGCCAATGCTGATCCCGGCACCGTCGGTGCGCCAGTTTTTATCAATCTCTACAAGATCAACCTGTATACCACGCTTACTCATTTCGATAGCGGCAGACATACCTGAGAAGCCACCACCAATAATCAATACTTTATTTACGCATGCGCTCATTGTTCTTTTCCTCGTGATTCACAGAGTAAAACGACATCCTGTTCAGCGGTCACCGTGATGTTCAGAGGGGTTAAAAACTCGCCTCTGCACGGCCCTTTCACACACTCTCCGGTGTCGGGTGTAAATAACGCGCCATGCGCCGCACAAACGATGTAGTCACCACCGGCATCCAGATAAACATCTTTCTTCCAGGGTAAGGCGGTATCGCCATAGTGCGGACAAATATCGCTGTAGCCATACAGCTTGCTGCCACGGCGCACAATAAAAACGGTGTCCTGACCCCGGGTATCAGGCAAAAAACCCCGGGAACTATTGTCGGGTAGTTCATCTAATTTGCAGAGCAGGACACCTTGGTTCATCACAATCAGCCTTTTGGTGGCGGCGGGCCCATTGGTGCCCACTTTTCGCGGTACTGCAGCAGGAACACCTGCGAGTTATCCGCACCCGGCAAGGCTTCGCGGGCATCCCAGTTGTCGTCATGGAGATCCATGTCAGCATCGAATTCCATGTTGCAGCCAAACGGGCTCTTGAAGTACCAGAACCAGTTAGAACCGAAGATGTGACGGCCCGGCCCCCAGAAGCTCTGGTAACCTTTTTCCACCATGCGGTTACCGGCCTGCACCACCGCAGTCGGGCCAGACATGTGGAAGGTAAAGTGTTCAATACCTTTCATTTGCGGCGGCGTGTTCAGGAAGAACAGCGTATGGTGATCGGTAGTGCCTGCAGGACGCATGAAAGGACCCACATGACTAAAGCGGTCGGTGGTGATAAAGCCCAGACGTTCTGCGTAGAACGCTTCGGCTTTTTTGTAATCTGGCACGAAATACACCACGTGAGACAGAGTGCGCGGCTCCGGCGTAAAGTCTTTCGATACACCAATTTCATTGGCCGGACGCTGTGCAGGTGCACCCGGTGCATTAATTTTCTCTGCTGGCATATCCAGCGGCTTGCGCATAGTGACCTGGAAGCCCAGCACAAAACCCATGTCATCCACAGCTTCAATACTGCCGTCATCCAGACGTTTTACTTCACGGTCTTTCGACAGTTCGTCGTAAATGGCATCCACGGTTGCGGTATCTGCCACGCCGTAAATGGTTTTGCGGATACTTGAACCCGTTTCCAGCGGCGCAGGCAAACTGCTGTCGTCTTTGCTGTAAATCTCAATACCCGTGCCATCAAGGGCAACGAAGCGGTGTTCAGATGCCTGCGTTAAACCGTAATCCAGCGCAAACTGTTTACAGGCTTCCACATCATCAACACCAAAAATCAATAAATCCGGTCCAATAATATTCATGATTTTATCCTTCAATCGATGTGCGGGCGTTGAACGTTTCCGCTACCCAGTCAGCAATGTAGTGACCGGCGTTGATGCTGTTGTCGAAGCTGGAGTGCTGTACACCGCCTTCACGTTCGGTAAACACTTTCAGCTCACGCTTAGGGCTGTTTACCAGTTGCTCGTAGGTGCGCTCTGCCCACTTAAGCGGGATTTGTGAGTCTTTCGAACCGTGGGTGACCAGGAAAGGCACTTTGATTTTTTCTACTTCCCCGTCCAGACACACGTTTTCAGCAATGGTCATGAACTCGTCGATGTCTTTTGCGCCCCATACCCAGCACACATGATTCCAATAGTGTGGTACCGGGAAGTCGCCTTCTTTTTCCAGGCGACGCTTCTGAACGTCACGCCAGTCGTGGTTTGCACCCCAGCACACACCCAGTGCCAGGCGCGGCTCGTTCGCCACCGCGCGCGGGCAGTAATAGCCCCCTAACGACACCCCTTCCATACCAATGCGGCTGTTGTCTACTTCAGGATGCTGCTCCAGCCAGTCAACCACCGGTGATGCCCAGTGTTCGCTGTCGAAACGGGCGTTAATGTTTTGCAGGCGTAACGCTTCGCCCGTACCCGGCTGATCCAGTACCAGTGACGACACGCCCCGGTCTGCCAGCCATTGTGGCAAGCCAACGAGGTACTTCATTTCTTTGGTGGAATCCAGGCCGTTTACCTGAATTAACAGCGGTGCCGGGCCATCTACATTTTTCGCTTTCACGTAAAGTCCGGACAGATGTTTGCCTTCATAAGGAATTTCAACGCGCTTACAGTTCGCCCCTTTCAGCGCCATGCCACGTTCGAACAATTCCAGTTCACGCTTGTACAGCTCAAGACGACCAGGGGCATTGTGGGCCTGCAAACGCTCACAGGTGATGAGGTACGAGGAAGCGCGCATGTACTTTTCGCCGGCAGAAATCATGCGGCCAGCCTGCTCGTCTTCTTCGGCCAGCACACACAGCTTGTCTGCCATGTTTGCCCAGGTATTGCGGAACGCTTCGGTACCCTCTTTGTCTTTTTTCTTCGCGGCTTCCTGCAGCGGAGCACACATCTCTTCGATTTCACCGATACGGGCGCCCATTTCGATGGCGAGGTCGACTGACAGGTTCCACACATAGTTGGTGGGGAAATACTTAAACATGATAACTCCTCTTAAGAATTCGTCTTTTTAGGCACGAACGCGACGGCACGAACAAAGCCCGCCGATGCCTTTTTAATTTTGTAAGGGAAACAGGAAATCCAGAATCCGGACGCTGGAAGTGACTCAAGGTTTGAAAGCTTTTCCATTTGCCCGTAGCCGATATCACGGCCGGCTTTATGGCCTTCCCAGATAATTGACGCATCGCCGGATTCAGCGAAGCGTTCGCGGGTATACTTGAAGGGTGCATCCCAGCTCCAGGCATCGGTGCCCACTACCCGCACACCTTTTTCAAGGAGGTACATGGTGGCTTCGCGGCCAAGGCCCACACCGGCTTCGAGGTAACCCGGCTCGCCGAAAATGGCACCGGCGCGGGTATTCACCACCACGATATCCAGTGGTTGCAGTTCATAGTTAATGCGCTTCAGCTCAGCTTCGATGTCTTCTGCGGTCACCACATAGCCGTCTTCCATGTTGCGGAAGTCCAGCTTCACACCCGGGCGCATACACCAGTCGAGAGGTAATTCATCAATACCAAAAGCCGGCTTGCCGCCGTCGGTGGTGGATGCGTAGTGCCATGGCGCGTCCATGTGCGTACCACTGTGGGTGGTGATTTGCAGGCGTTCTGCTGCCCAGGACTCGTTGCCTGGTAGTTGGTCGAGAGTAAGGCCGGGGAACATAGCCTCCATTTCAGGCCAGCCTTCCTGGTGATCCATATAATCAATCTTTGGCAACAGCGGCGGCGGATCGGTGTGGGGGTTGTTGTCCAGCGTGACGGACAAATCTACGATGTCAAAATCATTGGGGCTGAACATGTTAGCCTCCTTTTACTGTTTGATTGATTTCGCCGAAAAGCGGCTGGCCCTGCTTGTCGCGGCACACCATGTGTACCGTTTCACCGTTACTCAAAAACGGGGTTTGCGGTTTGCCGTGCCTTATCAGCTCTTTAGCGCGCAGCTCGGCAATACAGGCCTGTCCGACTTCGGGGTTTGTATTGGAAACCGTACCGGAGCCAAACACCGTACCGGCTTTGATAGGACGGGCTGTGGCGGCGTGGGCAATCAGCTCATGGAAACCAAAATGCATTTCACTGCCCGACGGGTTGCCAAACCATTCACCGTTGCGGGTGATATTGAGGGTTAAATGGATTCTGCCGTCTGCCCAGCTGTCGCCAAGCTCATCCGGCGTTACCGCGAACGGCGCAAAAGCGGTTTCGCCTTTTGCCTGCACAAAACCGAAGCCAGTTTTCATTTCACGGGGCGCCAGACCGCGATAGCTGATGTCATTTAGTTGCACCACCAGTTTGATGGCCTGCATGGCCTCACCGGGTGTAGCTCCAACAGGCACATCCGTGATCAGGACGCCGAACTCACCTTCGAAATCTACGCCATGGGCAGGGTTATACAGCGCAATGGTGTCATTACATCCGGTGAAAGCATCGCCGGCGCCCTGGTAGATCAGCGGATATTTGTCGGCGTCTTCGATTGGGTCGAGATTGAACGCCTTCTGCATCAAATGGCCATGATTCATAAACAATGAACCATCCAGCCACTGATACGTGCGGGGTAACGGTGCTAAGAAACGGGCACCGGCAACCGGCTCTGCCTGTTCACAGGTGCCGTTGTTCAGTGCGTTGCTGATATCCTGAAGTACCGGAAGCACACTTTGCCAGTCAGCCAGACACGCGGCCATGGTGCCGGCAGAACCGTGTACACGACACATTTGCGAAGTATCTTTTGAGATAACAACCAGTTGGCCATCCGGACTACCGTTATCGATTGAGGCTAGTTTCATCGCCGCTCCACAAACCGAACAGAAATTCGATTTTTTATTGTTAAAAATATTTAAATTAATGGAGAAACAATGTTAAATGGGCGCTGAGCAAACAAAAAATTGAATGTATAGATGGTTTACATCAATTTCATAGATACCTAGACAGGCAACGAGGGCGTTATGCGGTTTGAACAGCTGGATCTGAATTTATTGGTAGCATTAGACATACTGCTGGAAGAACAAAATATCACAAGAACAGCCGACAAGCTGCACCTGTCACAGTCGGCCACCAGCAGTATTTTATCTCGGTTGCGGCATTATTTTGATGATGATTTGCTGGTGCAGATAGGCCGAAAAATGCAGCCCACGCCTTATGCACTGGAACTGCAGGAACCGGTAAGAGAAATGCTGAACATTGTGCGCGGTTCGATTACCAATAAACGTAAACTGGAGCCCGCCACCAGCCAGCGACATTTCCGCATTGTTGCGTCAGATTATATTATTCAGGTATTCCTTGCCGGTGTGCTGGCGAAAGTGCAGAAGCTGGCGCCTGGCATGACTTTCGAATTTCTTTCACCTTTCACCGTTGAGGTGGAAACCATGGTGAAAAGCGGGATTGATATTGTGATTGCGCCGGAAAGTGAAACCGTGGACGGTTATCCTCACGCCTTTTTCGCCACTGACGAAATGGTTTGTATTGCCTGCAAAGACAATCCGGACACGCAGGGTGGCCTGACGCCGGAAATCTTCTCATCACTGGGACACGCTTCGGTGGGATTCGGCCGTGTCAGCCTTTTAAGTATTGAGCCTTGGCTGGTTAAAGAGCGCAACATTGAACGTAAAGTCGAAGTGATCACCAACGACTTTACCTCACTGTGCACCACAGTGGTCAGCACCGGCAGACTGGCCATTATTCCCCGCCGTTTTGCTGAACTCATGGCCACTATCATGCCTATTGATATTCTATCTATGCCCTTTGATTTTCCCGACTTGCGGGAAGCGATGATGTGGCACCCAACCGTAGACAGCGACCCTATTCATCGCTGGCTGCGCACACTGATTTTAGAAGAAGCGGCCATGGTAAGTAGTTGATGTCGTGAGGTGATTAATCACCTCACATTTCTCATCCTACTTTCAGCAGCACCACTCCGGATATGATCAAAAATACGCCGATATAACGCAGCAGTGATGTAGGGTCGCCAAAGGCAAAAACGCCCACCAGAAACGTACCGGCAGCGCCAATGCCGGTCCATACAGCATAGGCTGTACCCAGTGGAATATCCCTTTGCGCCAGATACAGTAAGAAACCGCTGACACCCATAAATGTAATCGCCATGGCGATGCCACCCCATTTGTACTGGCCGCTTTGAGATAATTTCAGGCCCAGAGGCCAACCAATTTCGGTTAACCCTGCCAGCACCAGATAAACCCAACTCATCGTTTCCCTCATTAAAAGATGAACTATTGGGCGGCATACTATCGTTATTTACAACAATGACCAGTTAGCAACTATCACTTTTACTGATATGTTAAATATTGAATATATCCGCAAGTTCGCTATCGCCACAAGACAAGGCTCGTTTTCTGCCTGCGACCGCAAGACAGGGAAAGTGCAGCCGGCAGTAATTCAGGCAATCAATAATCTTAAAAATGAAGCAAATAGACATGGTTTTTGACCATAAAACGCGGAGCGTGCCGGTAGACATCATTTCGCCAGGCGGCCGCCAGCACGGGCCCGTAGCGGAATAGTTTAGTAATGAGTTGAAAAGACGCTGGCGGAGGAATTCTGAGGATCAGATTATCCTCAACTCTTATCTTTTTCGCCCACTTCCGCCACGACCATCCAGTACAGCACCAGCATGACGACGACAAAAACAATTGTGAAAATCATACCCAATACCGTGCCTCCACCTGCATGAGCCGGCGCAGCAAGAAAGAAAGACAACAAGAGTAAATACAGTTTCATAACGTCCCCTTTGACATTGTGCGGATTTCGGGCCAGACCACGACTGGACGAAACTCTTAATTGGCAGAATCAAAAGTAAACCCGCAGAGGAACAATAAACAGGTACAGAAAGCGTACATTTTTCTATAACAGATCGTTTATTCGCTTGTTATAATCTGATGAAGCTTTGGCCGGAGTAAGCAATGGCGAAATATAAAATTTTAGCCGGGCAAATAAAAGAGCAGATCGAGCGGGGGATCTGGCTGGAACATGAAAAGCTTCCGTCGCTGCGCAAGCAGGCCCGCCAAACAGGTTACAGCCTGATGACCGTGCTCCATGCCTATCAGATGCTCGAAAGTCAGGGTTTGATCAGCTCCCATGAGCGCTCCGGCTTTACAGTTACATCAGCAGCCCGCCCGGCTGATGAGAACAAAGTACAAACAGCGGAAGCGGTGAGCATTAATGATTTTGTTTATGAAGTGCTTCAGGCATCCCGCGACCCGCATATGTTCAGCTTAGGGTTTGCTTATCCCGATCCTGCTCTGTATCCCAGGCACCATCTGAATAAGTCCATCGTCGCAGCTGCACAACAAATTTCACTGACCAGTGCGATGGATAACCTGCCACCGGGTAACCCTGAACTCAGACAAATAATTGCCAAACGCTATGCGGCGCGGGGTGTGAATATTTCCCCTGATGAAATTGTTATCACGGCAGGCGCACTTGAAGCACTCAGTCTGAGTTTGCAATCCTGTACCAGGCCGGGTGACTGGGTAGTGATTGAATCTCCGGTGTTTTATGGCGCTATGCAAGCACTGGAACGGCTTGGCTTAAAGGCAATTACAGTAACGGTTTCGCCGCTGAACGGGCTGGATATTGACGCACTCGAGCGGGCTTTTCAAAATCATCCGGTGAAGGCGTGCTGGCTGATGAGCAGCTTTCAGAATCCGGTAGGCTACTCACTTAGTGATGACAAAAAGCAGCAGATTGCGAGGTTACTCAAAACCTATGGGGTAACACTAATCGAAGATGATGTTTATGCTGAATTGTATGCCGGACAGACACCACCGTTGCCTATTAAACATTTTGTCGAAGACGGCTACAGCCTGCTTTGTTCGTCTTTTTCCAAGTCACTGGTAGCAGGCTATCGCATAGGCTGGGTGGCTGCCGGCCATAAGTCGCTGGACATTCAGAAACAACAGCTGATGAGTACACTGGCTACCAGTGCGCCTGTTCAGCTGTCACTGGTTCACTACCTGTCTTCCAAAAACTACGAGTCGCACTTGAAGCAACTTCGTAAGAAACTGATAACCAGAAAAAAAACTATGCAGGCCTGCCTTGAAGCACTTTTACAGGACGTTGCTAAAATTCATTCGCAGGACGGCGGTTATTTTTTATGGATAGAATGCCAGCCTCACGTTAATGCGATGGATATCTATTTTGAAGCATTACGCCTGCACATTACGATTGCCCCCGGAAAGCTGTTCAGCCTGCATGATGAATTTAATCATTGCTTCCGGCTGAACGCCTCGTTGGAACTAAACGGGGCGCGTCGTACGTTACTTAAGAAACTGGCGAGTTATATAATTGATATCACTCAGTCAGGGAAATAGCTGCTAAGAAGCAACCTTCCTATAGGTACTTATATTCTCAGTAAAACGCCGGTAAAAGGGAACGTAAAAACCTAGCTTACAATTAAACCAAGAGGACTGAGCAGGGATTCCTGCTGCCAATCACAAATTTTCACGCCAGTTAAATCCATTCTGCGGATGTCGAGTCCATGTAAGTCCACATGCCGGAGATCACAGTTTTTCAAGCTGAACGTGCCCCAGTGGTCTGAAGAAAAATCGCCACGGCTGAGATCTGCGTCGTCCATACTCACGCCGCTGAGGTTCGCGCCGCGCCAGATGTTTTCTGATAATTCGCACTTCTCAAGCAGCTGTCCTTCGAAATCCGCATAACTCAAATTACAACCGGTTATCACTACAGAGCAAAAGAAAGACTTCGTAGTGATAAAGTTCGCAAAAGAAGCTTGCCTGAAATCAGCACCTTTTAAATCACAATCTCTGAATTCAGCACCAAATCCGTCGGCACCACGGAAACTGGCCAGTGCCAGACGACAATTACGGAAGCTGGTATCGCGAATGTCAGCAAAAGAAAAGTTGCAACCTTTTTCGCCGTCTGAAGTGGTAAAGGCACAACCTGATAATTCTGCGCCTGACAATTTTGCGCGGGTAAAGTCGCAATCGATAAACCGGCAATTTTCGAATTTTACAGCTTCGAGATCTTCATCAAAATGTTTTCCCTCAAACAGCTCGCCTTTGTAATGCATATTAAAACTCCACGAATATTTCTTTGCCAGGTAACCATGAATCCGCAACAAGCGAGAGAACAGCCCTGTTTTCAGCCAACGTCAGGCACAATCACATAGGTGAAGCGCCTGAATGTCAATACGAAGTTAGTAGCAGGCTCATTTTCAATCCATAAAAAAACCGCACCTGCTCAACTATCAGGTGCGGTTTCAACGGTTGTTACAACTTCAATCAGAAGCTATAACGGGCACTCAGTACAAAACGTCTGTCCAGTTCCTGAACAAAGAACGTGTTGTTTTGTGTACGGCCATACTGACGCTGACCTTCTTCCAGCAAGTTGATGACATCGAGGCTCATGGTGAAGTCATCTGTGAAGTCGTAACTGACGTTCAAATCTAACTGCTTGTATTCATCAATGAACAGCGGGTTACGCTGTGACGATACAGAACGGTTAACTTCTGCCAGGAACGCATCACGCCAGTTGTAAGCGATACGGGTAGACAGGCCATTCTTCTCGTAAATTAATACGAGGTTAGCACTGTCACTTAAGCCTTCCAGAGCGAACTGCTCGATAGCTGGGCTCGCACCTACATCGTAACCGATATCACCGTCTACGATGGTGAAGTTAGCCTGGTAACCGAAGCCACTGTCGCCAAAGAAATGCTGCCATGCGAACTCGTAACCTGAGATACGTGCACTCTGGTTGTTCACAGGTTGAGTCACCTCAAACTGCATTTCCGGGTCACCGGCTTGCGGCTCGACGTTATTTGACGCAAATACTGCATCAGCGAATGCCTGACCTTCTTCGAACTCATCAGCACCACCAGGGAAATTATCCGGGTTAGTTAACAGAGCTGTCATGGTAAAGAAGTTACGCTCTGTCACCTCTACACCACGGGCTTCCAGTTCAGCAATCGCTTCAGCAGATACCGTACCGGCAGCACCTGATGTAGGGTCAAGCAGACCGAACAGACCTTGAGAAACCTGCTGTGTACCCACGAAGTTGTCTACGTCTTTACGGTAGTAACCCACAGACACCATAGACGCATCACCGTAGTAATACTCTAATGACAGGTCGAAGTTATTTGATTCCAGCGGATCCAGCGCGGCGTTTCCACGGCTACCGGAACCCTGGCCACCTAAATAGGTAGGACGACCCGGCGCCCCCACTGTGGTAGCAGTGTACATCTGGTTGTAGGCCGGACGGGCCAGCGTCATGCTGTAAGAAGCACGGGCTTTTAAATCGTCTGTCAGGTTGATCGAGAAGTCAATATTCGGCAGGAACGCTTCATAAGAGTGTTTCTGCGACAGTGCCTGTGTTTCGTCACCGAGTACAGTACGGAAGTCGTTGTCTGATACCCAGTTGATTTGCAGTGGGACGGTTTGTAAAGAAATCGACTCGACGTCTGTTTTTTCATAGCGTGCACCGACTACCAGGTTAGTCTCAAAACCACCCAGTTCGCCGTCCATTGACGCCATACCGTATAAAGACAGAATGTCTTCTTTCACTGTGTTATCAGCTGAAGAAATCGCATTGAACGTATCCAGAGTGTAACCGTACATAGGCGCGATGCTGTTAACCAGCTCTACTGCATTACCCTTGAACGACACGCTACCCAACGGAATAGTTGATGAGCCGGCCGGAACAGCCATGGCGTCAGCACCAGCTACGCCAGTGATATTCGTGTCTTCAAACGCACAGGCAGTACAAGTGACTTCCAGCAGACCTTCCGGAATATTACCTACATCAGCGACACCCCAGCCACCAAGCTGCGCTTCGGATTCGAAACGGTTCTGGTTCATCTCGGTTGAAATATAGCCAACACCAAAGTCGATTTTCACGTCTGCGCCCTGATCCCAGGTACCGTCAAAACGGACCTGATCAACAGTTTGCTTCTGATTGGATTCAATGGCGCGTGCAACCTGAGGGCCTACATCCGGCATATCGAAAATACCGTTATCGTTACCCTTAATGGAGTCGTCTACCACGATACTCACTTGCGGGAACCCTGAAGACATATCAACTGTCTGCCAGCCTGCAGTTGCACCGGCAACGTTCATTCGCACAACGTTTTTACCGGAAGGGCCGTCACCACCACTTTTTGCTTCTGATGACGCAACGTCAAAGCGCAGGTTTAGTTCATCAGACACCCACCAGTTCGCATTTAAGCCGAAGGAGTGCAATTCATCTTTCGCGGCCAGCGCCAGGTTCTGGAAGAAAAAGTCTTTACCGCCGTCGATGTCTTCGCTGAAACGGATAGGTGTGGCAACAACAGGGTTACCATCGAACTCCATATCAGTGAACTGACGGGCAAACCAGACACCGTCCGTGATAGACGTGGCCTCCATGGTGTTGCTTGCGTACGTCGCATCAGCAGTAATGGTTAACGTATCTGACGGTGCATATTGCAACGTAACCATACCGTTTAAACGCTCACGGTTGTTTTCGTTAACACCGTAACCTACGTTAGTTGGCATCGCTACCAGCTGACCTTCTTCCGGTGGATTGGTCACATTCGCACCATCGACCAGACCAAAGGTACCCGGTGAAGTGGAATCCCAGTTAAACAGCTGATACTGAGACACGTTCATCACGCGGCTACCGGAATTACGTTCCTGATAAGAACCAAATACTGCTACACCCAGGGTATTGTCGTCGTTAGACCAGTTACCCATACCACTCAGTTCCGGCGTTACGCCATCACCACTTTCGTCTTTCATTGCCTTAGCACCGAAAGACATGCGGTTTTCACCCTGAGACAGTGGTTTAATGGTGTTAATGTTAATTGTTGCACCGATACCACCTGACGGTACTGCTGCACGGCCGGTTTTGTATACTTCAATACCGCTTACACCTTCAGAGGCAAGGTTAGAGAAGTCGAATGAACGGGTAGAGCCGGAGGCCCCCTGGTCATCTGAGTTACCGGTAATTGATGCTACGTTTGCAGCCGGCATCTGACGGCCGTTTAACGTGATTAAGTTGAAGTTACCACCAAAACCACGCACGGTAACTTCAGAACCTTCACCGTTTACACGGTTAATTGATACACCGGTAATCCGTTGAAGTGATTCTGCCAGGTTAGTATCAGGGAATTTACCCATGTCTTCTGCCGAAATGGCATCAACAACACCTGATGACTGACGCTTCACGTTCATAGATTGAGACAGTGATCCCCTAACACCACGGACTTCAATCTGTTCCATTTCTTCAGGCGCTTGCTGAGCAAAGGCCTGAGACGCAACCACAACGCTTAGAGTACCTGCCACCGCGCATGACAGTTTTGATTTTTTAAACATTATTTGGTTTCCAATTGAGTTTTTGTGACACAAATGAAATGCATGTCCCTTACTGAGCGCCCGTGATATCGATGTCATTATGGTTTCACGCTTTGGCTCTCAGACCCCATCACACATTTCGCGTATCGGGCTATTTCTCTCTTCATCGCCCTTTTTGTTGCATTAAACGACTGAAAGGTTAATTTAATGTAACAGGTAGGTTATATATTAAACATGCGTTTGATTGCAAGCATTTTGTAAAGGCGCTTAACAAATGATATCGATAGCCAATTTTATTTTTAGGGAGAAAAAGCCGGAAGGAGATATGGCGGACAACATGTCCGCCAGGAATGAGAATTGATTGAGTTAATGGTTTCGAAATTACGAGGATACAGTCAGTTTGATGATACCTTCGTATTTACCTGGCTTGACTGGCGTAACTTTTCCGTCAACAGTCATTGATAACTTACCGTTTTTAGCTTTCATTTCCGCGCCTTCTGCAATAGTCAGGGAGGTGATAATACTCTCCCCTGTTACCAGCCAAACTCCCGTGTCTTCAAGCACAACTTCGATATCGTTGACACCATTGAAAAAAGGCTTGTTTTTAACATGTCCGAGATAATAGTACTCAGCATCAGTGAATTGAGTGTTCTGGTCCCCATGTTCATCGATATGAATAGCGCTCGTACTACTGATAGCACCAATGATGATGGACCTGTTACCCATAGTAACTGTGAGTTTATCGCCCGGTTGGTTTCCAAAATAACCTGTCGCGTTGTAAAGGTCACCTTCAAGCTTAATGCCTTCTGCTTTTAACGTCACATTGGCGCGTTTTTCATCAGTCACAGACTCAAGTGAATAGTCGATACCGGGATAGCCAGCTTTCTCGGTGAACGTAGTATTAAAGTGAAGTGCAACCTGAGACTCAGGATCGATACCCACCAGCATGTCATCGTTGTCCATCATTTGAAGTAATACCCCGTTCCCCGGAATGAGTTCAGACCGATCTTTTACTGTTATATCAACATTACCGTCTTTAAGCAGGAAGGTACTTTTGCCGGTCTTCACTTCTGTACCTTCGGCTATCACCAATTTGCCATCGCCATGAGACATCCAGCCAAAATTGTCTGAATAGATGTAAGACTTTTTACCTTTCCCGGTGATCTTTGAAAACGCGGGCGTATCATCAATCTGAATATCAAATACCTGTTGTTCGTTGCCGAAAAAATCAATGAATGTTTCACCTGTTGGAATTTGTAAACGGGGATAGATATTTAATGGTTCGTCAAACGTCGAGTCACCGTAATAAGCTTCACCTTCCCGCACAATTCCACCGTAGGTACCGGCGTGAATGGTTACACCGTAATAGAAGTGCTCAGATCCCAGAATATAACTGCCATAACCGCTGCCGTAACGGGTACTAAAGAGGTCTTTTTCACCATTTAATGTCAATGAAGAATCTACAATAGTCATCAACATAGCTGCGCCCATATCAGTAGACAACACCCCCCAGTTTGCAGCTTCGGCTTCACTACGCACCATGGTAAACGTCGTACGGTTTCCCATCATGTTAGTGCCACGTGCGCTACCTTTGATACCCAACACCCAGGGCGGAGCAAGCATCGCAGAGAAGTCAGCCGAGTTAGGATACCCTTCATAAAGTTCCCCACCATCTACTTTGAATGTTGAGTCTGTGATCAATAAGTCTGCATCTTCATATGCATACAGAGCCAGACGTGCCACACCCGACACATCAATGTTGCTGTTTGAGATAGCCAACCGGGCGCCGTTATAAGCTGCAAATGCTGCACCATAGCCGGAAAAATCGCTGTTATCACTGCCATCGGCATCAGAGCGGAAATCAACGTTTGCACCGTCAACACGATAACTCACGTTGCCATCGACCATCACACCATTGAAATTTCCGCTATCAGATACCAATGTGATGTCTTTCGCCTCCGACGCAGAATATTCGCCGCCCTGAATGGCTTGAATGACTGAACGTTTTTCATCAATCCCTTTCCCGGTAATTAGCAAAGCTGTGCGAAAATTGTCGACTCCCCGGTCATTTTTACCAGTCGGGCTTTGGTAGAACTTATCGGTAATGACCAGTTCCACATTATTATATTTACCCGGCAACATAGCGGTTTCCTTGCCATCAACCAACATCGTAACGGATTTGCCGGGTCGCTGAATGGCCGCGCCTTTTTCCAGAATGAGTGTGTTAACGCGAGTATCCTGGAAAATCTTCCACGGCTCGCCGGCCTTCACGTGCTGCTCATTTACTGAAACATCGAAAGCGTGTGTCGCTCCCGCGAAAGCAATAAGGGTCGCTAAACAGGTTTTTCTAAAAACTGAAGGTAGAGTCATACATATTTCCTGATAAATTAAATAGTTTCGATTATGAGATTGCCGCCAGAGGGCTGACTGATTTTCCCGGGCTTCAGATGAGATGAACGAATAGTTACCGTTACTCCCGGGTTGGTTTGTATTTGCTTGAGGCCCATTGCATTGTCCACCTCAATAACGCTGTTACCTGTTGCATGCCAGGCGCTCGTTTCATCAATGCTCAATGTCACATTGGATAACGCACCATTTAGTACCGATCGTTTATTCAATGAAACTACGAGTCCTCTTTCGCTGTCCTGATTGACGACATCACCCGATAGCTTGCTGTTTTCAATCGACAGAGCTGTTCCGGGTACGCGGGCTCCGTTTACCTGGGTACGGAATTTGTCCTCATTGACTTCGGCCAACAAAAGCACACCAGATTCAGACACAATAGAGGTGTTTTTTAAGGTGATGACTGCGTTCGCGCTTTTCACCCAAAATGCAGCATCTTCTGCATTGTGTTTCCCGCCATCAACAACTAACCGCCCTTTTTCCTGCGGATTGCCCATGACTGAGTGAATCATGACTACGTTGCGACCCGAGCTGGATTCGCTATTAAAAAAGGCCATTTCAGCCTCTCCCGCAATCACGCCAGCGTACGTTGCCACATCAAATACAGTACGGTTTGCCACCACTTTTGCACCAAAATCTGCATAGGCGCCATATCCGCTATTATTAACAGTGACCTGACTGTCGTTCACTTCAAGGTAAGCTTCTCCGCCAGCGGCATCCGTAGACAATGCACCCCACCCATCAGCAATGAATTCACAGTTGTAGAAATAGCTCCGGGCATTACTCATGGTAAGCAATGTTCTGGCGGTACCGGTAATACCCAGCGGGGCCGGAGGCTCTTTCATACCGGGACCAATGACCGGCACGTAATCTTCAGGCAGCTGTCCGCCATGAGAAACGAACTTACTATTAAACCCTTTAAGCGTTGCACGCTCCGCAGCCACAAGTGCACTGGATACCACACCCGACGTTATAATTTCACTGTCATACACATAAGCCACGCCACCGGTAACAAGTAAGCCCGCCCCTTTGCCCAGAAAGTCGTTGCTGCCGTCTCCACTCAGGTTGACAGATGTATCGCTGATTTTGACTAATGCGCCCGGCTCCTCAATGATGATGGCATTGAAGTCATCTTCATGTGATTTTAGCGTTAGTCCATTGATTGCAGATTTGCCTACTTCACCGCTAACAGTTACTTCTGCAGTTTCGCTTCTTTGAACCGCTTCACCTGCGATTGTTATATAGCTTTTATACTGCGTGTCTTGAATACGCGGCATGGCCGGTGGAGGGCCAGGAGGCCCGTTTGGCGACTGTTGCGCCAGGGCACTTCCTATCATCACGACGCCTGCCAGCAGCGCGAAAACGCTACTGGCAGATTGCTTGAGCTTACTACCCGTTAAAGTATTCATCTTCGTTCCTGAAAAATTTAAAAGCGATAGTTTAGTGACACACCAGTAGTTCTTGGTGCTCCGCCGACCACATACCCTGTGAAGAAACCAGTCTTGACAGCTTCATCAGTAAAGTTTTTCACATAGCCTGAAACACTTAGTTTATCTTGTGCATCATGCCAGGTTACGGTTATATCTCCTGTGAAGTAATCACCTTGCAAGGCAATATCCTGATTGCTTGGAGCAACGTATTGCTCAGTGACGTACCTCATTTCGATTCTGGGGATCAACAGCCAGCCACCGTTACCTTCATAAATGTATTCGTAACCTGCTTTGATAGTCAGATCCGGTGAATGTGGTAGCCGTTCCCCCTTAAAGTTAATCGCATTGGCCCCTAACCCGTCACATTCTGCGTCTGCCGCGCCGGTGTACCCGCTTGGATTAAGACAAAGGTCTGACTCAATTTCAGAGTTTAAGTAAGCAAGAGAGAAGTTGATTCGGTGGGCGTCAGAGGGAATTGCCAACATTTCCAGTTCAGCTCCCCAGTTCACCGCGTCAGCATTGTAGAAACTTAGATTAGGTCCCGTGGCTGTGATAAAGAAATCAACGATTTGGAAATCGGAATAATCGTAATAGAACGAACTGGCATTAAGCTGTAATGCACCATCCCATAATCTGGATTTGATACCTGCCTCATAGGATAAAAGCTCCTCGGGAATGATGGTATTACCGTCAAACGGATTTACGCCACCGGGACGGAAACCGGTTGCAGCCTGTACATAGACCAGTGCATTATCAGAAAGGTCATGCTCAAGTCCCAGCTTCCAGTCGAAAAAGTTATCGTCCCTCGTACCTGCGTACCCATAAATTGGAGCTGGCGCAGTTCCTTCTGATTCTCTCTCGTCCCAGGTATAGCGCGCACCTGCAGTTATCCTCCAGTCTTCTGCGACAGGGAAGGTTACCTGACCAAACAACGCATCGGAATCACCACTGGTAAAACTTGAATCTTCAACACCACTGGTTGTACCGTCTGCATATAATTCCTCGGCGACCAGGCTCTGCTCATAATCGTAATGGAAAAAACCCACAATCCATTCAATGTCTTCGCCAGGAAGACTGCCATAGCGCACCTCCAGAGCATTTTGTTCTACATTTTTAGGATCGTAACCGGCAGTCCCCCTCCCGGCAAAAATTGCCTCATTCGTACCATCTCCAGTCTGATAAGAAGGCAGAATAGTGAGTTGTCCGGGCCCCACATTCCATTGCAACTTGGCATAATACTTATCCGACGTATAATCCTGCCCATCACCAATTCCCGAATCATCAGTGGTGTAGTAGTCACCACTCTCCCAGTAGGCACTTTCAGTGGCACCCGCTCCCATGCCATCCAGATGGATTCTGTCGTAACCCAACAGTAAGCTGAAATCGTCACTGGGCTGATATAGCGCCTTGATTCGCTGACCATCACCTTCTAAATCGTTATGCCCGTTTGATAAAAAGCCATCTCGTTTTACGATAGTACCCGCCACACGCACCGCAAAATCTTCAGACACCGGTATATTGACGGCCCCCTCCCCCCGGCGAAAATTGTAGTCGCCGGCGCTTACTCCAACATGACCACCAAACTCCCCTAATATCGGAGAGTGTGATATAAAGTTAATCACCCCGGCTGTAGCGTTTCTTCCATAAAGTGTCCCCTGGGGGCCGCGCATGACTTCGACACGTTCTAAATCATAAAACCCTAGCTGACCAGCTTCCGCACGAATGGAGTACACCTCATCGTAATTCGTAGATACCGAACTTTCGCCAACACCCGGGGGTAAATCGGAGCCCAGGCCGCGAATAGCAAACACTTTACCTCTGGCTGCTCCCTGCACTTCGACCCCTGCTACATTGGCAAGCACGTCATCTGCTGACACGCGGGCAGCCTGAGCCAGACGCTCGCCATCCACTACAGAAATAGCAGCAGGGACTTTTTGCAGAGGTTTGTTCGTTTTCGAAGATGTAACCATAATTATTTCGAGGTCTTCTTTTTGTTCTGCAGATTCTTGCGCTGTGGCGGTTGCACAAGTTGCAGATAAAACCGAAATAGCTACAGCACTCAGAAAGAAGCGATATTGCTGTTTTTTCATCTCAGACGTTCCTTTATTTATTCGAAGATCACTGACGCAGAATGATTAAAATTAAACCACTGCACATATGTATTTTTTTATTTAATTATTTGTTAATAACCGCATTTTTATTTTGCTAAATTGAAAAGAAATTTAGAATTCGAATTAACAAATAGAGAAATTTTGCGGAACGAATACAGGAGACTGAGAAAATAGAAAGAGAAAAGGGCGACCTGTTATTGAGGTCGCCCTGAGGTAAAGTAAGGTTTATTTTATTTGCTAGTGAGGAGAACCCAGTGAGCGTGTTTTCCCATCAGTTGTATATGTAAAATCCAAATAAGATACCGTTAGCTTTTTAATTTTCCCGAGATGATTAATTTTATAAATAATGGACCCGTAGTAGTCAAAAGCATCACCTTTTTTAATCTTACCGAACGGTGAATTTGCATCATCACGGATAACGGTAAAATGAGCATGCAGATCAACAGCGAGGGTATCGCCGTCAAAAACAAATTCATTCACAGTTAAGTCTTCTTTCATCAATGACCAAAGGCCGTGATAGTGTTTTTTTACCGCGGGTATACCTTCTAATACCAGCCCTCCATTTATATACACAACATCATCAGAAAAATAAGCTTCGAATGCCTGAGGGTTTTTCTCATTGAACAGTTTTATGTAATGCATATAACTGGCTTTGTTTCTTATACCGAACGTAGGTAAATCTTCGTCATTAATCGTTTCCATAGCACTGGCTGAAACAGGAAACATTGAGAATACTGCCAGAAAAAATACTACTTTAATTTTATTAAACATTATTACTTCCTTTATATTATCGAGTCTGATCACGCGCCATTTTTAATGGCAGAGTTAATACCACTATTTTTTTTGGGTAACGTGACTATTGAGATAACAAACATAGCCAGCGCTACTCCGGCGAATACCTTAAAGCTTTCCAGGTGACTGCCATTTGCCAGATTCGCGAGCACCCAGGCAAAGACGAGTGTTGTTACGAATTGACCAGTGGCAAACGTAGATTGCCAAATACCAGCTCCCCGGGCCCGAACAGCGTGACCCAGCGGTTTAACGGCCCAGGTAAGCATAGTGGGAAGCAGCATGCCGGCACCAAACTGGTTCAGGAACCCGGCAGCGACGAACACTTTATAGTCAGGTGCAATGGCCATCGAGAAGAAACCCAGCGCCAGAATGCCAAATTCGAGTGCGATAAGATTTTTAAGGCCCAGCCACTGATGTATGTAACGATACGCAATTGCTCCCATAGGCACGCCGATACTGGCGAATGACAGTAACCACCCGGTGATAGCCGAATTATCTATATCGAACTCACCCAGTGCTGCAGCCATCTGAAATTGGAGCAGGTAAAAAAGAATACCGCCGATTAAAGTAAAACCGCACACGGTGCCCATATGCCCCCAAGGAAAACTCTTTGTATGCTCAGTAACGTGAGCTTCAGATTCCACTTCCTCATCTGACTGAGAGCCGGTTTCCCATGTAAACAAAATTGTCATTACCGCTAAAGGCAAGCTAAGCGCGTACAATGCGAAAGGTCCTTTCCAACCATAGGTGGCACCAAGGTATCCTGCGAGAGGAAACAGACACATAGCAGTGAGAGAGGCAACGGCAGCCTGACTTCCTAACCATTTATTCCTGTCATCGCCCTTGAAATAATCCCCGATTAACGTTGTGGAACACGTCATCAAAAACGCTTCACAGACTCCAACCAGTAACCTGGAGCCGAAAACCATCCAGTAACTATCAAGAAATAAGGGAGATACGCCACAAACCGCGTAAACAAACATACTCGCAATAAGCAATTGACGGCGTCCGACTTTATCAGCGATATAACCGGCCAGGGGAGCACCAAGTGCGATGCACAACGCTGGTAAAGAAAGAAGTAGAGGTACCCAATAGTTTGCATTTTCGATATGACCGAATGCCTGCATGAGCTGCGGCACGATAGGAGCGAGAAGCACAGACCCCATGGTACTAAGGGTGATGGGTAATATTAGCACGATGCCCTGAAGGGTACCGGCTCTGCGAGCGTTAATCATGGATATGCCTTTTGTAGCTTTAAGTTATTAATTACCAGCCAGTCGAAAAAATGCGCGACAATATCTTCAATAGGATGTGCGCAGGCGAACTATTCAGAGCAAGATTAACTGCTGTATCAGTGTGCCGACAAATTCGCCTTACGAATAAGGTTCATATAAATAACAAATCGATAACAACTCAAACAACAAAAACCAAATATTTACAATACTGATAATGTCATTCCGAATAATCGATAGGGTCTTAATTGTGTTTGTAAGTTTCGATGAGTAATCATAGTGCAAATAACTACTGACCAATTAGCCACGACACGTACCAATCGCTGTCGATACAGGAGCACGACATGTTTGAACCGTTCAAAGGAAATTACGTCTGGAATCTTCAGGTTAATCTCGCCCTTGCATGCGGAGGGAATCACGGCGAAGTAGATGCCGCCTGTCGCCCTATTTTTGAGGCCGCCGCCAACGGTGAAGATGCGGGTACAGAGTTACTTTTTGACAGCTGGATTGCGGTGGCGAAGCAGGTCGAAGAGAACGCCCGCAAAGATGAAGAACAAGGCTATTTTTTGTCTGCCGGAACAAAGTACGCCCGTGCATCCGGTTACTATCTGTCTGCCGAACGCATGCAATCCAGAGATTATGCACCCCGGTGGGAAGCCTACGACAAAGGCCTGGCGCTGTACCGTAAGCACGTAGAGTGCAGCGGTTTACATGTGGATTTTTTGGATATTCCTTATGAAGGCACGTCTTACCCCGCTATTTTCGTTCACGATGGCAGCGGTATTAAGCGCCCGGCGCTGGTTTCGGTAAATGGCCTGGACTCAATGAAAGAACAGGTGAACATGGCCGGTCATGGTAAATCTAACCTCGACCGGGGCATGTACACTTTGTTTGTCGATCAACCAGGTACCGGTGAAGCACTGCGTAAACGTGGCCTGACTGCAGTGTACGATACAGAAAAATGGGCAACACCGGCATTCGACTATCTGGCATCCCGTGATGATGTGGATGAGAATCGAATAGGTATTTTTGGCCTTTCTCTGGGTGGCTATTATGCGCCACGCGCGGCTGCGAACGAACCTCGATTTGCACTGTGCGCAGTAATGGGCGCTAACCATGTTTGGGGCCAGAGACAAAAAGAGCGTATGGAGCGTGAAGGCGAGAATCCGGTGCCACACTACTGGGATCATGTACTGTGGGTATGGGGGAAGGAAAACCTTGATGACTTTATGGCCTATATGCCAAAAGTCACTTTGGATGGCCAGATCGAAAAAATGAAAATGCCGTTTCTTATTACGCATGGTGAAGGTGATCGCCAGATACCAGTAAGCAACGCTTATCGATCCTACGAGCAGGCAGTATATTCAGTTAACCGTCATCTGCGAATATTCACAACCAAAGACTTTGAAATAGAACACTGTGGCGCAGACAACGGCACCGGTATGCGGGATTATGTTGCCGACTGGTGCGCAGCGGAATTTGAGAAAATGAAGTAACTTCTTTTAAACTGAGCATCAAAAAGCACACTGGAATCCTCGCCGGTGTGCGCGTTCTATCTGCCTCACCAATTGTTTATTTCCTGTATCTGAGTTGTAAATAACCTTCATCCAATCAAGCAATTTCCAACTCCTCATCCACCTCTCTACACTACTTTTAAGTTAAAGAAATAATGGATTTACCATGAATATAGTTGGTTTAGACGAACTGGTATTCGGTGTTGACGACGTACAGGCTTGTTGTCAGTACCTCACCGATTACGGCCTTGTTCCTGTCGGTGTATCTGATGAAGGTGGCCGCTTCGAAGGACAGGACGGCACGGCTGTTATCATCAGACACAAGGACCATGCAGCACTACCGGCACCGTTACCCACTGCATCGATGCTGAGACAAACCGTGTATGGCGTAGACAACCAGACCACGCTGGATGCTATCAAAGCAGAACTGAGTACTGACCGCGAAGTGATTACCGGTGAGGATGGTAGCCTGACTACCGTGGACAACAGCGGTTTTGCGCTGAAATTTCAAATCACTTGTCGTAAGGCGTTTACCGGCAAAAATGAGCAGATTAATTCTCCGGGTTTTGCACCACAGCGTCCGGTTAATGAACCGGGGGCAGATGATAGCTACGACATCATTCCTGCCAGCTTGTCCCACGTCGTCTACTTCGTTCCGAATATTAAAGAGGCAGAGTCGTTTTACATCGACAGGCTCGGTTTCCGGGTTGCCGATCGTTTCACCCGGTTAGGGCCGTTCCTGCGCCCGCAGGGAACCCTTGATCACCACTCACTGTTTCTTATCGATACCCCGTCGCATATGCAGGGTTGTGAGCATTTCACGTTCCACCTGGCCGGGCCGAACGAGCTGTTGCTGGCGGGCAAACGTTTTCAGGATAAAGGCTACGAAACTTTCTGGGGTCCGGGCCGGCATATATTTGGCTCAAACTATTTTTGGTACTTCAACAGCCCCATGGGCGTGCATGTTGAATATGATGCAGACATGGATTTGCATGATGACAGCTGGACGCCACGGGAAGCCATGGCCAGCGCAGATACCTCGCAAATTTTCAATTTCACCCTGGTGAAAAAATGGATGCCCGGTGGCGATCCGCACTGATGGCATCACCCTGTGTGCGCTGGACGATATTCCGCTGAATACCAGTAAAGGCTTCAGCACCGGCGCACAGCAGGCAGCGTCTATTTTTATTGTGAGAACCGGCCATAGCAGTATTGCTGCTTTTCGCAACAGTTGTCCGCACAAGGGCTACGAACATGCCTCCATGGCCTGGAAAAAAGATGCTTTTCTGGACGGGTCTGGCCAGTTCATTAAATGCGGCTCACACGGCGCGCTGTTCGAACGCAATACCGGTTTTTGTATTTCCGGCCCCTGTAAAGGGAGTCACTTAACGCCGGTACAGGTAGAAATAAATAGTCACGGGAATCTCGTCTGGTACCCCGACTCAGAAACAGAAGAACATGAACATGACATCATCAGTAAATAAAGTGCTTATTGTCGGCGGCGGCTTCACCGGTATGTCCACAGCCATTCTGCTCAGTAAACAAGGAATAGAAGTACACCTTGTTGAACTGGACAAAAAATGGAAGACAGACGGGGCCGGTATCACTGTTAGCGGTCCGTCACTGCGTGCCATAGAGCAAATTGGTCTGATTGACGAATTCCGCCGCCACGGTGCTATTTGCCAGAACGTCGACATGCTCACTGCTGACGGTACTTTCCTGCGTCAAATAGTTACTCCTGCCGTGCCCGGTTCAAGTATTACCGGAGGCGGTGGCATCATGCGCCCGGTACTTGCCGGTATTCTGGCTGAAAAAGTGCAGCAAAGCGGCGTGCATGTACACCTTGGCTGCACCTACGAAACACTGACTGAGCAGGAAGACGGTATTAAAGCCATGCTGACAGATGGCTCTGAACATGTGTTTGACATGGTACTGGCCGCAGATGGTGTATTTTCTAAAACCCGTGAACAGTATTTTGCCGGAGCACCGGTGCCTCAGTATACCGGTCAGGTGGTGTGGCGCGCGGTGGTGGAACGCCACGGCCTGGAACGTCCGGCATTATTTTACGGTAGCAATGGCAAACTCGGTTTTACCCCGGTGTCATCCACCCACATGTACCTGAATTACACCGAACAACGGCCGCAAAAGTCCCGCATCGCTGATGAAGAACTGCTGCCTTACCTGCAAAACTTGATTGCGCCATTTACTGCACCGGTGATTGAAGCAGTGAAAGCGGAACTCTCTGAATCATCCAGCATTCTGGCACGCCCGCTGGAAGGGATGATCATGCCCCGTTCCTGGTTTAAAGGCCGGATATTGCTGATGGGAGATGCAGTTCATGCCACAACACCCCATCTCGCGTCGGGTGCAGGTATGGGCCATGAAGATGCTGTGGTGATAGCCGATGAAATTGCATCAGGTGGCACGGTAGAAGAGATCTTCACCCGCTTCGAGAATCGCCGCTGGCCCCGATGCAGCATGATTGTGACTAACTCAAAGCGCTTAGGTGAAATTGAGCAAACCGGCGGTTCAAAAGTAGAGCATATTCAGGTTATGGCGTTAACCATGAGCGCATTAATGGCGCCCATTTAACACCTGCTTATCAGTAATACGAAAGCCTTAAGTAAAATAATGTTTTCTTTGTTGTAATCATATAGTTAAAAAATGATACTAGTGCTTTAGGGCTTTCATGCAGGTTTTCTTATGCGTTTAAACAGACTCGACCTCAATTTACTGGTGGCACTGGATGCCTTGCTGACCGAACGAAGTATTACGCTGGCAGCTGAACGTATTTGTTTAAGTCAGCCTGCCACCAGTGGTGCACTGGCGCGGTTGCGGGAGTTTTTCGATGACGATTTACTGGTACGGGTGGGTGCAAAAATGCAACCGACGCCATTAGGTGAGAGCCTCGCAGAGCCAGTTCACAATATCCTTTTACAAATTCAAGCCACCGTCGATCGCGGTGTAACCTTTGATCCGTACACCTGTAACAGAAAATTCAAATTTATCGCTGGCGACTACAGTAGTACGGTATTGCTTACCGCTGTAGCTAAGCAGATTAATTCACTTGCCCCGGGGATTCAGTTTGAATTTTTTATTCCGAGCAATAAGCCTGCAGAAGTATTAGACCGGGCAGAAGTAGACTTCATGATAATGCCGATGTCGATAAAGGTTGATCATCACCCATGCGAGGAATTATTTTCTGAAAAATTTGTATGTATTGCATGTGAACAGAACGATGCAGTTCATGAAAATATAACACTGGACGATTTTTTGAACCTTGGCCACGTCACTGTAAAATTTGGCACGAGTCGCGTAACCAGTCAGGATCAAGTACTCATGAGAGATAAGTGGGGAAAAGAGCCAAAAGTAGAAATAATCACATCGACTTTTAATGCGATTCCTCAATTTTTACCCGGCACAGCACGCGTGGCAACTGTTTATCAACATCTTGCTGAGCACTGGCAGGCACTCATCCCCATCAAAACCGTTCCGCTTCCGGAGCCTTTACCTGAGATATCGTGGGCATTGCAATGGCATAAATACCGGGACCAGGATCCGGCGCTAATCTGGTTAAGAGAACAGATAATAGCTACTGCCCGTAAGACCTTTGCCTGACATCACTGCCGGATTATTGGCAAAACAAATAGTCCGGCTTTACCGAATCAAATATTCCGCCTCAGGTGTGTCTGTTACACTTTATTCACAATTTTTTGTGGAGAAAGAAAATGCCGGGACATCAAAACAGAATTGCCGTTATTACGGGCGCCGCCGGTGCGTTAGGACGGGAATTCGCTCTGGCTCTGGCATCACGGGGATGCGATATCGCCATAGCGGACATTCAGGATGCCTCCGCCGTGGTGGCAGAAATTCGTGCCACCGGTCAGCGGGCTTACAGTGAAATTGTTGACTTGTCAGACGCAGAACAGGTTTCGCAGTTTGCTGATAACGTACTCAGTAAATTCGGTCAGGTAGACATTCTTGTTAATAACGCGGCTTTCATGCCGGTAATACCGCTGGCTGAACTTGATTTAGCAACGTTCAGAAAATTTGAAGCCATAAATGTTGAAGCGGCATTCATTCTGGGCAAAACCTTCGGCATGGGTATGGCAGAAAGGGGTTACGGACGCATCGTTCAAATCGCTTCCAGCACCACCGGCACGGCTATGCCCGGGTTTTCAGCTTACGTGACAACCAAAATGGCGGGGATCGGTCTGACCCGCGCACTGGCAGCGGAATTCAGTTCCTCAGGAGTCAGAGTCAATGCCCTTTCGCCCGGACTTACCCGTACGCCGGAATCAGCGAAAAACCTGCCCCCGCAGTTATTCGATAACGTGAAAAATAACCTGCAACTGATTAAACAAACCGAAGAGCCTCAGGATTTAACCGGCGCACTGTTGTTCCTGACATCCGAAGAATGCGGCTTTGTTACCGGACAAACGATTAACTGCGATGGCGGTGTTAACTTTTAAGGAGAATGCGATGAAACTGGCAACACTGAAAAACGGCACCCGCGACGGAACCCTTGTAGTGGTATCCCGTGATTTAACCCGGGCAGCAGACGTTTCCCATATTGCTAAAACCATGCAACTGGCACTGGAAAACTGGGACGCGGTGCTCGCTGATCTCACCGCCGTTTACGACAAGCTCAACGATAATGCGGTTTCAGACGCATTCACGTTTAACCCTCAGGATGCTATGGCTCCCCTGCCCCGCTGCCACCAGTTCATTGATGCCTCGGCATTTCTAAACCATGGCAACATTATGGAAAAGGCCTTTGATCTGGATGTGAAGAAAGATCCGAACATCCCTATTCTTATTCAGCGTCAGAGCGATGACTTTATGGGCCCCTGTGAAGATTATGCTTTCCCTTCTGAAGAAGATAACGCCGATTTTGAAGGGGAATTTGCGGTTATTACCGGCGATATTCCTATGGGGGCGTCCGCCTCTGAAGCGCTGGATAGGGTAAAACTGGTCACCATTTTAAATGACATGAGCATGCGTAAGCATCTTTTCCGTGAATTACAAATGGGCTTCGGCTTTATATTGGCAAAGCCGGCGACGGTGTTTGCACCGGTGGCGGTTACCCCGGATGAACTGGGTGATGACTGGAAAGACGGACGTGTACATCTGAACATGGAAGTGAGCCGCAACGGGGAATGGTTTGGTCACCCTAATGGCGGCGAAATGGACTTTTCTTTCGGGCAAATCCTTCAACACATCACGTACAACCGCAACATCAAAGCCGGTATGATTTTAGGTTCGGGAACGGTATCCAGTAAAGACTGGAAAGAAACAGGATCGGCCTGTCTGGCAGAGCGTCGGGCACTGGACATACTGGAATTTGGTGAAGTGAAAACCGATTTTCTAAAATACGGTGAATCCCTCAGCTTCGACGTGAAAGATCACCTGGGTCAGAGCGTATTCGGCAAAATTGACCACACCATGGTAAAACCATGACTGCTAATGTCGCTTCCCTGTTCAGCGTTGAGAACAAACGCGTGGTGGTGACAGGTGCACTTGGCGGGATTGGCAGTGCCGTTGCCCGCCTTTTTCTTGAGGCTGGTGCAACGCTTATTCTGGCCGACCGTGAGCACAGTTTCCCGGACACGCCGCCCGGCACAGTGTATATTCCTGCGGATTTCAGTGCTGAAGGCGGTGCTAATGCACTCATTCAGCATATTCAGAATGCGCCGGTAGATATTATTATTCACACTGCCGGCATTGAAGGTCATGTGGGAAGCATGGACGACTGCGCTGAGGCCGACTGGTTGCGTACCATGAGAATTAACCTGCTGTCAGCCCAGTTACTGTCTGCTGCCGCAGTTAAAGGCATGCAGCAGCGGGGTAGCGGACGGCTAATTTATGTGGGCAGCATTGCAGGCAAACGGGGTACATCGGCCTTGGGGCTGTATTCGGTCACGAAAGCCGGGCTGTCTCAACTTGCCCGCAACTACGCGGTACAACAAGGTAAATATGGCATAACCGCCAATTGTATTTGCCCGGGTCTTATCGATACGCCGTTATCGAAACATCTGCAGGCCGACGCGGCGTTTATGACCAAACGTATGCAGCAAACACCCCTTAACCGCCTTGGCACAACAGATGAAATCGCCGCTACCGCGCTTTATCTGGCCAGTGCAGCCGGAGGTTTTACAACAGGTCAGGATATTGTGGTGGACGGGGGAACACTGATCTCAGATTGTTAGCTGTTACCTGCCGGAAATAACGGTATAGCCTTACTGTTATCATATGAAGTTAATTAAAAACCCCGCTACAGAAAGACTGTCGCGGGGTTTTAAGTGTTGTACTACGGGTAATGTGCATGCTCAATATGCCCGAAAGCCTGCACAAGCAACGGCATGATTGGCGCTAACAACCCGGCCCTCATCACGGCGATGTGTAACAGGAAGGATCAGAATAATTTCCTGTATCGTACCAGCCTTTCTGGTGACCATGTTGTGTTTTCCCGGAGCCTATCCGTAGTAGAATTGTCATTGTTTAGTCTTTGCTGAACAGCATTTTTACGATTGTCATGAACTTCGCCGGAGACAGCGCCATCTTAGCGGCTCTGCGTAAATCTCCGGGCCCCAGGCGGGCAGTTAATGGCATCGTTCCGAAGGTTTTACCCCGCACCACCAGCTCATCATCTGTTGTATCAATGCTGTCCACCGTCATCAGTTCAGCATCGTTTTCGTTGAACAGTCGCACCGCACCGTCATCCGGCGCCTGTGTTCTGGCTTTCACGGTACTTTTGGATTTACTTTCGCCGGTCTGGAACGTGCTATCAAAGTCCATACCCAAATCTTCGAACATCACCATGGCAGCGGCGCGCCCGGCCCCCACCACACCACCGGCAGGCGGCATTGACGGGCCAACCAGATACAGTGAATCGATTCCCGGCACCTTAAACTGACCAAGATCCGGCGTAGGACGGTGTCCTACACTTTGGTAGAAATAAGGCGCCACACCGTGAACATCACCTTCTACCATGGAGTTCGGCGAGTTTCTTTCCAAATCCAGTGGCGTGTAGAATTTGTGGGCGATGATATTATCGCTGTTAAGGTTCGACACAAACTTGCCTTGTTGCTTCTGCCGCTCTTCACCATAAGCTTCACGTATTTCATCCCAGCGGCTGCTGCCACCTTCAAGAAGATTAAACGGAGCAAAGCCGGTGCTGTGCCACATGCCGGCGCCTTCCGGTACGCGAGAGGGATCCGTTTTGGACTCATCGTTACCCGCAGAAAACATCATGTCGGTCAGCTCCCCCCGCTTTACAGCATCAAAGTCACGCTGCATATCCGCCATGGATTCATGCTGACAAAGGGTAAGCATAATGGCTTTTTCCACATCTTTTTCTGCAGTACGGAATTGTACGGGTTCGCGAAGATCGTAGTGAGCAACAAACAAACTGAACGCTGCCAGACTGGCATTTTCAGCACGCTTGAGTACGGGTTCAGACACGCCATCAACAAACTGACGGATTTTATGGGGGTGCATGGAGCCGATGACAGCGTCACGGGCCATGATTTTCTCGCCAGTGACCAGCTCAACGCCTTTGGCTTTACCGCCTGACACCAGAATGCGCTTGATTTCGCTGTTGTAGCGAATTTCGCCCCCGGTAGCTTCGATAGCTCTCACCATAGATTCTGACAATTTACCTGAGCCACCCCAGGGTTGGGCTACGCCGTAGGTGTGCATGAGCGCTGTAAACATCACAGTCCCCATACCAGTGCCCAGCTCATCAGGTAATTGCAGGTTTTCAGACACCGCACGGGCAATGTGCATTTTGATTTTATCGTGAGTAAACCAGGTATTGATAATATCCATGCTGCTGCGTTGCATCATGTCCATCATCACGCGACCTTCTTCGCTGCTGTCCAGCATTGCCATCAGTGCGCCCAGAGGAGGCTGAGGCTTGTACATGCCGGGCATTATCATTGGCAGCATGCTTTGGCCCAATTCTACAAAGCGACGGTACGCGTCAGCATCACGCTGAGAAATTTTTGCCATACCTTGGCAGGTTTTATCCAAATCTTTGTAGGTCATCAGCGCAGACTGATCGGCAAAAATGGTGGCGTGAGGTACGTCTGAATATTTGTAGTCCATGCCATATTTTTTGAACAAATCCAGTTCATCATTGGTGATAAGCGGGTTCGCCTGAATCATAATATGCACACTGGAGTGCAAATCGTGGTGGTAACCCGGCGTAAGGATTTGCTGTGTGGCTGCACCGCCACCGGCGTAGTCATGGCGCTCCAGCAGCAGTACTTTCTTTCCGGCTTTTGCCAGATATCCGCATGTTGTCAGACTGTTATGGCCTGCGCCCATTGCGATTACGTCAAAATCAGCCATTTTTTATTCCTTTTAAGGGTGCATTTCCGGCAAAGGTTCACCGTTAATTTCTACCGGCGTTGCTTCTGTGAGTACAAAAACAATACGGCATACTTCGTTCTCAGACGGATTCCGCCAAAGATGGATAGTGCCCCGTTGCACTACGATGTCACCGGCATGAAGCAGAGTTTTGTTGCCATCGTCCAGCTCCAGTTCCAGCTGGCCCTGCAGCACAATGCCGTAGTCCAGACTGTTGGTGCGGTGAAAAGGCGACGCCGATTGCGGTAGCATGTCCACCACACGGATCACAGAACCGCCGTTCAAAGTAAGTCCGGCATCACGGTAACGACCGTCGGTTTCATCATTGTTTTCCACCGGCAAATCAGGCGCTGTCCAGACAAGAGCAAACTCCGCATCACCGCTGGGAATTAATTTTGTTTCAAAAGCCTGATCGTCTTTGAAAATCGATCTGCCATTCTCATCGTGCCCCGTTACCACACGGCGTACATCTTTAAGTCGTCCCATCGCTAACCTTCATCTGAACATTTATATATTATGACTCAAAGTGTACTTACAGGCTGTACGCGCACAAATCGGTTATGCAGATATCGCACATTCCAATAACAAATGATTCACAACACCAAAGCAATTAGCGCTGGACAACACACTATCTGTACGGGGGATTCGGCACATCAGTAACGCAAATTTTCAAATTTTCGCAACATTTTTTACACTTAGTTTAACTATTACAGGGGAAAGTATATGCATAACGAAAGTAACAGCGTTTCTGAACAAAACCGCCGACTGGCAGGGAAAACCGCACTGGTCACAGGTATCGGCGATGGCATCGGTAAAGGTTGCGCTCTCATGTTCGCCAGACAGGGCGCAACGGTTATTGGCACAGATATAAATGAAGAAGCGGCCTTGCGCACTGTAGAGGAAGCGCAGTCACAAGGCCTGTCTTTGCAGTTCGCCTGTGCCGCTGACCTCACCGATGAAGATGACATCACCAATTTGCGTGAAAGAGTGACGACGCTAACCGGCTCCCTAAATATCATCGTCAATGCTGCGGCTACTGCTGTGTTTAAATGGATAGAGGATATGACCTATGCAGACTGGCAACTAACCTTAAAAGCAGAGTTAGACTCGGTATATCTGGTCACCCGGGCATTCTGGCCACATCTGAAAGCATCCGGATCCGGTTCTGTGATTAATTTTGCTTCGGCCAACGCTTACCAGGCATTAAAAGGCTCTGCCGCACTGGCGCACTGTGCAGGCAAAGGAGGTGTGTTGGCAATGACCCGCCAACTGGCGATGGAAGGTGGCCCTCATGGTGTTCGGGCAAATACTATATCACCCGGGCTCATTGTAACCGGCGCCACAGCTCCGGTGATTGACGATGAAGATTTCCTCAGTAATGTCATGGCAAAAAACATGCTGGGCCGCTTAGGCAAGCCGGAAGACATTGCCTGGTGCGCCACCTATCTTGCCAGTGACGAAGCCAGCTTTGTCACCGGCGCAGATTTTTCCATTGATGCAGGGGCCATTGCCTGGTAAGTGTCGTCTGGCGAATAGCGGGCAAGACATTGCCCGTATAACCCGCCAATAAAAAACCCCGCTGCCAGTTAACTGTCAGCGGGGGTTTCTCTTATCTGTATATCAGAAGTTGTACTTAGCTCTGACACCGTAAGTACGTGGTGCTTTCAGTGCTGCATAAGTAGCGGTTGATGCCGGGCGATGTATTGCGGCAGTCATTACCGTTTCGTCAGTGATATTGTTTCCGTACACAGTCACTGTCCAGGCCCCGCCGTTGTCTAGTGTAAATGATAGATCTGTGACACCAACAGCATCCTGTTTTTGTGAATCTTCGTAACCAATATCTAGATAGCGTTCTGTTTCGTAGTGATGCCAGACTGAGCCCACCAGATAAAGCCCGTCACTGAGTTCGAATGTGTGCTCGTACCCCAGATTCAATGTCCATTCAGGACTATTGAGTGCCGGTTTACCGGAACAATCAACCACTAGAGTAGTACCGTCATCATCGGGAGTAGTTGCACACGTGGTTACTGTTGTGTCAGCTCCTGCTCCGTCATAAATGAACTCATCGTAACTGGCATCCAGATACTGAATATTCGCTTTCAGCAAACCGTAATCGCTGACAGCATACTGAATATCTACCTCTGCCCCCTGCATGGTGGCAGCACCGGCATTACGGGTGAGAGAACCAAATGCGCCAGACGGTAAGTAACCCAGATAAGTCACCTGCTGATCTTTATAGTCCCAGTAAAAAGCTTCAATGTTCAGCTGTAGCTGATTATTCATAAAGCGATTTTTACTACCTGCCACCAGCGCGCCGATTTCTTCCGGTTCATAGGAGTTATCGACAGAGTCAGCAAAGAAGCCGCCCGATTTAAAGCCGGTTGTGTAGTTTACATACAGCATGGAATCTGCATTCACATCGTATTCAATTCCCGCACGGTAGGTGAAGTTGCTGAAAGAGCGCTCGTCTTCAGCCTGCACAGTGTCGGGCGTATTGTTAAAGTCGTATAAGTTATACGTTTCCAGCGTCAGCGGGGACTGACGCACCTGCATCTCTTTTTCTTCTTCTGTGAAACGGGCACCTAAAGTAAAGCGAAGGTCATCAGTGGCAGACCAGGTCATTTGTCCGAACACCGCCTGACTGTCTGTGCCTAGATCAGAGTAAACATACTCACCAGCCGGCCCCCATAATGAAGCAGCAAAGGAAAAAGGCGCCGCCCAGGACAAAGATTTTTGATCTTCAGCGTAAATGAATGCACCGGCAACGTACTTAATTGCGCCGGTATCGTTTGAGGCGAAGCGCACTTCCAGTGAACTTTGCTTATTCTCGTCCTGATTGATAACCGGAAAGCCAGGCAAGTAGAAGGTTGTGTCAGGCTCAGCCACGCGGTAAGAAGGAATAACCGTCAGCGTGCCACTGTCAAAGTGAGCGTTGATAGTGGCGGACACCCCCCAGAAAGTACTGTCCTGATAGCCTTCGTAATCAACGCCCTCGTCAGCGTCATAGAAATTGAAGGTCTCAAAATCCATGTAAGTACTGACAAACTCAGGGCGGCTGAGGAAAAAGGAGGTGGGTTGGGCTGCTTCAAATGCCGCTATACTTACCGGATCGGCACCACCAATCCGCTCATCAATTGCCGGCGCGCCGTCAGAGATCAGCACACTACCCGCACCTGTGCCGCCAGCCTTGTAGTAGTCACCGCTCAGCAATACGTCATATTTATCATTGGGGGCATACAGGTAGTGCACCCGCAACGCTTTTCCGTCTTCGTCATCATAACCGTCTGATAAATACCCGTCGCGGCTGACCCACTGCCCGGAAATGCGCAAAGCTGAGTTGTCACTGACAGCAACATTTACCGCGCCCGCCAACTGACGTGAATTATAATTTCCAACACTGCCGCTAATGTAGCCCTCTGTGTAGCCCAACTCAGGCTTGCGGGAAATAACATTGATAGCACCGCCGGTAGCATTACGGCCGTAAAGCGTTCCCTGAGGTCCTTTCAGCAGCTCAAGTCGCTCAAGGTCGAAAAAAGTTCCCACCACAGAGCCCGGACGGCCAATGTAAACACCGTCGTAGTTGAAGGCCACCGCGTTTTCAGCAAACGCGTTCGTTCCCTGTGTACCCACACCCCGTACATAAAAACTGTTTCCTGTACCGCCGGTTTTGTTGATTTGCAGTGCAGGCACTAAAAATGACAATTGATCAGGCTGCGTGATACCGCTCTTTTCCAACTGCTTTGTGGAAATGGCCGATACCGCCAGTGCTGCTTTCTGGACATTCTCAGTACGGTGTTGGGAAGTGATTTCAATGACTTCCAGGCCGGACTGAACGTTTTCATTGTCTGACTGGGCGTAAGCCGGGGTCACGGCAGCAGCTACAGCCAGGGCGAGCATGGTAGGGATTCGCGTTTTGTTCACAGGTTTGTACTCCAGGTTCTCTCATCCGTTTGTGAAACGCCTTACGATTTTTATTTTCCTGGCGACGAGATAGTGCGCCGGTTAACCGCTTGAGGCATTCACAACCCTTTAACAACTCAACAACAATAGGGAAACGGGAGAATTAAATTAAATCGCCATTTCGGATGACATATATTCGTAATTGCAATAGTGAATTCCAGGCGAAAAAAAACGGCAGTGTAACAATCACACTGCCGTTACGGACAACAGAAACGCAGGCAGTCAGCTTCTGTTTTCTTCTACAAATTCAATAAGGTTTCCTGCACAGTCACGAATAAAGCAGCCTTTACCAAACTTCTCCCTGACCACGAAAGCAACATCCGCCCCCCGTGCTTCCACGACGTCGAGGAAGCGTTCCAGATCAGGTACTTTGAATGCTACATGCTTATTGCCGTGGGTCTTTACATCTTGTGGTGGGTGTCGCCTTTCTTCAGGCAACGAAGCCGCCCCTTCCACTTCAAATATTTCGAAGCGCAAATCGCCCCGTCGTACCATGGCCACTTTCGCCTTTGCAGCCTCAATGTAAAATTCCCGCTCGGTGGCGAAGTCCAGCACACTGGCATACCATGCTTTTGCCTGCTCAAGATCAGGTACACTTACACCGCCATGATGAAATATAAATTCCGGTAATACGTTATCAGTCATATTTACTCCGCTGTCCAGCCACCATCAACTACCAGGCTGGTGCCAGTCATTAATGCGGATGCGTCTGATGCCAGAAACAATGCCGCGCCCATAAGATCCTGTACTTTCCCCAGCCTGCCGATTTTGATTTTCTCAAGCACAGAAGCCAGAAAGGCTTTATCTTCAAAGAAAGGTTTGGTCAGCGGTGTTTCAATAAACGTGGGAGCAATTGTGTTAGTGCGGATCCCGTGCGGAGCAAGATCAAGGGCCATGGCTTTATTCATGCCTTCCAGTGCCCATTTCGATGCACAGTACAATGAGCGGTTGACGCCGCCCACATGGCCCATCTGTGAACCGATATGAATTAGTGACCCTTTGATGCCACCTTCAATCATGCGCTGAATACAGGACTGTGCGACAAAATAAGCGCTTTTCACATTCAGATTGAGTACCGCATCGTAATCGTCTTCTGTGACTTCAGTTACCGGTTTTGGCCGGTTTGTGCCGGCGTTATTGACCAGTACATGAAACGGATCGCTCCGTTTAAAGAACTCTCGTACCGCGTTGAGATCGCTGACATCCAGTACCTCAGCCTGCGCCTTATCTCCCCGCGCACAAATTGACTCTGCCGCAGTTTGAATTTCGCCAGCCGAACGGGCAACCAGTGTTACCGATGCCCCTGCTTCCGCCAGACCGGCAGCAATGGCCAGGCCAATGCCCCGCCCTGCGCCGGTAACCAGCGCCCGTTTACCGTCCAGACGAAAGTCCGGTAGTGCCGGTAAAGTACTGTTTGTCATAATGACTCCTAAACCTTCGTTTTTGCGGTGGGTGTAACCGTTCCGGCATACGGCACATCAATATTGCCGTAACGACGCACCCGCAGATTTGCCTGTTCACCATGACCGGCAAAACCTTCCAGACCACACAAGCGGGAGCAATATTCTCCGATTAATGCAGAAGCATCATCAGTAACCACTTTCTGGTAAGTACAGGTTTTAATGAATTTTCCGACCCACAACCCGCCAGTATACCGGGCCGCTTTCTTCGTTGGCAGCGTGTGGTTGGTGCCAATGGCTTTGTCGCCATACGCCACATTGGTACGCGGACCAAGGAACAGCGCGCCGTAGTTAGTCATGTTCTTGAGGAAGTAATCCGGATCAGCCGTCATCACCTGCACGTGCTCACTGGCAATCTCGTCAGCAATCTGCACCATTTCTTCGTAGCTTTCTGCCACGATAACTTCACCGAACGTTTCCCACGCTTTACGGGCATGGTCAGCAGTAGGCAGAATTTCCAGCAAACGCTCAATTTCTGCCATGGTTTCTCTTGCCAGTTTTTCTGAATTGGTCAGCAGTACACCCGGGCTGTCCGGTCCGTGCTCTACCTGACCGAGAATGTCAGTAGCGCACATTTCACCGTCTACCGACTCATCAGCAATGATCAGGGTCTCTGTAGGACCGGCAAATAAATCGATACCCACGCGGCCAAATAACTGACGCTTCGCCTCAGCAACGAACGCATTCCCCGGGCCAACCAGAATATCCACACCACTGATGGTTTCTGTGCCCAATGCCATTGCGCCGATAGCCTGAATACCACCCAGCGCATAAATTTCATCCGCACCGGCCAGTGCCTGCGCCGCAATAATGGCAGGAGCAGGTTTGCCTTTAAAAGGTGGGGCGCAAGTTATTACACGGGGAACACCGGCCACTTTTGCTGTGATAACCGACATGTGAGCGGAAGCCAGCAGCGGATATTTACCACCCGGCACATAACAACCGGCAGCGTTTACCGGTAAATTCTTGTGTCCCAGAATCACTCCGGGCAGAGTTTCTACTTCTACATCTTTCATGGAGTCGCGCTGAATTTGCGCGAAATTACGCACCTGCGTCTGGGCGAATTCAATATCTTTCAGATCTTGCGGGGACAGCGAGTCCATACACGCCTGAATTTCTTCTTTTGTCAGGCGGTAGTCTTCTCTGTCCCAGTTATCAAACTTAACGGATAAGTCGCGGATAGCCGCATTGCCCCGCTTTTCAATGTCTTCAAGTGTCGCTTCTACAATCTCGCGTACTTTGCGGTCAGCATCTGCTTTAACCTGCGCTTCCGCGCCCCGCTTTAACCAAATAGCCATGGTGGTCTCCGTTACAAATAGGGTAATTAAAAGCCGTCTATCACTGTTCTGGTGTGAACCACCGACGGCGGGGCAATAAAGAACTCAGACACCAGCGACCGCCAGGCAGCAAAGCCTTCAGACTGCCGGAAAGTTTCCATATGTGCTTCGACAGAGTCCCAGCGCACCAGCAAAACATATTCGCCTTCGTTCTCAATCACTGCATCCAGAGCAAAGCTGTGGCAACCTTCGGCTTGTTTGAAGTGCTCCATAGCCAGAGAGACCGCTTTTTCAAAACGACTCTTGCTCTCAGGAGAAACGACCAGTCGCGCCATTTCTGTCACCATATTTTCACTCCAAAATTCCCAGGTTAATTGCTTTGTTAATTCCAGACATATTTGCCTGATAAACAAATTCACGCAGTCAACAGTTATAAATCAGTGAGTGTATTTATAAGAAATTAAGGCATGAAATCCGAATCCGAATTATTAATAAAATGTATCTGGAAAACGAATATTTAACCTTTGAAAGGTGTTTTACTATTTGTATCCACAATGAGAAAAAGGTAAATACAAATGAATAGAGTGGTGGTAACCGGCGCAGGCGGTTTCGTAGGGCAAAAGTTATGTGACGCTATTCTGGCAAAGCCGGACTGGCATTTGATTGCCATTGATATGGTATTGCCCGATTTCCTGAAAAATCACGACCGGGTGGCGGCATTTGAAACCCCTTTTTCTGATGAAACCATGCTGTCAGAAGTGTTCTCATCACCCTGTGATATTCTTTTCCACCTTGCAGCCGTTCCCGGCGGTGCAGCAGAACAGAACCCTGCACTCTCCAAAACGGTAAATCTGGATGGCACACTGACCCTGTTTTCAAAAGCGTGCGAAAATGGTCACCGTCCGCGTATAGTGTATACCAGTACGATAGCAGTCCTCGGCGCTCCTATGCCTGACGTGGTAGACGACAATGCCCCGATTGTACCGGCCATGACCTACGGTACTCACAAAGCCATGATTGAATTGGCACTAGCTGATTTTTCCCGCCGCAAGCTGGCCGATACCGTTACAGTGAGGCTACCCGGCATTGTCGCCCGTCCTCTCGCCAAAAGCGGCCTTAAATCGGCTTTTCTGAGTGATGTATTTCATTTGCTCAAAGCGGGCCAGACTTATATTTCCCCGGTGTCTGAACAGGCAACCATGTGGCTGATGTCAGTGAACCAGTGTGTGAACAACCTTTTGAATGCTGCCGTGCTGGACAGCTCACGAATGCCGGTAAGCCGCGTGGTTACGCTGCCTGCAGTGAGAACCAGTATGCGCGAGTTGGTTAAGGAAATTGCCTCGCAGACAGGCGCGTCTGAAGACCTGGTCAGCTGGAAGCCGGATGCAGCGCTGGAAGAAGGGTTTGGAAAACAGCCCCCCTTGTTTACGCCAGCCGCAGAGCATGCCGGATTCAGTCACGACGGTGACATTACAGCACTAGTAAAGAACACACTCCTGTAAACTTTTTGTTTTACTCTTGTAAAGCTATTGGTGTAGCGGTATATTCGGTACATCTTACAGACGGGAGACATTCCAAATGATGTATTTTCTTTGCGATATTTTAACGATGTGCAATCCGGAAATTATTGAAAAAAATGAAGATGCGGAATCACCGGAAATTACAGAATCGCCGTCATCATAATTGCGAAAAGAATTAAAAAAAGCAGCTTTATAAAGCTGCTTTTTTTGATTTAAAATTCACTTAACACATATACAAGCGATTTTTATCGAAAAAGCCAACTCCCGGCGAGTTGGCTGAGGATGAGATTAAAACGCCCAGGAGGCTGCCAGGCCAAGAGAGCGCACTGAGTTGAGCCCCCATGTTTGCTGAATTGAAGTTAAGCCACGGTTATTTTCACCGGCATCAAAGGCCATAGAGACGGGGTATTTCTCATCAGTACAGTTATTACAGAATACCCACACTCGTAAGCCCTCATCGGTTTCAAAGCCAGCGCTAATATTAAATGTAGTGATGGCATCCAGTTCAGTTGAAGGCGATGCAATACCGTAATTAATATCAGACCGGTAATATACGCTGGCATTCAGGAATCCGTAGACCGTAGCCGTGATTTCCTGCTCGTATTGCGCTTTCAGCGTGGAAGTGAAATCTGCCGCCAGTGGTGTGGAATATCCGGATGCATCGAAGAAAGCATCATCCGGGCCACACTCCGTTGAGTCTGGTGTACAGGATGCCTGTGCAAATTCATCGAAGGTTGAATCTAACAGGGCTGCGTCCCAGTAAAAGGTCAGGTTATCACTGGCCAGTGCTCTTACTGAAATTTCAGCGCCCCGCGAAGTTACAGTAGCAGCATTCTGTATGATAAACGCCTGGGCATCGAGATTAAACGACTGCGCCTGGTAATTATCAAAATCGGTATTAAACACAGACACATTGAAGATCACCTTGTCATCAAGCACTTTGCTCTTAAAGCCCGCCTCAATGGTTGTCGAAATTTCATCTTCTACTGCGAACGGAATCGCTTCGTTATCCTGATTGTCGGTATTGAAGCCCGGCGCTTTGTAGCCTTGTCCTACAGAAACATACATCATCAGGTCCGCGTCGTACTGATACTGAGCGCCAAGCTTCCAGCTCAGATTAGTGTTATCTACCGATTCGTAGAATTGACCACGGGGTCCACCTATACCTACATAATAGTCTTTCTGCATTTGCAGCACATCAGATGAGACCTCATCCTGCGTAACCCGTGCACCTGCGGTAGCAGTAAGCTTATCCGAAAGATAAAAATCGAATTGCCCGAATGCGGCATAACTGGTTTGCGTCAATGTAGTAACAGAGTCATTTCCCAAAAAGACATCGTTGCTATAAGGACAGCCCGGCGGCGGACCAGAAATCTCAGCTTCCACACAGAATGGGAAACCAACGGCCACAAACGGTGGCGGGCCCTGCACTTCCAGACTGTTAGTCATGTTCGATTCTGAATCAAAATAGAATAAACCTACCTGACCGGAATAATTTTCTGTAGCTGGCAACACCAGACGCAACTCGTTAGAGAACTGTTCATACTCGTTTGTGTTCGGGTTATTTACGATATCAGGCAATGATGAAAAGTCGTTATGTAAGTTAGCGTCACTGTCGAAGTAACGCCATGCAGCAATGTTGATAAGCTCCATACCGTTATCAAATGCGTAAACCACCTCTCCCTGCAGACCACCGGTTTCTACGTCCAGAAACATTTCACCATCGGAATTGTTGGTCATGTTTTCCGGTCCCGCTACAATATTATCTGCCTCCAGCAGCGCAACGATCTCACTGTCAGGATCAACTGCACGGAACGTTCTGGCATAGCGCTCTCCGGTGCCTTCATTCTTATTGTAATCACCAATAAAATAGAGGCTCAGCGGACCATCTTCATACAGATACTTCACCTTAATCCCAGACTTTTCCTGATCTAAATCCGTGCGTTCAGTATTGGGATAAACGTTGTCAATAATACTGTCTTGCATCGAATACAAGGCGTTAATACGCAGAGCAGAATTTTCGGATACCGGCAGATTAATAGTGCCCTTGGCAATTTTACCCGTAGCATCTGTTGGCGTGGTATCTCTTAAATTGTATTCAAACGAAATATTGCCAGAGGTTTCATCAATTACAGGGCGCTTTGTCGCAATATTGACAAGGCCTGCAGACGCATTTTTACCAAACAGTAACCCTTGCGGTCCGTTCAGTACTTCCACTGAGGCGATGTCGTTGAAGGGCTGGCCGGCCAGCGCATTTCGGCCCAGGCTTACACCGTCAATTGCCAGCGCTACACTGGGGTCGATAGTCTCGGCAAAAACCTGGGAACCTATGCCACGAATGGCGTAGGTGTTATCCTGCCCCACCTGCAGCGTGGGCGCCAGAGCCGAGAGTTGTGTCAGTTCATTGATATTCTGTTCTGCCAGATCAGAGCCATAGAGCACCTGCACACTCACCGGGACTTCCTGCAGATTTTGTGTGGTTCGCTGCGCTTCCACAAGGATAACTTCAAACCCCTTAGACTCTTCCGCTTCAACAGCATCCTGGGCGTAAAGCACCGGACTGGCGATCGCTGCTGCCAGCGCCGTTACTTTGAAAATTTGCGTGTTTTTCATTTTGGTTTCCTGTTTGTCTTCACCTGCAAATGCCATTAGCCGGGTTACCGCGATCTTTGCTGCGTTTCACCATGCCACCGGACATTACTCACATCGCCTTTGTTAAACCCGTGTTCCTAATGACACATTCGATTAACAAAAAAACAAAATACAGGATTTCCCGCTATCTAAAACGCGAATTTAATGATGAGAGGTATCAATGAAATTAATACCATCATAGATAAAAAGAATTTTAAAAATCTAAGAAAGAAGAAACGGCCCTCAGATTGTACCCTCTTGCAGCGCTTTCACTTCTTAACCTGCGGAACTGGCTGTATGTCCCATCCAGGTATGAACAGAGTAGAATCCGGGGGCTCTCTGAAATACTTGCTTCAGGCCGAAGACAATAACTGAAACTCAGGGGAAACGGTTGCGAAAGTGAACATAAGGGAAGTCCGTTTTCGCAACCGCTATGGGTGACAAGCAGGTCTGACGACCTTCAAGACTCAACTGGAATGATAAGCTTATAGTCACTGTGATAATATGACTAAAATGCTGGCTGATTAGAAATTGATTCTTTAAATAGTATCAATTAAAAAGTGCAATGCTGATTTCATTTTTTAACTTTCTTAAAGTGACACCGCTTTTAATGCCAGTAAGATCAACACCCCGCCAGTGACTTTATCAATAATGCCTGCTTTGGCCTGAATCCGTTGTACTACCACCTGACTCGACATCACCACGGCAATCAGCGTGTACCAAAGCCCGTCAATTAATGCAGGGGTTGCAACGATAACCGCTGTTTCCGCCATGTTGCCGGCCACACCGATAAACTGACTGAACAGGGCAATGAAAAAGAGTGCTATCTTAGGATTGAACAATGATATTGCCAGGCCATCCCCCGCTGCTGCCAGCGCAGAGACTTTTTTGCCAGACTGCATTTGCGCCTGAATGCCGCCTTTCGACATCAGCGATTTTACACCAAGCCAGGCCAGATACCCGGCTCCCAGCCAGGTGAGTGCTTTAAACAACACCGGTGAATGTTGCAGTAACACGGCCAACCCTGAACTGGTTAATAACGCATAGAAGAAAACGCCCGACGCATGAGCCCATGCAGTACAAAGCCCGTTAAAGCGCCCGCCGGACAGCGCATGTTTAGTCACAACCGCCAGACTCGGACCAGGAGACATGGCTCCCAACAAACAAACAGAAAATAAAGTGAAAAATACAACGATGGTCATGATGCCCCTCCAATTTCCGGCATTGTAGAAGCATCATAAGCATAACTGGAAATCATAAGATATCATTACAGTTATGATTTAGAGTAATACCAAAAAGCGGTCAAAGTTGGATTGAGCTTTCGCAATGGGCAATAGCGTCTTTTACCTGCTCCCGCGCCCATTTATGTCTGATGTCGTTATCATATTTTGGATGCCAGATAAGCCAGTACTGGTTTTCGTCAACGTCGAAAGGCAGTGGCTTGTGCACAATTTGCCAAGTGTCAGCAAGGCTCTCAGCAATGTGCTCTGGCATCACCATCAGCCCGTCGAATACTTGTAAATGGCTTAATGCCGCATTGAAGAAGGGTACCCGCAAATGAACCCGACGCTGTAAATCATGCTGCCGTAGCATGTCATCAACAAAGGTATCTTTGTCAGCCCCACCAGTAATTTTAATATGCGGATAAGCAATCAATTCATTCACGGTGACATGCTTTTTTGAAGCCAGTGGATGTGACTGGTGCATCACCAGCACCGAATGGTCCGCGCCAATGCGGATACCAGAAATGCCATCCGGCTTTTGCGGCAACATGGTGGAGGCGATATCGATATTGAGTTCGTGGAGCCGGTGAATGTATTCGGGCTCCCATAGTCGCAAACTCACCGCCAGATTTGGCGCCTGCGTATTGAGCCGCTTGCATACGTCCGGCATGACATACTGGGCGACATAATCACTCGACGACAGCACCAGCTCGCCAAACCAATTTTCAGGGTCGAATACGGTTTCAGCCAACAGCAAATCGAAATCGTCCATCAGCGTGTCGAGCTTCGCTTTGAGCATTTCGGCTTTGGGCGTGAGGATCAGCTGGTTGCCATTTCGCACCAGCAACTCGTCCTGCCAGATATCCCGAAGCTGTGCTAACTGCCTGCTCACCGCTGACTGGGTGATATGAAGACGTTGCGCTGCTTTGCTCACATGGGCTTCCTGCAATAATACATGTAACGTACGAAGCAAGTTGAGGTTGGTATTTCTGAGCATGATAACGGGCTCTGGTGCGACATTATGTCGCATTGTAGCAGACCCTGTGAGAAGGAATAATCCGCGCTGATTTTTAAACTTTCGGTCAGAGATTTTATGCCTTTCAAAAACGCCCGCTTTCTTCCTGTTTCTCCCGTTTTGCTTTTTCCGCTTTCCACTTTGTTTATCGCGTTATCGCTGAATGCACAGGAAACTGATGAGACAAATGCAGACAATAGCCGCAAAGGCGACATAAGCTTTTCTGTTGGTGAACGAATTGAGGTGACAGCGAAAGCATCTGCAGACGCCAGCCGGATGCTTACCTCTGTAGACCGTTTATCCGGAGATGCGGTTCGTCAGCCAGATATTGATTATGCCTGGCAGCTGGCGGGCAGAATGCCCGGCGTGGTACTGACCGAATTTAACCAGGGCACCACCAGCGGAAAGCTCTCATTTCGTGGATTTAACGGCGAGGGCGAAGTGAATGCGGCCAAACTATTAATCGATGATATTCCGTCAAACGCAAACAGTGGCAACATGCCCTATCTCGATATGATCCTGCCCATCGAGATTTCCACCCTGGAGCTGGTGCGGGGCACGACTGACTCACGCTACGGTCTGCACAACATTGCAGGCAATGTGAACTTCATTACCCGCACCGGTGGCGATTACACCGACGCAAGACTGTCTGTAGGTAGCTTTGGCAAATATGATGTACAGGCAGCACTTGGAAACGAATCGGATGATTTCAGCCAGAATTACGCCATTGGCTACCGGGAGGGTGACGGATACCGGGATCATGGCGAGTTTGACCGCACCAGTCTTGTGGGCAAATGGGGTTATGCCATTTCCTCCACGTTGTCTGCAAATGCCACCGCGCGTTATTACGACAGCGATGCGCAGGAAGCCGGATACCTCTCCCGCGAAATAGCCTATTCAGCCCCACGCGCCACTAACGACTATAACGCGTCAGATATGGGTACCCGGGAAATGCAGCAATACAGCCTGGGACTGCACGGCGAACCGGCGAAAAATGTTACCTACAAAGTGACCAGTTGGTTGAACAAGCTTGAAGACGACCGCTATGTGACTTTTTCGGCCGGAGTCAGCCAGCAGAACCGTTACACCGAAGAAGAGCACTATGGTGTGATAGCAACCGCCACCTATGATGTGGAAAATTCCGGACTGTACGACCTGTTCTTTGAAGTGGGCGCCAGCATAGAGGGACAAGACAATATTTCCGCCCGTTACCTGCGTACCAACCGTATCGCCGACACCCAAACCAGAGATCAGCATTTCAGACTTCGTGTTAAGGGCGCGTACATTCAAAGTGAAATAGCGCCGGCAGACTGGTTGCGTATCACCCCTGCATGGCGGGTAGATAAAGTCACCGGTGATTTTGAGGACCGGTTAAATAATGTGACGGCACCAGTAAATGACTACGGTACGATTAGTCAGCCCAAACTGTCTGTGGCAGTGTTACCCACAGATGCCATTACCCTGTTTGCTAACTGGGGTGAAACCTTTCAAATTGGTGTGGGCTCAGGCGCTTATCTTATCCCGCCTCGCCAGACCAATCTGGAACCTTCAGTAAACCGCGGCTGGGAAGCGGGTCTCGCTTACAAACCGGATGCTATTCTGAGTGCCCGCCTTACGCTTTGGAATCAAACGGCCAGCGGCGAACTGAAACGTCGACTGAACGATCCAAATGGTGATTTTGAAAACCTGGGGGCCACTGAACGGCAAGGTATTGACTTGCAGGGTGCATGGTCGCCATCGAAAGATTTTTCTCTGTGGGCAACACTCGCCTGGCAGCAAGCCGAAATTGAGACGCCCTCTCCGGATCAACCCGAACTGGCGGGCAACGATATTGATCATGTTCCCGAGTGGGTTTACTCTGCCGGTGCCGATTATTATCTGAATGAAGAAATCATGCTGTCAGCGGTATTGCGTGGCCAGACAGATTACGAACTGAACTCTGCCAATAACGCCGGAACGTTCGGTGATTTCACTCTGCTGAATCTGCTGGCCCGATACCGCGTGTCAGAGAACACCGATGTGATGCTGGAGTTGAAGAACGTAACTGATGAATATTATGAGTATGTTTGGTGGGATGGTAGCCAGAGTCTGCATAGTCCGGGTGAAGGGCGCGCCGTCGCAGCGTCAGTCATGCTGAAGTTCTGACGATATGGGCATCAACTGGCGAAAGGTTCACAGACGAATCCACCTGTGGTTGGGTTTGTCTGTAGGAATACTATTTACCGTCATCGCGCTTTCAGGCGCGATACTTGTTTTTTATAACGAACTCGACAGCGCCTTAAATTTACCCGCCAGGCAGCCACAACAAGCAGCAGCCTCACCAGACTATGACACAGCACTTAAAACACTGCGTGCAGCCTATCCTGATAAAACCCGTTCGTGGCGCTTTGAAGTCACAAACGACGCTGGAGTTATTCCGGCCCGCTATTACAATCCAAAAGAGACAGCAGGAGAAGACTTTGCACCTATGATGGTGTGGCTAACCGCCGATGGCACCACCGTTCTACGGCGTGATTTCTGGGGGCAGTATTTCGTTACCTGGATTTACAATCTGCACTTTCGTTTATTGCTGGGTGAAACCGGCGGCATCATAGTGGGATACCTGGGCCTTGCGTGCACATACTTGCTGATCAGTGGCTTGATTGCCTGGTGGCCCAAACGGGGACAATGGGCGAGGCAACTGCGTTTTAAGCGCAAGGCGAATAAAATCGGGCTGCTATACGACTGGCACAAAACCCTGGGTTTATTCAGTGCTATTCCGCTTCTACTACTCTGTGTGACCGGCGTCATGCTGGCACTACCTGAAGAATCCCGCTTTGTGCTGGAACCTGTTTTTGGCCAGTCGCAGTACGCCAACTTTGCCTCTGAGAATGCCACGTCTGCACCACCCGTTATCTCTCCGGCACAGGCATTGGCTATCGCAAAGCAGGTATTGCCTGACAGTAAAGGCGCCTGGATTGAGACACCGGATGCCGAAGGCTCCCGCGCCCACTACCGCATTCGTTTGCAAGTATCAGGCGACCCTTCCCGCCGCTTTCCTCACAGTTATGTATATATCGATGGTGCGTCCGGAAAGGTACTGGAGGTGTTTGACTATCAGCTACAAGGCGCGACAAATACCATCATGAACTGGCTGCATCCGTTACATGACGGCACCTATTTCACCCTGGCGGGCCGGATTTTGTGGTTACTCACCGGCATGCTGACACTGGCGCTTTTTGTGCTGGGTACCTGGCGCTGGATGCTGCGCGCCCGCCGCTGACATATTGATAATAATTATCATTTAACTTAAATTGATGCTTTGTTCAGGTTAATTGGATAAGTATGTCTACTCCCCCCGAAACTATTTCCTATTCTGATGGCAGACCCGGCATACTCGTTATTGAAGATGACCAGTCTCTGAATGATCAATTATGCGAATTTCTGAACAACCATGGCTATCTGACGACACCCTGCTTTCGCGGGGATGAAGGTCTCAATCTTGCAGTCTCCCGTACATTCAACCTGATCCTTCTCGATATCATGCTACCAGGCCAGGATGGCCTCACTGTATTGAGCATTCTGCGTAGCTGTAATGACACGCCAGTGATGGTTTTATCCGCCAAACATGCAGAAGAAGAACGTATTCGTGGCCTGAGCGCCGGCGCTGACGACTACCTGTCAAAGCCATTTAATACAGAAGAATTGTTATTACGGGTAGATGCCATACTGCGACGCTCTATGAAAGGAAATTCGCTACAACATGGTGAGTTGCAAATCGATGATTTAAAAACCGTTAGCAGGCAACAGGAAATTTTTGCAAACGGGCAAGCATTGCAGCTTACACCCACTGAATATGGCCTTTTGACTACCTTAATGCGAAATCATACTCAGGTGCTCAGTAAGGTATTTCTTTATCAAACCATTTTGCACCGCGCATTCTGTCAGTACGACCGGAGTTTAGATATGCACATGAGCAGAGTCAGAAAAAAGCTAAGCGGGGCCGGATGGGATGGTAGCCGCCTGCAAACCGTCCACGGCAAAGGATATTGCCTGAGATGAACCGGATATTGTTCTGGAAGTTATTTCTTATTGTCGGCACGGGAGTGGTCGCGCTTTTCTATCTTATTGATATCGCAGTGACGCAAATTGAAAGTGACATGAGCATGTTGCAGGAAAGTGATGTCACCCGGCTCAATGCGTGGCGTGACAGCGCTGAAAAGCTCCTTGAGGCCGGGAATGATGAAGCACTTGAAAAATGGCTTTCTGAACTACAGCGAAAGGAAAATATCTGGGCTGCTGTCACGCGGGCGGAAATTACACACCTTGCAGGAAATACGTCCCGCAGAGATGAATACACTGGCTACAATATGGGCCGGAGTACCGAATGGCAAATTCACCTGTATTTAAATTACTTTCCCATTATGGAGCTTCCATTCTCGGACGAAAAAACCAGTCTTTTGGTTGAACTGCCTGAGCGGATGAGGCCGGGCTCATACTGGACAATCACGCGGGTCTCCTTGCAGGTATTTTTGCCTCTCATTTTACTGATTACGCTGAGTTATGTGCTTTACAGACATATTATGTCTCCCCTGAAAACGCTGGAGAAAGCCACCCGCGCATTCAGTGCCGGAAAATTTGATGTCAGAGTAAGAGAGCATTTAGGTAAGCGTGATGATGAGCTGGCGCACTTATCCACGACTTTCGATAAGATGGCAGACAGAATTGGTGACTTAATTATTCACCAACGGCAGCTAATTACGGATTTATCACATGAACTGCGTACACCGTTGACGCGGCTCGACATTGCCATCGAAAACCTGCTTACCAACACCCCCCGTTCTCCACAAGAAATGCAAACCAAACTGACACGGGTTCATAGAGAGTCTCAGCACATACGCAAGCTGGTCGACGATACGCTAACGTTGTCCTGGCTAGAAAACGAAGCGCCGGAATTACGTAATGAATCTATCGACTTAGTATCTTTGCTCGATGTGCTCATCGAAGATGCCAGATTTGAATTCCCTGATCGCCAGATAATTGGCTCACTGCCAGAAGAAGCAACGATTTATAATAGTAACCATCGTGCACTGGGTCAGGCCGTAGAGAACATTTTACGAAATGCTCTGCGCTACACGCCGGCCGGAAAAAGCGTACATCTTAGCCTGGAAAAAGCAGTGGATGGTTACCGCATTACAATCATCGACGAAGGACCGGGCGTGCCCACCGAATTCCTGAATGCCATTTTTCGCCCGTTTTTTCGTGTAGATAAATCAAGGCCTGCAGAGAGCAACAGCTTCGGACTAGGTTTATCACTTGCTGAGCGACAATTAAAAGCCATATCGGCCGCAGTATCAGCATCTAATGGCGCTGGTTCAGGTCTTATAATGACTGTGGATTTACCGCAAATGTAACAAATGTAAAAGTCCTGTCTCTTGCCCTTAAGGTTAATGATAATAATTCTTATTCATAAAAGAAAAGGACTCAACCGTGAACAAAATCGCGCTTGCCGGCTTCATTTGTGCGACATCAGCCCCTACATATCATCTCTATGCGCAAGCACTCCCTGAACAGCAATCCGTTGAAAAAATAACGGTTGTCGGAGCGGCTACCAATCTGAGCATAACGGCTGAAGACATTGAGCATTATCAGGCAAACGATTTGGAAGATATTTTCCGCTATTCGCCCTCAGTAAGCGTTGGCGGCTCGGTGGGAGTAGCGCAAAAAATCTACATTCGCGGCCTGGAAGATGCGCTGCTGAACGTGACAGTGGACGGCGCACAACAGACTTCTACTTTATTCCACCATATTGGACGTGTAACGCTCGACCCGGATTTACTCCAACAAATCGATATTCAGGCCGGAGCCGGTGAAGCGACGAGCGGTCCGGGGGCTATTGGTGGTTCTATTCGTTTTAAGACGAAAGATGCGAATGATCTTCTCGCTACAGGTGAACAGTTTGGCGGCAGGCTGAAAGCCAACTATTTTACGAATGACGGGCGCAGATTAAGTGGCACCGTCTATGGCAAGCTAAGTGATTCCTGGGGCGTACTTGGTTATTACAGTGATATTGATCGTAACGATATGGAAGATGGCGAAGGCAACGCGATCCGCGGGTCATCAGCGGATCAAAGCATGCTTTTCATCAAAGCCAGCGGCAATATTTCGGCAAACCAGTATCTTTCCCTCAGTGTTGAACAACGTGACGAAGAAGGGTTGTTCTCTGCCCGTCCTAACTGGATAGTTCAACCAGAGGACCCGCTTTATTCCAGTGAAGCAAAACGTGACACCTACGTCGCAAACTACCGCGTGAATGTGAATACACTGGTGAATATAGAAGCGACTGCTTACTCGACCAGTTCCTCTTTCCGTGGCGGGCGCTTCGACTGGCTGGCTGAAATTGACACCTATGGGTTCGATATCCGCAACACCAGTGATGTTCAGGCCCACCGGTTTATTTATGGTGTTGATTACCGCAATGATGAAGTAGACAGTGGCTATGCCGTTGCACAACCTGAAGAAGATCACGGAGAAACAGGAAGTGTCACAGGCATTTACTTTCAGGGCTACAGCGACATAACCAGCGACTTACTTTTGAGCTACGGCGTGCGTTATGACAACTACCGCTATGAGCAAAAGATCTTGCTTGACGATTATTACGGAACACCGATAACAGAACCTGCAGCAAAACTTAACGACACAGAAATGAGTTACAATGCGGGACTGGCCTATTCGCTCACAAAGGCATGGACACTGGGGCTCAGCTATGCCGAAGCGGCAAGAGGCAAACAAATCGGTGACGGCTTTACCATCGACAGCTATTTGTACGATCGCTCTGAGAACCCGGTCGTCAACGACGGGTTAAAACCAGAAACGGCAGAGAATATTGAGGCGTCCGTAGAATATCAGGCGAATAACTTACATGCCCGTGCAGCCGTTTATCACTCTGCGATTAATGATGTCATCTATGACGGAGCCAACAGCACCTCTGTCTACAACAATATCGGCACCATCGATTCAAAAGGCTTTGAATTCGATTTAGCTTACCGCTGGTCTGACTTTGACTTCTTCGTTGGCTTTTCTTCTATGGATGCAGAGTTATCGCCGAGGAGTTCGCTGTACTCAACAGATTACGGCAGTATTGATATCAATGGTTATGAGTTTTTAGGTTTAGGTAATAGCCGTGGCAATACCTGGGTAGCGGGCGTCGAATATTTAATCAATGCCGACGCGACTATAGGGGCAACGGTGACCAGAGTAGACAGTTTAACCATTGACACTCTGCATGCCGATTTAGATAACGGTTGGGTTGATGCATTGTACGCATTAGAGAAACCAGGCTATACCACTTTAGATCTTTTTGCCCAATGGCAGATATCTGACAGCTTCATCGCCAATGTTGCTCTTACTAATCTGTTCGACAAATTGTATCGCGATCACTCCAGTGTCGGTGATTACAGTGGCGTTGCAGGATACGAACTAGTGGTTGGCCCCTACGAAGCGGGGCGCGATATTCGCCTCACGGTCACGTACGATTTTTAATATCAGTACGCTTTACCAAAATTAGTCCTGAATAAGGCTGCACTAAGATATGCAGCCTTCTTTGTTTTCACTCTTTACCCCAACCACTGATTCAGCACCACGTGGGTTTTGATTTTGATAATGTCGTCGATGGTATCGATATGTTCGCGGATTTCATGTAGCCGGCGCATGGTTTCTGCTTTTATCAGCACAATCAGGTCGCACTCGCCGGTAACACCGTAGCACGACACTACCTCAGGAATGGCGCGAAAATAGGGCACCACATCCGCGCACCGTGCCCGCTTGTGTTGGATTTCCAGATAGGCTGCAACGCCTTCTTTTTGCGATTCTGACAACATAACCTGATAGCCGCGGATCACATTGTTCGATTCCAGCTTCTTAATTCGTTCTGTGACAGCGGAACGTGACAGGCCCACTTCATCAGCAATAGCTGAAATACTGGCCCGGGCATTTTGCCGGAGCTGAGCAAGAATAGCCTGATCGAATTTGTCCATCGTGATTCCGTCATTTTGCAGGTAAAAAGTCTTCCTGCCGTCAAAGTGACGGCAACAACGCGCTGAATGCACGCAAAGTAACACGTTATGAAGCGCAAAAACGCAGTATATTACGCAATTGAAATTAACGCAGTACGATTGGGTTTGTTTATCACCATGCACGATGCAAATAACAAAATTGGACGCTGGCAGGGCGCAGGGCTGCTGACCACCACTTTGCTGGGTACCAGCGTATTTATTCTGCCACAGATGACCATCAACACCGCTGGCCACTGGGCGATGATCAGCTGGCTTGTGCTGACAGTGGCAATACTGCCCGTTGCCATGGTGTTTGCTAAACTCTCCTCCCGCTACCCTCATGCGGGCGGCCCGGCCTATTTTGTTGAAAAAGCGTTTGGCAAATCTGCAGGCAGAACTATCGGTTTGCTTTTCTTATTTGTGGTACCTATTGGCGCGCCCGCGGCCATCATTATGACGTACTGGTTTATCGAAACGCTGTTTGGTCTCTCACCAGACTGGGCGCTGCCCGTTCAACTGGGCATCATCGCGCTGCTGTTTGCGCTTAATTATCGGGGTATTCAGTTTTCTTCGACCCTACAGCTCATGCTCACGCTCGTTATTACTCTGGTAGTTATTGCCATGCTGGCAGGTCAGCCTGTGGCGTCGGGCGAACAGCTCCATGAGGCAACGACGACGCCCTTTGATATGAATCCTATGCTGGCCGCCATGGGTATCGCGTTCTGGAGTTTTCTGGGCATAGAAGCCATTTCCCATCTGGCCGACGATTTTAAAAACCCGGGGCGGGATTTAGTCCCCGCAATTATGACCGGCACATTACTGGTGGGGTTAATTTACCTGGGCTGTACCTGGCTGCTCATCGACACGCCGGTGTCTGATGCTTTGAGCATGGTCATCGTATTTAATCAAATTTTCTCCGGTGGCGGTGCGGCGGTTATCGGTGCACTCGGTGTGGCTGGGGGTCTGGCAACCGTGAACGTATACACAGCCAGTCTGGCCCGGTTAACCTGGAGTTTAAGCAACGATAAAGTTTTACCGGGTTACTTCCAAAGCCTCAACCAGCACAACGTGCCTCAGCGGGCACTGCAATGTGTGCTTGTCGTCATGACTCTCACTTTGATAATCACTCACTACGGTGCCTATAATCTGGAAGACCTGATTGGTTGGGTTAACGGCGTATTTGTACTGATTTATCTGGCAAGTATGCTGGCGGCTGTCCGCCTTTTATCAGCAAAGCACCGTCCACTGGTAATGCTAAGCTGCCTGTTCTGCGCCACCATCGCTGTGGGACTGGGTACAAAGATGCTTTATGCGCTGGGATTATTCTGCGTGTGCGCGCCACTGCTTTGGTATCAGCAGCGCCACCTGCAAACGAAGCTCAACAGTTGTCAGTGAAAACAAAAAGAAAAGGCCGCCTGTGGGTTTGGGCGGCCATTGTTATCGTTAGTTGCTCTTTTCAGGCGCAAAAACAGGCATTTTACTCAGCTCGCTTCTGTCGAAGGCCGGCGCTTTAAATAAGTACGGATAAAAGTATTTCCGTAATGATTCATGGTAATCGCGCACTTGCTGTTCGTAATGCCATGCCGCTACCGGATCGGTTTCCGCTAGCCGGGTAACACTTCTTGAAACCCAGCTTGCTGGCGACAATACCGACAACCAGGATGCTGCCTCGTACTTCTGTTTCGCCACTTCGCGGTATGCGAGAGACAAAGGCTCTGCGGCCTGATCACCGGTCTGCTGAAATGCGTAATACCATTTCCAGTCCCACAATGAATCCATCTTTGTATACGGCTTCCACTCGGGGTGACGGGCGGTAAATGCATCCATTGTAGTTTCAAACGGGAGCTCCCATGCACCGTTTACCGCTTCCCTTTGGGTCATCAAGATTTCACCGCCCTGTGGCCCTGTAAACATACGCTCAATGGCCACACTTCCCAGCGCCGGCAAAACGAAGCTGCTGACCAACCATAAGCCCAGAAGTGCAGACGCCAGATGAGGTGCTGAGGAGTCTTTCTTACCAAACCAGTAACAGAGTGCTGCCCATAATGCGATGTGCAATATGGTGATCAGCGACACCAGAACAATATGGATAGCCAGCGCCCCGTTCCACACCGCGCCAATCCAGAACGGGATCAGCAGCGCCAGAGACAGGAACGACACCATGGAAACGGTTCTTGGCAACCACAAACCAAACTTGCGGCGGGCTGACACCACCAGCAATGCATACCGGCCGGACGCACGTTCGGCGGCGCGGATATCATGCAATAACAAGATGGTGATCAACGGGGCAAGAATACTAATGACGAACGTGAAATCGATACGCCCTGCCATAGCCATTTCGGGATTACCGGTATCAGACTCGTAAATTTGCCCTTCCAGTGCAAGCGCGCGGATGCGGTGCTTCCATGGATAAGAATCACGGCTTCCCAACCCGGCGAATGCGAGGTTTGAAGGCGGATCGTAAGTCAGACTAAAGGCATAGTATGCCACACTGCCATAACCGGTTTTCTGTTCCAGCACTTCAGCGCGGTCGATGCGGTCGGCGTCGATAAGCCGTGATATTGTCTCACGCTGTTTTTCTACTTCCTGCGTGCCTGTCCACACCGAAAATGCCGACAGAGCAAACGCAACAAACAGCAAGAAAACCACACTCTTTTTAGTCAGGATAAGCCCTGATTCACGCTTTAAATCCGTCCAGTTCATGCGCGTCTCCCTGCAAAAAATACGGCACCAAATAAAACAACAATCAACACACCTAACTGAAAAAATGCCGTACTGCCAGAGGCCAGTCTCTGTGTCACGGATTCGGGCTCAAACGTATAGGCTTCCAGCATTTTCCAGTTTGCAGAGTCGACTTTTGCTTTCTGACGGTTTGCTTCACTCTGGTACTTATTCGCGTCATCCGCATAAGACAAAGCTTCGGCATGGAGTTTGTTCAATGACTGCACAAAATCGTAACGCACGGCTTCTGCTTCTTTCAGGAACCGGTGATAGTTTTCCAGATCGGTTGCTGCAAGTTTCATCGATAAGGTCTGGATAGCAATGGTAGGAGAAATCCAGCCAAACTGGCGGGCAACATTAGCCTGCGCCTGCTCCTCATTCATGCTTTGCGACGCAAACCGGTTAATCACTGCGGTGAGGTCTGCTTCTGACTTTTGTGCTACAACGCCTTTGAAGTTAACCGGCAAGTCCTCAATATTTTCTACATTGTATTTAGCCAGCAAATCACTTTTAAACTTCTTAAAAGCAGGATCACTGTCGTCGTGACCGTCGCCTAATGTACGTAATTCCTCGAGAACAGCAAAATCAGTCTCCAGCTTCCCGGGCGACGAGACGGCCATTGTGGCTGCACTTACAGAAACTCTTGGCAGAACAAGACAAATAGCGATCCAACTGAAAATCAGAACACCAAAACTGCTCCGGTTGGTTGTGGCAAGCACGGAAACCAGCATAACTAACGCCACCCAGACCATCAGATAGAGTGCGTAACCCGCTAAGAATGAAAGTGCAGCAACGATACCCGCGCCCTGAAATGCAGCGTAAAGCGCGCCAAGGGCCAGCGGTAACAGTACCACCCCGGCGGCCATGAACAAGGCCAGGGTCTTACCGGCAATCAAAGTGAGTGGTGATACACCCTGCACTTTGAGGAATGTGAACGTACCCGCCTCTTTTTCGCGGGTAATCACGCTGTAGCCCATGACAATAAGTAACAGAGGCGCAAGTATTTGTAAGACGGTTGCGGGCGATAGTTTACCCAGCCAGTTAAGTCCGGTACTTTGCTGCTGGCCCGAAAATGTCGCGCCGTTCTGACGGTGACCTTCTAAAAAGATGGCAGTACCTGTGTATGTATCGATGCCCGGGTCAATGCGGCCAAGAGGTGTTGGCGTACGAAACAAATAGTGACCGAAATGCACCATCCGGTGAGGATGGCGGTCTGGCTGGTCTTCAAAAGCGTGCTCTGACTCAGACTGCAGAATATGGCGGCTATGGTTATCTGCGTCCACCGTCATTGCAGTAATCACCACTGATGCCAGCGTAAGAATAACCGTAAAAATTAATACAGTAATCGCCAGTTTCGTCCGGAACCAGTATCGCCATTCATCTTTTGCGATAGTAATTATTTGCCTGCTCATGCTGCAACCTGTCCCTTCGCGAAAGCTGCGTGTACCGCTTCAGTATCAATACTCTCGCCGGGGTTAGCAGTGAACGTTCCTACGATTTCGCCGTCACGTAACAGGCCAATCCGGTGTGCCACATGGCAGGCACCATATACATCGTGAGTAACCATCAGGATGGACTTACCTTCACTGGCAAGCTGGCTGATAAGGCGGTTCAGTTCATCGATAGCAACGGGATCTAAGCCAGATGTGGGCTCATCCAGAAACAAAATGGGCGTATCGCGCAGCAGCGCAAGGGCGATAGCTGTCTTCTGACGCATCCCCTTCGAATAATGGCTCATCTTCTTGTGCCACGCGGTACTTTGCAGTGCCACACGTTTCAGGGCTGACTCTATATCGCCGGTACTGCGTGTCAGACCTGCCAGAGAAATGAAGTACTTGATGTTCTCAATAGCACTCAGGTGCTCATAGAGCATGACTGATTCCGGCAAATAAGCCACTTTCTCGCGGATGATCTCCGGATGTTGTGCCACTTCTTTACCCTGCACTTTCGCAGAGCCGGAAGAGGGTGAAATAAGACCCAGAAAGGTTTTCAAGGTTGTCGATTTTCCCGCACCGTTCCCGCCTAACAGCGCCAGCACTTCGCCCTTTTCAATATGAAAAGCGATATTTTTTAATATTTGTTGCGTGCCGAGCGTGACACACAGATTATCTGCCTGTAACGCATATGCTGTTTGTTCCATTTTCTCTGTTCCGTTATCACACTAAAAAGAAAATGTTATAACGTAACGAGTTGTAACCACAAGCAGCTTATCGCACATCTCGCTATATTAGACGCGCGAGGCTTAGCTAAAGCCTCGAATGAATAGCACTGCGATAGGCGTCAATTGCGGGCAACAACGAGGTAATAAGCGTCGCTACTACCACAGCACCAATAACCATTGCGCTGTGCGTATTAAACACATTGGCAGATAAAAACAGGCCGTACTCACTGGCCAGCCAGCCTTTCGCGCCGGCAAAAATGGATGTGACTAACCCCAGTGACACCACACTGGCACCGACAGCAATGACAATGGCTTCGGTTAAAATAAGTAAAAACACCACGCCGGCTCCGGCACCTAATATACGGAGCACTGCAATCTCTTTTTCCCGCTGCTGCATGGAAGCCAGCAGCATGGTAGACAGCCCGAATAATGAAGACACCAGGATCAGTACGCTGATCACACGCAGAATATTCTCTACCGTGCCCATCATTTTCCATAACTCAGCCATGGCTACGCCGGGCAGAATGGCCATGAGTCTGTCATCTTCATAATTGTTCAGCGCCCGCTGTAAAGTGAACGTGGCAAATTTCGATTTTAGTCCCAACAACACGGCGGTTACGCTGTCTGGCTGAACCAGTGGATTGGAAAAATCATCGGGGTTTGCGAGGATGTCTTTCAGTTGGGAAGGCGCCAGATGCATGGCCTCGATACCCGCTAAACTCACATGTACGGTTTTATCAACCGGTGTGCCGGTAGGCGCGAGAATACCGGTAATAGTAAACGGCGACTGCTCATGATTGGTAAAGCTTACGGCTCCGGTACCATGGGCAATAACAATCTTATCGCCGACCTTATAGCCCAGCTTCTTTGCCACGTCCGCACCAATGACTGTGTCGAATATGCCTTTGAACGATTCGCCGTCAGCAAAGGCCAAATGCTGCTTATTGCCGTACTTATACTGATCGAAGTAGGTTTGATTGGTACCTAACACGCGGTAACCGTGATGAGAGTCTCCCAGTGCGACTGGAATTGCCCAGCTTACCTGTTCGTTATTTTCGAGCATTTCAAAACTGTCGTATTCCACGTTATTGGTGGGGCTGCCCATGCGGAAAATACTGTAGAGCATGAGGTTCATCTGTCCGCTTGGCGCACCGACAATTAAGTCCACACCGGACACCGTGCGGTTGAAGCTGGCCTCTGCCTGCAAACGGATGTGCTCAACACTGAGTAATACACTGATACTGATGAGCAACGAAAGAAAAGTAAGCAGCACTGACTTCGCGCGGCTTCGTAAACTGCTTACTGCAAAAGATAACAACATTATGCCACCTCACTGAATGAGCATAACGACTGCAAAGACACTGATGACGACAGATACTGCGCGAGGCTTTTGTCATGACTGACGAAGATAAGCGTAGTGTGATGTTGTTTACACAGATCAATCAGCAGAGTCATAAATGCATCACGGGCATCGGTATCCAGCGCAGAAGTCGGCTCATCCACCAGCAGAATTTCAGGTTCATTGATGAGCGCGCGGGCAATGGCCACACGTTGCTGCTGTCCCACACTTAAGCTTTTAGCTGACTGGGTTAACACTTCTTCAGACAGTTTAAGGGCGTTAATTAAGCCCGCTGCTTTGCTTTTGATATTGCCATTGTTGCCACCGAAATAAGCGGCCAGTTCGATGTTCTTCAATACACTGAGATGAGGCACCAGGTTAAATTGCTGGAATACCACCCCGATGTGCCGGGCACGGAACCCGTCGCGCTTACCGGATGACAGTGAAGAGAAATCCTCGCCCAGCAAGGTAATATCACCGCTGTCTGCGTTCAGTACACCGGCCAGCATATTCAATAACGTGGTTTTCCCCGAGCCCGACGGGCCATGCAAAAAGATGCGGTCACCTTTTTCCACTGTCCATTCCGGCAGTGTCATGCGGGTTTTACTTTTCGGGTACTGATGAATCACATCTTTGAGATGTATCGCGACAGAAGCCGACGAAGTGCTTGTATGCTGACTATTCAAACTGAACTCTTATCGTTATTATAGAATCTGGTGATGTTATAACATCGGATATTTTATCTAACCAATAGCGACGCTTTTAATGAAACGAATCCTGAGACAAACCGCAATTTTAATGTGTATAAGTGCGTGTCCCTTCAGCGCGTCACTATCTGCTGCCGAATATGAAGAAATAGAGTGGACTGCGTTGATGCCGGCAAGTGATTTGGCGGCGCTGCTGGACCCACCTGACTATCTAAGCAATGTTAAGGACGGATCTCAACAAGATTCTGTAAAGGCATTCACACAGAACTCGTTTGAAGATGAGAAAGTAGAGCGTTTCAAGCAGGCGTTAAGCTCTGTGCAGGTCATTCCTGAATTTGACGGCCGTTCAATTAAAATTCCGGGCTACGTGGTCCCCCTTCAACAAAATGAAGAAAAGTTGGTGACCGAATTTTTCATCGTTCCCTACTTTGGTGCCTGTCTGCATATGCCACCGCCACCGCCTAATCAGATTATTTATGTGAGCTACGAGCAGGGACTGGAGTTAGAGGATTTACAGCAACCTTTCTGGTTCGAGGGCGAAGTGGATATTCAAACCCGTCAGCATGAATTAGGCACTGCAGCTTACACACTGAAAGTGGACAATTATGAACTATTTGAATAAAGCGCTGCTGATCGCGGCAGGAGTGATGAGTATTGTTTGCACCTCCGGCGCATCAGCCTGTGATTTTCACGGAGAAGGTATGGCAGGTTTTGCTGCTTACCACCCTATGATGCAGCAACACATGCAACAGACGCGATTCGACAATATCAGTGTGACTGTACCCGGGAAGGTAAGTACCTCAACAGGGGTAGAAACCAACAGTGAATTAGCCTTCTTTGTGCCAACATCTTTCTACGATGTCAGTGTCAATATCAAAGGCAGCGAACATATAAAATTACTGTCGGAAGAATCGATTCGCATTGCCGGGATAACAAAAAAATCAACGATGATTTTCCGTGCCATGGAAAAAGGAGAGCATACAATAACCGTGATCCTCACGGCTAAACGGGGCTCAACACCGGTGGAAATTGAGAAGACGCTTAAAATTCAGTCGGTGTAGGCAGGCCTGAAATGCACGCTAAAGCAGGATTAATCGTTGGCCTGGCTTTACTGGCAGGCGTAGTTGCCGGGTTTCTCCTGACCGACGGTTCACCATTTCCGGCTGAGTCATCCGGCCTCAGCAAAAATGCCATTTTTGTAAACAGCAATGAAGATTTGCGAAGTCAGTTTGAAAATGAAAAGCCATGGCATGCAGGTTGGAAAGACTTACTGCCGGAAAACGAAGCATCCCTCATAAAGCAGTACCAGCCCGACAAAACAAAGCCAATGAATGAACAGGTTTTCACATCCATTAAGGCGTCTTTCGATGCTGACTACCAGGCAACGCTGACATCTACAACTTCCGTGAAAACGTTGCACAACAGAGCCGTTACAATCAATGGCTTCATCGTACCGTTAGATGTGAATGACCGGCGTGAAATCCTGTCTTTTTTTCTTGTCCCTTATTTCGGCGCCTGTATTCACTTCCCTCCCCCGGCACCTAATCAAATGATTTATGTCCGCTCACCTGAGGGCTTTACCATGGACGGCAGCAGCGATGCGTATACCATTAGCGGAATTCTGCAGGTGGCCATGTTTGAAGACCCTATGGGTACGTCAGCTTACCTGATGGACGCTGTAAGTATTCAACCTTTTGCTGGTAAACCCGACGACGTAAGGGATCACGAATTTCAGACTTACTGAAATGCCTCACATAAAATCCAGTGTCATAATCAGGCGTTTTTCACCGCTTTCCAGCAACGGCGAGCGGTGCACAATGGCTCCGTGCTCATTGCCTTCCCATGCGGAACCTTTCAACAGCGCGATGTCGCCTGCCTGCATGGTTTGAACATCCAGCGCAGATTTCATTAGCCCTGACTGATCGTCCGGCAACCCTTTACTGGCATGCCCCAGCATGGCGCGGTTAACCGCATGATTCGCTAACCATTGTGTGCCTTTGCCAGCGTAGGTCGTGATAAAACGGCAGGGCACACGGTCGATATGAAACCGGGGACACATGGCACTGTCCAGTGTCCGGATCCGCAGGCCAACCCGTTCAATGTCAAAGAGATAGGCAAACATCTCTGTCATCCGGGCGATATCGTCTGATAAGGCACTCCCCCAGGCGTTCAGCTGGTCAATTTCATCAAGCTGCTCTGGTATCTTGCTGGTTATGATTTCTTCGGTTACGTTGAGCTTTTCACCCTGTGCCAGCCGCGCTTCTAAAAACTGAAGCAATTGCGTATTAAGGCTGCGCTCCCAAATTACAAGGTTATTGTGATCCCGGTATATTTCCGCCAGTACCTCCGGCACCTCGCCGGTAACACACTGGCGGATGTCGTCAAATTGCAATGCTGCACTCATGATGCTGCCTCCCATTTTGGAAACGGATCATCGAGCATTTGCCAGACGGCTTTTCCCTGCACCATCATTTCATCTTCCAGCAAACAGTCATTCAGTGCACAGGTAATCGCCTGCTCATCAAGATCCTGCCCGATAAAAACCAGCTCCTGTCTCATATCGCCGAAAGGCTCTTCCCATTGCTCAGCAATACTTTTCAGGTAATCTTCATCATCCGGCCACTGGCTTTTATCAATGGCTTTCCAGAACATGCCGCCGAAACCATAACGGGCAATGCCTCCTGCCTGACTCCACTGCCCGGCAAACTCCGGGCGGCTGGCAAGCCAGAAAAATCCTTTCGAGCGCAATAACTTCCCGTAATTTTCACTGCCATGTAAAAATTGATAGAACTTGTCCGGGTAGAAAGGCCGGCGCGCTTTATAGGTAAAGCTGCTTATGCCATATTCTTCGGTTTCAGGTACGTGCTCTCCGCGTAGTTCTTTGAGCCAGCCCGGCGCTTGTTGCGCTTTGGCGAAATCAAATAAACCTGTCCCCAACACCTCACGAATATCAATCTGACCATTTGCAATGGGCAAAATCTTTGCCGATGTATTCAGCGTTCTGAGGATAGCAGTGAGCTTCTCTGTTGCCTGCGGCTCAACCAGGTCGGTCTTACTGATCAAAATGACATCAGCGAATTCCACCTGATCGATGAGCAAATCTGATACGCTTCGCTCATCATCATCGCCCAGTGATTCTCCTGCTTCCTGCAAGTACTTCGCTTCATCGAAGTCACGTACAAAATTCACCGCATCCACCACCGTCACCATGGTGTCCAGGGTGGCGACATCAGACAAAGACACGCCGTCTTCGTCGGCAAATGTAAAGGTTTCAGCTACCGGCAATGGCTCTGAAATGCCCGTAGACTCAATCACGAGGTAATCGTACTTGCCGCTTTGCGAGAGCTCTCTTACCTCAATCAGCAAGTCTTCACGCAGCGTGCAGCAAATACAGCCATTGCTCATTTCAACCAGCTTTTCTTCGCTGTGATTCAGTGATACGTCACTTTTAAGCAGCGAGGCGTCGATGTTGATTTCACTCATATCATTCACAATCACCGCCACGCGCAAACCATCGCGGTTATTAAGAATATGAGTTAAAAGAGTCGTTTTTCCTGCTCCCAGGAAACCCGACAGTACAGTAACGGGTAACTTATTGTGGTGCATGGTGGTGGTGCCTGTTCTGAGAGTTTAACAATTGGTATTTCAGGAGTGCTCACAGCGGGTGAGGTTTCGCTTTCGGAAGTTCTGAATATGTGCGATGACGATAAATAATGAGGCGATTATGGTTAACACCGTCTCCCCCGCCTCCCCGACAGTGTCATGAGCAACCGTGCCGGCGAGGGTAAGCAGTAACAAACCTGCCAGTCCGCAGGAAAGTACTTTGCCATTCTTGTGGTGCCGGTAACCGGCAAGTAACGCCACAAGACCTACCGGTATAACAAAAAACAGCAGGACCTGATGGAAGACTTCGTGGTCGAGGATTGCCAGCCCGCCGAAAGTGGGTAAGGCGATGATTAATAATGGTGTGAGTACGCAGTGAACAACGCATAAAGATGAAAGTGCGATAGCGATTTTATCGCCCACTTCCTGAATCCGCGGCATAGTATTTCCGTTGTAGAGAGGAGTATTTTGCATGTGATATTTACCAGCTTACTGTTGCGCTCTGAGGTGTAGCGTCAGCCATCCCCTGACCTTTGTCGTTTACCCACTGAACTTCCAGGGCTGACAATGATGGCGCCAGACGAAAAAGGGTTATCGTCATTTCAGAAATGTCGTCACTACAAGATAATTGATAGGCTAACGTAACATCTTCGTGATGGTGCGCATCATGATGATCCTCGTCGTGATGATCCTCGTCGTGATGCTCCCCGTCATGGTGTTGCTCATCTTCATGCTGCAGGCCATGAGTTTCATGGCCGACGTCGTGTTCAGGAGAGTCGTGGTCGGGAAAGTCGACCTCCTGACTGACCAGCTGGCAATTTCCGTCTACAGAGAAAACGTTGCTGTACTCACTTATTTGTTTTTCGATTTGATGTACCTGCTGCATCTGTTCATCACTTTCCGGTGCATGCTCGAAACCCAGTAAATCCGCTGCAGGAATTGAAAATTGAAGCTGCCAGTTACTCTCATCCTGAGCAACGAGTAACTGCCCGTGTCCGTGAACATGCTTACCTGCCAGAGCATAGGCTGCAGAAAAAGGAGCTAAACATAAAAGAGCGGCTGCGGATGTGGCTGCAAGCCCTGGTGTATGACACAAAGAAAACATAATTTTGCTCCTGAGAGTTAGTTTGAAGGAATACGTCGCATTCCATTTGGTTTTACCGGTAATGCGACGCCCGGGGGTTACAACATGTTACTCGTGCTCAGCGGCAATCCCGAGCCAGCTTAGAGAAGCAGGAACGAAACCAGGTTCAATTTCTCCGGTTACAGCAGCAGATTCGATATCTACAATCACAATATGAGAAGCAATCGGGTCAGCGACATAAACCGTCCCCGCGCTCTGAGAAACTGTCATCGAGAAGTTAAGGCCGTCAGGCATGGTGGAAATATCCGCGTCACTGATATCCACCCGCGCCTCAAGCTCCCAGTGCATATGGTCATCATGGGCGTGGGCTGCCATTACCGACAAATAACCCTGACTATCTAAGATAAGAAAATGCACACCATCATAGGAAAAGCCGTAAGAAACCGGGGTGGCGTCCGTTTCCGGCTCCCAGTCAATCTCTTCCATCTCACCGTCATCAGCATGAATGGCCGTAATAACGGCGGCACCGCCACCGTGACCGGAAGCAATACCAACAAAAGACGCGGCGTCATGGTGGGTGTATACAGACCCGATGCGCATGTCACCCACGGCCTCAATGTTGGCAATTTTCGATGATGAATACACTTCGTCAGTCGCCGAAAGAACAAGTACACCATCACTGCATCCGAAAACAGCAAAACTGTCATTCATTGCTGCACCATGCAGATCCGGACATTCACCGGCAAACAGCTGCTCCTGCTCATAAACACCGTCATGCAAGTGATAAACGCCAACACTGTCTGGCAGCACCGGGTTCGCTGAAGTGGTTTCGCTGTCATCCCGTCGAACCGTACTTATCAGCATGTCACCTGTTGGTTCAGCAACACCGTGCATATTAACGTCGTAAGTCAGGGTATTAACGGAACTTGCTTCGGCTGCAATGTTGGTATCTGTTACCACCTGAACGGATGCAGGTGAACTGCTGTCAGCATCACCGTCAAAAAACACTGCAAGCTGGCCGTCGTGACCCACTACATGGGTAGGACGACTGCCTGTCAGCGCAAAAGTCGTCATCGCCGGTGCTTCTTCATAGTCATGCAGGTGCTCAACATGATCTTCCCGCCAGAGACCGCCATCCACGAATTCAACGAGGTCATTGGTGCGGCTGGTGATAACGGCAAACCGGCCTCCAGCTGACGTAGCCAGCGCACTGTCGCTGTAGGTTGTTGAAAAGGTGTCAAGAAGGCTGTTGTCGTCGAGATCAAATATTGCCAGCGTGTTTGATTCTGCATCAAGAACGGATAACCGGCCGGCACTAACAATTGTATACCCGTCATCATGATCGTGGTCGTGATCGTCATCGGACTCATCCACTATAGGATCCTGCTCAATGATGGTGGTTTCTGCGTCACCGCAACCGGTAAGAAATAAGGCACTGATCACGCTTGCAAGAAAGCTGAGCTTTTTCGTTGTATTCATTTTCGATTCCATTGATGAATTCAGGTTTAACATTAGAAGTAACCTCTCAGACCAACACCAAAGCTGCGGCCTGGACGGGGAGCAAGATCTTTAAGAAATGATGAGTGGACTCTTGCTTCCGTATCGGTAAGGTTGCTGCCTTTCAGGTACAAAGACACGTCCTGAGACAAGACTTGCATGTCGTAAGACACAAAGGCGTCCACAAGGGTGTAACCGTCAGTAACGGTTTCATAGTCTGCAATGCGGTCTTGCTCAGCGTAACGGGTAATATCGAGGTTTGCGGTAATCACTTCCGACTGATAGCTGAATTGTGCTCCGAATCTCAACGGTGGCGTTCGGGGTAAATCACCGCCATCTTTCAGGCGGGCGCGTACATAATCCGAAAATACCTGCGCCTTGAACTCGTCAGTCACCTGCCAGGCAACCTGCGCCTCAAAACCATGTAAAATCGCATCATCTGATTCAAACAGGTAAACCGGCAACTCACTGCTATGATCGTGAGCCTCCTCTGCCTCTTCTTCACCATGATCATGACTGTGACCACTTTCGGCAAACAGCCCCGTATCGATTTGATAGTAGTAATTATCTATCTGGTTATAGAAAGCATTAAAAATGAAGCCAATGTCACCATCAGTTTTTCTGAAGGTCACATCGATGTTGTTTGCCGTTTCTAAATCGATGGCTTTTGAAGCCAGACCTAACGCACTTTCTTCATCACCGGTCAATTCAAACAACGCACCGATCTCATAAGTACGGGTACCGATATGAGGACCAAATGACAATAACTCTGATGCAGAAGGTGCACGCTGAGAGCGGGATACCGAAATACCAATGTTATAGCCGGGTGTAAAATCCCACACTAAACCCGCTGAAAGTGAGACTGGCGTGAATTTCTGATCCACACTAAACACACGGGTAACCGTTGTTTCACTCTCGTGATCATGGTCATGTTCGTCTTCAGCTTCTTCTTCATCATGAGCATGAGCAGAAAGCTGAGGCAACTGCACCTGAGCAGCGTCGAGAGTAACCCGTTCAATCCGCGCACCGAGTTGTAACAGAAAGTCGCCAAAGTGCCTTTCTTCCATCAGGCCCAGAGCAATCATTTCCGCTTCAGACGGAGGAGTAAATGCTTCCTCCCCCTGCGCGGCCACTTCACTGTTTTTATAGTGAAGACTTAAGCCACCCTGCCATTCAGAAAATGGCGAGTGCATAATATCGAAACGGATTTCGTCGGTAGTGTTTTCAAAAATTGTACCGGCAGCGCCGTTTTCAATTTCGGCATGTTCGTAATCGGTATGGCCCGCGCGAAACTGAACGCGGTCAATCCATTCTCCTTTTAGCCGGTACTCACCAAGAACCTGTACCTTTGTTTGCTCAAGATCAGCAAACACATTTTCTTCGGCTTCTTCGCCACCATGAGAATGTCCGGGAATACCGTATTCACGGTTAAACCGTTCTACCGCCACACCCACGTAGCCGTTATCCATCAGATAGCTGCCGCCGAGGGTCAGCCCGTCAGACTTTTCAGCACTGTTTTTAACAACATGTTCAGCATCCTGGCCGTCTTCATCCATGTCCGGCGCAACGGGCGTGTCGTAGTCGTCAGACTCCCGCCAGTAGCCATCTGCATAAACGGCAAATTTATCAACGCCGGTGGTAACATTAAAAGAGCCCAGTTTCTGGTTATTCACCGAGTCAGTTTCGAGCAACCATTCGCCCCGGGTATCATTGTCTGTCGGGATCCGGCCGTCTACCACATTCACTACACCGCCGATTGCACCGCTGCCATAAAATAATGTTGCCGGCCCCCGTAACACTTCTATCTGCTGAGAAGTAGACGCTTCAGAGGCAACGGAATGATCAGGCCCCACGCGGGATACATCACTGACATCCAGACCATTTTGAGCAATCAAAACCCGTGGCCCGCTTAATCCGCGGATGATGGGTGTACTGGCTACATTGCCATGAAAATTCGACTGTACGCCCGGCAGGTTCTCCAGTGTATCGCCCAAAGTAGCTGCCTGTTGACGTCGCAATGACTCTCCGGAAAGAACACTGACCGGCGCCGCCGACTCCATGGATGAAAGATGCATGGGCGTTGCAGTCACATCAATAACTTCGATGGCACTTCTTGTCAGCGCCAGTTGAATATTTGCTGGTGACTGCTCTCCTACCGATATGGTTTTGTGCAAATGAGCATATCCGGGAGCAGAAGCATGGATGACATACTCACCGGGTTCGATTTCCGGAAACACAAAGCTTCCGTTCGCATCAGCGACAACCTCAAGCCCTAATGCTTCAATCTCAATGGTTGCCTTAGCCAGCGTCTGCCCTGACGCATTTTTAACTGAACCCTGTACCCCTTGCGCATTCACGACAAAGGGAATGACTGTCGCGATGGCCGCAGCGACATAACTTAGCTTAAACATCCACTCTCCAAAGAAATGTTATATTATAACAATTAATAGAATGTTATAATGTAACAAGTGCAATTACAACAGGAAAAGGATGATACGCCGTGACCTCACCACTCATACCACAAAGCTATCAGGAATGGGTGCACTGCATTACCGTTGAATGTGGTCTGCAACTCGACAGTCAATTTATAGCTGCCCGTATCGGGGCACTGAGCAATGAAAAATCTGAACACACACGACAATTCATACAGTTGTATGGAAGAAGTCATCACACCCGGATTTTAGGTTGGTTCCGGCAAGCTGGTCAGGAGGAAAAATGAGGGAACTCACAAAAGAGCAAATACTGTCCGCGTCCGAAGATGAGTATATGAACGATGCGCAGCTCGCCTTTTTCAAATCGTTACTGCTCGAACTTAAAGACAAGACCATGCTTCACATTGAAGATGTAAAAGAGTCATTAAGCTCTCCTCCCGAATTCAGTGATGATGTAGACCGCGCACAGTATGAAGAGGAATCCAGACTGGCCCTGAGAATTCTGGACAGAGAACGCATGCTTCTGGGCAAGATAGCCAAATCATTAAAGCAAATTGAAAACAAAAGTTACGGCTATTGCCTGGAAAGTGGCGATCCCATTGGTATACCCCGTTTATTGATCAGGCCAGTTTCAGAATATTGTGCTGACATCAAGCAGATAAACGAAGGCAAAGAGCAACACTTTTACTCAGGCAGGAAATAATGCGTATTAACCGGATATCGGCGGCGGTACCCACCAACATCATTACCGGTTTTCTGGGTGTGGGGAAAACGTCCGCTATTCTGAACTTACTCAAACAGAAGCCCGGACATGAGCGCTGGGCGGTACTGGTTAACGAATTCGGCGAGGTAGGTATTGATGGCAGTTTAATGCGTGGACAATATTCTGAAGAGAAAGGCGTGTATGTTAAAGAAGTGCCCGGCGGGTGCATGTGCTGTTCAGCAAAGCTGCCAATGCAAATTGCTTTAAATCAGCTGCTGGCGAAAGCCAATCCTCACAGGTTGATTATTGAACCTACCGGGCTCGGACACCCGAAAGAGGTGATTGATATTCTCAGCGAACCTCACTATCACGATGTCATTTCACTGCAAAAAACAATTACGCTGGTTGATGCCAGAAAACTGTGTGACAGGCGGTATACAGAACATGACACGTTTAACCAGCAAATTGATATTGCGGACCTTATTCTCGCTAACAAGCAGGCGCTTTACTCTGATGCCGACAGGAATGCACTCAGAGGATATATAAAACAGCGAAAAGGAGATATGTTCACTACGCTGTTTACTGACTTTGGCGAAATAGCCGTGAATATCCTCGAAGGAAAAACACAGATATCACAAAGGTGGGGTCACATTTCGGGCCAAACTAAATTTCCGCTGCCGGACACTCAGGGTGCTCCGGACGTCCTTCTTCCTGAAAACGGGATCCTCAAATCTGAAAATAGCGGCGAAGGATACCGGTCTGTGGGCTGGCAATTTGACGTCCGCTATACCTTCAGGCGTAAAGCATTCAGAGATTGGGCTGTGACGTTTAAAAGTAGCCGGATTAAAGCTGTGGTAATCACAGATGAGGGTGTTTTGGGGCTCAACATTGAAGGCGATGAAATGACGGAAATGTTTCTTGATGACTGCACTGAGAGTCGTATTGAAATCATTGCTCCGCAGACAGATGACTGCCGGGAGCAACGATTACTGGACTGTATTAAAGCTTAGCGACATCCTGGGTTTTCACACCGCATGCACCATGACTGCGTTTTTCATGGAAGGCCACTTCCAGTGACTGCATCATCGGAGCATGATGGTCGATAGTCAGCAGATGTTTTTCTACCCGTCTGGCATCAAATGCTGTAAAGAATGATTTCAGGAATACTTCGTTGGTATCGTCCTGCACCAGCACCCGGGCACCGGTCTGCACGATAATAATGTCATCGTCTTTTAAGTTGTAGCGTTTCGCCAGAGACTCGATTTTACTCAGATACGCTTCGGCTTTTTCCGGTGAGTTAGCAAGGATAGCCGGAATTTTAGCGGCTTCAGACAAAGGGATTTTTTCTTTCCCTAAGATGTACATATTGTCCTGCGTGAAGTGTACCCAGTTTTTTGAAGCTTTTTCTACAATCGCAATTTGTGCAGCGTTTTGCGCCTGTTCAAGATAACTCAGTCCTGTTTCAGGATAGTCTGCCAGTAATTCCAGATTCAGTTGCACCTGCGACTGAGAGTTATTGCCGATAACGGTAAGCAGCTTGTTCTGGCTCACATTTTCGGAACTGGCGGTTTCACAAAGATCACTTGGAAGATAATAATACTCACCCTCGCTGATGGCGCTGACGGGTGAAGACACGGCGGCGAACGCCAATACTGCTGCACTACATAACTTTTTCATAATCTGTCCTGAATGGGTATCTGCATCGACTGATTAAAAATGTAGCACAACAATATCGTTTTTATGGTTCTGGAAAAAGATACCTTTGGATGGGATTTGAAAACTTTCAGGTATGAAATTTCATTCGTTTAGGTTCTGCCACTCTCGTTCAGACGGCGTACCATTTCATCATCCAACCGCAGCAAAGCCGCTAATTCTCTGAGGTAGACCTTCTCCATATGGTTCTGTTCATCGATTACCAACAATGATGCCAGGTATATTTCTGCGGCCATTGCGGGTGAAGTTGCCATTGCCGCCACGAAGGTAATTAAGTTTTGTCACTTAACCGGCTGACAATACAGCTCAGCGTACCGGAGAGAGATTAAGCGCGCCAACCTACTGGAAACCATACCAAGGCCGGCGCCAGGGACTGTTACGTTATTGCAGAGAGTTACCTACGCCGATCACCAGCGTGGCAAGAACAAGTAAAGAGATACCGGTCAGCAGCAGCATACGACTCTTTTTATTGCTGCCTTTCCATTCCATCAACGCTAATCCCCACAGCGTGGAGAAAATGATGATACTGGCCATATGAATGGTCCAGCTGGAGAACTCGTACTTACCCATGTTGCTTTCGCCCATGGTGTAAAAGAAGAACTGGAAGTACCAGAATGCACCGCCTAATGCAGCCAGCAGATAGTTTTTCACCATCGTGTTGCCCTGCAGACGCTCAGTGCCTTTGGCGACCTGACCAAAAAACTCTTTGGCAGAACCATTTTTCGCAATCAGATAAATACACCAGACGGCGTTAGTCGTTAAACCACCCAGCAATACAACACACAATACAGGCAATCCCTGCCAGAGATGATCGGTGCCGGCTTCAAGAGTCAGTTCACGGATGGGTTTACCCGCCGCAATACCGAAAGCAAAACAGGCAGACATGACGCCGGAAAACGCGGCGATGGCTAAGCCTTTTTTCATATCAATGGTTTCGGCTTCTTCTGTGGTGCCGAGACTCCGGTTCTTTTCAGCTGTCGCCCTGGCAACAACAATAACTCCGACGAGGGTCATCAACGTACCGCCTACAGCAAACTGGCCACTGGTGGTCGCCAGTACGGCACCGATAGTGCCATCAAATATAGGTGGGCCTAACGTCCCTAATACTGTGGTAAGACCCAACACAATAGCCATGCCGGACGAGATCCCCATGTAGCGTACAGCCAGACCAAAGGTTAAACCGCCAAAGCCCCAGCCCAGACCCCAAAGGAAACATTGCTGCAATGTGCTTGCCGGCGTACTGCCCAGTACACCAAATAAATCTTCGGTCTGGACCATCGCGAAAAACCACGGGCACAGGAACCAGCTGAAAATACCACCGGTCAGCCAGAAGATTTCCCACGACCACTTTTGAATGCGTTTGTACGGAACATAGAAACTGGCAGAGAACAAACCGCCCAGCCAGTGAAACAATACCCCTAGTAATGGATTTGGTGTCATGCCTTTACTCCCGGTACACCACCCGCATGTAATTTTTAAGTAACGGGTTTACATCATTTAAACAATACAATTGCCAGCATACACAATAATTTTATGTAAATCACACACTTTTAATCATTTCCAATCACAAATATTCAAAAGTAGTAATCATGAGGTGCAGGGATACGCATACAGTGATGTATTTAAAGGAGATCCGTAGAACTGTTAACGGATTGGGTCGGGCTTAAAGAAGAGAGGGAGAACAACATAAAGATTGCACGCAAGCTAGCCTGCATGCGTGCTTCATTTTACAAAGCGTACAAAACGCTTATCTGAATCGCACGTGGTCGCGGTTCAGCTCGCTGATTTTGCTGCAGCCCATCAGGCGCATGTCCCGTTCGATTTCAGCCACCATTTGCTGCATCGCACGCTCTACGCCCTTCTGACCTGCCGCTGCCAGAGCATAAAGATAGTAGCGCCCCAGTCCGACTGCTTTCGCACCCAGCGCTAATGCCTTGAGTACATGCGTACCGCGCTGAATACCACTGTCGAACATAACATCAATCTGGTCACCGACGGCATCAACAATTTCAGCCAGGTGATCGAAAGAACTTCGGGAACCATCAAGCTGACGGCCACCGTGGTTTGAAATCACAATGCCGGTACAGCCGATATCAACGGCACGTTTAGCATCGTCGGCACTCATAATGCCTTTGAGACAGAACTGGCCGTCCCAGAATTTCACCATCTCTGCCACGTCTTTCCAGTTCATCGACGGGTCGAGCATATTTGTAAAGTAGTCACCGATAGAGCTGGTTGAACCGCCCATATTAATGTGGGCATCAAGTTGCGGCAGCGAAAATTTTTCATGGGTGACATAGTTAATGCCCCACGCCGGCTTAGTCGCAAACTGCCACAAACCCGCCAGATTCAACCGGAAAGGAATGGAGAAACCGGTACGTAAATCCCGCTCGCGGTTACCGCCGGTAATGGAATCGACAGTAAGCATCATCACTTCGATACCGGACTCTTTCGCCCGTTCCATCATGGCCCTGTTGAGACCGCGATCTTTATGGAAATAGAACTGATATACCTGAGGCGTGTCGTATTGCTTAGCAATTTCCTCCATGCTGACTGTGCCGAGGGACGACACACCAAACATGGTACCGAATTGCTCTGCGACCGCTGCCACAGCCCGTTCACCCTGATGATGAAACAAACGTTGCAGTGCGGTTGGTGACAAATAAACCGGCAACTGCAGTTTTTGCCCCATCACTTCAACGCTCAAATCAATATCTTTCACGCCGGTGAGTACGCGGGGGATCAGATCACACTCACGGAAAGCCGACGTGTTACGGCGTAACGTGGTTTCATCGTCAGCACCGCCATCGATATAGTTAAAAATTGGCCCGGGCAAACGCTTCTGCGCCAACTTACGAAAATCATGAAAATTATGACACTGGCTTAATCGCATTATTGTTTTCCGTTCTCATGCTACAGATCCACAGCCCTCAGATACAAAACAGCCCGCAAACGCGAGCTGTATCTTCAGGCCAGATTCACAGTCCGTCTGAATCAGACGATACCAGAACCGGTGGCATTGGGGTCGCGTGGACGCTCTTTTGCCATGGTTTCACGATAACCAACACCTCGGTAAACACCAAGAGGATTGATTGGTGAACCTTTACGGTAACGCGCCATCGCCAGAATAGGTGATACATCCAGGTTGAACGCATTTTTCAGCTCAAGTGACGCCATCAGTGCATCGTTGTCTTCCTGGAAACCATACAGGGCTTCGCGGTTAACCAGCAATGCTTTTACGTAAGAGCGCTGTACCTCAATGGCTGAATTGATCAGGCTTTCTGCAGGATCGGTCACGTTGTGTGACTGATCAAGCATGTACGCCGGACCGAACTCGTCCTGCTGACGATATTCAGCATCAACCAGTTCGTTGAAGATCAGGAACTGCTGATACGGATGCAGTGAACCACTGTCCAGGTCATCGTCGCCATATTTACTGTCATTGAAGTGGAAACCGCCCAGCTTCTTGAACTGAATTAAACGCGACACAATCATTTCAATGTTGGTATTCGGTGCATGGTGACCCAAATCAACCAGAGACTTACACTTAGGCCCTAAGTGCATAGCGGCCAGCAGGTTTGAACCCCAGTCCTGAATAATAGTGGAGTAAAATGCAGGCTCGAACATTTTGTGTTCAATGTGCATTTCCCAGTCATCCGGCAAGCCTATATATATTTCTTCCATGCTGGCAAGGTAACGCTCGAATGCACGTTGGAAATGTTGCTGACCGGGATGGTTTGAACCGTCGCCAACCCATACTGTCAGGCTTTTAGCACCGAGTTGCTGACCGTAGCCAATTACATCAAGGTTGTGCTGAATCGCCAGCTCACGGGATTCTTTCTTAGTGTTACTCAAACTACCATACTTGTAAGAATGTTCCTGACCACGCTGATCCTGGAACGTGTTTGAGTTCACCGATACCCACTTCAGACCATACTCATCGGCTTTTTGCTTCAGCTCAGAGAAATCGTCAACCACATCCCAGGGGAAGTGAGGTGATACGCTGTCAGTACAACCTGACATTTCGTTGATCACTGCGCAGTCTTCCAGCTTTTCCCAGATGTTGCGTGGCTCGCCTTCACCCGGGAAACGGGCAAAACGGGTGCCGCCGGTACCTGTACCCCATGAAGGTACGGCAACCTGGAATTCACCGGCCAGCTCAGTGATTTTCTCAATATCGATATCCTGGCGTGCCAGCTTTTCTGCAAGTGCAGCGTAATCTGCGTCTAAGTGCCCTTTCAGCTTTTCGTTGTCATCGCTGATAATGGATGCATCAATTCTTCTTAACATAAGTCACCTCTTATCTCAGGAAAGCTTCATGCAGACCGCCGTCTACACTGATCACTTGCCCGGTTGTTTTGCTCAGTTGACCGGATACAAGAAGATAGGCCGCCTCGGCTTGATCATCCGGTGTGATAGGTTGTTTGGTTAACGTGCGCTGTGCATAGAATTGCGCCAGCTTGTCACGTAATTCTTCCGTGCTTTCACTTTCATCATGAGCAATGTCGTACTTGGTCAGTGATGAAATCACGCGGTCTCTCGGGAACATGTTACTGCCCTGCACAACTGTTGCCGGTGCCAGTGCATTCACGTTGACCAGCGGTGACAAGGTAACCGCCAGTTCGCGAACCAGATGGTTTGCCGCCGCTTTACTGGTGTCGTACGCCAGAGAACCTTTCTTCGATACAGCTGCATTCACGCTGGTAGTCAGTACCAGTGCGCCTTTCAGGCCCTGCGCTTCCCAGATTTTCTGAGCCGTTGAGCCAACGACGTAACCACCTTTCACATTCACGCCGAAGCTCAGGTCGAAGATTTGATCATTCTTCGCCATGTCTGCGCCTTCTGCGATGAATACACCGGCAGTCACAATCACTTTATCCAGACCGCCATACGCCAGCAGTACCTGTGTGAACAGCGCTTCAACGGTTTCACGTTTAGTGATGTCAGCCTGAAGTGCCACAGCCGGGCCACAGGCAGAAATTCCAGTACCGGCTACACCAATTCCCTGACCATACTTGTCGGTAAGTTCTTTCGCGGTGCGCTGTGCATTCTCAAGATTAAGGTCTGCACACACTACGTGGGCACCTTCTTTAGCAACACGGTGCGCTGTCGCTTTACCGATACCGTCACCGGCACCAATCACCACAACCACGTCGCGGGCCAGTGGCGCTTCTGCCGGCATACGCTGAAGTTTTGCTTCTTCTAACGCCCAGTATTCAATATCAAACGCTTCCTGAGCAGGCAGCGCGGTATATTCAGAAATCGCTTCTGCACCACGCATTACTTCAATAGCACAGTTATAGAATTCTGCAGTAACGCGGGATTCACTCTTGTTCTTACCCCAGGCAATCATGCCTACACCCGGAATCAGTACAACCGTCGGGCTCGGGTCACGCATAGCCGGAGAATCTTCACGCTTACAGGCTTCGTAATATGCCGTGTAATCTTCACGATATTTTTCCAGACCGGCTTTAAACTTAGTGATCAGGGTATCGAAATCATCATTCTGCGGATCGAAATCGACAAACAGTGGCTTAATCTTGGTGCGCAGGAAATGGTCAGGACACGATGTACCTAACTCAGCCAGACGGGGCGCATCGACACTGTTTACGAACCGCAGTGTGGCATCGTCAGTTTGAACAGTACCGATGAACTTCACTTTATTAGAAAGCAGGCCACGGGCTACCGGTAAAAAGTCTTTTAACAGATCAGTACGGGCCGCATCGTCCAGAGACTGATACTTCTGACCGCCAAAGGTCATTTCGCCTTTGTCGTGCTCTTCAATGTAACGTGCCGCTGTTTCGATAACCCATAAAGAGGTTTCGTAACAGCTTTTACTTTCAGATGACCAGTTGGTATGACCGTGCTGACCTAACAGAATACCCCAGATGTCAGGGCTCGCAGCGTAAGTGTCTTCACACAGTTTCGCCGCTTCCCAACCGGGACGCATCCACGGCACATAGGCCAGCTTGCCGCCCCAGATCACTTCAGTCAGTTCTTTCTGCGCCTTACAGGATGCAACGGAGATAACGGCATTCGGGTGCAGGTGATCAACGTGCTTTTCGTCAATCATTGAATGCAGAGGCGTATCAATCGACGAGGCCCGTGGATTCAGACAGAAGTTACAGTGCTTGAACATGCCGACCATGCGGTCTTCACCGGCAGACTTATAGCCTTTATCTGAATAGTCCTGATACACGCCGTCAAGTGCGTTCAGTTTGTCCTGGTATAAAGAAGAGAAGTTTTCTTTCTTTGATGTACGCAGGTCGCCACCGGAACCTTTTACCCACAGCACTTCAGTTTCTTCACCGGTCAACGGATCTTTTTCCATTAACTTAGCCGAAGTATTACCGCCGCCGGTATTAGTAATACGCTGGTCTTCGCCCAGCTTATTCGAGCGGTATACCAGGTTTTCTACGGGATCGAGTTTATCTGCAACCTCGTCTTCCCACAGATATTTAACGTGTTTGTATTCATCTGGCTGATAAGGCATTTATAGGCATCCTGTGAAGTTAATTAATTGAAACTGGTCTTTTGTGAGACTCATTAATTCATTAATGATTCAATATACATCCAATACAATCTTTGTCAATCATTTCCAATCACAATATAACAGAATTGTTACAAGTATTTTAAGGGTTGTATAAATCTATTCAGGAATGACGCTTTGCGGATGTTTAGCAGTTGTTAATGAAGGCAGGGCTGATTCAGAGACAGAAGCTGAAAAGAACGCGGAAGGATACCGCGCTCAGTTTGTACGAGTGGTAAATCCTAATCGCAGGCCTCGACCACAATCACATTCACACCGAATTCGCGGATTTTATCCAGTGCTTCCGGTGCTGCATTGCTGTCGGTGATGACCGTATCGACTTCAGACAATCCGCAGAAAATCAGATTACCTTTCACACCAATTTTACTGCTGTCAGCCAGTACGATAAGTTTATCGGCCCGCTTACGGAGTTTTTGCTCCGCCAGAATTAACAACGGATCGGTTTCCATGACGCCGAATTCACTGACACCGGGTGAACCCATGAACATTTTACTGCCACGGTAGTTTTGTGTTGTATCGTTTTCAAATGAGCTGAGAATGATACTTTGCTTGCGGTACACTTCCCCGCCGGGTAGGGTTACCTGATTCTGACTGTTTTCCAGTAGCTCATGTGCAAGTACGAAGGAGTTCGTCAGAATGTTCATGCGTCTTTCGGCGAGAAACTCAGACATCATGAACGTGGAGGTACCACCATTGATGATAATAGATTCGCCGTCTTCACACATGTCAGTGGCCGCTTTGGCAATGAGTTGCTTGGTACTGGTATTGCGCTCTCTGTCCACCAGAAAAGCATTACCGGAAAGGCGGATATTAGACACGGTCTTACTGTCTAACACCTGCGCGCCGCCGCGAATTTTTTTAATTTTCTTCGCATCAGCCAGTTTGTTTAAGTCTCGACGAATGGTCGCTTCAGACGAGTTAAGTTGCGCGCACAAGTCGCGCACACTCACAAAGGTGCTCTCATCAAGGATATCCAGAATGAGCTGGTGACGTTGCTTCTCCAGCATGGTGTTGCCTGTATAATTGTTATTCGTGTAAGCGATAATATAGTCACCTGTTCAAGCACAATCAATCAAAAAACCAAGTTTTTGATTGAATATGATAGATTCATCCCATCGATTTGTACCACTTTTCCCGGTACGCTTCCAATTTATCAAACGCAGAAGGTTCACAGGGCACTAAGTCCAGTTCAGCTGCAGCCTGCTTATCAAAGTGAATTAAACTTGCCGCGCCCATTACTGTTCCCGTGTTATCACGGGAGAGCATGACAGTCTGGTCCGGACGCAGCTGTGCGACTAACTTGCATAACATGGGGTTCTTCAGGAAAGCCCCTTCTATATATATTGTGCCGGTTGAATGCAGATCAGTTAACCGTTGATCAATCATCAGCGCACAGTACAGCGTCGCAATAGCCTGAGGAGCAGGCGGCGCATCCGGACATAATTGTTTCGCAGTAAGGCCACCGAAGGGGCCATTCCCCTGACTGTAATCCGGCGTCACCATCCAGCCTTTATCCAGCGCCTGCTGAATATCCCCGGCTTCAGCACTCATGCGAATGTTGCCGCCCAGAGAAGTACAGATGCTTTCGTATTCCCGTCCGCCCATGAAACGTGCGCAACTGACGGGGTTAGAGAAAATATCCACGTTGGCCAGGGTATCTTTATAGCTGGCAAGTTTGCCGGTGTAACCGTTTGCCTGCATCAGAATGGTCCAGGTTCCGGTAGAAATCACGTTGAAACTCTCGCCGCTTTTCGCCAGTGACAAATAGCGCAGCAGGCTGGCATTGCTGTCGTGGATACCGGCAAAAATCTCGCACTGTTCAGATAATCCGGTTTCCTTTGCAACCTTCGCTGACACGGTGCCAAGACAATCCCATGCGTTTTTAAGTGCCGGCATTTTTTCCCGCCAGCCACACTTATCAATCAGCGAAGAGTAGTCTTTTTTCTGAGGTTGCCACATATCAGTATGACACCCCAAAGATGTTACTTCTGCAGCCGGTGAGCCGCCGAGACGCCAGGCCCAGTACTGCGGGTAAAGCAAAATGGTTGAGGCTGAGTCGAACGCCTCTTTATACTTCTGCTGTAACCAGAACAATTGTTTACCCAGATTCAAACCTGCAGGCAATGCGGGGGATAAGGTTTCTGAAAAGTCAGGATGCACACTTTCATAAGCATCAGAGCAACTCTCTACGCCCTGAAATTCATAATCAAGGACCGGCAGTGCCAGTTGCTCCCCTTCAGGGGCGTTCGTATTCACTAACGCAGCCGTCGCTCCGTGAGTGGTGACGACAAAAGCGTTGATATCAGGCGTAAGTGTGCATGAGCGTAAGGTTTCTGCCAGCCAGTTCCATATGCCTTCCACATCTGCCTGAGGATACATGCCGGCAATGGGCGCATTCTTACAGCTGAAGCTGGCGCATTCTTTACCGTTATCTACCAACAGCAATTTAATGTGGGTTTTGCCTATATCCAGAACGGCTTTAAGCATGATTTTTCTCCTGCATTTATTGTGTTCCGTCATGTTGCTTTCGTCAGTACTCAGGCCATTTTTAAGCCTTACTTTGAACGACAAAAAGCGGAGTCTGCAGACTCCGCTTTCAGTTCATGCACTGAATTACATCTTCAGATTCAGTCCCAGATAAATCACACGGCCCAGTGTTGAACCACTGATAAAGCCGTTTGCATCATCATAGTAAACTGCATCTTCGTCGAACAGGTTGTCTACGTTTACAGTAACAGATGCTTCTTCCACAAACTCATATTCGCCTAAATCGTACTTACCGAACAGATTTACTGTGGTCAGAGAGTCTGCTGAAGCAACCGCGTTTTCCCAGCCATCGGTGTGAAGAATACGCACAGTACCCAGCATGTTTTCGTAAGTCGCACCTACCTGAGCTAGCAGGTTGTAGTCACCACGCTCATCGGTACCTTTTTCATCCTGATACGCCGCGCCCTGTACAGGCTGGAATGTTCTGTCCAGTGTATAAGAGCCGGCAACGCTGGCATTCACGCTACCAAAGCTGGTTTGCCATTCTTTAGCGATGTCGAAATCGATACCCGACAGTTTTGTGGCCGTCATATTTTTACGGCGGGCATCGAAAAGGACGTAGGCTGAATTGCCGTCAGCGTAAAGACTCTCGATTGACTGACCGTCAATGCGCATGCCGTCAGCCGCTGCCAGCGCCTCATCCAGTGTTGGATTGATTGTGTAGTAATCCGAGTAACCTTCCGTACTGAACAGTACGCTTGGCGTATAGAACGGCGCAAGGCTGATAGCACTTGAATAGTCCACATCGAAATAGGTCATGCTGACTTTCAAACCCTCAGAGAACTCTGGTGTCCAGTCGAAACCTACGCTGTATGACTCAGATTCTTCAGGCTGCAGCCCGTCGCTACCACCGGCCAGAATAATAGTACCGCGATAGAAATCGCTGGCTTCGCTATCTGGTGCCGTCCAGGGGCTCACACCCAGAGTAATAGCGCGGGTATCAACGGCTGCACCGGAGTCTGCCAGACTTGGCGCCTGGAATGAGGTACCCCATTGTGCACGCAGACGTAAGTTGTCAGTAGGAGAATAATCCACACCAATCTTCGGATTAGTTGTACTGCCCACATCGTTGTAACTGTCGTAACGGATGGATGCAGTAAAGTCGATAGTACCGGCATCGATGTCATCCATCACCGGCACAACCACTTCACTGAAAACAGACTTCACGTTACGTGATGCGGATGTTTCTGTCATTTGCAGGGCATCTGCTGCGCCACCGCCGAACGACACGTCGTAGTTTTGCTTAAAGTATTCGGTACCCACAGCCAGCATCACATCACCGGCCGGTAAAGAATAAATAGCACCATCCAGTGTCAGACGGATCTGATGGTGAGTTTGCTTGGCATCGCCCAGTGTACCGTAGTAAGAAAGGATACTGCTCAGTACCGCAGGATCTGTTGAAGCTACATCGTACGGGTTCAGCGCTGTAGATACATCCGTTCCGGCCAGCGCAGTAGCAACGGCAGTCGCATTTACGCCGGTTTCTTCGCCGTGGGTTTCCGCCCAGCCGTAACTGTATGCGGCTTTCAGACGCCAGTAGTTCGGTAATTCTACGGTCAGCTCCGGCATGAAAGAGAATGCTTTAAAGTCGCTGCTGTTTTTCGCGCCCGGGCCAACTACGTCAGAAAAATTGAAGTCGACAGTTTGCGAAGTTTCATCACCGATAGCAGTAAAATAAGGGTTATCTGATGTAATTGTGCCTGAAGCACCCAGATCCGTTAACGCGTTGGTCGCATCGCCGGTAATATCCACGCCCCAGTCACTGTAGTACGTGTTCAGATTAAGGAAAACGTTGTCAGAAAATTCCTGCTCCAGAGCCAGGAAAATGGTGTCCTGCTTTTGCTCCGGTACATAAGAAATACCATCGTTAGGATCACATAAGTTACTGCCTTCGGTCAGCGTGTCCATGCGGTAACTGGTCCCGTTTGCCGTGATATTGCCCGGGCTGCACTGACGGGTACGGTAGTCACCGCCGCCGTTGCTTGTACTGTCAGCAGTAATAAAATCACGCTCAGAGCCCATCACATCACCGTTTTCCGCATGATAGAAAGACAACATCGCCGCACCGGAATCCCATGAAGTGCCGGCAGTCAGGTTAAGGGAACCTGCGGTATAACTGTCACCGAATCCACCTTCGAGGTTTACGGTCACACCATCTTTCGGACGCTGGGTGATAAAGTTAACCACCCCGGCAATGGCATCAGAACCGTAAATGGAAGAACCACCATCCATTACCACTTCTACCGTGCTTAATACTGATGGAGGAATGGCCGCAGCATTTGGTACGGTTTGGATAATACCGGAACCCGGTAAACGTAAACCGTTCAGCAGTACCAGTGTCGTGCTACCACCACCGGTACCGATATCCCGCAGTTTCGGCATTGGCATGCCCTGACCAATATCAGTCGCCATAGTAGGACGGCTGTTGAAGGTGCTGGTCATTTGCGGAATTTGTGCAAGAAGTTCGTTACTGTCAGGCACACCAATTTCAGCGACATCCTCTTCTGAAATCCCTACAACGTTAGTACCTACCGGTGTTGCACCGCGGATAAGAGTACCGGTTGCTGAACCACGAACTTCAATGGTTTCTACCATTGGATCCGGTTCAGATTGTGCAGACTCTGCTTCCTGTGCAACTGCACATTGAGAAAAAGAAGCAGTGATAAGTGCCGCGAGTACAGAACGGCGGAAAACTGGTGTGGTTGTCAGTCCTGAAAATGAAGCCATTTTCAACTCCTTGCGTGGTTGTGTCAGTGATTTATCTAATTTTTGGCAGCGTGTTATTTTTATTAAAACTGCTCGATATTAATTAACATTGAGGCAACAAAGTACATCGACAATCATATACAGTCAATAACAATCACAAACAAATATGATTAATACCAGCTATTGATAAAATTCGCGAATAAAAAACAACCAATTTTTTCTGGACTGACAGATTGACGCAGAACTGAATGTAAAGTTGATAAAACACGCTTTGCAGCGGATCTAAAATGCGCTAATCACTCTACAGAGCACTACACCGGCGCGGGTTATTCAGTCCGGTTGGTACCACTCACACGCCTCCAAAACCTTTCGTTTCCGGTGACCCGCCGTTAACACATTGACAACATCTATGTGCTTAGGGCAACATGCCAATCACTTTCAATCATAACGTTTCAGAAGACTCGCGCTAATCGCAGGTTTCACTGAACAGATTGCCACCAGGTACGTACCGGAGATTTGCATGCGCAAACTAATACTCACTCTTGCTGTTGCAGCACCCGCCACGTTACTTTCAGCTTGCGGAGGAACTGGCAGCGTCGGAAGTGTTACTGATCAGTTTGATCTTGCAGCACTGAAAACTGAATATCGCACTCAGCCCATTGGCATTGACGTCACCGCGCCCCGTTTCAGTTGGCAGATGTCTGCTAAAGGCGGAGCTAAAGGCCTTAGCCAGTCTGCTTACCGGATCCGCGTAACAGATGAAAACGGCGCGCAGGTATGGGACTCCGGCAAACAAAACTCCTCAGAAGCACTGCATATTACCTATAAAGGCAAACCTTTAAGCCCCCGTACACAGTACACCTGGCAGCTGACGGTATGGGACAGCGAAGGCGATACGAGTGAGGCCACGTCTACTTTTGAAACAGGCTTACTCGATACATCTCTGAATGCCTGGAATGGTGCGACCTGGATTGGTGGCGATGACAACGCCCTCCCCCTGTATGGCGATTATCTGCCTCTCTTCCGTATCGGCGCAGACATCACCATTGCAGAAGGTGGCACAGCCGGCGGTATTGTTTATGCGGCTAATGACCCGAGAATGATGGATAAGTATAAGAACATCTATCAGGTAGAAAGCGGTGAAGACGAGAGTTATTTTAAGATTGAGCTGGACGTGGAAGGTGTTGAAAACGGTGCACCGGCAAAATTAAACTTTTACCGTGCAGGTTACACGCCGGATGACAACGCAGATACGCCGGTAAAATCTTTCGATATTAAGCAATCATTGATCAATGCTTACAACCGTTTTAAACCTCACCACCTGCTTATCAATAATGAATTCGGCAATGTTACCGTTCAGTTAGATGGCAGCCCTGCATTCTGGGTGGGTGCAGATTCTGAAGAAAAATCAGGATTCCAGATGATGTTTCCGCCACTGGTGGAAGGGGCAACGGTACAGCTGAATCCTCTGGGTCACAACCACGACTACGTCACCTATGGCATGCTTAACGATATCGGTGTAGCGGCAGATGCTGGTACAACCGTCACAGTAAGCAACCTGACGGTGAGCAACATGCATACGCCGCACAGCGTGCTGTTTAATGGCGCTGAGCATGGCGCTGAATTCGCAGAAAAATCTACGCAGGTCAGCGATACCAAGGCAGGGATTACTTTCACCGGTTCTGATGACAGCCAGCTGGTTGTTGTTGATACCCAAAGTAACGGTATGCCGCAACTGCGTACTGAGTTTGATGTGGCAGAAAAGGCCGTCAGCAAAGCCCGTTTGTATGTGACCGCGCGGGGCATTTACGAATACTACGTAAACGGTGAAAAGGTCAGTAACGATTATTACAACCCGGGCCTTACCCAATACAACCTGACCCACCTTTATCAGTCTTATGATGTCACCAGTGCCATTCAAAAAGGTGAAAACGCCATGGGCGCACGGCTGGGCGAAGGTTGGTGGAGCGGTATGCTGGGCTTCGGCAACACCTGGAATGGCTTCGGCGATCGTCAGTCATTGCTCGCGCAACTGGTCATTACCTATGAAGACGGTTCTGAGAGTATTGTGGTTACCCAACCGGGCAGCTGGCAGTTCAGCGACACGTCACCGGTAGTGTACGGCAGTTTGTCTATGGGTGAAGTGTACGATGCCCGAATCGCAGAAGCGCAGGCAGGCTGGGCGACCCCGTCGTTTGAAGGCGAATGGGAACCGGCAGCCGAAATTTCTCTTGAAGAAACAAAAGCGCAGAATGTGCAGCCAAATATGATGCGCCCTGCACAAACGCTGTCGTACGACAATATGAAGCTTATCGGGCAAATCGGTGAACCGGCCCGTGAATTTACCACCGTTCAGGCAAAAAGTGTGGAAGAGGTGCGACCCGGCGTGTTTGTCTATGACCTTGGACAAAATATCGTTGGCGTACCTCGTCTGCATTTCCAAGACGGTAAATCAGGCGAAGCCGTTACCGTACGCTTTGCCGAAATGCTCTATCCGGACTTACCGGAATCAGGCCCGAACGTGGGCATGATCATGACAGAAAATTATCGTGCCGCACTCAGTCAGGATATCTATATCATGGCTGACGGCGAGCAAACCTTTGAGCCACATTTCACTTCTCATGGCTTCCAGTACATTGAAGTAACAGGCATTGAAAAACCTCTGCCCCTTGAAGCGGTTAACGGCGTTGTTGTGAGTTCTGTACAGGCGCTGACTGCCAGTTACGAATGTTCAGACGACAAGGTTAATCAGCTATGGTCAAACCTGACATGGTCTAACGTAGATAACTTTCTGTCTGTACCGACTGACTGTCCCCAGCGAAACGAGCGTATGGGCTGGTCCGGCGACATCAACGTGTTTGCCCCTACCGCAACGTATGTGAGTGATGCCTCACAGTTTATGCGTCGCCATTTGCAAGCCATGCGGGATACTCAGGCTGACAGTGGCCGGTATGCAGACGTTGCTCCTGTTGGCGGCGGCTTCGGTGGTGTGCTGTGGGGCGTAGCCGGTATTACCGTCGCGTGGGAAACTTACTGGCAGTATGGTGATAAAGGCTTACTCGCTGAACACTACGCGTCTATGAATGAATACATGACATTCCTGCATGACTCCATCGACAGCGAAACCGGCTTAAGCACTGACTCAGGTTTAGGAGACTGGTTAGGCCCGCAGAACAATCAGTTAGGTGCAGATTATCTGGCTACTGCTTATCACATTTATGCGCTGGATATTATGGCGCAGGTAGCAGCGGTACTGGGCGATGATGCGCAGGCCCGCGAGTACCGCAAACAGTATGATGAACGTAAAGCCTTCTTTAACGATAAGTTCGTTAATGATGAACAGCAAACCGTTGGTCTCGTAGGCGGCCCAAGTATGTTTAATCCGGTGGCTCAACCGGCAGAATGGGCAGTAGCAGACACCCAAACCTCCTTTGCGGTTGGTCTGGCAATGAACGCATTCAACGAAGACAACGCTGCAGCGATGGCAGAGAAGCTGACCCGTTCGGTATCGTCACAAAACGTTGACGATGCAGGGAAAACCCGCCCCGCTTACTCCCTGATGACCGGCTTTATCGGCACGGCCTGGATCAGCAAAGCGCTGTCTGAGAATGGCTATACCGGTGATGCATACCGCTTATTGCTCAACGACCAGTATCCGTCGTGGTTGTATCCTATCGACCAGGGTGCGACAACAATTTGGGAACGCCTGAACGGTTACACGGTTGAAGACGGATTCGGTGGCAATAACAGCATGAACTCCTTCAATCACTATTCATTCGGTGCTATCGGTGAATGGTTAATCAGTCACTCAGGCGGTATTCAGCGACTGAGCCCCGGTTTTAAAACCTTCGCGTTGAAGCCGGAGTTTGATCCGCAGAATGAAATTGACTGGGTAAAAGCAGAATATGATTCACCTTATGGAAAAATTTCGAGCCACTGGCAAGTAAAAGATGGTAAGTTTAACTACCGGGTAACCATTCCTGCTAACACGACAGCAACAATTTCGTTACCCGGCGCGCAACAAGCATTGAAGATTGATGGCGAGAGTGTGAATGCCAGTAAGTTCGTAACTAACGTTTCCCGTGCCGATGAAATGAACATCTTTTCATTAGGCTCTGGTACTTACCAAATCACAGGCGCCGTGAACGAATAATTATCCGGTCAAGGACACGATTAATGAAAAAGCATACAGCAACATTGGGTAGTGCCTGCCTTATCACTACCGCTATGCTTACTGGTTGTGGCGAGAAACCCTCGCCCGGCCAGGTTGAGCAACCGAAGAAAGATAGCGCCCCTGTAAGCCAGGTGGCGGTTAAAACCACCAGCAAAACCGTTATCGAACAGGACGGCCTGACTTTCCGGGATTTGAATGCCGATGGCAAACTTACCCCGTATGAGGACTGGCGTTTACCCGTTGAAGAACGTGTGGCCGACCTGGTCGCCCGCATGACGCTGGAAGAAAAAGCCGGTGAAATGGTGCATGGCACCCTTCCGGGTAAGAACGGCTTTGCGGGTTTTTCTCAGGATGGCTATGACATCGATGTCGCCACATCATTATTCAAAGACAAACACATCGGCAGTTACATCAGCCGCCTGAACATGTCTCCATCAGATCTGGCCGTTGAGAACAACAAAGTCCAGGCGCTGGCAGAAACCACCCGGTTGGGTATTCCAGCGATTATCAGTACCGACCCGCGTAACCACTTCCAGTACGTGTTAGGTGCTGCTGAGTCTACCGATGGTTTCACCCAATGGCCTGAGCCTCTTGGTTTTGGTGCGCTGAACGATCCTGAAGTGACCGAACAGTTTGGTGACATTACCCGTCAGGAATATCGTGCAACCGGTTTTACCATGGCCTTGTCTCCGCAGGCTGACTTAGCCACCGAGCCCCGCTGGCCCCGTATCATTGCCACCTTCGGTAGCGATGCTGGTGAAGTGAGTAAGCAGGTGGGCGCGTACATTCGTGGTTTCCAGGGCAGCTCTGATGGCATCACGCCGGAAGGCGTATCTACCGTTACCAAACACTGGGTGGGTTACGGTGCAGCGGTAGATGGTTTTGATGGCCATAACTACTACGGCCGCAATGCACAGCTGGACGATACCAGCTTTGAAGATCATATCCGTGCATTTGACGGTGCTTTCGAAGCAAAAACCACCGGCATTATGCCCGCGTACCCTATCTTACACGGCATCACTGTAGACGGTGAACCGGTAGAAGCTGTAAGCCCGGGCTTCAATAAACAAATACTGCAAAACCTGCTGCGCGGCGATGCCGGCTTTAAAGGCGTTGTGGTTTCAGACTGGGCGGTAACCCGGGACTGTAGTGAAGAATGTAAGGCACCGACGAAACCACAAGGCGTGCGGGAAATTGCGACGCCGTGGGGGGTGGAGGATCTGACTATTCCTGAGCGTTTCGTGAAAGGTATTACTGCAGGTATCGACCAGTTTGGCGGTGAAGACCAGCCTGAGATCATCGTTAACGCGGTACATGAAGGCAAACTGACAGAAGCGCGCATCGATGAGTCGGCCACGCGTATTCTCACGCTGAAGTTTGAGCTTGGTTTATTCGACAACCCCTACGTGGATGAAGCTACTGCAGCATCGAATGTGGGTAAACCGGAATGGCGGGCACTGGCACGGGAAGTTCAGGCAAAATCTCAGGTGCTACTGAAAAATGCAGATAAGCTGCTTCCACTGGCAGACTCGATGAAGAAAGTGTTCGTTGATGGCTTAAATGCAGAGGCACTCACCGCTCGTGGCTTTGAAGTTGTGACCGATCCGGCCCAGGCCGACTTCGCGATTTTCCGTTTCTCAACGCCAAGTGAAAAACTGCATCCGAACCACTTCTTCGGCAGCCGCCAGAATGAAGGCCGCGTGTCATTCCGCGAAGATGATGAGAAGTATCAGCAAATGTTGGCCGTTAGCCAGCAAGTGCCAACTATTTTATCCGTCTTCCTGGAACGCCCCATGGTCATGGGTGAATTGAACAATACCGCAGGCGCTATTCTGGCTAACTTCGGTAGTGCTGACGATGCCGTGATTGATGTGCTTACCGGCAAGGTATCACCCACCGGCACCCTGCCACTGGAACTGCCGTCTTCTGATGAAGCTGTAGAAGCACAGAAACCCGGTTACGCAGACGACAGCGAAAACCCGCTGTACAAGCGCCGCGCGGGACTGACGTTCTAATCCTGATGTTTAAGCGCTAATGAAAAGGCAGCTTCGGCTGCCTTTGTTATTTTTAGTGTTCTTCATCTCATTGATGAAGTCAGCTTTGATATCAATGAAATAATAAAAGCAGTCCGCCTACTTCTTCTCGTAGTATCGCTTAAGTACGTCGAAGGCCTGTTTTTTCTCGCCTTTTTCAGACATGAGGCCTTTGCGATTAAAGTCGTCCTGTATTTCGGGAAGCAATCGACGAGGAGAGCGAAAATCGGTCAAAATCCAGGGGGACATACCACTTAACCCGTCAATTTTATCCAACATGGTGACAGTTTTATCGTAAAGATCTGCTTGATATTCTTCTGTCCATCGCTCGTCTTTCTCTCCATGCAGACCATATTTCGCGCCAGCACCAAATTCGCTTACAAACACGGGTTTGTCATAAGGAATACGCCACGAAACTTTCGTAAGTAATTCAGGTGTACCACCATACCAACCAATATATTGATTGAAACTAACAATATCGACTGCTTCCGCCAGCGGATCTTCAACCACTGTCAGGTTTTCAACTTCACTGTCCCAATGGTTCTCCATAGCTGCAGAAATCAGGCGAGTACCATCGAGTTCACGAGCAGTATCAATCAAATCGGTAAGAAATTTAGTCCGCTCAGCTTTAACCGGCGTCTCGTTAGCAATGGACCAGATGATGACATTAGCGCGATTGCGGTCGCGAATAATCATGTCAGACAGTTGAGTCTCCGCATTTTCATACGTCTCTTTGTTAGTCCACGCGATTGTCCAGTAAACCGGAATTTCAGACCACACCATGATGCCGCGCTCTTCAGCCAAACGCACCATATCTTCGCTATGAGGATAGTGAGCTAACCGAATGAAGTTCACTCCCAAAGATTTTGCCCAATCTAGCTGCGTTTTTCTGTCCTCGTGAGAGCTTACTCGTCCCCCGCCATTCTTAGCGAGCTCCTCGTGCAGGCTTATTCCTTTTAGAAACACCGGCTCACCATTCAGTAAAATCTGCTTACCTTTTGTCTCAATGGTTCTAAAACCCATTTTGTCAGTGATACTGTCGGTTTCACTCTTTATTTCAACTTCATAAAGCTTAGGTGATTCAGGAGACCACAACGAAAGCTGTGGTGCCGAAATACTAAACGAAGCTAAACCCTGCTTGTCAGTTTTCACTTTAACCGACTTGTTTAATTCAGGAATAGAAACCGTAATAGCCTGCTTTAACTTCTTACCTGACAGCTGAACCTCACCCTTTATGCTTCCTGACTTATGATCTGTAAGCTTTATCTGGTGGCCTGAAATAAAAGTATCAGGCACAGAAATGAGATCGACATCACGAGTCAAACCACCGTAATTCCACCAATCTGTGTTCAGGGTAGGAATTGCTTCTTTGTAGCGTTTATTATCAACCCTCACAATGAGTGAGTTCTCGCCGTTGCGAAGATGCTCTGTAGCTTCAAAAGCAAAAGGTGTAAAGCCGCCTTCATGCATGCCTAGTTTTTTCCCGTTCAGATAAACATCAGCACGATAATTGGCCGCTCCAAAGCGGAGGAAAGTGCGGTCACTATTCGTTTCTGCGGTGAAAATTTTGCGATACCACAGCGTACCTTCATAGTAATAGAGCTTCTCACTTTGTGTGTTCCAGTCACTGGGAACGGTAATTTCTTCTGCTTTGTCGAAACTATACTCTATAAGGTCAGATTTATTCTGCGGCTTTGAATCCAGGAAGAACGCATCTCGAGTAGGGCTCTCTTTTCGATCCCGCTGCTGCCAGCGATAGTCATAAAACCCCAGTTCGTAAGGATCGACATGATATTTCCATTTCCCGTTCAGACTTTGTTTGTCGTGCAGGTAAAGATCAGGAATTACATCTGCCAGTATTTCTGTGCTACTGAAAACAGCTATTCCCATAACGATCCAGCGCATCATAATTTTAAATTGCCTTTTTTCCATGATTACATCCTTTAATAAGCATTGTGTTGCTAGCGAGGCGAAACTACGTACTTCCCACCGCTAAGCACAAAAATTTCAGAAGCCTTCTGATTCGTTAAAATAGTACCCCTGTTCAATTCAGCTATAGATATCGTCGCTGTGTTACCCCAGCCCAACTTACTCAAATCAACTTCTGCCAAGACATTGGGTGGAACTGAAAACGTAAGTGGCGAGGTAATACGGGCGGAGTTGTAACTCATTTCAACGATCCCTCTAATCGTCGGCACTGTTATGTCAAACGAGGAAACAGAAGCTGGTGCTGGAGATACCGATATCCTGGCAGCTCCCGCGGACAACACTCGAATACCGGCAAGGAATCTGGGTATGATATTGGCCGGTGCCGAGCCCCACGCATGTGAGAAGGTCGTGTTCGGTTTAATCTCCGGGTCCCAGGCCTCCATGACAATAGTCGCATCGTGTTTATTGATCATATTTAGCCAACTGAATGTGGCATCGCTGGTCATTACGCTAAGAGCCGTTTCATATTGCCCCGTCAGATACAGCCCCTCCAGAAGAAATTGCGCTGCATAGGCACTCACTTGAACGCCGCGCTTTTTAATATCTTTAGTTAGCGCTTCGCCGATGGCAGGAAGCTTTGATTTTTCAGCGACACCTAACGCGAGCGCGAAGATAGTGGCATGCTGTGAAGCGTGTATCGATAAATGCCCGTCAAGATATCGGCTGGCAGCGTCATCGAATAGATACTGATTAATTGCCTGTCGCATTCTCTCTGCAATCTGATTAAACCGACGTTGATCTTCTGTTTTACCTAGCACGCCAGCAATGTTCGCAATTGCGATAAGAGACGCATACTGCCAACAATTAACAACAGTATTCACTTCTTTAAAATCAAAGCTGTCACGGTTAGACATTGGCCAATCCACCAGGTCGCCATTAACCTCGCTGGATTCCCCAGGCGGCTTTTGCACGAGTCCAACTGGATTGATGTTCTCTAATAACTGATTCTCTAACATCAACGGATAATCTTCGGCGAGTTGATGCCCGTCACCAGAATGAAGATAGTCTTGCCACGCTAGCGTAGACGTCAGTAAACGGTATTCCGTTGGCCAGGTAGGATTACGAATCAGGTAAGAGACAGAGTATTTAGCCAACCCGAATGAACGCTGAGTATAGTATTCGGATAGCTGGTTAATAATTGCATCACCCTCATAAGGGCCGCGTTCCCGGGTTGGTGTATCCTGATATAAATCTTGTCGGGTGGCTTTTATTGAGTAATGACAGAGATCCCAGACTTTATTCAGCGATGCCAGGTTGCTAATGAACGACGACTGCGTATCGTCCCACGGCATCTCTAGTACTTCAGCGGTGAGGGATGATGAAATCTCTAAAGGAGCAGTACTGATGACTTCTGCCCAACGAAAGGCCCGGTATCCCCAATGAGAGAGTGACTGATGCCCATCCCGAAGAGTCCACACATCCCGATAAATCGGGAAAGCCCGCAACTTGTAGCGGACAGTACCGTCAGGGTTTAGTTCTTCACCTAAACGAATTTCAACAATTTGTCCTGCAGTTCCATGCCCTGAAAATGCTATTCCTCCAACAACCTCCTTACCGAAATCAAGGATCCAGTGGTGCTTTCCCACCTGCTCGATAGAAGCTGGTAGCCGCTTTGTAAGCTGAGCAGAATCTACCTTAGCCGGACGCATATCTGACAATGCAATATCAGTAACAGCCGCTGAATTCCACTCTCCACTTTGCTTGCCCGCACTTTTCCAATTCTTTGGTTCGTATCGCGCGTCGATAAATTCATTAGGGCCGTGGTAATACATATCAGTAAAGGTGCCAGCATCCGGCATCCATCTTTCAGCCCCCATCACCATCCAGCTTTCATCAGATAAAACTTGCAGGCGAGAACCATTTTTGAACTGAACTATGAGCTCTGCGGTGAAAAATTGCTCATCAATACTGAAACACTGCGCAGCGAGTGTATTGTCGCCTTCTACAATTAAACCCGTGACATCATAGGTATGGAATCGATGTTCCGATGACATTGGTCGGACAGGTCCAACCCCGACAATTTCGCCATTGAGCCAGCATTTGTAAACGTATTGCCTGGAGGGCTTAGTGCTGCCTCCAGACAACTTTAGCCACGCATGCGCTATGCCAATATCGGAGATAGCGAACGTTTTACGAAAGAATGCCCAGTCACTTTGCTTATGTGTCGCCGGCAGCCAAATTGGTTTTGCTGGCCACTGCCCAGTTTGGGGAGCAGTAATAATTTTATATGGTGCCGACCACTGAGATACATTTTTCTCATCCCATGTACGTACACGCCAAAAATAGACAGCATCAGGCTGCAACAGAATATCTTGGCTAAACTCGACCGAGGATGATTGCGCCGAGATACTTTTACCGCTATCCCATAACGTGTTACCAAGCTCTAGCGCTTCTTCTGATGAAGCTATCTGCACCTGGCTAGCTATCTGGATAGCTTGTGATTCTGGTAAAAGCCAACTAAAGCGTAAAGTCTCAGAGTCGATACCGAGAGCTTCATCTCTTAGTGCCAACATCAGCTTACAAGGACGCTCAGCGATAGAACTAGCAGTAGAATTAGACGCACAGCCGACTTGATGTAACACCAGCGCGCCGCCACCGATAGCTAATCCCGCTTTAAGTACGTGGCGTCGCCCATTATCAATTTGCTGTTTAGAACGCATATCGAGCCCCGACGATAACAGTTCTGCCGTCAAAATCAGTTCTTCTGGGACGATTCATATTCCCTTCGAATTCTACCAGCGGCTCTTCCGTTAAATTAAATGCTTCAAAAGTGAGTACTGCATTTTCTGTAAGGTTATAGGATGCTGAGGCGTCTAGCTGTCCTCTGGCATCAACAGAACGTGCAGCTCCCGAGAATGTGCCGCCAGCAGCCATCTGATACTCATCTCGCCAATTGTATGCAAAACGAATGGCATAACTATCAGCCTCGTAAAACACAACAGCGTTGTAGTTTCTTTCAGATACGCCTGCTAATACGGCATCCGTTCCGTTAATTTGCCCACTGACATCAATAAAAGTAAAGTTGAAAAGACCTCCGAAACCACTCCAAAATCCGTCCAGGAAATCTAAATTTTGCTGTATTGATAACTCGGCGCCAGTGACATCAATAGTGTCAGCCGTATTTTGCTGTTGTGAAACAATAATGCCTGTGCCATCTGGCGTGTAACAATCGAATACACCCTCACTATCCAGTACGCCTGTGCCCGTAAGAGAACTAAACGGAAGTCCACCACCATCTGCCGGGCACAAATTCACCGATGTAATAAAGCCGTCAATTTCTTTTTTGAACAGCGCCACGGTAATCGCACCGCCAGGTCGGTTGTACCATTCCAATGACATGTCGTAGGAATTTGCGCTATAGGGTTCCAGATTTGAGTTACCCAGAGTAGCACTAATTGGATTTGGATTAGTCGTGTCTGTTGATACCGAGACAGTCTGAGCTGGCGAGTTATCGCGATTCAGCGGTCTCACAATAGTGTTGCTATAGGCAAGTCGAAGAATAAGGTCTTCATTTAGGTTTATCGCAACATTAGCTGAGGGCAGAAGGTCATCGTAATCATTGGTAGTCGAAATTTGCTCAATGACACCATTGTTATTCCGCAAGGACTGTAGATCGGTGGTGTAATCAACATAACGAGCGCCAAAATTGCCCCGGTATTCAAAACCAGAAATTACGCCATCGAATAATAACTTAGCGTAAACATCCGTGGATTTTGTTTTCGCTTCATAGTTGCCATTGAGTACAGCCCCATCGAACGGATTTATAACCCAGCCAGCGGTGCCTAGCGCATACCCTTCTGGCACAGTTACAGGTTGCAAGCGGCTTTCTAAGACAGACGGATCAATTGATGTCCAGTTATTCAGAGTAGAGAGTTCTCCTCCCATAAAAGAAGCGCCACCAAGATAATGAACGTCATTGACAAAATCGTTATTGATAAATTCTGACGACAGGTTATCGATGCCTAGAACAGTATGTCGCTGACGCATACTTTCTTCTGTTCCATCGGTGTATAAAGCGCCAATCTCCAGTCCATTCACCGCACCGAAATCCAAGTAACGTTTGGCATTAACGCTAAGTACATTCATGTCTGTTTCTATATCACTGTCGGTGTCGGCAATGATGATTCGATTGTATCCGCCAATAGCTGCAGGTGCTTCCAGTACATGCGGAGGTGAAGCAACGTAATCCCCCAGAACATTACCGAGATCCCCTACATCTGCGAAACCAACCCCCGCTCCATCTGTAACATCCATAGAAAACCCTTTCCAGTCGGCGCCGCCTGTAAAGAGATCTGCTACAAGCCCGTTTTCGCCGCCATAACGGTAATCATATTGAATAGTCCGGGTTTCATTTTTACCCCTGGAGTGCGCAATAGCTGCATCAATATTCCAATTGTCCAGCATCCAGTTCCAAGCCCAGTTGATGTTCAAAACTTCGTCTTTCATCGAACCAGGGCGTGGGCCCTGCGTTGTATCAACATTTGTCAGGCGGACATCAGTTACCACATACTCAGGATCTCCGCTTGCGTTATTACCAGCGAAAACAGGATCGCTTAGCGCCTCTACATTTGTCGTGCTTCCCTGATCTGATACAACCCATATGTCAAAAGGGCGATCCATATCTCTGCCCGAATACAAAATTGAAAGCTGAGTTTCTACTTTGTCGGACAATTTATATTGAAGGGCCGTTGAAACGCCAAGATTGTTACCGTCATAACTAGATACGATTTGACGAGCTTGACCTGGATAATAAACGTTTCCGCCGTCAGCCATTGTAACCGGGTTGCCACTCGCATCATTGAGCTGGGAATATCGTGTTACCAGTGTGGTATCGCGACGGTAATTGTCCTGTGATGCTACAACGGCAAAAGTAACACCAAGATCATCATTAATATGCTGGGTTGTAGAAAGGAAGCCTGACGGGTTAGTCGATTCCGTCAGTGATTCATATGTCCCTTTCACACCGATTGTTGTCGCACCATCCTTCAAGTCCAGTGGCTTAGAAGTCTTCAAGTTAATTACACCGCTTAGCCCCCCTGCAGGAGTGCTGGCTGTGGGTGATTTCATCACTTCGAGTCCGGAAAATAGGTCAGACTGGAATACCCCAAATGATGTACCACCCTCATCAACGGGATCAGCAAACGGAAGTCCATTTATTAAAGTTCTGGAAAAGTCATCGGGTAACCCCCGGAGATTAATACTTGCATCCCTTGGACTGTTATTGGGGTTCGAATTACTGCGATTAATCTGCACGCCTGTAATTCGCTGTAGTGATTCCCCTAAATTTAAGTCGGGAAATGTCCCCATTGAATTGGCAGAAATTCCATCAACAATAGAGTCGGAATTGCGTTTGTTTTGAAGTGCATCCTGCAGGTTTCGGCTGTATGCACCTCGCACCTCAATAGTTTCGATGTCCTCGTCTATGACTTCTGCTTCCTGAGCATTAACACTCATCGTAGATACGCTGAGAACCAAACCTACAGAAGCCGCCAAACTACAAATTTTAAATCCATTTTTTTTCAAATTAATCATGCCAAATCCCTCGAATTAAAGGAGCATTGCAGCAAATCAATTCATCAATTTGCTACAATTGTTAATTAAAATCACGCACAAGCAATCACTTTCCATCAAAATTAACTTTTAGTTAACAGCAAATCAAGTGGCTTGACCAATTTTATTTAATTTTTTTCAAATTTGACTGAAAGCGGGTATTGAAGTGACATTTTAGGCAGTTATTCACGAATATAATGCGAGAGGGAAAAATAGGCCTTACCAAAGTAGTAGGATGAAGGAAGTATGATAGGAGATGTTGTGCTCCCGGAATGCTTTTAAAATAAGTATACAGACGACAGCGAAAACCCGCTATATAAGCGCCGTGAAGGTTAAACGTTCTGATCCTGATGTTTAAGCGCTAATGAAATAGGCAGCGTTCATTCGCTGCCTTTTGGTTTTTAGTGTTCTTCATCCCGCAACGTAAGCACTTCGAACCCGGTTTCAGTCACCAGAATGGTGTGCTCCCATTGTGCTGAGAGCTTTTTGTCGCGGGTCACCACTGTCCAGCCGTCTTTCTTTTGTTTCGTCTTATAGGTGCCCTGATTGATCATCGGCTCTATGGTAAATGTCATGCCCGGCACTAAATGCATGCCTGTGCCCTTACGGCCATAATGCACAACTTGCGGTTCTTCATGCATTTCACGGCCAATACCGTGCCCGCAGTAATCCCGCACTACACTGAAGCCTTCCTTTTCCACATGTGACTGAATGGCATGACCAATATCCCCCAGCGTCGCGCCTGGTTTTACGGTTTCGATGCCTTTCCACATGGCTTCGTAAGTCGTATCTACCAGCTTTTTCGCAATGGGTGATACTTTACCGATGCAATACATTTTGCTGCTGTCGGCAATAAAGCCATTTTTCTCCAGCGTGATGTCCACATTCACGATATCACCTTCCCGCAGCTTCTTTGCCACCGACGGCACGCCGTGACAGACCACTTCGTTTACCGATGAATTAAGCACATATTCATAGCCATACTGCCCTTTGCTGGCCGGTCTTGCCTGCAAAGTATCAGTGATGAATGCATCGACGAAATCGTTCACTTCCATGGTGGTCATGCCGGCCTGAATTTCTTTGTTCAGTGCATGAAATACGCTCGCCAGGAGCCGGCCGGATTCGCGCATCAGTTCGATTTCCTGCGCTTTTTTTATCGATACATTACTCATGAACCAGTCTCACTGTTGATACGTTTTGCTGACGTTTTTCCTGTTCCAGAATTTGTTCATACGTAAGCGTGGGATTCTGCTCTGCAAGTCTCCCGATTTTCATCCAGAACTCTGCCTGTGAATTGATAGAACGCTCCATCACCACACTGTTTTTACGCACTTCTTCATGAAGTTGGTCGGAGATTTTGACAATGCCCATGCCTACACCAATAAAATATGATTTGCTACATATTGCTACACATTATAAAAAGAGTCAAAAGGAAGTCTGCTTAGTCATTCAAAGCCGTATTTCACGATACCTGCATTCGTCGAACCAGTAGTCATCCGGGTTCAACACTCTCTTCCCCCCAGCCTTGCTTTACCAGCCGGAAAACCGGCATAGTACTGACTTGAACGCAGAAAGATTGCGTCCCTGCCGCGATTTAGCTGATAATTTTTGAACGCACTAAATGACGGTGAAAAAGTCGCTGGAGTACCTGCTTTGGGTGTTATGAAGAAACTACTGGTCTGGTCGCTGGCCATTGTGTCGCTGCTGTTTGTCAGCGGTTTTTTATTTGTGAAGTTGTCGCCGTTATTTGGTGGTAAGCCTGATGATCAGACCCGGACGCGGATGCTGGCTTCCGATAACTTTAAAGACGACATTTTTGTTAACCGCCACCCTGTTTCCGACGATCCCGACAGCCCGAAGCCTCCCATGGGAAAGTGGCTGAATTCGGTTATCTTCCCGCCGGCGGGTAAGCACCCTTCCGGCTTGTTGCCGGCGAAATTGCCGGATTTTGCTGCACAGCAAACACCGTCGTTTACCTGGTTCGGACACTCCACCATTCTTATCAATACCGGTTCAATGACTGTGCTGACGGATCCTGTATTTTACCGCGCTTCACCTGTGTGGCTGATTGGCACACCGTATCCGGCGGATAAAGAGCTCACTATCGACGGTCTTCCGTATATCGATGCGGTGCTGATTTCTCATGACCACTATGATCATCTGGATGCGAAAGCCATCGCAGAGCTTGATAGTAAAACGGGTCACTTCTATGTACCTCTTGCTGTGCGTGCTCATTTACTGAAATGGGGTATCGACGACAGTAAAATTACTGAGCTGGACTGGTTCGGGGATGCCATGCTGAAAGACACGCGGTTTGTTTTTACGCCGTCGAAACATTTCAGCGGCCGCAAACCCGGACAACGCAATGACACATTGTGGGGTTCGTGGGTTGTTCAGGCACCTGAAGTGTCGGTATATTTCAGTGGTGACGGTGGCTACAGCCCCGATTTTGCCGAAATAGGAAAGCAGTTTGGTCCTTTCGATATGGCATTTATGGAAGACGGTGCTTACAGCCCCTACTGGCCGGAAATCCACATGTTGCCGGAAGAGTCCGTGCAGGCATCGCTGGATGTAAAGGCTGAAAACGTGATGCCAATTCACTGGGGTAAGTTTGACCTCGCTTTTCATGACTGGAACGAGCCGGTGATCCGGTTCACCAGGGCCGCCGAAAGCAAGAACCTGAATGTAGCAACACCGCACATTGGCGAAACTTTCACGCTGGACTCGCTGCCGCAGCAAAAATGGTGGTAATGACTAGTTGCTTACACTGGAAAAACATGTCATTTAATATTTTAAATGAACAAAACTATTGCGATATCGTTAGTCGATCTGCACCTGTACCCGAGACAAAATAATGCCACACTCCCCGGATGTTTCAGTTTCCATTATTAAATCAATTGATTCCGTACCCCATATTTTAAAACTTGTGGCTGAAAGTACCGGGGTTGGCTTTGTCTGTATCGCGCACGTAACGCCAGATAGCTGGACCGTTTGCGCCATACATGATGAAGTGGACTTTGGCCTTACAGTAGGCGGCAAACTGGATGTGACCTATACACTTTGCAACAGTGTAAGAGCAATGGAAAAAGAAATTGTTATTGAGCATGCGGACGAGGATCCGTTATATGCAGATCATCCTGTTCCAAAGATGTTTAACTTTCAAAGCTATTTTTCCTTTCCACTTCATGATGAACAGGGAAGATTTTTTGGCACTCTTTGTGGATTAGATAAAAAAGCTCTTGCTTTAAACAATGACAAAGTTTTAAGCCTACTAAGTTCATTTTCAGCCCTAATCACCAGACAAATCGAGTATGCTGCAGCATTTTCTGAAGCAAAATACCAGTGGCAGCACCAAAAAGAAGCTGTTCAATTGCGCGAACAAAACATAGCGATACTTGGTCATGATCTACGAACACCGCTCTCTACTATTTCCGTTGGATTAGATGTAATAGAAAATATTACGAACGAACCACAGACTGCGAAAGTAGTTAAAATGATGAGAGCGAGTACATTTCGCATAGAAAGATTAATTAGCGATGTAATGGATTTCGCTCATACCCGGGCTAGCCAGGGCGTTATCGTGCAACGAAGAAAGACGGATGAATTGGGAGACAAGCTTTCTCATGTAGTGGCCGAATTATCGAATAATTATCCCGCCGCGAAAATTACCGGCGACATTGTCATTAATGATGTGATCTACTGCGATCCGGATCGACTTTCGCAACTCTTATCCAACCTTCTGATTAATGCATTGATTCATGGTGAAGATGGCCGCCCCGTAACTGTTAGCGCTCAAGCTGAAAAATCAATGCTTTGTATTGAGGTGGCAAATTATGGCCCTACAATCCCGGTGGAAGCCATTGACAGATTGTTTCAACCTTTTTGGCGGCAAGAAGCCGGACGGGAAAGTGAAGGTCTGGGGTTAGGTTTGTTTATAGCCTCAGAAATTAGTAAAGCGCATGATGCAAAACTATTCGTGAGCTCTGAATCTTCTCACACAGTATTCTCTTTTCATATGCCGGTACTACCAGCTTCAATGACCACCACAAACGATAATCACTAAGTCTCACACAGCGTTATTAGTAAAACTCATTAATGCACAGTAATCCTTCGGGTCGATCTACCAGAGCAAAAATGTCACACTAGACGTTTTGCAATGAAAGCCTCATAGCCATGAAAATACATCGAATTAATCCCACCCGACGCTGGTCTGAAGTCACTGTTTTTAACGGTATTGCGAACTTCGTTGAAGTACCGGAAGACGAAAGCGCCACCACTATCGAAGCACAGGTAAAAGCCGTGTTTTCTCAGGCTGAAGCCATGCTGGCACTGGTGGGCAGCGACAAGTCCCGTATTCTTACTGTCACTATTTACATTACCGACTTTGCCAATGTTGACCGCCTCAATGCCGTATGGGACGAATGGTTTGACGAAGGGACAGCCCCCAGCCGCGCCTGTGTGAAAGTGGAACTGGCTGATCCGGACTGGCTGGTAGAAATGGCGTTTACGGCTGCAGCCGGTGAAGACTACCTGTAAATCCGCCACCCGTTTACCCTCTGAGTGGTGCAAATATGTACCACTTTCTTCCACAACTGACCCGTCACTTTTTTTGCAGTTCTGCTTTTTAGCCACTACGCTTTTATCAGGTACAGCAGGCGACCTATGCTCCCCTGCTTTTTGGTTCTGAGCACTGAAACTGATTTGACGTACATGAACAAAGCATTTGAAAATTCATCCTCTCAAACAGATCAGGAAAAGCAGTTTGAATCTGAAAAAATGGATGCAGTGGGCGGACTGGTCGCCGGTGTTTCCCACGAAATCAACACGCCCCTGGGTGTTAATATTGCAAACTGCACGCTGTTGATGGAACTGCTTGACGAACTCAAACAGGACTTTGACAACGGCGAGCTTGATACCGATAAATTCGCAGAGTTCCTGGAGACTTCTCAGGACATCACTTCCAGTATGCTGAAGAACATGCAGCGCGCATCGAAGCTGCTGACCAGCTTTAAGAAAGTTGCGGTTAAAAAGTCTGAAGAAGCCAGTCAGCTGGAGCAAGTAAACGTATCAGAACTGGTCACAGAATTTATCGCCTCCTATGAGCATCATTCTCAGAATAAAACCATTACTTTTATTCCAAGATTTCCACCGAAAATCATCGTTACCACCTACCCGGCCGTGCTTATTCAGATCCTGACGGCACTCACATCCAATGTGATGATCCACGCCTCAGGCCCGTGTCATGAGCATTGCAAAATTACCATCACCATTGCCCCCGCCGGCGACGGGTATCAGTTTACTTTTGCCGATGACGGTGTGGGGATCACCGAAGAAGAGCTCAAAAAAGTGTTTGAGCCTTTCTACACCACCAAACGGGGTGCCGGAAACGCGGGCCTGGGACTAAGTGTGGTGTACAACCTGGTAAAAGTAACTCTGGCCAGCGACATTTATAATGAAAGCAAACCGGAAGGCGGTTTTGTTGTGTCGTTCAAACTGCATAACCTGATGGCGGAGTAATCACTCCGCCTGAGGCTTTTTAATTCTTTTCCCGCTGCCGACCAGAATTAATGACAATACAGAGAAAAGAACACTACCTGCAAATGTCACCCTGATACCAAAATTGTCGAGCAACACCCCTCCCGCTGCAGCACCCAACAATATAGCGGCCTGAATAGCAGCAACAATAATACTACCCGCTGCCTCTGGCGCATCATCCACATTATGAGTCAGCCAGGTCATCCATCCTATCGAAAGGGCCGTATTGGCAGCGCCCCATAGTGCAAGCAAAAGCCCCACGAAAAGTACCGGTGCTTCAGGCAGAAGCAACCCGGTTGTAACCAGAGCCATAACCATTGGCACGCCCTGCAGAAAACGGACAGTGCTTGTTTGAGCATACCGGCCCCCGAGCCACGTACCTGCAAAACCCGCTATTCCAAGAACCAGCAACAGTTCAGTGAGCAACATTACATCAGCTTTGATGACAGTCTCTACGTAAGGGCGCAGATAGGTAAACATTGAAAATGCACCACACCATGCGCAAACTATTGCGCCGGTTGCCCACAAAAAATATCGGCGTCTGAACAGAGCGAACAGCTCCGAAAGGCGTTGCTTCTGACCGGCAGGCATTGAGGGTAATGAAATCATCTGCCATAAAAGATTTACAGCAACTAGTGGCACCATTGCCCAAAATACGCCTCGCCAGCCAATGATATCACCAAGAAAACTGCCTAACGGTGCAGCAAAAGCAGCGGCAACGGCCTGTCCGGTGTACATGATTGCCAAAGCCTCAGATACGCTGTCTGCCGGAACAAGTCGCATAATGACTGCGGTCGCCAGCGACCAGAACCCGCCGACACAGATTCCCAGTAACGCTCTGGCCACCATCAGAGTAAGAAAGTCAGGCGCCAGAGCAATTAACATCAGTGAAAGCAGCATACACCCTGTCATCGCCAGCAATACCCATTTCCGGTTCAGTGTTCCTGCTACAGTACTGGTTAACAGACTGGCGACAACGGCAAAAAAACCGCTGACTGAAATTGCCTGACCGGCTTGCCCTTTGGTTGCATGTAATCCGTCCGCGATAGGGGTCAACAAGCTGACCGGCATAAACTCAGAGGCAATCAGCATGGCAACACACAGTGTCATTGAGAACACTGCACTCCAGTAACCGGCTTTGTTACTGTTATCGCTTTGATGATTTCTATTCATTACAACCTGCTCGATAAAATACATATTAATTATATTTGTGTTATTTAGAGGGAACAATTGGCTCACCGTCATCTAAACCATGAATTGATTTCATCAAAGAAGATGTTTTTTATGTTGGCACTGCGTACACTGGATGGCAGATTAGCGAAAGAGATAATGTGATGATCAGAGACGAGCTGGGCGATTTGTCACTTTTTATGGTGGTCGCAGAAGAAAAGAGTTTTACCCGTGCTGCTGTAACACTGGGCGTATCACAGTCGGCAGTAAGCCACGCGGTGAGAAGACTCGAGGCTTCGGTGGGGATCCGCCTGTTACACAGAACCTCTCGAAAAGTGTCGGTAACCGATGCCGGTGAGAAGTTACTGACTGCTCTGAAACCCGGTATCAGCCAGATCACTGCCAGAATAGAAGAGCTGCGGATGCTTGGCGATGCGCCCAAAGGAACGGTGCGGATTTCAGCCAGTAAACCTGCCGCCCGTTTTCTTTTGTGGCCGAAGATATCGGGTATTGTCCGGGATTACCCCGAAGTGAATATTGAACTGAACCTCGACAGCCGTCTGAACGACCTTGCTGCAGAACGTTTTGATGCCGGTGTCAGGCTGCGTGAATTTGTCAGCCCGGACATGATTGCAATAAAAATTGGCCCCGCTGTATCACTGGCAGCAGTCGCTACGCCGGAATACTTCCGAAAACATGGTGTCCCCGAACATCCCGACGAACTGGATCATCACGCCTGCCTGTCTTTGCGGTTTAATGCGCTGGCACCGGCCTATGACTGGGAGTTTGAAAAGGACGGTATTGAGATCGTAAAAAAGGTGTCGGGCCCGTTCATTTTCAGTGAGAGCGATATGTGTATTGATGCGGCGCGTGAGGGCCACGGCATTGCCTTTGTTACTGAACAGGAAGTAGAAAATGAAATAGAAAGCGGTGCATTACGCCGTGTACTTGCGGACTGGTGCCCGCCTTTCGACGGCTACCATTTGTGTATTTCCAGCAACCGGCAGATTAGTTCCGCCATGCGACTGGTTATCGACCGGTTGAAATATCAGGAATAAAGGCGCGGTGATATTCACTGTCACCCCGCCTGCAGAGCGTCTTTTTCACCTTCGATCATTCGCCATTGCGCTTCCACATCCCGCTTCGGAGAGTTACCAAAATACCGCGAATATTCTCGGGAAAACTGGGAAGGACTTTCATAGCCCACACGGTATGCAGCGTCCGAAGCGTCAATTTGTTCGCCTATCATAAGGCGTCTGGCTTCCATCAGTTTAAGGCTTTTCTGATATTGCAGCGGGCTCATAGAGGTGAGCAGTCTGAAATGATGATGGAAGGTGGATTTACTCATTTGCGCACGTTCCGCCAGCTCTTCCACGGTGTAAGATTGCGTAAAATGAGTTTTCAACCAGTCGATGGCTTTCGCTATCCTTAAACCCTGGCTCCCTGCTGAAATAATATGACGGAGCCTGTCACCCTGCTCCGAATTCAGAACCCGCCAGTAAATCTCTTTTTTAATCAGCGGAGCCAGCACTGAAAGCGATGCCTTATCGTCCAGCAGACTAACCAGCCTGTCACAGGCATCGAGCAACTCCGGCGTAGTATTGCCAACCGACATACCACTGTTAGAAGAGGCCAGGGTTTTGGTATCTGCAGACGCTTGCATGAGCAGTTCGCTCATTGTGGTGAAATCCAGCCGCAGCGCCAGACCGAGATACGGTTCAGCACGCTCTGCTTTTAGAATTTGCGCCTGCGCCGGTAAGTCCAGTGAGGTAATTAAAAAGCGGTAGCGGTTATAATGAAAGATATCATTACCCAGCGCCATCCGTTTTTCACCCTGCACTACCAGCGCGATACTTGGTTCAACAAAGCAGGTTGTGCACTCCGTCGGCGCATCTTTGCGATAAAAACTGAGTCCGGCAATGTCCGTGATCACATTTGACTGACCGGCGGTATGCCGGCCAATCCGGTCAGCAAGTTTATCGCTGATAATATCGATGGCTGCAGAGTGAAGCATATTCCTGATCCCCGGTGATAAAAAAACGCTGTTTATAACGTTATTTTTAGCACAAGGCAGCCAGAAACGGATAACGTAATTGTCCGGTTTTATTGCCTGATTGTCCGGGGTTCCGGATTTTAGTTACTTTTAATTTCTGCAGTTGCTACCGATTATACTCTGAAAAGCATCAGTTCTATCGCCAGTAAAATACTGAGCGCTATCAAAAAGCAATATACATTCGGGTCGCGAACAACATTGCGAAACCACTGATGCAAACCTGAATATCTGGATTTTTTTATAGCCACGAGCATCATTTGCCTCCGCATTTGTCAGGTGAGAATAAATAAGCGCGAACAAATTGTCGCTTTTTCATACTAAGAAGCTAAATAACTTCCTGTCCTTGACATTTATCAATGCTGAAATAAAAAAATTACGCGCAATCACTAACCCTTTGTATTTAAAGGTACAGAATTATTTCCAGTCAGGATTTAACGTAGAAAGTTCTCTGCGGGTCTGCTCTTCGAGGATTTCCAGCGTTTTACCATGGGGAGCCGGACGACGGGTTTCTTTGTCTATTCGTACGAAAACGATATCGTCAGCCTGGCAAATTGACGTTTTGGTCGCTTTGTTCCTGACAAGGCAGCTCACGGTAATTGAACTGCGGCCTACGGCAGTTGTTTTAAGGCCAAACTCAACAACATCACCTTGCAATGCCGGACTGTCAAAGCTGATTGCGCCAATATGCTTGGTCACCAAGCTGTTTGTCTCTAGCTGACAAGCCGCGTAAATAGCGGCTTCCTCATCAATCCATTCAAGAATACGACCGCCAAATAACGCGTTGGCATAGTTAAGGTCATTGGGCATGACCAGTCTGCGGGAAAGAAATCTCATTACTACCTCTTGACCTATTGCTATATTTTTATAGCATAAAGATCATCTCAGGTTTTGGCAATGTCAGAACCCGGGGATTTATTCTGCTCCAAAATAGTGCACAACGCCCCAATTAAAAACATTGACATATCATTATGTTTTAACATATTAATAACAAACATGGTGTGCAGGCGCGATTATTACGCGATTTTTGTGCGGTTATTCAGACTGGCGTAAATTATGCTGTAACCGGTCTATGTAAAGTTGGTGAGTTTGACAATTTCGAGCTCAACCTGAATGAGGTTTACAAGATGTCGACGATATTTATTCCCAAACACATCCGGCCGGTTCACTCGCAGCCAGCATACAGTGGCAGCGTGTTGTTCAATGATATGACACCAAAGGAACTTGAACAACTAGACATGTGTGCAGAACAAACAAAATGTGGTTCAGGTGAGTACCTGTTCAGGCAACATGATCGTTCGGTGAATGTATTCAACGTTATCAGCGGCACAGTTTCCATAGAACGGGTTTCCAATAATGGCCGCAGACAAATTCTGGGATTTCTCTTCCCCGGCGACTTTGTTGGTGTAACCAGCTCACCGTGCTACGACTACGCAGTCCGCAGTCTGACCAAAGCTGAATTCTATCGCTTTAACCGCAAGAAGCTGTACGATCTGGCAGAAGAAATGCCGCACCTGAAAACGAATCTGACCGAGATTAACTCCCGAATTCTGAACCGTACTATTGATCAGTTATATATCCTGGGGCAGAAGAAAGCCCATGAAAGACTGTGTTTTCTGTTTATGCATCTGCTCGAAAGGCTGCCGGGCGCAAGACCTGACCGCATCGAATTGTATATGACCCGTCAGGATATTGCTGACTTCCTTGGCCTGACAACAGAAACAGTGAGCCGCTCACTGGCAAAGCTGAAGCAGGATAAGCTGATTGCAGTACCTTCGTTAAACCACTTGCAGATCCTGGATATGGAAGCGGTGAGCGAAATGGCCTCAACCTGATATTCCATTCCCTTTAAGCAGATGCAGTGTAAAAGCACTGCTCTGCTGCCCGCCTCTTTTTTGATAATAGTCATAGAGTCTGACGGACGGTCTTCATACTATCTAACACAGAAGACACCACTGATTTTTCAATTATTGTCGTTCAGGTTTTCCTGACCTGTGGTTAAAAATAAAAGACTGACAATGAATGACCCCGAAGACTGGAGTAACCTATGAAACAAGCTAAGCATGCCCTGCTTGCAGCCGTTCTGTCTTGCACGATGAGTGTATCTGCTATTGCTGCGGATGCTGAAAAAGGAAAAGCCAAAGCCACCATTTGCGCCAGCTGTCATGGTGCTCAAGGGATCAGCCCGAGCCCTTTATGGCCGAACCTGGCGGGTCAAAAGGCCCCGTATCTGGAGAAGCAACTGAAAGCCTTTCGTGACGGAACACGTAAAGATCCCATGATGGGCCCCATGGCGAAGCCATTGTCAGATGAAGACATCGCCAATATTTCTGCCTACTTCGCGGCTATGAAATAACACTGTACACTGCCGGGTCAGCAACAGACCCGGCATATTTATAAGCACTTATTTTTTTCTATTTCAACAACGCGATCCGCGATTTTCCGCTCATTATCAGCAATATAACCGTAGCTAACAGAAACGGGCCCGCACGTTGTAATAGATCCCCGGGCGTATGCGGCATCATGCTGAACACAAAAGTAGAAAGGCAGCCTGCCAGCATTGCGCCCACTACACCGTTTTTCGCAATTTGTCTGCCCATGAGAGAGATAATAATAACCGGACCAAAGGCAGCACCAATCATATTCCATGCAAAAATAACCCGGTCAAAAATGCTGCTTGGCAGCGAGATGGCCAGCATAACTGCGGCCGTTGCCAGCACAGTCATGGTAATTCTGGACATAAGAAGCGGTTTGTTTTTAATAAACCTTCCGGCACCGAGATCATGTACAACGCAAGCGGCCGCAACCAACAACATGCTGTCTACCGTCGACATAATGGCTGACAGCACGGCTGCCACCACAATGGCACCTGTGACACCTGGCAGAAGATCAGAGGTAAGCGCAAAGAAAAGGGTTTCAGGGTTATCCAGCTCTGGCAGAAGTGTTCGCCCTGCCAGTCCCAGCATACACATACCGCCAAATACCAGCGCAAACCAGAACACACTCAATACGCTAGCCTGACGAAGAGACTTTTTACTTTTTAATGCCATAAAACGGTTGAGTAAATGAGGTTGACCAAACGTACCAAGTCCCACTGCAATGCTACCTGCAATCGTACCCAGTGCCATCCATCCCGTGTTGGCTCCTGTAAATGAAAGCCAGTCTTCAGAAGGCGGGGAAGCAAGGATTGCCTGAAAACCCTCTGCGCCGCCTATGGCAATCCACGACATCACCGGAAGCAGAATGGCGGCAAACAACATGAGAATTCCCTGAATAGTATCTGTCAGACTTACCGCCCAGAAGCCACCTAGCAGGGTGTAAATCAGTATGATTGTGCCGCCCAGTAAGATACTGCCTGAAGAGGACATGGCAAACGTACTTTCAAACACATTACCCGCCCCCTGAAATTGCGATGACATATAAATGATAAAACAGAAGAGAATGATCAGGGTGGCAATGACCTTTATGCGGCCGGCGTCATTTTTTGAGGCACCGTCAGCCATAAAGTCGACGACCGTGAGATGACCTTTTCTGGCGGTGACCTCCATCAGACGCGGAGCAATCCAGAACCAGGCAATGGCTGCACCGGCGACGGCACCTGCAGCAACCCATACAGCGGTCAGTCCTATTGCATAAGCCAGACCGCTCATGCCAAGTAACGTCCACGCAGAAGCAGAACTGGAACCGTAGCTGATTGCCGCAACAACAGGGCCGAGTTGACGGCCACCCAGAAAGTAGTCTTCCTGGTCCTGATTCAGGTGCTGTGCCCACAGACCCACAGCAAGCAGGACGCACTTGTAAACAATTAAAGTGATAAGGATAGTTGTGCTCATGATGTTCACTCCCTGATGTGCACAAGGAAAAAGGAAGAAAGCGAGGCTTCCCCATCATGCTATTGCTACGCGTCCTTCAGCGCTTTGATAATTGTCAGTTCTCCCGGCAACCCCTCCTTCAGTAGTTAGGCGGAGGAGTAAAACGCGACTGCCGCGTCATCCAGTCAGGCAAGACCGGCTGGTAGGCCTGATTGTAATTAAATCCGTGCTGGACTTCAGACCACTGATTCACGTGCTCACCGCCTACAAACCGGATAAGAGACAAACTACCGCCCCGTGTACCAAACGGACCGTGAGGGATATGTGGCGGCCGCCAGAAGTAAGCGCCCGGATACATGGTCCCCACATGGCCGGTAAGGTCACCATGTAATTGATAGGCTTCTTCCGGCGTGGGATGCGACTCCTGCGCACCGTGAAAATTAACCGGGTGCGACTGGGGAGACGTCATAAATAAAAAAGTACGCTGACCTGTGACCGGGTCAATACGCAAATTCTTACGGGCAAACCCGAGGTGGGTCAGTTTGATGTCGTGCACGCTGCTGTCCCAGGACATCCGGTAAGTGTCGAGACAAGGTATCGCTTCACGTCCCTCTGCCCGTTCTTTTGCCCCGCCGGCATCCTCTGCCAGGGGTACCGGAGCGTGATCGAAGAAACGCAAAATCACTGCATCTTCAGGTACGTATAGCTTATTGCGTTCGAATCCGGCAGGAAAGAAGCCATAACACCCCGGAGAATAAACAAAGTGATTAAGGTAAAAGCAACCATGTAATACATAAAACTCTTCGTTACAGGCCAGTGCATGCGGAGCCGGATTCTGATAGCCGGCAGGATACTTTTGCAGTTGTGTTCTGCCACCGCTGTCTGTGTCGATACTCAGCAACTTGCGCTCGGTACCTTCAAAGCATTCATCGTATTCCCAGGCTAATTCCTGAGTCTGTATAAATTCCACGTAGTCTCTTGCCATCACTTAATAACCTTATTTTTATACTTCATCAGTACTGTGCCACGGTCATTAACCGGCTGATTTGCGCCAAATAAAAAGTTATATTGATAACACATTAATAATTTTACTTGTTGATTAAGACATATTGTTATAGCATTTATAATTATTGTCAGAAAACGGAAAAGACTGTGAGTGAAACTGCCGGAACAACGATGCCTTTAAAAGACTTAGTCGTCGTTGAATTTACGCACATGGTAATGGGGCCGACAACGGGCCTTGTATTAGCAGACCTTGGCGCAAAAGTGACCAAGATTGAGCCTCCAGGCGGAGATAAAACCCGTCGCCTGAAAGGCTCCGGCGCCGGCTATTTTCCGATGTACAACAGAAACAAGCGCAGTCTGTGTATTGACCTTAAATCTGATGAAGGCAAAGCCGTCGCGCAAACACTGATCAGCAAGGCCGATATTCTCATTGAGAATTTCAGACCCGGCGCAATGGACAAGCTGGGCTTTGGTTACGAAGCCATGAAAGTGCTTAATCCGGGACTGATCTACTGCTCTTTGAAAGGCTTTCTGAAAGGCCCTTACGAAAACCGCACCGCGCTGGACGAAGTGACCCAGATGATGGGCGGACTGGCTTACATGACAGGTCTGCCTGACCGGCCAATGCGGGCCGGTTCATCAGTTATTGATATAACCGGCGGCATGTTCGGCGTCATTGGTGTACTTTCGGCTTTGCATGAACGGGAAAAAACTGGCAAAGGCCGGCACATCACCAGCTCATTGTTTGAAACCACTGCCTTCATGGTAGGCCAGCACATGGCGCAACAAACCGTGCTGGGAGAAGAGCCGCCTCCTATGTCAGTGCGACGCAGTGCCTGGTCGGTATACGACATTTTCCATTGCAAAAATGATGAACGGGTATTCATAGGCGTCGTCAGCGACACCTTATGGCAAAAGTTCTGCGAAGAATTCGAACTGCATGATTTTGCTGCCGATGAAAGGCTGAGCAAAAACAACGACCGGGTTAAATATCGCGATGAGATTTTGCCTGTGATCAGTGCCATGTTCGCTGAACTGGATAAAACCACTTTGATGGCAAGACTGGAGCGGGCTGGCATTCCCTTCTCACCCATTAATAAGCCATCAGATTTGTTTGAAGATCCTCACCTGAACTGTGGCGGCTTGCTTGAGGTAACGACCACACAAGGTAAGACCAAACTCCCTGCACTGCCTGTTGAATTCGACGGCGAACGCACAGCACTGCACCACGATTTGCCTGCTGAGGGCAAAGACACGGTAGAAGTGTTAAGTGAAGCCGGATTCAGTAAAGAGGAAATAGAAAGATTATTGAAACAGGAAGTCGTCATTAATTAACTGTACAGCGTTCCCAAGCTTAGTCAGCCTTGCTGAAACAAGCACTCCCGAACAACAGATTCTGTTGTTCTCCGTTCAGGGGCATGAATAATGCCCCTGTTTTTTAACGCTAGTCGTTAATTTCCATACTCATCTGATACTGGAATATGGCGGGGTTATAACTGCCCTGCATAATATCCACCAGCTTTCCGTTTGCATCGTACGAGCGTCTTGATACCACAAGCAGCGGACTGAACTCTTTGAGATTTAATTCTTTCGCCACATCAGCGGGAGCGGCTTCTGCACTGATGAATTGATCGATACGGGACAATACTGTGCCCTGCTTTTTCAGCAGTTCAACACGGGTGTGCTTTTGCAGCGCCTTTTCAGAGAACGTATCACTGTTTGTCAGTGTCCAGCTGACGTAGTAAGCAAACGGAAGCTTTTCATCTTCGGTGAGTCTTACCCGCACCAGACGACAGGCCGTTTCACCTTCCGTTAAGCCAAGATCATCACGGACATCAGCTGGCGGTACACGGTCAGCAATGTGGATCACTTTTGCAATCGTGTGGCGACCCATGGTTTCAATGGACTCAAGCATGCCCGTCAGCGGCGCTTTTACCGGCTTGGGTTTGTATTTATACGTGACCGTTGTGCCACGGCCACGACGACGCTCTACCAGCTTTTCTGAGGCCAGTTCGTCCATGGCCCGTTTTACGGTGATTCTCGACAGACCGAAGGCTTCACCCAGTTCGTGTTCCGTTGGCAATTGCGCGCCATAACTGATGGTGCCGTCTACAATTTGTTCTTTCAGTAAGCTGTACAACTTATGATACAGAGGCGTAGGACCGTCCCACTCTAACCCCTGCTGTACCTCAAACTGCTTCAGTATTTCAATAATGGAAGATTTATCCAAAGTGAATCTCCTGTCCGTGCCGTTCATATACCACGTGTTTCAGCACTGTTTTCTATCTTAACCGCGTGTCATCTGTGACCGCGATTGTACATGTGAGCTGACGGATAACCTATATCCGGCTGCAACCTGACGTTTATAACGGATAGTTTCGGCCTGAATACTATCATGACATCTCTACAAGAGCATAATGATAGGTCATTCAAACTTAAGAGGACACAAAGACAACCTTAAATCACAGCGCATCCTGCGCTAAATAACGGATTTAACAACAATCAGAATGGTTATTTGACTTAAAAACAGATGTTTAGCCAGATCAGCATAAACGATGATGCCTGCTAAATATACTTTTATATCATTTAGCAGGCGTATGTATATTTGCAGGATCAGGCAAGCTGAGGTTTTTTCACCGCAAGGACTTTTGCCACTACACTCAGCACTAAATAGCTGATCATAGACATGAGTAATCCGTACAGCGACGGAAACAGCACGTCTGACAAAGGCAATACCACCTGATAAGTAATGGCTGTCGCACAGGCTGCACCGATAAGATAGGCCATGATCGCCAGCGGATTCCATTTGTGCAAATGTGCTAATTTTTCAGGATTAAAACGCTTCCGGTTAACCAGATAATAGTCGACGATAACGGGGCCAATTACGGGCGGAACCAGCGCTGCCAGCAAATTAATCCACTCGAGGAAGTACTGATAAACACCCAGTCCGAGTATGGTTCCGGCCAGCCCGCACAGTAATGTTGTTACCCGCTTAGGACGTTTAAATACACTGGCTGTTTGCACGGCCGGCAAATACAGATTGGTGTCGCCTGTGGTCCACAGCGCAAGACTCATGGCAATCAGACCGAAAAAGCCAATCCAGGGACCCTGCTGGAGCATGTAGGTGGTGAATTCGTAAGTACCGGAAACTATCCCGCCCATGGAGCCGATGATTTGCAGAAACCACTGTGAAATAATTAAAACTACAAACGGAATAGCAATCGCCACCCATGCCTTTCGGGCAAACCGGGTGTAATCTGCCATCACGATAGCGCCAACTATCCAGGAACCCACCACCAGATTCACAGCATCATACATACTCATGGGCGACTTTGCGGCCTGCTGTTCAGAAAGCGCAAAAAATGCCTGCCAGCCACCGGTAGTATCAATATTCAACCACGTCGCATAAATGCCCACTGCCACCAGCATCAGTACAGACGGCATACTGACCTTTTCTAGCGCTGCAACCCCCATATACGTTGTACCGGTAAATAAAATGCCGGCGCCAATCGCAACAATATAGAAGGTGACAGAGTCGAATGACTGCGCCCAGGCAAAACCGAAGGCGCCTACGGTAATACCCTGCCAGCCGATGGTTAACAGTGCCACGAAGAGCACGGGAATGTATGCGCCAATATTGCCGTAGGTAAAACGGTATAACAGCCCCGAATTACACGCTGTTTTGTAGCCGATATAACCTACCAGTGCACCAATGACAAAGTTCATCCCGTTACCCAGAAACGAAGCCGTGAGCAAATCAGGGGTAAACGCCAGACCTTTCCCCAGTGCGCCGCCGGTCAGCAAACCGGTAACCAGAAATCCCCAGCCAAAAGCCAGCGCCAGCAAAGGCATAGCGTTGCGTCTTTGTGACGGCGTTAAGGGCAGATGAGGATTGTCATCACTTTGTGCTTCTTCTGTGGCATCCAGCGTCCACCACTGTTTTAGTTTATTTAGCATTTTTGGTCTCCGGAACGGGTCGCCAGATTAAGGCGACATACTCATAAGCTAATCAAAAGCCTTCGCACCGGGCATTAACAAATGTCAAAGAGCCCGCAAGAGTTTTGTGCTTATTGTGTCTGGACTGCCAGCCCCTGCTGTTAATTGATAATTGTCATAGGCACTGCGGGTTAACCACGTAATATGAGGCAGTCGACAAACCTGTTCCGGAGTCCCCTATGAAGTCACCCGTGCAACCCGCCAAGTTGATCCACTTCGCTTATTTGCTTGTGTTGCTGATCACATCCAATGCTTTCGCAGCGGCAAAGCCTGAAACCCTGACTCTGCAAACTCACGGACGTGACGTACAAATCTGGCACTGGACACCTGCGGCAAAGGCAAAAGGTATCATTCTGTTTTCCCATGGAGCTGCCTCCGCACCGCTTCAATATGTGAGAATAATCGAACCCTGGGTCGATGCAGGTTATGAAGTCTATGCACCGCTGCATGTGGATTCTGTGGAGCATCCCCGCACCAGTGAGTTTCAGGGTCTGGCGTCGTGGAGCGCAAGATTACAGGACATGCAAATGCTGGCAGACGAGTTCGGCAGCGAGGGCTATATTGCCGCCGGCCACAGTTACGGCGCGCTGACCGCACTGGTAAAAGGTGGCGCTACCGGACTGCTACCTGAGGGCACGGATAATCCTGACGATCCGCGGGTGTCTGTGGTGCTGGCATTCTCGCCCCCTGCTGCTATTCCGGGGTTCATTGAAAAAGCCGGTTATGCCACGCTGAGCAAACCAGCACTTATTCAAACAGGCACAAAGGATATTCTCAGTGAGAATATGTCCTGGGAAACCCACCTTGATGCCTGGCATGCCGCTCCGGCATCAGGCGACCACTACGCGCTGGTTCTGGACGATGTGGATCACTACTTCGGCGGAGCAATTTGCCGTTCCGATTTACCCGGCCCCATGCAACTTGAACAACTGCAACTTGCGGTAGATACCAGCCTTAACATGCTGACTGCTTATAACAGCAGCAATAACAAGGCAGATTCAGCGTTGAATAAATCGCTGGGTGAACATCCGCTAATGCAACTCTCCCGAAAGTAATACTTGAAACAGAAAGGCGCAACCAAGTATGCCGGAATGGGACAACAGTGTACTGCCGAACCTGATTGCCGCCGGACTGTAGTAATTCTTAATTAAACGGACACGAATATGAAACTGACTGATATCGCCATTTTTAAGCAAGCTTGCCTGATCAACGGTGCATGGATAACCACTGAGGAATCCCTCTCAGTAAATAATCCCGCAACCGGTGAAGAAGCCGGACGCGTACCTTTGTTAAACGCTGATCAGGTAAATGATGCAATCACGTCAGCCAGCGAAGCATGGAAGACATGGAAAAAGGTTCCTGCATCCACCCGCGGAGATATCGTGCGTAAATGGTATGAACTCATCGTTGAACATACTGATGAGCTTGCCACCATCATGACCACAGAACAGGGCAAGCCCCTGGCCGAAGCCAAAGGCGAAATTGCCTATGCCGCCAGCTATGTTAAATGGTTTGCCGAAGAAGCCATGCGTATTCAGGGTGAGATCCTGCCCGCTGCGGCGGCCAATACCCATATCCGTGTTTCACGGGATCCGGTAGGCGTGTGTGCAGCAGTCACCCCGTGGAACTTCCCGGCAGCAATGATCACCCGCAAAGTAGCACCCGCGCTTGCAGCCGGCTGTACGATTCTGGTGAAACCTGCCAGTCAGACCCCGCTGACTGCATTGGCACTGGCGGAACTGGCCGTGCAAGCCGGTGTTCCTGATGGCGTATTCCAGGTATTAACCGGCAAAGCCAGCGTTATCGGCGATGCTTTCTGCACGAATCCGCTGGTCAGAAAGCTCACTTTCACCGGCTCAACTGAAATCGGCGCACAACTGATGGCGCAATGCGCCGGCGATGTGAAAAAGCTTTCACTGGAACTTGGCGGTAATGCGCCTTTCATCGTGTTCGAAGATGCCAATATAGAGAAAGCCGTTGAGGGCCTGCTAAAAGCTAAATTCCGCAATGCCGGCCAAACCTGTATTTCGCCGAACCGGGTATATGTTCACAATAGCGTGAAAGATGCATTCCAGACTCAACTCAGTGAAAAAGTGGCAGCCCTTAAAATTGGTAACGGCCTGGAAAAAGGTACCGAAATAGGCCCGCTAATTGACAGCAAAGGCGTGGATAAAGTGGAAGAACACGTGAAGCAGGCCGTTGCAGCCGGTGCTAAAGTACTCACCGGCGGAGAACGCTTACCCTTTGGTAACAACTGGTACGCACCTACGGTACTCACCGGAGTTCCCCGTGATGCCCAGTGCGCCTGCGAAGAAACCTTCGGACCACTGGTTCCAATCATCAGCTTTGATACAGAAGACGAAGTGCTGGGTTACGCCAATGACACACCGTTTGGTCTGGCAGCGTATTTCTATACCGATAACCTGCACCGCGCACAACGTGTGGCAGATGCTATTGAGTCTGGCATGGTGGGCATTAACACCGGCGTTATTTCAGCCGCCAATGCGCCATTTGGCGGGATTAAAGCCAGCGGGATTGGCCGTGAAGGTGCCCACACCGGCCTGGAAGAATATCTGGAAATGAAATACCAGTGTTATGTTATTGAAGAGTAGCCCGGGCCAGTTCTGAATTACCGGCGCCTGCCCATAAGGCAGGCGCAACATTTTGACTATTATCAATGCCCGCAACACCCTGAACACCTACTGTAAAGCAACGTTTTTTCTGCAGGAAATGACATTGCCAGAGATACTAAACCACTACATTAATATTCCCGCCGGTCAGATCCATTATCGCGAGACCAAACCGCTTAAAGTACCTGAAGGCAGGTTGCCGGTGATACTTTTGCACCGCACACCGGCCTGTTCTTCGTCATTTGAAAAGGTGATGCAGATTGCCGGTGAGCACTTGCATATGATTGCCTTTGATACACCGGGTTTTGGGAACTCTTTCGTACCTGATATGGCATCGCCGGAGACAACTGATTACGCGAACTGGTTTCTGACTGCTCTGTCGATGTTAAATATCGACCGGTTTCATCTGGCGGCACATCATACCGGTACCCACTTCGCCACAGAAATGTCTGTTCTTGCACCGCAAAAAGTCGCCTCGCTGTTACTCTCCGGCGTCATGTACGAACCGGATGCAGCAAAGCGCAAAAAAATGCGTGCAGACATTGGTGATGCGCCTGAAATCGACAACGCCGGACACTACATCTCAGACAGCTTTACACTGATGAAAGCCCTGTGTCCGGCCTATGATGCACATCTGGTCCATACCGAAACGCTGGGTGCCATTACACATCTGAAAGGCCGCAATCAGGCATTTGATGCCATTTACAATCAGGACTTTCCTGCGGTATTCAGCAAGGTTACCTGCCCCGTCATGATTGCTCAGGCCTGCGATGATCCGTTAACCCTGAACGGCATGCTTGAGACCATTAAAAAAGATCACCCTCAGGTAAAAAACCGCATCACCGGCGCTGCATTTCTCGCTGCGCCGGAAAAGCAACCCGGCGATTTTTGCCGTGCACTTTTTGAATTAACTCACACTACCGGACACACCATGAATTACACAAAATATTTATACCAAAGGCAGGATGACAGCTTCACGCTTTCTGCTGTGGAATCTCCCCTCCCTTCACCGGGTCCGGGCGAAGTACTGGTTAAGATCAGCGCCGTATCACTGAACCGCCGCGACGCCTCCATTCGCGATCTCTCGTACCCCGTACAGGCCGACGAATTCGTACCATTTTCTGATGCTGCAGGTGTTATTGTGAAAACCGGCAGTGACGTCACCCAATGGAAAGCGGGAGACCGGGTCACCTCCAGTTTCTTTCAGCAATGGTCAGGTGGCAGATTAAACCTCACCGCCATGTTTTCCGCACTGGGCGCTGGTGCCAATGGCGTACTTGCTCAATACGCACTGCTGAGTGAAGAGGGAGTGGTAGCCACACCTGCACGCTGGAGTGATGAGCAGGCTGCCTGTACGCCCTGTGCTGCCACTACCGCCTGGCGGGCACTGGTAACCCTTGGCAACATTCAGGAAGGTGACACCGTGCTCATCATCGGCACCGGCGGCGTGGCAACGTTTGCCGTACAAATCGCAGCAGCAAAAGGCGCGGTACCCATTGTCATTTCATCCTCAGACGAAAAGCTGGCACAGGTGAAACAGCTGGGGGCAGCCCACGGCATTAACTACATATCCACGCCGGAATGGTCTGAAGAAGTCAGAAAAATCACTAAAGGTGCCGGCGTCAATCACGTGGTAGAACTGGGTGGTGCAGGCACCATGGCACAATCGGTTGCCAGCCTTGCTATCGACGGTCATCTTGCTGTTATCGGTGCACTGGACGGTTTTGGCGGAACCATTGATGTGCAACCTCTCATCTTTGGCGCTCTGAAGGTCAGTGCGGTCATGGTAGGTTCAAGAGCAGACCACGAAGCGGTGCTGAATTTCATGTCAGAACAGGGGGTACTGCCTCTCATCGACAGCCAGTTCGACATCACTGATATTGAAGCGGCGTTTGCCAAAATGAATACCGGCGCCTTCGGAAAAATCGTTATCCGTCTCTGAGCTACCCGCGCCTCCGGGGCGCAGAAATAAAAATGCCGGTGGGAAACCCCCACCGGCAAGAGGCTCAAATAACAAATGTTATTTGACGGGAAACCTTCATAAAACGGTTGTCATAAACACACTGAATCGCTGTGCGCTTACAGGTTATACGATACACGAAACTGTCCGTTTGCTTCGCGGACAACTGTAACGGTTGCGTTGTATACCGTCTCTAATTGCTTTAAAAGCGCCTGCTTTTCACTGCCCGGTAATTTAACGCCGTTAAACACTGACAGCCCGCGCAGTGCGCCTGCCGCATTTCCGGGTTCAACGGGTTGCAAACCCATATTCACAACAATCCTGGCATTATTTTGCGGGTAACTGATGAGCATCCGGTAAGAGGTATCGCCGGTTATTTTGTCACTCACAGTGTAGAACGCAGAACTCCCGTCCAGAGGTGTGGTAATGGTTCTTACCGGTGCCCCGGCGGCTGCCTGCTCTTCTGCAATACCCTTGCTGTCAAGGGACGCACGGGTTGTCTGAACCAGGTGCACACCGCTCTTCGCAGGGATGTCCAGCCCGATAGCGGCACCGTTAAAATAGCCGGCAGGATAGAACTTATCTTCGGTGGTGATCACCTCATCATCCTTTACAGCGATGGTCACAACGCTTTCATAGTCCGGAATTTTGACAGCAAATTTTCCGTCCATGTACATGTTATGACTATGCCAGACACCTTCACTGAGTTGCCAGAATGCAGGCAGCTCTGCCTTAGCCTGTAAGGTCAGGCAAAACATGCTACCGGCGATGGCAGTGATAACTTGCACTGCTTTTTTCATATTAATCGACCCTGTGAACGGAACAACGCTGTCCGGATGCACCTGACGGTACATCCGGACATGTCATTATCAGAATTCGTAACCCGCGCGGATCCCCACTTCTCTTGGCATAATAGGGTCAACCACTGCACCCTGTGTGGCAAAGAAGTTTGGCATGGCGCTGAAGTCGGTAAGACGACGACCTGTTGCCCATCCCTCTTTGTCAGTACAGTTATTACAGTAAAGCTCTACGGATACGCCATTGTCAGTACCAATCAGTTTTGCCCGCAGATTCAGCAAGGTATAGCCCTCAATGGTGGTAAGGTTCAGCTCATCCGTATAAGTTTTGCTTCTGAAGGTGGTATCTGCACGCAGGGCATAATCCCACTCTGCATTCAGTCCGTCCTGCCAGGTGATACCTACAGCACCGCTGTGCGCCGGAGACCGTGGCAGCGTATTTCCGTCTGCTTTGTAGAATGTGCCGTAAGGCAGACCCAGCGCACTTCTGAAAGAGTTACTGTTGTAACTGTCGTACTCAGAGCTGGTGTAACCGTAAGCGAACTGAATGTTGAGGTTGTCACTGGCTGACCAGCGACCTTCAAGCTCAATACCTGTCTGCGTACTTGAGCCGGTCATAGTAGGCGTCAGAAAGTAAGATGTTCCTGTGCTGGTTCCGGTAAAGGTATAGAGGCCGGTAGACTTCATGCCTTCCCATTGCTGATGGAAACCAACCAGTGAGTACCATAAAGCGCCATCCAGAACAGACTGTTTCCAACCCAGTTCATATGACTTAATCGTTTCTTCTTCCGTCTCTGTTTCGATATTAGGATTTGCAGCTAAAAACTCCGCGGCATCATTTGCATCCATAGAATCAAACATACTGTTGTAAGCACCCGGCAACATGGCTTCTGAGTAGGTCAGGAACACATTCGCGTCATCCATTGGCGAAAGCAGCAGACTGATACGTGGCAGGAAGCCGTCGAAAGACAATTCAGCAGAAGGCGATAAGGTGCCTTCGGTGAAACCGGAGCGGTTGTCTGTAGTGTCATCCTGATAGCGCGCTTCGACTACCAGCGTGGCCCAGTCGGTAAAATCGTATTCAGCTGAACCGAAGATACCCAGCGTTTCAATTTTAGTTGCGTCGAGGTAACTGGTACCGAATCCGAACAGCATACCGCCATAGTAGCCATTAAATACGTTCCAGCCACCGTCAACATCACCCATCTGATCGATCACTGAGTAGTTAACCCCGGCCATAGCACGGAAATTATCGTTGTTGTCGTAGTTCAGACGACCTTCCGCAGACCAGGATTCCAGTTCCAGATAGGTTTGTACGATCCACGCCTGTGCATCTGTCTGGTCAGCATCTCTGATCTGCGTGGTGGATTTATGGCTGTAACCCGCCAGACCATCAAAGGAGAAGTTTTCATCTATAAAGTAGGATGCTTCGGTAGAGAACACCAGCATGTCAGAACGCAGTCCGATATGGTCCAGAGAAGGGGTATCTCCTCCTTCCGGACGCATTGCGAGTAATTCGCTCATGCTATAGGTACCGTCCTCCAGTGCATCGCCATACTGAGTTTGTCCGGCGACAGTTACGTCATAAAAACGGGTGTTGCTGCTTACTGTGGTGTACGGCAACGAGCCGGATAACCATGGCGTCGCCCACGTAGCTTCAACAATACCGTTGTTTGTTTGTGCGCTGAACGTGTCACCGACGGAAATATTATTATTTTCTGAATACTTTACGAACGTTGATGCTGGCGCACCGTCATCGTCCTGAGAATAAGCGATACGGCTTTTTACCGATAAGTTTTCTGTGGGCGTCATGGCCAGAATTAACGACACACCCGCAGTCTTTTCAGCACCCAGATCACCGCCGTCAGTGGCAGTAAAAGGCGCACCCTGCTCGCGGTTAAACACAGTCAGGCGGGAAGACACATTCTCCGACAACGCACCTTCAACATAAGCATTAAATTCGTTGCTGCCGAATGTCGGGCTGAAGCCTGCGGAAATCTGGCCGCTGAACTCGTCGCCGGGCGTTACCGTGGTATAGTTGATGGCACCGCCGAAAGTGCCGCGTCCAAAGTAGACTGGCTGCGGGCCGCGTAACACCTCAACTTGAGCGATATCGGAGAATGACACTGAGCTTTCGCCCCCCAGCACAGCAACACCGTCAACAAAGAAGCCACCTGTCTGGTTTGTCGGGGTAGATATGGCAATGTCCATACCACGGAAACGGATGCCGGGGTTAAAGCGGCCGGGTTGAGAGTTACCCACATTCTGGAAATCCAGGTTGGGTGTAAAGTTTGCCAGCGATTCCAGCTCGGTTAATCCTGACTCCTGCAAATCTTTACTGGTAAACGCTTTAACAGACAGCGGTACTTCGATGATGGTTTCATCCCGTTTTCTCGCTTTAACAACAACCTGCTCGTATTTATTATCGTCGGCTTTCTTTTCTTCTGTTTGCGCAATGGCTGATGCCACCGGCGACAGTGCAAAAACCATCCCCGCTGCACTTAAAGCGTATTTTTTGTTCCATGAATACATGTTTCCCACCTCACTTGGTACCTGTTGTTATTTGGCTTTTTACACGGCCAATCATTATTTTTGGCGGTACTTTTTTTAAACGGTCAAAGCACCTTATTGAACAGATTATCGCCAGCAAAACGGGGACTCATTAACAAATATCAAAAAACAGCAAGATTATGAAATTGACTAATAAACATCATTAAATCAGTTCATTACAAAGATTGTGGACACAAAAAAGTCACCGTAAACCTGCGCTTCCGGTGACACGTTCAGATGAAAAATTACGCTCAGACTTTTGTCAAAATCTCGTTTGCTGCCCGCTCGCCGGATTCCAGCGCACCTTCCATACCACTTGCCCATTGTGCAGTATGTTCACCGCAGAAATGCAGCCTTGATGTAGGTGTAGCCATTACGTTTGCATAACGGGCAACCTGACCGGGTTTCCAGGTAGCAAAAGATCCCCGTGACATGGGTGAATCCTGCCAGTTAAACAGGCGAACAAATTTCACCGCACCTTTTGCCTCCGGCAAGGCTTCGTAGAGTGATTTTTGGATCAGTGCTGCGGCGTCTTTTTCAGAGAGTTTTTCAACGGCTTCCACGCCTTTGCCGTTAATCCACACGGTCAGATTAGTGATCTTACCGCTTTGTGAAGGATCACTGGCGAAGACTCTCTCGATGACAGAGTCTGACCACACATTCGGCAGAAAACCTTTACCTTTCCAGAAAGGAGAAACCACCTCGAAATGTGCCTGATACACTTTGCCATATTCCAGTTCGTTGATGGCTTCCCGTTGCATCACATGTAAAGGCGCATCAATCTCAACATGACGCAAGGTGGAGAAAGGTACCGACGACAGCACGTATTGTGACTCGTATTCACTTCCGTCATCACAACGCACGGTAATACCGCTGTCGCGCTCTTTAATTTTTGCTGCTACTTTGCCTGTCAGCACTTCACCGCTGAGGTGTTTTGCCATGGCTTCAGGCACCCGCTGATTTCCGCCCTGCGCCATCTTCACACCACCGGGCGTTTGCATAGATTGCATAACAAAATAATTATTGCGATAGAGGAACAGTAAGGACGACTCATCCAGGGTTCTGCCGTAGTTATTAGCAGCCCCCAGCATTTCTATTGCTTTTGCAGAAAGCCCTTTCTCGCGGAGTAACTGACTGACAGGAATGTCCAGATTAAAGTTCGAATCGCTCAGCCAGTCATTCCCTTGTGAAAAAGGTGGTTTGCCGAGCAGCACCGGCAACAGTTGGTCCGGCGTCATGGCTTTAAATTGATCAGGGAACGGGTTGCCGGCACATGTAGCCCAGTCAGCTGGCAATACACGCTGCCCTGCTACCTGCATGACCTGTCTGACAGGTTCATTACCAAGACCAAAATCGACCTGGTTCAGTGGTACACCCACCCGCGATGCATTAAAAATCATACGACCATAGTTGGGACCAATTGTCTGGCCGCCAGCCTCCGGTGCCCCCGGTACATCATCCAGTGTATACAGTCTGCCGCCAATGCGGTTTCGTCCTTCCAGCACGCGTACGGTCAGACCTGACTGCTCAAGAAGGCTTGCTGCATAAAGACCGGACAGACCTGCGCCGATGATTGTGACATCTGTTTTGCCTGACGCGCGGGCGAAGGCAGGGAACAATGCCGAACCCATTACCAGAGCGCTACCTTTAAGAAAGCCCCGGCGGGAGAAACGCGGATCAAATGAATTTGACATAAGTACCAACCTGTTCACTTTTTTTGATTATTGTTAATAGGCTTTTAGGCTATGAGTCCACCGGTATCACCGCATTGATTATTATCAAAAACAGGCTTCTGGTCCTGCAGGTGATTGTTACAAAATATGATTTAGCCGGAGGTCAGGTTGCTGCCAGCTTCCTGACTGCCGGAACATTAAGAATCTGCAGATGATTGATGGAAGGAAAGTGAATGAGACCATCGGTTTTCAACTTAGCCAGAGAACGGCTTACCGTTTCAATGGTAAGACCAAGATAGTCTGCAATATCCTGACGGGACATATAAAGCTGGATGTGTTCCGGCGTGGCACCGGGCATACGCTCAAGCAAGTGAACAAAAAGGAAGCACAACCTTTCGTGCGCTTTTTTCTGACCGAGAATAAACAGTTGTTCCATCAGCCGGTAAAATACGTTCGACATGATGTGTTCAATGTTTCTGCGTAACTGATGATTATGCAGAGAAAAATCCACCAGCTTTTTTCTGCCGAAGCGGTAAAGGGTAGACTTTGTGAGGCTGCGGGCAGCCACCTCATAGCGCGCGGAGTTAACAATGCCCAGATAGTCTCCGGGAAACAAAAAGCCGATGATTTGCCGTCTGCCGTCATCAGCAAACCGTTCGACAACAATCGCACCGCTGATCACATTAAACACACTGGTACAGGGAGAGAACTGGTCGAAGATTGGCTCGTCGGCCCCCAGTTCAATCTGCGTGCCGCAACGACGCAGCTCAAAAAGCTGCTTCACAGATAAGTCACGAAACAGCGGGCAGTCACTGAACGGGTTATATCCGTATACAGGCTCCATACTTCTGGGCAAAAACAACTGAGACATCAAATACCTCCTGCACGCCGTAAGGCTGTGACACCAGATCAGTTACTCACAAGACGATTTACACGCATCAACTTCAGGCAGACCTTGTAAAAATGCCAGCGCGGCTTTCGCAGTCGGAGCCGGCCGCTCCACATTGATGTAATGCCCGCCATCATCAAAGGTGACCAGCTTCTTAAAACAGGAAGCGGTCAGCGCATCAATAAAAGCCTGCGCCGTTTCTGTATCCAGCGCCTGGTTCGCCGTTCCCCAGATAACCAGCGACGGTGCAGTGACATGAGAAAGCACACGTTGAGGATTACCTTTTTCGTACAGCTTGTACGCTTTAATTGAATTGGTATCGCGGTTAACAATGTTCAGATAGTCCAGCTTGCGCTGAATAAACGCACTGGTCACATAGGTGTGGTCATTGATGTAGTCATCATAGAACTGAGCAACATCTTCACGGTTAACCACCGGATCGATAAACATGTTTTTACGGGGCTTGTCTTTGGTATCCGTGTCACGCTTAACCGCTTTGCCAAACTGAATACCCGCAGAATTCACCAGGATCATGGACGTAATACGGTTTACACGGGTTGCGGCGTAACGGAACGACACCATACCGCCGTAAGAAATGCCGGCAATACCGAACTGCTCAATACCCAGCGCATCCATCAGGCCGTCAATCAGAACATGGCTGCGGTCGACTGAATAGTTACCATTCGGGATATCTCCGGTGATGCCGAAGCCAGGTAAATCAAAGCGAATCACACGATAATGTTTGCTCAGCACCTCTGCCCAGGTATCCCAGTCTTGCAGGTCGCCGAGCGTACCATGCACTAACAGGATTGCTGGACCGGTGCCCTGATCTTTGTAGTGCACGTTGATGCCATCTACGTCCATGAACTTTGAATCAGCATCCGCGTATTTTTTTCGCATGTCTTCCAGCGTCAATGTTCTCGTTGTCTCCGCATTTTTGCCTTCTTCAGCACTTAGTGATGCTGAGGCAGAACACATCAGGATAGACAGCATTAAAACGAACAAACGATTCTTCATATTCAAAGATCCCGGTAAAGGCAGAGTAATTTGCAACTGACTGTTTTAACCAACCTAACGGGCACATGACAAGCCCGCCTTAACAATTATCAATCCACCCGAAAAATACGATAAAAAAGCCCCTGAAGGCATCACGCCGGCAGAGGCTTTCCGTTGAGGATCGTTATCTCACTCCATTATGCTTTGGCTATATCATCAATGGTCGCGTTATAAGATTTTTTGGTTTCACCCATTTGCGCTTCTTCCGCTTCTTTCCGGGTAAGGTAGAACAGGCGGGAGAAAAATCCCTGGCGCCATGCTTCACGGCTTTCCAGTGCCTCATCGTCCAGTTCCAGCGCTTCGATGCCTGCTGCCAAATCAATACCGTGTTGTTTCGCGACGCGTTCCTGTGCGTCCATGCGATCACGCATGACATTTAATTCGCTGGCCAGCACCATCACCATAGACATTAATTGATCCGACGCGGCATCTTCATAAAACGACGGACGCTTACCTTTAGCGTTGTGTTGCATCTGCGGATTGTTATGTGACTCAGACATCACGCTACCTCCTGGTTAACTAAAGGTTTCTGTGCAATCAGCACTTCCCAGCCACCACCCGGGGCAAATTCGCCGGCAGTAAAATCGCGATCGGCGACGGCTTCTTTTGACTCATCGCTATAACCTTTCGACCCTTCCGTGGTTTCCATAATTGCCATTGGCGCAGTATCAAAACGCACCGCATCACGGGGGAAGCCTGCATCTTCAGCCAGCTGGATCTGATCAAGGTCACGCATCGCTCCCCAGAACGGTTCGTTGTTGTACCAGGTTTCATTATCAAGAATGAACTGGGTGAACGGGTCCATGAGATCGAATGGAGGCAAGTCGGCATGAATCATCAGGCCGCCGGGAGCCAGTACCCGTTCGCTTTCTTTGAATATTTTTGGCATTGCTTTGCCGCTGGTTTCGTGCAGCAGAATGTGGCTGACAACCAGATCAAAATAGCCATCTTCGAAAGTGGTTTCTTCGGCGTTCATCTGCGCAAAGTTAACTTCTTTACCCATTGCAACGCCACGGGCATGGGCATAACGCACACAGCCACCACCTACATCGATACCCCAGATTTCTGCATCCGGAAACGCTTCTTTGTATGGCAATGTGGAATGTCCCACCGTGCAACCCATATCGAGGATGCGGCGGGGTTTGAAATCAGGGTTGTTACGCTTCAGGTAGTTGCAGACTGAGCGTCCCATATCGTCGTTATCAGGACCGGTATATCCCATGGTGTACAGATACACACCACGGTCGTAAACCACACCGGCAGAAACGTCATCGGCGGTCACTTCGGTACAGTAGCCACCAGGCATACAGTGAATATCGATGGCGCTCACGTATTTGGGCGGCACAAAGCCTTCCGGGATCACCAGTTTCGTCTCAGATTTAGCTGACAGTGCTTTGGCCCTTTCAATCAGTTGCGGCAATTGACGCTCTACACTCATTACCGTGGATTCCCAGAGCAACTCCTGGGCAATACGGTTAGTCGATGCGTACAGCTGAAAATAACTGTTTTTCACCATGGCGCGACGAATATCCTGACGGTTTTCAGGCTCACGGCCGTTTTCCCGTTTGAATTTAGGCACCACTTTCTTTTCATATACCGGCTGAAGCCCCGGCAACGTGGCGTGCTGGATATAGCCCCGCAAGCTTTTGGCGAACTCCTGGCGCGACGCTTCGTCGTGTGTTGCCTCTGGCAGCATGTCGTGCTTGCCCTGTTGGAAACAATTAAGCATGTCTGACCTCGTTTATTTGTGAAACAGAAACTTTGTCATCCCGCAGGCAATCCTTGCAGACGGTACTGACCTGATGTTCCGGACTATAGAAATCCTCACCGTGAGCTGCATTGATAATTGTCATGGCAGCAACCTTTCCAATGTTTAGGCTTAAAACGAAATTAACCGAGCTGAATTTGCCTGAAATGAGGGGAATGAAATATGAGTTATCGTCTTGGCGTTGACGTCGGCGGAACATTTACTGACCTGCTGCTGATTAACGAAGAAAACGGTCAGACCTTTACAGCCAAAGTACCGTCCACCCCCCATGATTCCTCAGAAGGGGTACTCAATGGTATTGCCCGTATCTGTGAAGAGTCTGGTGTTGATCCAACACAAATCCACCGTGTAATGCACGGTACAACGGTTGCCACCAATGCGGTATTAACCGGTAAAGGCGCCAAAGTCGGTCTGGTCACCACAAAAGGTTACGAGCACACCTTGCAGGTTGCCCGCTCATTTTGCCCGGGCGGTCTTGGCGGCTGGGTCAGCTACGTGAAAAACCCGTTGCTGGCACCTCTTGAACTGACCATCGGCGCAGCTGAGCGGATGGACGCAAAAGGGAAAGTGGTATCAGACCTCGATGAAGCAGCGCTTAAAGCCGATCTCGAGACGCTCAAAGCCAAAGGTGAAGTAGAAGCACTCACCATCTGTTTCATCAATGCGTACGTCAATGATGAACACGAAAAACGTGCAAAAGTGATTGCTCAGGAAGTCTTCGGTGATATGCCGATTTCTCTGTCCAGCGAAGTCGTACCTGAAATGCAGGAATACGAGCGCACAGAGACCACGGTTGTGAACTCCTATGTACGTCCGGAAGTTGCCCGTTATGTGAATAACCTGCAGGCTGCACTGAAAGACCGTATGGGAGAAAACGTACAGCTTTCCATTCTGCGTTCTGACGGCGGTCTGGCTTCTGGCCGCGCTTCTGCAGAATCACCGGTAAACCTGCTGATGTCAGGTCCTGCCGGTGGCGTAACCGGTGCTATCTACTTCTGTAGCCGCGCCGGTTATGACGACATTCTGACCTTCGATATGGGCGGTACGTCAACAGACGTTGCCCTGATCCAGGGCTCTAAAGCTAAAGTACGCCGCGAGACCATTGTGGGTGATGTTCGCGTACGTGCACCATCAGTAGACGTTCGCACAGTAGGAGCAGGTGGCGGCTCGATTGCTTTCGTACCGGAATTAACCAAAGCACTCCGTGTCGGCCCTGAATCTGCCGGTGCTGTTCCCGGTCCTGCCGCATACATGAAAGGCGGTACGGAACCGACAGTATGTGACGCCAACGTGGTATTAGGCTACCTGCCATCTGATGTGCAACTGGGTGGTGCCATGGCCATTGATCGCGAAGCGGCTGTTACTGCGGTACAAAAAGTGGCAGACGCCATGGGTATCGACCTGATGGAAGCCGCTGAAGGTATCATCAAGATTGCCAACGAAGCCATGTTCGGTGCGCTGCGTCTGGTATCAGTAGAACAAGGTTACGACCCCCGTGATTTCGCGCTGGTGGGCTTTGGTGGTGCGGGTCCTCTGCATGCTAATGCACTGGGCATTCTGACCGATGCATGGCCGGTAATCGTGCCGCCGGGTCCCGGCGTATTGTGTGCATATGGTGATGCCACCACAGAAGTACAGGACGAAGCTGCCCGTACCTATCTGACACTGGCACAGAAAACCACCAAAGAAGCTCTGATGGCAGACCTGGAAGAACTTCGCAGTAAAGCCTCTGAATCACTGATTGCAGATGGTCTTTCTCCTGAGTCTCTGGAAGTCACTTATCAGGCTGATTTGCGCTATACCGGTCAGGCATTTGAAATTTCTGTCGACTTTACCCGTGATGACATTGAAGCCAACGGCCTTGCCGTGTTGACTGATTACTTCGATCAGGAGCACGAAAAACTGTTTACCTTCAAGCTGGGCGACGGCCATGAAATTCTGATGATCCGTGCCGTGGTCAAAGCCAAATCCGGCGATATTGCTGAACGCAAACTGGGTGAAGACACACTGACGCTGGCTGACTGTAAAGTACAGGATACCCGTTTCTTCTACGACGGCGCATGGCATGACGGTGCCATCTATGACCGCAGCAAGCTGCACCCTGCCATCGCAGTACCGGGCCCGGCCATTGTCAGCGAAATGGATTCGACCACCGTAGTTCTGCCCGGTTATCAGGCCAACATCGACCACGTTGGCAACCTCCTCATTAATCCCGTGAAATAACTAAGGGGTATCACTATGACTGCACAAATTATTGAAACCAACAGCACCCCGCTGAAACGGGTAGATGTAGACGGTGTGACTGTCGATATTATTGAAAACGCCCTGCGTAACGCCCGTGAAGAAATGGACGCTGTACTGTTCCGTACCGCGATGTCTCCGGGGATCCGTGAACAGGGTGACTGCTTCCCGCTTATCGCAGACCGTCACGGCAAAATGGTTGTCGGCCAGATGGGCTCTTTTATCACCGGTTTTACCAATGCGTATTCAGGCACGCTGGAAGAAGGCGACATTATTCTTACCAACGACCCGTACATGTGTAACGCAGCGATTTCGCACCTGAACGACTGGCTGGTACTGGTGCCGGTATTCAAAGACGGTCGTCATATTGCCTGGTCTGCCATGTTTGGTCACATGTCAGATAACGGCGGTATGGTACCCGGCTCCATGCCGATTCAGGCATCCACCATCTTCCAGGAAGGTGTGCGTATACCACCGGTGAAACTGTACAAGAAAGGCGTGCTGCAGGAAGAAGTGCTGGAGCTTATTCTGCACAACGTACGAACCCCGCAGTGGAACCGTTTCGACCTCAACGCCCTGGTCGCGGCCTGTAAAACCGCCGCTAAACGTTGTAACGAACTGGCAGTGCGCTTCGGTGATGATGTATTCGATTCCACGCTGGACATCATGCTGGAGCGGAACAAAAAAGCCATGGGCGAAATCATCAAGATGTTCATCCCTGAAGAGCCCCGCGAATTTGCCGACTATATTTGTGATGACGGTAAAGGCATGGGTCCTTACAAAATTAACTGTAAGATGTGGCGTGAAGGCGAGAAAGTTATCTTCGACTTCGACGGCACTGATCCCCAGGCACAGAGCTCTATCAACTTCTACCTGAACGAAGAAATGTTCAAAATGTTCTTCGGCTCATTCACCATTAACGTGGTAGATCCGCAAATCATTTTTAATGACGGTTTCTATGACCTGGTAGACGTACGCATTCCTGAGGGCACCCTGCTTAAACCTAAATATCCGGCGGCATTGTCTGGCCGTACCCACGCCCTGGGTCGTATCTTCGATATTCTGGGTGCATTGCTGGGTATGGGCGCACCGCAGGAACTGCTGAATGCAGCGGGTTTCTCTGACTCCCCTCACCTGTTCTACTCAGGTTATGACGACAAAGGCGAATGGTTCCAGCTATTCCAGATCGGCTTCGGTGGTATCCCGGGTCGTCCGGTAGGTGACGGACCGGACGGTCACTCTCTGTGGCCGGGCTTCACTAACGTACCGAATGAATTCATTGAGTCTTACTTCCCTATGCGTATTGAGACCTATGAAGTCATTCCTGATTCAGGCGGTGCTGGTCTGCATCGTGGTGGTCACGGTCTGTCTGTTGCTTACCGCTTCCTGTGTGACGGCCAGATCGCGATTCACGATGATCGCTGGCTGGTACACCCCTGGGGTGTTAACGGTGGCGAGCCTGGCATGCGTTCTACCAAGCGTATGGTTCGTGCCGACGGCACTGAAGAATGGCTGCCGTCTAAATGCGAAGATTTGAAAGTGAAAGCCGGAGACTTGCTGTACTTCAACACCTGGGGTGGCGGCGGCTGGGGCGACCCGTATCTGCGCGACCCTGCCATGGTTCTCACTGATTTCAATCGCGGTCTGGTAACTGTTGAAGGTGCAAAAGCCTACGGCGTAATCATCGAAAATGGTGCAGTTAATGAAGCAGCAACCACTGATTTGCGTGCAACTCTTACTGCAACCCGTGGTGAGGTAAGCATGTTCAACCACGGTGGCACCATTGAAGAAATCAAAGCACGTTGCCTGGAGGAAACCCATATTCCTGCGCCGGTAACGCCCACGTTCCAAAACGTGAAATAAGCCATTTTATTCCGCAGTTACACGCGGAGAAATGCAACAACTCATCGCCGGCTTTACGCCGGCGATGTTGCCTGATGGCAAACATCAGTTTCAGGAGATACACCACATGAGTTCCCCCAAAACCCTTTACGATAAACTTTGGGAAAGACGCTGCGTCAAACAAAATGACGACGGCACAGCATTAATTTACATCGACCGTCATATCGTACACGAAGTATCGTCTGCACAAGCCTTCGAAGGCCTTGTGGTTGCAGACAGAAAGCCATGGCGTACCAGTTCGGTTATCGCCACACCGGACCACAATGTACCGACCACAGACCGTGAAAAAGGTATAGACGGCATTGAAGATTCCACATCACGAATTCAGGTTAAAACCCTGGATGACAATTGCTCACGGTTCAACATTCCCGAATTTGCCCTCAACGATAAACGTCAGGGTATCGTGCACGTTATCGCTCCTGAACAGGGGTTGACTTTACCCGGTATGACCGTGGTGTGCGGTGACTCCCATACTGCGACTCATGGCGCTTTTGCTGCTCTTGGCGTGGGTATCGGCACCTCGGAAGTAGAACACGTTCTGGCTACCCAATGTCTGATTCAGCGCAAAGCGAAGAACTTCCTGATTAAGATTAACGGCACGTTGTCACCGGGTGTGACTGCCAAAGACATGGTGCTGTATGTGATCGGGCAAATCGGTACTGCAGCAGGTACCGGTTGTACCATCGAATTTGCCGGTACAGCCGTTCAGAACCTGACCATGGAAGGCCGTATGACCTTGTGTAACATGGCCATTGAAGCCGGTGCCCGTGCTGGTCTGGTGGCCTTTGATGCCACTACAGAAGCCTACGTGAAAAATAAGCGTTATGCGCCCAAAGGTGAGCAATGGGATCAGGCAGTCGCGGTCTGGCAAGCTCTGCACAGTGACGAAGGTGCAGTATTTGATATTGAGCGTCACTTCGACGCAGCCGATATCCAACCGCAAATCAGTTGGGGCACCTCACCTGAAATGGTGACCGGCGTGAACAACCCTGTACCGGACCCTGCGTCTTTTCCGCCGAACAAGTCTGAAGATTACCAGAAAGCGCTCAACTATATGGGTCTGAAGGCCGGTCAGCCCATGACAGATATTAAACTCGACCGTGTTTTTGTGGGTTCCTGCACCAATTCACGCATTGAAGACATCCGGGAAGTAGCGCGGGTAGTAAAAGGCCGCAAAGTGGCTGACACAATAAAGCAGGCACTGGTTGTGCCGGGGTCCGGACTGGTAAAAGCCCAGGCAGAAGCAGAAGGCCTGGATAAAATTATCACTGCGGCAGGATTTGAATGGCGCGAGCCCGGGTGCTCCATGTGTCTGGCCATGAACGCCGATCGCTTAATGCCAAAAGAACACTGTGCATCCACCTCGAACCGCAACTTTGAAGGTCGCCAGGGCATTGGCGGCCGCACACACCTGGTGAGTCCTGCAATGGCAGCTGCGGCGGCGATTGCCGGTCACTTCGTCGATGTAACACGGGAGGAATTTTAATATGCAGGCGTTTACCACTCATACCGGCACCGTGTTGCCGTTCGACAGAGCCAATGTGGATACCGATGCCATTTTGCCTAAACAATATCTCAAGTCGATAAAGAAATTTGGCTACGGAGACTGGCTGTTTGATGATTTGCGTTATCTCGATGAAGGTGATGCAGAAACCGAAACATCAACGCGCAGGAAGAATCCGGACTTTATCCTTAACAAACCGGGCTGTGGCGACAGCAGTATTTTGCTGGCGCAGGACAACTTTGGTTGCGGCTCAAGCCGTGAACATGCTGTGTGGGCGTTACGTGATTACGGCTTCCGCGTTGTGATTGCCCCCTCATTCGCCGACATCTTTTACAACAACTGTTTTAAGAACGGCATTTTGCCTGTCACCCTCCCACAGTCTGTTGTGGATTGCCTGTTTGCACTACGTAAAGACAGCAATTTCTCAATGACGGTTGATTTGGAGAAATGTGAAATCCGCACGGGAACCGGCGCAATATGGGAATTTAAAATCGACCCGTCACGCCGGCAGAACCTGCTGTCGGGTGATGATGAAATTTCTCTGACACTTCGGGAGTCTTCCCGTATTGCAGCTTTCGAGGCCACACTGAAAGCCAGTGAACCCTGGCTGTTTGCAGAGATTGACTGACAAAATTAAAACGCAGCAGAAAGATACCTGCTGCGTTTAATCTGTCAGAGATTATTGCCTGTAGGCAGCGATCCGCTTTGCAATATTGTCGCGGATATCGGCGTAAAAGAGACCGAACTCGTGATAGTGCATACTGCCCCCGAAGGATGGTGATAAATCCAGTGCAGGGTCGTAATCAACTATCAGGTAGCCACGCTCGCATCGCGCCGCTACTGCGCCTTTTACCAGTGCGTTCACCTTACCTTCTCCGGGGGCTCCGGGTACCGCACCTTTTGACGCACCCGCCGGCGCTTCAGGCTTGCTGGTGTCGAACGTTAACGGGTTTACGCATACAGCGTCCCGTCCTTCCTGAGTGTTGTAGGTATACGCATACCGCGACCCCGCGAACTGCGACATTTTATCAATATCCAGGTCTTTTGTGCCGGCGTTCCAGGCAAGCACACAGCCGGTTTGCTCAGGGGTACTGCACAGTGACAATGTTTTGTACGTGCGGCCGAAATCTCCCTGCATTAAATCAATCCCGATAATATATGCAGCAACCATTTTTTGTTGTACAGGCTTACCGTCGATGCGATCTTTCAGCAGCCAGTATGTCATTAGCGCGCCCTGGCTGTGCCCCGCAATGATAAAGGGCTTCCCCTTGTTCATGTGAGTCATGTAATAGTCAAACGCAGCAAGCACATCACTGTACGCCAGCCGGTAGGCTTTTCCGCCATCACCGGAAAGCGTAGGATCGCCCCCTGATTTGAAACTTGCCTGCCGGTACCTGGGTGCAATCACTGTGCAACAGTCGTTAAATACTGACGCCTGCCTTGCCATCACACTTACATCAGTCCAGTGATTTGTTGTCTCATCCGACAAGGTTTGATTCCAGACGCTTTTATCTTTTAAGGTCGTCGGGTGAATGTAAAATACATCAGTATTTTTTATTTCCGGATCAAAAGACAGCCCTTCAGGCACAGCCGCCGTAGCGCCTGGAGCACCGGGAAGTGCAGCCCAGTATGCCGGTTTAGCATAATCCGGAGCAGGTGGCGCATCAGCAGCGCTGAAAGCATTGCTGTCCTGCGCATTTAAAGCAGGTGCTATGAATAAAAATAAAACCGGAAGTACACACCGGATAGAAAAAGTTGCCATGTTGACTCCGTGAAATAAAAGCTATTTATACATAACAATAAAACAAAAAAATATGCAACGGCTGACAGTGAAAGAATCCCTGAGCCCCTTAAAATTACGGGATAACGGTGTCCTTTTTAGCAAATGTCAAATTTGCAAATAACGTTTTTGAGGAGTAACGATCTGGTTGAACGGGCAAAAATAAAAACCCAACCTTCTGATAAATTTGAATAAATATAAAAAAAAGTATGTATCTTTATTTTAAATAAGTGGTCAGGACACACTAATTTGAGAAAATCGCTTGCACAAAAGATAATCTCTATGCTTAATAGCCATAACAATATGTCATTAGCGTTAAAATAATAATCACACCGCTTATTAGGCCGTATTGTTGGAATTAAAACAGGCGTGTATTCCAATTGGAGTCACCCGAAAGAAAACCAATAAAAAGCAAGTGATACAGGGAAAAATTTAATGAGGCTCAATAAACTGACAGTAGCGGTTGCTCTGGCAACCAGCTCACTACATTCCATCGCGTCTGCGAACGAGACCATAGAAAAAATCACCGTTACATCACGGCAAGTTGAAGAAAGTATCCAGGAAATTCCGCTGGCAGTAACTGCACTGACTGGTGCTGATATTGAACAGGCAGGACTGGAAGATCTGCGGGATATTACCCATATGATTGCAGGGCTGCAGATGGACGGATATCCTGGCAAAGTATACACCACGCCGACCATTCGTGGTCTGGCACAGGTTTCCCGGAGTGATGACGAAAACAATACATCTATATTCATTGACGGCGTTTATGTATCCGGTCGTGACGGTCTGGATTCGAGCTTATTAGATCTGGAACGTATTGAGGTTGTTAAGGGACCTCAGGGTGCACTGTACGGTCGCAACAGCTATGCAGGTGCTATAAACTTTATCACCCGCAAAGCCAGTGATATTTTTGAATCTAAAGTCAGTGCTACGGTGGGCAATTACGGCAAAGTAAAGACCTCTCTGATGGTTACAGGTCCTATTGCCGACGGGTTATACTACCGTGCTAACATGACCTATGATGACTGGGACGGGGGTTACGAAAACAGTAACGACGGCTCTGACATTGGCGGCTACAAGTCTAACTTCTACAGCGGTTCATTACGGTACGATGGAACCGAGAATTTCGAAGCCAATCTGAATACCTATTACTCGGTAGATAAAATCGATGTGAATGCACAGGCCATTATAGATGGTAACTGTCAGTCGCCAACTTCTGCCATCTTCCCTGAAGGTTATACATTCCAACGTTACTGTGGTGAGGTACCCTCATTGGACCGTGACGACCCGGAAATCTGGACATTTACCACTGTAGCACCGCGCGGGGATCGGATGTTGAGCCGAACTAGCTTGAATATGACTTACGATTTTGCGACAACCCGCCTGACATCCATTACCGGTTACAACTATATGGAAATGTCAGCCGTTACCGATCAGGACCGTCAGCTTGAAGGTACTAACTACTGGCTGCCGGATTTCTCCGGTTTCGTTACACTGCCCTCTTATGTAGCTTTTGGTAATCAGCGCCATGCCGAATGGAGCCAGGAACTACGCCTGCACAATACTGATAAAAGTCAATTGCAATGGCTAGTCGGCGCTAGTTATTACGAACTTAAACGCGAGGTGCGTTCCTGGTTCGGTATTGACGACTCCAGCCTTGAAGAGGGTCAAACCGCGGTTTCATACTTCGCACCATTCACCGATTTATCCGACGGCTTTCCTTCAAACCTGTTTGATGAGCTGGCTAATTACGGCGGACTCACAGGCGACGGCACTAACCGCACTAAAACAGCAGCTGTTTACGGCTCTTTAACCTATGCAATTAACGACGAATGGACCGTTCGCGGCGAACTGCGCTTAACAGAAGAAACGAAAAGCCTGGTTGATCCGGTAACAGTAAGAGACCAGGAACAGGACTGGACCTTTGTTACACCACGGGCCTCAGTGGATTATCAGATGACACCGGATATTCTGTTCTATGGGTCTGTTGCACAAGGCGTAAAATCAGGAGGCTTTAATGCCCCTAACGCTTCTCTGCCAGAAGAATTCGAATCCTATGACGAAGAGAGCAACTGGACATACGAGATTGGTATGAAGTCAGACTGGCTAGATCAACGTTTACGGGTGAATACAGCTATCTTTGATGTGGAGATGGAAGGCATTCAAACCTCTTCTCAGATTGAAGGCACTACCATTTTCACCGTGCAGAATGCGGGTGAAGGACGCTCCAGAGGTTTTGAACTGGAAGTTGCCGGCGTACTCAATGAGCACCTTGAAGCAGGATTCGGGTATGCACTGGCAGACGCCAAATTTACTGATGCTGAAGACGGTAACCTTGCCTCACTGGTAGGCGTGATCGACGGCATTGATTCTGTATCCCTGGATGGTCAGCAATTGCCGCGTATGTCTAAGCATACTTTCAATGCGCAGATGATTTACCGTACGCAAGTTACTGCGGAAATGGAAGGTTATGCGCGTATCGACGGCCGCTATGAGTCGAAAAAGAAAGGTTCTAACCATGATGCCCTCGACTACGTCGGTGCACGTACTGTTGTGAATGCCAGCATTGGCGTGAACTCAGAACAATGGGAGGCGTCTTTGTGGGTAAGAAACCTGTTTGATAACGATACCCCGCTTATTGCCGGCAGTACACTGTTCCTCGGTGACTTTAACCGCTTACCTACAGTTGCCATGGGCGAACCAAGAACTTTCGGTATAACCGGTACTTACCACTTCTAATCTACTTTTCGAACGCCCCGTTCAAGGGGCGTTTTTCATTCTGCCTAAGCCTTTCACCTGCCTGAAAATCGAATACATTCGCTCATCTGCCAACAATCAGCGCTAGAGGGGCGAAGTCGATGGCATCCTGATTGATGACAAACTGTCATTCAGAGTATCTGCCGAACATTACGATAAAAAAGGTGCATGGGATAACGCCGGAGAAGATGGCGGGCGTATGGGCGATCAGCAAACAACCATGGCAAACGTTTATGTTCTTGCCCGCCCCACCGATGATCTGACTATAAAGCTGTTTGGCTTCATGTCAGAAGACAACAATGGCCCTGCTGCTTCAGCGTTTATTTCTGCCTACGATATCAATGATTTTACCGGCAACGTGGTTGTGCAGGGACAATCGAATTGCCTGATAAACGGCAACCCGTATTTCTGTTCTGTACCGGATAAAGCTGACCCGATCAGTTACTACACCTCAGCTTCTGAAGCATCCAAATTCAATACACTCACCACCTTACTTTATGTGGTACCGGATTCAGTCACGCCCGGCGGCGAGTTCAGCGATGCCTTATATTACTTCATGCGTGCCGATTATGTTTTTAAATCAGGTCAGTGGGTCAATCAGGCCAACTTCCTGAAAACAGGTGCAATTCAGAAAGTAAATATCAGAGCAGGTATTACTGTGGACAATATCGACATTCAGGTATTTGTTAACAATGCCTTTGAAGATACCGATTACACGACGGGTTACGATTAATTCGCATTCCAGTACGACTTTGCGTATTTCGGAAACAATTCCGGACTAGTCATGGGCCTGCCTGAACCCCGGACTTTCGGGTTGCAGGCGAAGTGGTCATTTTATTAAACCGCAGGTTTAACTTTACCAAATGCCATCCCTGCCCCGGCAAGGATGGCTTTCTTTCTTGTTCAATCTATAAACTCCCTTCACTCGCCTTATCAATTTAATTCATAAGCCTCTGATTTAAAGAACAACTCTTGAATCACCCTCACATAAATGTCATAAAAGCATATCATTTTTTGACAATAGTCATATTTAATTCTTGCTCCTGATGGTGAGATGAACAAAAGAAAAGCGATCAAAGAATCGCGATTTGCCACAACACGTTTTGAACAGGTAAGTAGGAAAAACATAATGACTCCAAGTACTCCACGCCAACTGGCTAAGTTCAGTCTGGTTGCTATCGCACTGAGCGCCGCTTTTTCTCCCGTTTCCGCTCAGGAAGCTGTCAGTGAAGACAGTATGCTAATCGAAAAAATAGAAGTGACCGCCAGGAAGCGTTCAGAAAGTTTACAGGAAGTGCCTATTGCCGTATCAGCAATGACATCTGAAAACATTGATAAGCAGGGCATCATTTCCGTTGGCGATTTACAGAATTTCACCCCGGGCCTGGTAATTTCCAATAACTATTCGGGCAAAGCAGACCGCTCAGTACAAACCTTCACCTTACGTGGCTTCACCCCTAGCAACGGTAATGAAGCCACTGCATCCATGTTTATTGATGGCGTACCGGTTTCTTCTACCACGGCTATTTCCTCTATCGGAAGTCCTGAACGGGTAGAGATCCTGCGCGGTCCTCAGGCTGCGTATTTCGGCCGTAATACCTTTGCCGGTGCTGTTAACATCGTCAACAAAACGCCTAATGAAGAATGGGCCGGGTCTGTGGATCTGACAGTAGGAAATTACGACTACTCACGCCTGCGCGGTGAAATTGAAGGTGTGATTGTTGAAGACAAATTATCCTTCCGCGCCACTGCAGAAACTTACGAGCGTGAAGGTGCCTGGGATAACAGTTACAGTGACGGCGGTACCCTTGGCGATCAGAAAACTACGATGGCAAATCTGTATCTCTACGCAACTCCCACAGACGACCTGACTCTTAAAGCTTTCGGGTTTTATTCCAGGGATGAAGATGGTCCCTCGGCTTCTGCGCTTATTTCTGCCTATTCACTTGATGAGTACAATTTAACTGGCCAGTCTAACTGCACCATGAACGGCAATCCCTATTTCTGTTCGGTACCTCAAAAAGCAGATCCTCTGGCTTATAACACGGCAGCCAGTGACAGCTTACAAGCACTGTTAAGTAACCCTGAGAACCGGCTGTCTTCCACCAGCCTGCTTGATGGCTATGGCCTGGGTCGTGAGTTCTACCACGCTCATCTGGTGGCGGACTGGGATGTCACCGACACCATCACGTTATCTTCACTGACCGGTTATAACAATGAAGAATGGATAGGCGTCAACGACATCGATCATTTTGCTTCTGACAGCTATTTCTACACCTACGTGGTCGACAAGAAAAATGAAGATGTATCCCAGGAATTCCGTTTAAGCTACGCAGGTGACGGCAAACTTAACGGCTCTGTAGGCGTAAGTTATCTGGATGCCAGCAAACAAAGTGCAACAGCGGGTGTTGTGGCAGGCTACACGCCGGCCAGTATCAATCCGCCGTCTGAAACCAAAGCGGAAACCATGGGCGTATTCTTCGGCCTGACCTACGATTTATCAGACGATACCACACTGAGCATGGAAGGCCGCTACCAGACTGATGAGTTGTCATCGCTGGACAATACCGGGACCGAACTGGCAAACGAAAAATTCACTAATTTCATGCCACGGATCATCGTTGATCATAAACTCAGCGACGATACCATGGCCTATGTCAGCTATTCAAAAGGTGTCAACCCGGGTTCTTTCAATTCCTATATTACCGGCTACAGTGCGTACATTCAGGAGCAACTTGCTGCTGAAGGCGTGGGCTTTGTCGTTCAGCCTGAAACGGTAAACAACTATGAAGTCGGGTTAAAAGGCTCACTCATCGACGGCTCAATGAATTACGCGCTGGCAGCTTATTACGCACAGTGGAATGATCAGATAAATCAGGCCGGCTATGTGTTCCAGGAAGATTCTGACGCACAGGCAGAAAACGTCGCCGTTTCTGTGAATGCCGGTCACGTAGACCTGTACGGTATCGAATTTGAATCCTACTGGATGGTTACCAGCGACCTGCGGGTGAATGCTTCTGCGGCGTATATCGGCTCAGACATTAACAGCTTCAAATCGAATAACCTGACCAATCTCACTGGGATCAGCGACTTCAGCGGTAAAGAGCAACCGGGTGTATCCAAGTATTCAGGAAACATCGGCTTACAGTACAACGGTGTAGTTGCTAATGAATATGAGTACTTCCTGCGTGGTGACTATATCTACAAATCCGGTATGTGGAGTAACGCTGCGAATATCGTAAAAACAGAGGCGATTCACAAAATGAATCTTCGCGCCGGTGTTTATATCGGTGATCTCGAACTGCAGGCCTATGCGGATAACCTGTTCGATAACGATGAATATACCTTTGCGTTCGACTATTACACTTTCAGCCCGACCTACCAGTACACAGGTGTTCAGTCGGCAATGCTGATGTCGTTACAGCAACCACGGACATTTGGTCTAAGAGCTAAATATTCGTTCTATTAATCAATCACTCCGGGCAGGTAGCTTTGCCTGCCCTTCTGGCCTGGCCCCCCCGTGGTTGATATTCAGCAAAAACACAAAAACATGATAATTCTCAATGCAGCCTTTCATTATCAGAGGCAGATTGGGATACATGACATCCGGATCCATCATCATTGCATTCAACGCAATTACAACGAGGAAGTGTGAATGATCACTTATAAAAAGTGGGTTAAGCCCGCTAAAACCGGGCAGAAAGCCGCATTAATTGCGACTTTTGTTGCCTCTTTGTTTACAGCGCAGGCTTCTGTGGCTGCCACCGGTACAAAATCAGATCAGACACCTGAATTTCTGACCACACTGGACTATAAAAATCCGGAATGGAACCGCGACACATACGCCCGCCTTGATGCCGATTTAGATCCAACAAAAGAAAAGGTTGGCTGGTTAAAAGGTAAAGTCTTCGGTGTACGCCCCAACGAGCAGATCCGTGAACTGTTTATCATGGAAGGCTTTAGCGTAACCCGCACCAAGCAACTGGAGGATGGCAGCATTCGTCGTATGCTCCGCGAGGTGGTGTTCTACAAAGACATCAAAACCGGTGAAATACTGAAAACATGGCACAATCCTTACACAGATGAAGATGTACGCGTTGTGCCTATTGCGAACGACCCTTACAACTTCACCATCAGTTCCTATGTGAATATCCCCAATGCCTACGAAGGCACAGACATGGGCAACAAGGCTAAACCTCCTTTCCTGCTGGACTGGACTGAAGGCCCGAATGACACCATTATTTTGAACACCGGTATCAATCTGTTTTACCCGAACCGCCTGCAACCCGAAAAATGGGTACGTGAGTCTGCGGGTAAATTTAACCGTGTGTCAGAACAGTTCATTTATGTATTCAAGAAATCTGACGTGCAGGACCCGAACAAAACCCACATTCCTGCTGTCGGCTCCTGGTCACGCATTACACCATGGCTTCCGTGGATGCTGATGGGTCAGGCTGAAGGTCACATCAGCTACTTCTCAACGTTTACCACGTTACCGGGCGGTATTGATGAATTACCTGAAGATATCCGTGAAGCGGCCCGTGCTATCGATCCTAAGTTCTTAAGTGCGCCCACCGAAGACTACGGTCCGAATGAGTCAAGCCTCGAAGCCTATGCTACCGAGCAGAAACCGGCACCGGTTCCTGAAGGCTGGACACCGCCTGAAGCACCTGCTGAACCTGTATTTCCGCCAAAGCGTTGAGATAATAAGAGGCGGTAATATTAAGTTACCGCTTCTGAATCAAAAAAGCCCTGCATTCTTGCAGGGCTTTCAGATGCAGCACTTAGTCCTGAATCACAACACCGCACATACGGTCTTCCACTCCAGATAATTATCCAGCGCCTGTTTACCGCTGTCCCGGCCATAGCCAGACATTTTCATACCGCCGATGGGAAGTGCAGCATCAAACATCGAATGACAGTTTATCCATACAGTGCCAGCATCGATTTGACGGGATAAACGATGAGCAGCAGATAAATCCTGTGTCCACACACTGGCAGCCAGACCGTAGTCGTTGTCGTTACACCAGGCCAGTGCTTCCTCAATGTCATCGTAAGGTTCTGCCACCAGCACAGGGCCAAATACTTCTTCACAATGAATGGGCATATCCGGTGTGGTATTAGTGATGACCGTTGGCGTGATGTAAGTGCCATTTTCACCGGTGCGAACGCCGCCGGTGATCACTTTTGCTCCACTGGCTTTGGCCTGTTCAATGAACTGCTCTATCTTCTTCGCCTGCTCAACAGACACAACTGGCCCCATTTGGGTTGCCTGATCAAGACCATGCCCAAGCTGCATGCCTGCGCCGTATTGCGCAATGCCTTCAACCACTTTGTCGAAAATTGAGCGGTGAATATAAGTACGTGAATTGGCTACACATACCTGACCACCATTGAAGAAGATGCCATTGGCAATGCCGGGGATAGCCAGCTCAAGGTCAGCATCCGGCAATACCAACGCCGGAGACTTCCCGCCTAACTCAAGGGTTACCCTGGTCAGGTGCTTTTTGCTGGCATCCACAATGGCACGGCCAGTGGCAGTGGAACCTGTGAAGGCAATTTTATCAACGCCTTTATGGCCGGTGAGTGCAGCACCGCAATTTGCGCCGTCACCGGTCACCACATTCAATACACCGGCAGGTACACCAGCCTCTGTAATCAGTTCGGCAAGGCGCAAGGCACTTAACGAAGTCAGTTCAGCAGGCTTATGTACAATAGTACACCCCGCGGCCAGTGCCGGAGCAAGTTTCATTGCCGTGAGAATAAGAGGAGAATTCCATGGCGTTACCGCAGCAACCACACCCACCGGCTGACGTTCAGTCCAGGCGTGCACCTGTTTACCCTCGGGCTGGTAATTGATGGAGGTATTGACGGTATTGCCATCAAGTGACAATGCCTGACCGGCAAAAAAGCGGAACTGATTAGCCGTTGCCGGAATTTCGGCCCAGCGGGCAACATAGTATGGCTTACCCTGGTCCAGCACTTCCAGCTCGCACAACTCATCCATATTCGCCTCAATTAGATCAGCAATACGGTTAAGTACGGCGCTTCTTTCAAGCGGTGTATAGGCTGCCCACGCACCTTTCAGTGCTGCACGGGCGGCATCCACTGCGGCATCAACGTCTTCTTCCGTAGCATTAGCAATGCGGGCCAGTAACTTGCCTGTGGCCGGATCGGTTGTTTCCAGATAACCTGATTTTGCAGGAGCCTGATAAGCCCCGTTGATATAGAGCTGTTTGTCCTGCACACAAGACAGCAACGCTTTAACATTTTCCGTTTGCGGTGCCGGCGTGGCACCGTCATTCACGACGATTTGTGACATGGTTGACTCCTCTGTTTTCATACAGATTAAAGTTGACCGGGAATGTGTGACGCCTGCTGTTCTGTGTACCAGTCAGCAATTTCTTCCCGGGTTGCCCACCATACGCCGGGCAGGGTTTTGGCATATTCAATGAATTCGCGGATAGCGCGGATGCGGTATGCACGGCCGGTGACGTGAGGATGCAAACCTACGTTCATGATCCGCGCTTGTTTCTCGCCTTCTTTATAGAGCTCATTCAGCTCTTCAATCAGAATGTCGCGATATTCATCTGTGGTGTGTCCACGGCGGGTAATGATGGTGAAGTCATTAATTTCATTGCTGTAAGGCACAGAAACAATAGGGCCACTGTCTGTTTTTATCATGTAGGGCTGGTCATCGTTCATGATATCGCAATAGAACTTATAGCCCTCTTCCGCCAGAATCTTCGGCGTATTCAACGTACCGCGCAGTGACGACGACAACCAGCCTTTCGGACGGCGGCCAACATGCTTTTCGTACATGTCGATGGAGCGGGAAATCACTTCCCGTTCTTTGGCTTCGTCATGAGCAAAGTTAGTCAGCAACTCACCTTGTTCATAGTTGTGGGTAATCAGCTCCCAACCGCGGTCAAGACAGGCTTGTACCATGGGGTTACGACGCTCAAATGTGACCGCATTGGTGGTACAGCTGGCTTTCACACCAAGCTCATCAAACAGGTCGTACATGCGCCAGATCCCAACGCGCTGACCGTATTCACGCCAGGTGAAATTCGGGTAATCAGGAATGTTACCGGGCAGTGTATCCGGTAATACAGCCGGGCCGCCGGCATAGTAAGGTGCATCGGTATCTTTAATCAGATCCCAGGTTTCCAGGTTAAAAGTCAGGATCAGCGCAACACGCTTGTCCTCAGGCCATTTTAACTGCCCACGCTGGCTAATCGGTACATAATCGTATTGCATCAAAGTTCCTCCAGTAGACGACCAAAACCGGACACTTTGTCGGTAATGCCGTTTGCACGCAGAGCATGCCAGTAAGTTGCCGTATTGATTGCGACAACCGGCTTATTGAGTTCCTGTTCAAGGCGACCTGCCAGACGGGCCATACACAGGTTGGTTCCTACCTGCAAAATGGCATCAACGTTATCGTCGTTCATCTGCTCCACCACCTCGCGAACCTGCTTATGGGTAATTTCAGCAATGGCTGTCCAGGTAGGCGCGCGGAAAGGATGGTCGGCAACGGTTTCAAAGCCGTAATCACTGAGGAAGTTACGTACTTCTGTGTTTGCAACAGGGTAGTAAGGTGACAGGAAAGCGACTTTCTTAATGCCACCAATGGCTTTAAAGGCTTCCACAACAGAAACCGAACCAATAGACGACTTCACACCGGCAACTTCTTCAATGTTGCTCTGCCATTGTTCAGCACCTTTGGCACCGCCATAAAATGTAATGGCAGACATGCCCATAACCAGATAATCCGGTGCGCAGGTCATCACACCGCGAACCGCATCTACGGTGCCTTGATCAATCAGCGCCGTCCCTTTAAGAAAGGTCTCGTCAGACAGTGCGTTTGCATTATCAACGATAATGCGGCTGTAGTGATTGGTTACACCAGCAGGACGCATTTCATCCATTTCCGGCTGTACGGTGGTGTTGGTCGACGGTCCTAAAACACCAAATTTTGCGCGGTAACCTAATACGTCAGTCATTATTGCCTCCTACACAATGCTTTTTTCAAGCTCAAGGCTTTGGTACATGGCCTGGCGGCGCAGGAAAGCCTTACGTTTAATATCGTCGTCGCGGGTATCTTTCATTTCCTGTAAACGCATGGCATGGTTTTCTTCAGGGCTGTGTTCCAGCAACTTTTTGTTCTGCATGGTCTGCGCCTGGATGAAGCTGTGCGTTACCGGGCGGCGCTGGCGATCATACAGTTCAAAGCGTTCGTCATCGTGACCTTCGGTGAGGTTGGCAGCAATTTTGTCGCACAGATTCCATGCATCATGAATACCGCTGTTCATACCGAAGCCGCCTAAAGGGTTGTTCATGTGGCAGGCATCGCCCACCAGGCACACGCGGCCAAAGTTAAACTGCTTCGCCACCCGCTGATGCACACGGTAAATGGTGCGGTGTTCTGTTTTAATGTCTTCACGGCCAATAAGGTCGCGGAACACCTGATTTTTCTTTTCATCCGACAACAGGTATTCGTCTGGCTGATCTTCCGGTGCGGGCACCAGAATGCGCCAGACACTGGGCACACGCAGCAGTACCATCCACTCTTTAGGATCTGAAACGTAGTTCACGTACTCAAGATCAGGGATGTAGTCTTTAAGCTCTGTTTTGGTAGACAGCGTGAGGAATTTCTCCGGGTAGGTGAAACCTTCAAACTCGACGCCCAGCCATTTGCGAATAATAGAGTTACCACCATCGGCCGCCACCAGATATTTGGCCTGCACTTTCTCAATGGCAAACGGGCCTTCCAGCGCCACTTCCACGCCATCTTCTGTCTGTTCAAAGTGAACCAGCCGGTGGTTAAATTTCACCTCGGCTTTCGGGTGGGCATCCAGCTTTTCTGCAATCATGCTGGCCAGCACATGCTGTTCGCATTGCAGCCGATATGGGAATTTTTCTTCCCCTTCCAGTTCAGACAAATCAAACTCAACGGTTTCGCCGCTTTCACGCTCACGGAAATGATATTTGGGCGCTTTCAGGCCTTTCTCGATGAGAGTTTCAGCAATACCAATTTCGTCCAGCATCTCCAGTGTTGGCGGGTGAAAGGTGGAAGCCCGCAAGTCGATGGCACAATTCGGACCCGCTTCACACAGCAATACATCAAATCCCATGGTTGCCAGCCGATACGCTGCTACTGTACCTACCGGTCCGGCACCGGCTACGATTACCTGAGTTTTTTTCATAGTTTATTTACCTTATTTCTTCTGCACTACCGGGACTTTCCGTGCAATGCATTTGCAGGGTTCACTGACGCGCAGACAGTCGGGCTGTTACTGCTTTTGTTTCCAGATAAGCGTCAAGTCCTTCACGGCCAAATTCCCGGCCCCAGCCGGATTGTCCGTAACCTCCGAACGGAATATTGGTTCCGATGGCGCCGTGGCAGTTCACCGATACCTGACCTGCGCGAATACGCGCGACCAGAGCGTGAGCAGTACTGAGACTTTCAGTCCAGACACTGCCCGACAGGCCATACTCGGTGTCGTTTGCCATGGCGGCGATCTCGTCAAGATTGGTAGTACTGAATGACTGAATAGCCATGACCGGGCCAAAGATTTCTTCTCTGACAATGGCCATGTCTCTGTGGCATCCGGTGAAAATCGCGGGCTCAACAAAATGTCCGTTACCCGCCAGCGGGCGGCCGCCGTAAACCAGCTTCGCGCCTTCTTCCTGACCTTTGCTGATATAGCCGAGCACCTTTTCTTTGTGGCCGGCAGAGATGAGTGGGCCGAGGAAGGTTTCCGGCTCCAGACCATGACCAATTTTGAGCGATGAGGTAAATGCAATAAGCTTCTCTACCACCTCATCATGCAGACTTTCATGGATAAAAATGCGGGTGCCGGCCATGCAGTTTTGTCCCTGCAGGAAGAATGTCGCCAGCGCAATGCCAGGGACGACAAGCTCCACATCGGCGTCGGGCATCACCACCACCGGGGATTTTCCGCCCAGCTCCAGCGACACCTTTTTAAGGTTACCCATAGCGGCAGATATCACCTTGCGGCCTGTGGCGGTAGAGCCGGTAAATGATACTTTGTCCACATCAGGATGAGCTGACAACCGAGCACCGGCATCGTGGCCATAACCATTTACAATATTCACAACACCATCAGGGAAGCCGGTTTCTTTGAGTAACTGCCCGAGCAATAAAATGGACAGAGGCGTTTCTTCCGATGGCTTCACAACAACCGTGCACCCTGCTGCAAGGGCAGGCGCCAGTTTTAAAACGGCGGTAGAAATGGGTACGTTCCACGGCACAATGAGTCCGGCAACACCTACCGGCTCTTTCAGCGTATAGGTAAGCGCTTCGGCTTCCATTGCAACATGTCTGGGAGGCTGGGTCGTGGTACCTTCGATGTGTTGAGCACAACCGGCGTAGTAGTCGAACATCTCACTGATATTTTCAACAGTCAGTGCAGCAATAAACCGGGGCATGCCGTTGTCGAGCACTTCCAGTTCGGTAAACACTTCTGCATGCGCTGCAATTGCAACGGCTAACTTTTTCAGTAACTTTGCACGCTCGAAATGAGAAAGTAACGACCAGGGACCGTTAAACGCCGCTCTTGCCGCCTTTACTGCATTATCAATATCATCTTCCGTGCCGGTACATACCGTAGCCAACTTCTCAGCGGTAGCAGGGTCGTAACTGTTCAACGTATTACCCTTCACGCCTTCTGTATGTTCGCCATTGATCAGCAGTTTATGGGGCTGAGATAAAAAGGCCTTCGTCGCGTCTGATACATGTGCAATGCCTGACCAGGAAGGATCTAAAATGTCGCTTTGCATGGCTGTCTCCAAATCCGGTGCAAAAGCGCGGGTCTGAGTAGTGCTTTTGCTCGTGGGATTCACCTTATAGCCAATGTCTGTGCCCCTCTATGACAAATATCAATCGCCCGGTCTGAACTGTTTTTTACTCGTCTGCGCCCCACCAGCCACGTGAAACCCGGCACTTGTTTTTGATTTATGTCATTGCAGGACAAATTGTTATATACCTAACTAAATACAATGAAATCGCGTGCTGGCTGTTTTTCTGTACCTCAGGTTGTCCAGAAAAAGACTTTACACATATCACCTTAAACTAGGTCAAATGCTCTGGTGTGGACGAAAACGATGACTACTATGACCCCGCCGCCTGTTTCGGCACTAATCCGCAGCGCTTTATTTGTTCGCGACCGGAAGCGCTCAAAACAGTTTTATCAGGCGCTGGGTTTAACAAACTTGTATTTCGAAGGCGTGTTATCTCACCCTTCAGCCAGTGAAGTACTGGGGCTTAGTGAACACCGGCCTTACGAAGTCAGCATTGTTAAAAGTGAAGGCCCGAATTTCGGCATGGTGGGCCTTTTCGAAATAGCCCGCTCAAACACGGATGAACCGGTGCGAAGTGGCCCTGCCCGGTGCGGAGAAAGTGCGCTGGTTTTCTATGTGGACGATTTAGATATTGTTTTGCCGGCGCTCCGTGATGCCGGCGCCATCTGGACTGGCACAGCGGTCACATTCGAACTGGGACACTTTTGTCAGCGTGAAATATGCTTGCGGGATCCTGACGGTTTTCTGCTTAATCTGGTGGAAAGACCGCCCTCCGGGCAATTGCAAAGCGGCCCTGAAATGGAATTTACGCCACTGGATTGAACTGCGGCTTACGCGGCATTAACGCACGGCATCCAGCAACAGGTTACCACTCTTCCAGCCAGCCATGAGATCCAGCAGCGCAATTTGCAGTTCAGAGACTGTGAGCTCGCCACGTCCCTGACTAATACATACTTCTTCCCTGCGATACCAGGGGGAGAATAAATAGCTGTCCCGCAAGTAATACCAGGCGGTCTGAAAATGGGCGCCTGAGGATTCCGGCGTGAGGTCCGGCGCTTTCGCCAGAGCAACATCCGTATCATCATCGAAGTGCAGCTTACCCAGTGCAATACCGGCATGGTCAGGTACAAACAATACGTCGGTCTGCACTCCTTGTGGCTTACAGCGGGCAAATTCACCGGCCAGATAGCCACTGCGCCCAACAAACACCAGTTCGATATGCGGTGTTTTCAAAGTCTCAATCAATGTAACCAGTGTCTTTGCCGTTTCTGCAGCTGACAGCGGTTCGCCGGCCGTGTAACCGTGCCCGGGTAGATCCGGGGCAATGACGAAATGATTTTCAGATAAATCACTGATTAACTCTCTGCATTGCCGGACACTCTGAAAAAGATCATGCACCACCAGCACGGGGGTAGCTTGCGGGTCTCCGCTGAATTCACAATACAGCCCGGTCTTTCCGGCGCGGATAAACTGACGTTCGGGATGAGAGTTTTTTGCCACAGGGTCTGCCGGCAGGCTCACATTCGCACAACGCTCGTAAATGAACGCAATGGTCTCTTGCGGAATCGCCGGGTAGTCTTCAGTTATCGTCACAGAAACGTTTGCCGGAAGCGGCGGGTAATGGGGCACGTAATGCACCAGTGCGTCCGGTTTGGCCACAATCAGCATTGCCGGTACAGATAAGGCGCTGACGTCCGGCGATATATCGTAATCCAGAACAGCACGATAACCGGTTTGATAATGCTCGCCCGCCATAAGAATTTCCAGCGCACTTTCATGCATTTCTTCCACACTGGCGGGCCAGTGAATACGATGCTCCGGTGACTGTTTATACCAGGGATAGTAACAATGCTGATCGCGAATTCTGGACCACACCCCGGCAAGGTGTTCACCCGTCCGGGAAGGCGGAAATTGCGGAAAATAATGCGCGACCAGTTCGTCTCTTGTGGCCTGATCGTTAATTAAAATACCGTTTGCCACCAGTCCGCTTACGCGATCAGGATAGCGGGCGGCCAGCCTGACTCCGAATATCGCCCCGGAATGGCTGCCAAATACCACCGGCGCATCCAGAGACAAGGCATCAAATAAGGCAATGAGCGCATCAACAAAATCATCGATGGTTGCCTTCGTGTCTGCAAGAGGTACAGACAAGCCGTAGCCTGGCGTGTCGGGGGCGAAAACACTGAAGTGGGGCGCAAGCTGACGCATAAACGGCTCAAGTTCAGCAGAACTCTTTGGCGACTGATGTATTAACACCACAGGCTGACCTTTGCCTGCAAGCCGGTAATGCACAGTGCGATCTGCAACCTGCACAAAATGACGGGTAATCACTCCCCTGTCAGCGACCGTCATGCTTTATCACCGAATCCCAGATTAGCCGGTGCCAGAATACCTTTATCATCCACATGGGCCTTCAGTGCGTCGACCATATTTAATGTGACCGGTTGCAACCGGTCACGATAAGGGTAAGCCTTACCCAACTGGAAGTTAATCGCGCCGTGTTTCACAAATAAATCCGTCAGCGCGCTTTTAAGTTCATGCACATATTTGCGGGCAATGTGATTTGCCGGATAGACAGGCAATTTACTCAGGTAGTCCGCTGGCACAACCTGTCTGTGATAATCAGTAATTTCATCTGGCCAGTACAGCGCTATTTCGTACAGAAAGCCCGAAGACGCTACGGTAGCAAACATACCACCGTACCAGATCCCCAGTTCGTCCATCTTATTTTTGCGGGCCGCATAAAAAGCTTCCAGCTCTTTGTGAAAAGTCGCAACGGCAGAATGGGGAAGAATACCGTGAAGGGGGACCCAGCGCTCACCGGCAGGCCCCAGGGTGTTGTAAAACGGTGCGAAGGGCATGCCTCTGACTACCGCAGGCACTGTGGCCGGAATTTCCTGACCGAATGACTGGTTAATTTCACGGATACGGTGGATACGACTTTTCGCTTCCGCATCATTCACCCCTTCAACAATGTAGTGCGTCATGTAAGGTGACTGACTGATGACCTTGCGGGCAGATACCGCAGACGTGACCAGTTGTTTTATACCTGACCACAACGACGGCGAACTTTTCAGGATCGACAGTGCCATTTTAACGACCTGTCCCGCGTTATCCTGTCGTGCAATTTGGCCCTGAGATAATGCGCCATCAAGGGAAAAATGCGTGTCTTCCAGTCTTTCCAGCGAAATGCGTCGCATGGACTCATGCATGGTTTCAAAATCGTTAAAAGCAAAGGAAACAGTCTGGTGCGCAGGACGTGGCCTTATCAGCGGGAGTGTAACGGTGGCTTTTACACCAAGGGCGCTACAGTCGCCGGTAAACAATCCGGTCAGATCCGGGCCGAAATGACGGCAAAATGGCGTGCTGCCTGCACCTGCAGAACCTGTATCCAGTAAATCACCGTTAGCCAGTACCACTTTAACCGCCTGCACACTTTGTGCAGAAATGCCGTATGCGCCTGAACCGTGACTAATTGTATTTTGTGACACTGAACCACCCACGGTAGCGTGCATTCCTGAAAATGGTCCCCAGAATGGGGTCCGCCAGCCTTTTTCCGCCAGTGTGTCTTTCAGTACTGCCCAGGTCACCCCTGCTTCTACAGTGACGTAAGCGTCCTGTTCATTGATTTCGAGGATCCGGTCCATCTTGCTCATATCCAGCAAAATCTGCGGGCCATTTTCAATCAGATAACCGTCGGTATAAGAAGCACCACCACCGCGTATGGACACCCCAACTTGCTCTTTGTAGCACACGCGCATGACCGCCTGCAGCTGCTCTGTACCACGGATGGTAACCACTGCAACCGGAGATGCTTTCTGACGATAAACGTCGGTATATAAATGTCTCGCCCGGGATGCATCCATGACATTCTCAGCCCCTGCCGCATGACGTATTTCATCGACAAAATTGTCCGATTTCAGAGTTTGCGCAGGCGCTTCTGCAGGCGTAGTGATCGTCATAAAAAACCTTGTTTGCTGATTTTGTATTTCTCGTTTGCGGGTGCCGGAGCATCTGCGTGTATGCCAGCAAACATACTACTTTGCGGCGCGCGGCGTCTTTGACAATTGTCATGGCTGGCGGCCTGTGAATATGGAGACTAGAAGCACAGTTAATACGCTCCCAAAGCGAATACGCTACGGTAACGAAGGAATAGAATTATGCAAACGTTAAACATTGCTGTGGTTGGTGCAGGTATTGCCGGTTTGACGGCTGTCATCGCTCTAGCCAGAGCAGGTCATACTGTTCAGTTGTTTGAATCAGCACCGCAACTGGGAGACGTGGGTGCAGGTATCACTCTGGCGCCGAATGCAATGCGCGGACTGGACTACATCGGTGTTGGCGATACTATTGTTGAAACTGGTATGGAGCCGTCTACACAGACCATCGATCACTGGTCTGGCGGAAATAACCTGCTGACCGTGGACCGCTCGGGTACAAAGCAACAGTACAACGCAGCCTATGTGTACATTCACCGTGCAGATCTGCACAAAATCCTGGTCGCTGCAGCCGAAAAAGAAGGTGCTCAATTGCATCTTGGTAAGCACTTGAAAACCATCGACAGCCGTGACGGTGGTGCAACCTTATATTTTGCCGACGATACACAATACGATGCCGATCTGGTCATTGGTGCTGACGGCCTTAAGTCGGTAACCCGCCAGCTGTTCAACCCGCAGCCTCCTCACTTTACCGGCCACATCGCATACCGTGCACTGGCGCCGGCGTCACCGGCTATTCAGAAACTTATTGATCAGCCCGGCATGCATATCGGCCCTGGTAAAATGGTGGTTCGCTATCCCCTTCGCAAAGGCGACATTCTGAACCTGGTGTTTTTCGTTCGCCAAAGTGGCTGGGAAGAAGATGGCTGGTCGATTCCTGCTGATCTTGACGAACTAAAGCAACACTTTGACGGCTGGTGCCCTGACGTACAAACCCTGCTGAATGAAATCAAGCCCGGCACGGTTTTCAAATGGGCTATCAACGCTCATAAATCGCTGTCAGACGGCTGGTCAAAAAATGATTCCGTCACCCTTATCGGAGATGCGGCCCATGCCATGACGCCATTTCTTGGGCAGGGTGCAGCTACCGGCATCGAGGATGCCATCATGCTAACACGTGCCATTAACGACGCTGATTCGATGAAAGAAGCCCTTGAAAGGTATGAGACCTCACGCTTTGACCGCACCAGTTTCATTCAACAGGAATCTAACGAGAACGCAGATCGCTTACAAGGAAATGAAGCTGAGATGTATGGTCTGGGTAATCTTCGCAATGAAGAAACCCTGGGCCTGTTTAACTATGACTGTGTAAGCGAGCCAGTATGACCGCGACACTCTTTTTACACGTGGCCGCGAGGAACACATAATGACACAAGCCGTCGAAAGTACAGCTGATCAGGCTGTTATCAGTACTTCAAAAGTACCGCTTATCACGAAACTGCTCTACGGGAGCGGTCAGATTGGCGGCCAACTTTTCCGTGATGCCCCGGCAGCGCTGTTACCTCTTTTCATGACCACGATGCTGGGCGTTTCTGCCTGGGTTGCCGGTATAGTTGTTCTCATCCCTAAACTGTGGGTGATTATTTGCGACCCGGCAATGGGCGTGTGGTCAGACAAACTGAAGCCACATCATTCCCGTCGCCCTTTCCTGGCGGCCGGTGGCCTGCTTACCGGCCTGAGTTTTATGGCGCTGTTCAGTTTCAGTGAATTTTCCTCGCCAACTATGGCAGCGGTATTTATCGGCATATTGTTCCTGATTGCATCCACAGCATTCAGTGCGTTTTCAGTGCCTTACCTCGCCATGGCATCCGAGCTTTCATCTGATGCCCATGAACGGACCAAGGTACTGTCTGTGCGTATGATTTTCGTCATCATTGGCGTAATTATGGGCATAGGGCTGGCTCAGCCGCTGGTTTATAAACTCGGTGGTGATGCCGCCGCATGGCGAACAATGGCCATTCTGTTCGGTGGCATTTGTGTGGTTGCCATGCTCGCAACAGCCTTTGGTGTACCCCGTAATTTCGGACAGATTTCACAGGATGATCCGCGCAAATTACTCAGCAGATTTGCATCCGTGAAAGAAAATAAGCCCTTCATGGTACTGGCTGCCACTTATCTTGTACAAACCATTGCTCAGGCATGTGGCTACGCCGTTGTCGGTTTCATTTTCTTATATGCGGTTGCTGATATTTCGCTTCTGTTTCCTTTTGTCATCGTGATGTGTACAGGTTCGATACTGAGTCAGCCAATGTGGGTGAAGTTGTCCGGCAAATGGGGCAAAGAAGCTGCCTTCTGGGTAGCCTGCATTGGCTGGATGCTGATCACCATTACCTGGCTCTGGGTTAAACCCGGCGACGACGTGCTGATGACATTACCCGGCTGGGGTGAGATGTCGACAGAGCATTTCCTTGTGCTTTGCCGCGCGGTGCTTATCGGCTGTACCAATTCAGGCTTTGCCCTGCTTGTCTTCTCACTGCTTACCGATGTCATCGACAAACAACGTCAAAACAAAGGAACGGTGGATGAAGGTCTGTTCTCAGGCTTTTTCTCCGCCACAGAAAAGCTGGCGTTCGCCCTCGGTCCGGTCCTGGCAGGTGCATTTTTAAGCTACACAGGATTTCAATCTTCAACCGGCGGAGCCACTGAACAGGCGCCGGAAGCCATTCACGGCATGGTACTGCTTTATTCGGTTGTACCTGCAGCGATTATGGCCATCAGCCTTTTGATTTTCACGCGCTACAAACGCGCGATGCAGAGCATGTAATTAGCAGTTTCAGGAATAACAGGATACCCCATGACAAGCATTAATTTTGAGTTTATGTCAGTCCCGAAAATCGTGTGTTCCCCCGGCGCAGCCGGCACACTGGCTGAACATTGCCGCGCACTCGCAATAACACGTCCCATGCTGGTTACCGACAAAGGTTTGCTGGCAACCGGCATCCTGGAGCCGGTCATCAGCAAACTGGAAGCTGAAGGCTTGGCCCCCTTTGTGTACAGTGATATTCAGGCCGATCCTCCTGAGCATATTGTGTTGTCAGCAAAGCAGGCGGCGGTAGACGCCGGCACTGACGGTATTATCGCGGTAGGGGGTGGCAGCAGTCTGGATGTGGCAAAGCTGATAGCAGCACTGGTGCCCGGCGACCAGCCTCTGCAGGAAATGTACGGCATTGATCAAATAAAGCAAAAGCGCTTGCCATTGATTCTGGTGCCTACCACGGCGGGGACGGGCTCTGAAGTGACGCCTATCTCTATTATCACCACCGGTGAAACCACAAAGTCCGGTGTAGTTTCTCATCAACTGTTACCGGATATTGCGCTACTGGATGCAGAACTGACACTTGGTTTACCACCGTCTATTACAGCCGCTACGGGCATTGATGCCATGGTGCACGCCATCGAAGCCTTCACCAGCAAGAAAAAGAAAAATCCGTATTCGGATATGCTGGCGAAAGAAGCTTTACGACTCATTTCGTCAAACCTGCTTACCGCTGTGCGTCAGGGCAATAATGTGGAAGCCCGTTCGAAAGTGCTGCTTGGCGCGATGCTGGCGGGACAAGCCTTTGCCAATGCGCCGGTGGCTGCAGTGCACGCCCTCGCCTATCCGCTGGGAGGCAATTATCACATTCCACACGGACTCAGTAATGCGCTGGTGTTACCCCATGTGCTGCGCTTCAATGCCAGCGATGACTGGGCCATAGAACAGTATGCGCAACTGATGACCTGTGTTACCACCGACAACTCCTGTGGCGACGCCCAGCTCGACTGCGCTCATTTCATTGAGCTGGTAGAAGCCCTGCTGATTGACGTGGCTATTCCACGTACCTTGTCGGCGCTGAATATACCCGAATCCGATCTGCCAAAACTGGCAAACGAAGCCATGCAACAACAACGTCTTCTGGTAAATAACCCGCGTTATTTAAGTGAAGCCGATGCACTGGCCATTTATCAGGCGGCCTGGTAGGCCACCCAACCCACATTGACTCACCTGGAATTCAATATGTCTAAATCAATTTTGCGAGAAAAAATCAGTAAGGGAGAGTTTGTTTTTGCTCCCGGTATTCAGGATATGATCACTGCCGTTGTTGCTAATAAAGTCGGCTTCGATGTTGTTTATGGCAGTGGCTACTGGCTGACTGCATCAGGCTATGGTTTGCCGGATGCAGGGATTGTGAGTTACACCCAGATGCTGGATCGCATGGCGACACTGGTTAAAACCAGTAACGCAGCTGTTATGGCAGATGCCGACACCGGCTTTGGCGGACTGCTGAATGTTCACCATACGGTGAAAGGCTATCAGGAAGCGGGTGTCGCAGCCATTCAGATGGAAGACCAGGAGTTTCCTAAAAAATGCGGCCATACTCCGGGTCGCCGTGTCATTCCGGTAGATGACATGGTTGAAAAAATTAAAGTGGCGGTGGATGCCCGTACTGACGAAGATATGATGATCATTGCCCGTACCGATGCTCTGCATGCGGAAGGACTTGAAGCATCAATAAAACGCTGTAACGCTTACCGCCGCGCTGGTGCTGACATCATCTTCCTCGAAGCACTTACCAACGAAGAAGAAATGCGTAAAGCCTGTGAGGCCGTCGATGCGCCGATGATGGCTAACATGTCAAACGGTGGCTTTACCCCGATGTACAGCGCAGAAAAAATGCAAGACATTGGCTTCAGTGTCGCTATTGCCCCTTCTCTGCCCGCCCTTGCAGCAGCCAACGCCGTTGAAAAAGCCCTGATTGCCATGAAAGAGCAAGGCAGCCCTGAACCAACAGGCGTGCCGATTAATAACTTTAAAGAGTTCTGTTCACTCATTGGTTTTGAAGATGTATGGGCATTTGAGAAGAAGTGGGCGAAATAAGCCACGCTGTAAGGATTGAAAAATGAGTGAAAATTTAGACGCTAACTATGCAAGCGTATATAACAACCGCATCGGCTTCGGTAAGAAACCGGCGCTGGTACTGATAGACTTCGTTGAAGCTTACTATGATAAGTCCTGCGATCTGTACGCCGATGTTGAAGATGCACTGGCATCTGCAATCCGTGTGCTTGAAGCTGCCCGTGAAGCCGGTATTCCGGTGATCTATACCAATGTGGTTTATCATCCTTCAGGCTTTAACGGCGGCACCTTCTTTAAGAAGGCAAAGCCGCTGCGCTACCTAACAGAAGGCTCCCCCATGGGCGCCTGGGCAAAAGGCCTGGCACCAAAAGAAAACGAACTGGTTATCTCAAAGCAGTATCCCAGTGCGTTTTTCGGTACATCACTGGCCTCAACGCTGACATCAGCGGGTATTGATTCGGTATTGCTTACCGGCCTCACAACCAGTGGTTGTGTTCGCGCCAGCTGTGTAGACGCCTGCTCCCACGGGTTTATTCCCATTGTTGTAGAAGAAGCCTGCGGAGACCGTCACGAAGCACCGCATCAGGCAAACCTGTTCGATATGAACGCGAAGTACGCCGATGTAGTTAAAGAATTGGAAGTCATTGATTACCTGAAATCGCTTTCAGCGTAATTGTTCCAGAGCAGCTCAAAGCAGAACGCGGCATAGGTTTTTCCTTTGCCGCGTTTTTTATTCAGGCCAGTTGCTGCGGGGTGACCATATCGAAGCCCTTAGGCAAACCGGCATCCGGGGTAAAGCCATATAACTCAACCTCTGCCGGTAAGCTCTGGCGCAGAATTTTTCTCGCCTGCAACAGCTTCCCGAACTGCACACCGGTTTTAAGCCCCATCCCTTCCAGCAAAAAAACCAGATCTTCGGTCACAATGTTGCCGGAAGCGCCGGGCGCAAACGGGCAGCCGCCGATCCCTGCCATCGACGAGTCAATCGTCCGTAAGCCGACCTCCAGCGCCATCATCACATTTGCAAAGCCCTGACCACGGGTATTATGAAGATGAATGCCGGTAAGCTTATCTTTGCCTACTGCAGCCCATACACCTTTCGTCAGGTTTTTCACCTGCAACGGCGTGCCATAACCTGTTGTATCAGACAGACCAACTTCATCACAACCTGCTTCGATAAGTTGCTCTGCCAGCCCAAAAACCTTGCTTTGGGGCACCTTACCTTCAAGGGTGCAACCAAATGCGGTAGACAAGCCGCCCTCAAACACAGGACGCTCAACTTCGGGCAAGGTATTAATCAGTTCGCGGATTTGTCTGACTTCTTCGAGCATTTGTACATGGGTACGGCGCACGTTTCTGAGACTATGCGTTTCAGACACAGACAACGGAATCGTGATCTTGTGCGCGCCAGCTTTTACAGCATTTTCGGCACCACGGTAGTTCGGTACAAGTACCGCAACATTAAGATTAGCGAGAGTTCTGGCGTGGGCCACCAACTCTGCAGTGTCAGCCAGTTGCGGCAGTATTTTTGCCGGCACAAATGAACCGATTTCGATTTCAGGAATACCGGCGGCTGCCAGAGCCGAAATCCAGCGTTTTTTATCTTCTGTGGCCATAATTGGTGCAATACTTTGCAATCCGTCTCTGGGGCCTACTTCACTAATTTCTACATCAAACTGCATAGTCATGCTTTCAATCCATAGATTATTGTAATATCTATATGTCATAATAACATTCAATTTCATTACTGGCGATAGCCTGACCGGCTTTCTAATAAATTCATGGATAACCAACACGCCCGTGCAGGGAATGCTGTAAAGGTCGATTTCAGACAAATGATATCGCTGGCAGGATCTGCCGGCGGTGTGCAGGCAATGACGGCAGTGGTGGGGATCCTCACAATAAAAGTCGTCGCAACACTGGGCAGTTCAGCCATTGCCGCAGTCACTTCCGGTCAGCGCCTGTTCTTTCTTATTCAGTCAATTCTGTTTGGCCTGAACATTGGTGCCATGGCACTCATCGCCCAGAGTCAGGGGCGGGGTGAGCATGGTGAAGCTTCTCACTGGCTCCGCGTAACACTGGTGCTTGGCGTAGCAATTACCATCGGGCTGTCTGTGTGTTTCTGGTGGCTTGCAGAGCCTATTATGTACAGTCTCGGTCTGACTGATCCTGAAGCACTTTATGAAGGCGCCAGTTACATCCGTGAACTCAGCCTGTACTGCTGGTTCATTGCCATTTATTTCATTATCGCCAGCGCATTAAGAGCACTCAGCATTGCCTGGCTGCCGCTGGCTTCCGGTATCTTTTTAAACGGCACAACACTGGTACTGACGTATTTACTTGCAGGCAACTGGCAATACTATACCGACAGTGGTCCTGCAGCCGTGGCTAAAGCTGCGGGGATTGGCAATCTGCTCGGCCTGATTTTAATGCTTGGTTTGCTGTATCCCCGCTGGCGGGAATTTTTTATTGCCAGGTGGTCTCTTTCCGGCGGACGCCGGTTGTGGCGTATCAGTTACCCCGCCATCATGGAGCAATTGTTCAGGCAGGTAGCGGTGTTGTCGTTCCTGTGGGTAGTCGCCCGTTACGGCACAGCACCGTATGCAGCCTATGGCGCAGGCATTATGCTTATTTCCGTTTCCTTTGTTGTGGGTTACGGGTTCTCTGTGAGTGCCAATGTAATGATAGGTCAGGCAGTGGGGAAAAATGATCTGGCGATGGCAAAGCGCATTCTTCACGTTGCCCTTGGCTTTTCACTGACCGTAATGACAATTATGGGACTGCTGCTGGGCACATTCTGCGAGCCGCTTTCTTTGTGGTTAATTGGTGAGAGCGACGTTACCTATTACACCAGTGTGTTTATTTATTTCTTTGCCGTTGCCCAACCGGTCATGGCCATCGACTTTGTTTTGACAGGTGCCTGTCAGGGCACAGGGGATACCCGCTGGCCCATGTTTACTGTGCTGTTAAGCAATTTTGTCATCCGCTTCGGCGGCGCGTTTATTCTCATGCTGTTGGATGCACCGGTAGAGTGGATTTTTGGCATGATTGTACTGGACTACGTAGTAAAAACGGGGCTCATGTGCTGGCGGGTGTTCCGCCAGCCATGGCCGCGGGTGGTATTAAATGAGGTGGAGGCCAAAAGCTGATATCACCAGCAGCAGTATCCAGATACCTTTTACATGCCAGGCTGCACCGCCGATAGTGTTCTGAATAATTGCATTTGTATTTGCATCCCCCTGACCACTTGCCAGTTTTGCAAAAGCGGGGCCGAAAGGCTTCAGCTTAAAGCGGATAAGAATACCCAGAAGCACAACCACACCGAATAAAGCCAGCTTCCAGGCTGCCCAGTAAACAACTACCGGTCCGGCGGTAAAAACACTGAAAAAGCCGGTCAATATTGCGCCGGCACAAACGGTCACCCGTATCACCCAGTCACATTTTATAATGAGCGCTTTTGCGGTACCTGAATACCAGTGCAATGCGGCAACACATGCCAGCCAGGCCAGGCCTGTAGCCCAGATAACCGCCAGCCATCCTGACAAGAACGGCGTTAACCCCAGCGTAGTACTCAAATGCAATCCGCTCGCAAACATCAGTGGCATTGCCAGTCTGGGTCCCTGATCGGCAGCATTCAGTATTTTTGCAGCCACCACTCTGCTTTCGTGGCCCAGATCCGTTTTCAGTACATACCGGCTTGCGATGAAAGTACCGAGGTCGCCCCCTAACCAGTAAACCAGCCCCATGACATGCAGGAATTTTATTACCAGAAAATCCATTGTTTTTTCACCCTGATTTAATAACAAGATTTGCTATAAACACAACTTTATGAATTATTGTTATAACAATATTTAAAGTTAATTGACAGTAATTCATGAAAGGGATTAGTCTGGTTAAGAAATAGCCGGCCCTGCAGCCTCATCCCGTTTGTTGAGCAGGTAGCCGGTTTAATTTCCAAAAATTGCGTTTTGTCATATTCAACGGTCGATAGTCGGGGCAAAATCAGACAGGCTGGGGTGATTTCAAATGAGTGATTTTCACTTTTTTTCTTGCTGGCTAACGATTGCAAACAGCTGAACATCACCAGCTACATTTTCAAAATTATTATAAATAATCAGCCTTTAAGAGTTCATGCCAGACAATTTTCCCGTTTTCTGTCTGCCGGCTTTTTAAAAAAGGTTTGTTTTCAACGAAAACAATTTTACGTGTTGGATGAGTTATGAATAGAAGCTACCCATGGATGATCGCCGTGCTGGCAAGCGTGGTGCTGATCATCAGTAACGGAATGAGTATTTCCGGCCTGTCTGTCTTTGATGAATCACTAATATCAGAATTTGGCTGGAGTCGCGGCGAATTAAAATTCCGCGACATGATTACCTTCGGCACCAGCGCACTGCTGGCTCCCTTCGGCGGTATAATCATCGATAAGCTGGGCGTTAAACGCTGCATGCTGGCCGGGTGGGTCATGCTTGCTGTAGCTTATTTCTTATATAGCGGTGTTGAGTCACTGGCTAATCTCTATTTTGCCCATGCGCTGCTTGGCGTTGTACTGGTGTTTTGTGGCCTGAACCCGGCCATCATTCTGGTTTCCAGCTGGTTTCAGAAAAAACGGGGCGTCGCCATTGGTATCACTCTTGTAGGCACCAGTCTGGGCGGCATGATCTTTCCCCAGTACGGCACCTATATGAGTGAACTGGTGGGATGGCGCATGGCAATGACTTACGCCATGTTTTTTCCTGCCTTTATGTTTGCGATGGTTGCGCTATTTGTCAGAAACGGGCCGGAAGCTGAAGCCAGCACGAAACCACAGGATGTAGCGCTCTCGCAGGGTCTCGGTTATGTGGAGGCACTGAAAACAAAAGCATTCTGGGCCATTTCTGTGGTCGCTATGACGACGTTCTACACGGTGCTGGCGGTGCAGGCGCATCTGTTCCTTTACTTGCGGGATCTCGACTTTACGCCGGCTTCCGCCACTAACGCTATCAGTCTGTTTTTCCTCTGCGCAGTGATCGGTAAATTCGTTTTCGGTCTGCTGTCAGACTACCTGAATTACAAACTGGTCTTCATCGGCAACATTATTGTTATGCTCACCGGCTCGGCGTGCCTTGCGATGATGAACAGCAGCCTGATTTGGATTGCTATTGTTCTGTTTGGCCTTGGCTGGGGCGGTGTGTACACCACAATACAATTATCCGCTGTGAATTGTTTCGGACTGGTTTCTGCAGGCAAAATCCTCGGCACCATCGCCGTGCTGGATTGTCTTGGTGGTGGTCTGGGCATCTGGTTAACCGGTGTTTTCTATTCCATGTACGGTGACTACCAGGTCGCATTCATGATTTTCGTTGTGTTAATCATTACAGCTTTAATTTTTGTAACGCAAATTGCAACACCTGCAAAACAAAATCACGACATGCTTGCCGGAGCAGCAAAGTAGTTCTGCTTCCCTTCCGGCCTCAACGGCATGTCGCTACCCGGTGAAACTATGACTTTTATCATAGTTTCACCGCGCATCATCCCTTACTCTGCCAGTCAACGTTTCCCTTAACAGACATGAATACAGGCTATGAGCGACTTAAAAAACACGCAAATTGTACTGGCTAAAACGCCGGAAGGTACGCCCGTACCATCAGACTTTACGACCCGTTCTGTCGAAGTAACGCCCCCCAAAGCCGGCGAAGTGCTGGTAAAAAACCTTTACCTTTCTCTCGACCCGTACATGCGTAGTCAGATTGCCGGCAGGCACTTATCCGGTGCGATTACGCCGGGCGATTTAATGAAAGGCGAAACCATAGCTGAAGTGGTTCAAAGTGAAGATCCGGCTTTCAGTGCCGGCGATATTGTCAGAGGCTTCGGCGGCTGGCAGGAATACGCCGTGATGGACGGGAAAACCTTGTCTGCCGTTCATGCCCCCGTAGACAACAATGCAGCCTATCTTTCCGCGCTGGGCACCACAGGGCTTACCGCCTGGGCGGGCATTGTCTGCACTGCAAAACCAGCCCCGGGCGATGTGGTTGTCATTCCCGCTGCAACGGGGGGCGTAGGTGCTACAGCTGCCCAGCTGGCTAAACTCTACGGCTGTAAGGTTGTGGGTATTGCCGGCGGCAAAGAGAAATGCGACAAGGCCGTTAAAGAAATCGGCTACGATATCTGTCTGGATCGCAAAGCCGGTGACATTGCTGAGCAACTTAAAGCAGCCTGCCCTGACGGTATTAACGTCTATTTTGATTTAGTGGGCGGAGAACTGTTAAACACTGTCTCTTCTCAACTTGCTGTCGGTGCCAGAGTGGTGCTGTGCGGCATTATGTCTGAACTTAACAGTACCAGCCGTGCCGGCGGCCCTCATCCTGCGATGTGGATCAAATCCCGGGCACAGGTTACCGGCCTTGTAGTCTATGACTACGAACCCCGGAGAGCAGAATTTGTGGAGTATTGCCTGCCCCATTATCTGAACGGCAAACTGAAAACCTTCGAAGATGTTTCTCAGGGTCTTGCCAGTGCTCCGGACGCTTTCTGTCGCTTAATGCGCGGTGAAAACACCGGGAAAGTTATTGTAGAGATTTAACGTTGTCACTTTACCCGGATTCAGGACACGACCGGGTAAAGTTTCCTCACGGAATGGTTATGAAAAAATACTATCTGGACTTGCCTGCAGGGCAAATTCACTATATCAAAGCCGGACAGGGCGAACCCTTGTTACTGTTGCATCAGGCACCAATGAGCAGCATTGAGTGGGAAAATATTATTCCCGTTCTGGCACAGCATTTTACTGTATATGCACCGGATATGGCCGGACATGGTCAATCCTACGAGCCATCTGCCGCCATGAACATTCCGGATTTTGCGCAAGACACCATCGCTTTTATGGACGCCCATGGCATTGATAAAGCCTTTGTTGCCGGCAACCATTCAGGTGCAGCACTGGCAACCTGTCTTGCGGTTAACTGGCCTGAGAGAGTGAAGAAGCTGGTGATTTCCTGCGAAATGCTGATATCAAAAACGCAAATTGATCAGTTCGTTGCTGCGATTAGAGCAAAGCCACTGTCCCGGGATATTCCTTTTGATGCGGACGGCAAGTTCATATCCGATGCCTGGCTGCGATACGCTGCACTGGCACCGACAGCTTCGCTGGATACACGCTATAAGCCGTTCATTCACGGACAACTGGCAAGACTCCGGAAGTTCGATATTCACGAGCCGGTGCTGGACTGGATGGGCGCTGAAGACTGGATGTCACAAATCCCCTGTCCCACCCTGGTATTCGGCGCTGAAAACGATTTGTTTTTTGACGAAGATAAACTGGAAGAAGCCAAATCACGGATTGCGGATGCTCAAACCCGGGTGATTAAAGATGCAGGCGCCCTGAGCACTTTTGAACAACCTGCCGCCATTGCAGATATGCTGCTGACCTTCTTTAAGCAGTAAAACGGGGCCGGTTGCGGCCCTGCTATTTATTCCGCTCAGTCAGCTCGAACAGCTTCGCTTCTTTTAAAAACGCATACATTGATTCAATGTACGCGTGGGTCAGTCCCCGCTTGCCAGATAAAAAGTGCCGTTTGAACAGGTAAGTTTTTAAAAAAGTCAGCGGGAAAACCAGCAACAATTTCAGTAAAGACGGCTTTTTGTTGCTGTTAAATTTCTGCTGCGCTTTCAGCGATGAATAACTGTTCTGTTTATTCATCAGCAGCTCGGTACTGCCATAGCCATAGTGCATGACCAGCCCTTTAATATCGCCGGTGGTGGTCCCCTTTTCCAGGTTCACATTCTCATGCACCATGCGATCTTCAGGGTAACGGGCAGTACCCTTTCTGAACAACCGCACAATATGGCGCTTTGCCGCTTTAGATGACATGGGTCTGCCCCAGAAAATATCTTCGAAGTGCAGACGGTACGCACCGTGCGACGGGTTTTCGCCGGAAACTACCTTTTGAATGTGTGCAGCGGATTCTTCACTCAGCACCTCGTCACCATCAAGGTTCAGTAACCAGGGCTGAGTACACTGACTCATCGCAAATGCCTTTTGTTTAGCAAAGCCGGGCCAGTTCCGGTGGATCACTCTGGCCCCGTGACGCTCTGCAATCATGATGGTGTCATCGGTACTGCCGGAGTCCACCACAATAATTTCTGCAGCAAAGCTGACAGCAGAAAGTACCTCGTCCAGCCTCTCGGCTTCATTGAACGTAATCAGATAAACACTCAGTGGACACGGGTTACTCACCGGCACTTCCTTCTCTGTTCATGGCCCACAGTGCGGCGTATTTATGAAACCCGTACTGGGCAAGAATAATGGCCATCATCAATCCGGCTCTGCCATCCAGAAAGCCACCGCGTAGCACATACTGTTGCAGAAAATCGGTAAAGAAACGCAGACAGGCATAACCCAACGACGCCTTTTTTCCACGGGCAAATTTGTCTTTTGCAGACAATACCGCGTACTGCACATGCTTATCGATAGCGTGTTTATAGTTACGCCAGCTGTAATGCAATAAAGGCGATTTAAGCACCAGTACCTGCTCTTTTTCCAGGATCAGCGATTCATGTACGCTGGCTTCTTTGAACTTCGCACCATGCTTTAAGAACAATTTACCCTGCGGCGTGCTGTAACGTCCGTGCTTCAGCACAGAACCCAAAAAGACAGTATGCCAGGGGCATTTTATGAAGTTTGCAGACAGGTGCTCTGAAGACAACACAGCCACAATTTCATCTCTGAGAGCAGGCGTGACTTCTTCATCGGCATCGATGTTCAGTACCCAGTCATGTTTACAATAAGTGAGGGCACGGTTTCGTTGTACACCGTAACCCGGCCAGTCTGTTTCGATGACCTCGTCTGCATACTTTTTGGCGATACCGACGGTATCATCCGTACTTCCTGAGTCCAGCACAATGAGTTGATCGACCCAGCCATGCAGTGATTTCAGGCAACGCTCAATTCTGTCGCCTTCATTTTTGGCAATAACAAAACAGGATAACTGCCGTTTAGCTGGCATGAAGCTTCCTCTCAGGACCCGGGATGAAAGGCGCTATTTTGTCCCATACAAGATTATTGTCAAACCGCATACTGCTGTTTACGACACAAAATAAACCGTGTCCGTTCGGAGCGAAGCTTTGCTCTGCCTGCCAGGCTTCAAAAGGGTGTGAATCGTGAATTAACAGCGCCTGAGGATTTTCAGCTGTGCAGGCATCCACGTGGTATTGCTCCAACATATTGCGCTTGTGCGCCGTCAGATAATACAGAGAATATTCGGTCCATCTGCCACGGCGATGCCGGTAGAGGGTCCAGTTCGTTGGCGATTTAGGATTATGCAGACCGCATAATTTATCCACCCAAGACCCCTTACCACGGAGGTTAGCGGCAATTTCTTCGCCGGTAGCTTCGCTGATGTCACTGGCCATCAGCGCCGGCGTTACTGTCATGCCCAGCTCAGGATTCCCCACATCGCCGGACATTTTTAAGATGCGGGCGGAAGACTTCCACCATTTGGGATGCTGCGCCCGCTGCTCGTACTGGATAAGCGCTTTGCCGCCGGGTAATAAAAGCGATTCAGTTAACGGACGCAGGCAAATCGCATCGGCATCCAGTGTCAGATAATAAGGCGTAGTAATCACTCTCGGTGCTGCCAGCTTAACGATTTGCTGCTTACGCCAGCCGCGGACCTGACGGTGCTTTTCAAATTCCGGAATAAGCGCTTCTTCGGACATCACGCGGATAGAAAATTCTGACCATTTCGCGGTGCGCCGGCGAATAATATCCACTTCATCCGGTGGACAGACAATCAGAAACTCTCTGAAAACCTCAGCGGCATTAAACGCACTGAACGTGGAAAATAAAATTTCCGTGCGGCCCAGATCATCAACACCGTAACTTCCCTGTATACATAATGGCAAAACTGCTGTGATAGCCATAGTGATGAAAACCTCCTGTTTATGAAATATCTTAAATCTTTATGTCTTTGTTCTGCTTTGTGACGGAGTACAAAGATGGGTTTAAAAGAGTTTAAAAGAGAAAACACCATCAAACGCAAACAAAAAGGACACGGTTACCATTGCCCGGTTCATATTTTTACGCTTCTTTTTACAGTATTTATATTTTCTGAAAAGAATCGTCAGTCAAGTGTATGTGTTTGTACATATTACGATGAGAAACTCTGTATGCTCAGAGTATACGGAAAGGCTGCGATACCATATTCGACGAACGTAGGAGTAAAGGTTGGCAAGTGGCTCATGACTTGTGCGATGAACCCCTAAGTTCGGGACTTTACCAATTTCAAAAAATAATACTTACCAATAATGTAAAGTTTTGCTGAAATATAGTATAAAGATAAGTACGGCGCTGCGTCCGGAACAATAGAATTTCGCCGCAGTTTAGATAGACGTTCTGTTATCAGGAGCAGATCATGAAAAAGCGCAGACGTTTCTGGGGTGTTGTTGAAAAGCTTGAGGCATTAATCGATAAAGGTGTTTACCCAGTCGGTAGTCGCCTGCCTGCAGAACGCGAGTTAGCCGAAGCTTATGATGTTAGCCGTCCTACAGTACGGGAAGCAATTATCGCTCTGGAAGTCAGAGAAAGAGTGGAAGTAAAAACTGGCTCAGGAGTGTATGTTACGAGTGGTGCAGACCATAGTACGCCTCAGAAGCCTATCAGTGCTTTTGAACTGACTCAGGCAAGAGCCCTTGTAGAAGCTGAAGCTGCTGCACTGGCTGCAGCAACGATCCGGCCTCAGGAACTGGAAACGTTGCAAAGCACTCTGGAAGACATGAAGTCACCTGAAACCGCCGACGAAGCCGATCGTCGTTTTCATGAAATTATATCGCAGGCAACGAGAAATAATGCACTGGTTATGTCGATTAATAATTTGTGGAAACTCAGACGCACTGAACCTCAAATCGTGGCGGCTTATCAGGATGTTTGCTCCCAAAGCGTCGAACAACGCCTGGTAGAGCACACCGCAATATATGATGCCATTGCTAAAAGAGATTCTGGCGCAGCCCGTAAAGCCATGCATAATCACTTCAACCGTCTAATCAATGCACTTTTTGAGGCGAGTGAAGCGAAGGCTCTCGAAGAGATTAAACGCAGAACAGACGAAACACGCGGGCTGTATTCAATCTCCCACCTTACTCAGTAATTGTTTTGCCACCGGTTGCGCCGGTGCAGGATTAAAAGCTCTACCCATAAAAAAGCTCCGTAGAGGAGCTTTTTTCGTCTTATCTGACAAATTAATATCTGTAACTTGTACCAAATGTAATGCGTCGATCTGTTAAGCCCTGATAGCAAAGAAGCGCACCTTCATTCACGCAGGACTGCGTAACATCCGATTCGGTCAGGTTTACAGCTTCCACGCCCACGTTCCATTGTTCATTGATGTCATAGCTGATACTCGCGTTAAGCTGTCCTCTGTCTTCCTGAACAACCGGGAACCCCCAGGGGAAGCTGGACGTACTGCCAAAGTCTGTGGAACGGTAAGCTTCACGCCATGTGTATCGGGCACGAACTGATAAACCATATTTCTCGTAATAAGCCGTTACGTTGTAAGCATTTTCAGACAAATCAACGAGAGGCTGGTTCGCTGTTACTTCAAGGTCTTCAATTCCGGTTGTTAACCGGAATACCGCGTTTGCTCTGCTCGTCGCCGTGTCAACTGAATCCCCGCCGGAGAATTGCTGATACGTATAGTTCGCCGCAACACCGAAGCCTGAAGCCCAACCCAGCTCTTTTTCGAAACCGGACAGGTCATATTGCACCGCCAACTCGATACCTTTCTGCGTAGTTTCACCCGAATCATTAATCGTTGTTGAAGTCGGCACACACAAACCTACACCAGGTTCCGGACCAAACACGTTAATGTCAGCAATCGGGTTAAATATACCGCCTTGCTCACAGTCCGGACCGGTAACATCACGGAAACCAGTAACAGGATCTTCATAAGGGTCAACCTGCTGAATTACGTGTAAGTCCGTTCTCTTCTTATGAAAATAACCAATACTGGCTACCGCTGCCGGAGCAAAGTACCATTCAGCACTGATATCGAAAGACAACACCTCTTCAGGGATCAGTCCCGGATTACCTATGGATACTGCAGCATTAGGGCTGGTGCTGTAGGTGACCGATGTGGACAAGTCGTCATAATTAGGGCGTCTGATGTCCTTACCCGCGCCAAAGCGTAAAATCACATCTTCTGTTACATTAGCGACCACGTTAAGTCGCGGCAGAATGAAATCGTAATCTCCGCTGTTTTTCACCTGAGAGATGATCTCATTGCCCGCATCATCCTCTGTGATCGAGTTTCCTATCGAGTTCACTTCAGTCTCAAGGTAACGCACACCAAAATTACCGCGGAATATGCCGTATTCAAAATTCATCTGGGCATAAAGGGCGTGGGTGATTTCTTCAATATCAAAGAAGGCATTAACCTGAGAAGTCGGCGCACTAATAGGGGCTCTGTCTGCACCAGTTATCGCATTATTAGCAACAATGGCAGCATTAAGCGTATCAAGGACGCTGTCAGGGTTTGACGCTACCAGTTCCGGGTTCACTAGCAGAAAATTTTCGATATAGAGCGCACGGCCGTCAGCAGCATTAAAGTTGTCTGGCCCCGGAACTAATATATCAGCAAACAGATCACCTGACGGGCTCACATCCATGGTGCGTAAACCGACGTTATTTCTGATTTCATCAGACAGACTCGTCGCCTTACTGTAGCGATAACCAAAATCAATGGTATTAATAAAGTCGATGTTGTCGAGGTAGTACTTAAAATCTGCCCGGAAGGCATCTTCTGAGTTTTCAGTTCTGTCCTGTCCGAGATTAACATCCCGCAGTACCACATTGGCAGGATCAAGAAGCTGTTCAGCCGTAGGCGCATTAGCTTCACCGGATGCAATACCAAATGCCAGACCATTGGTCAGGTCATACTCAAACGGTGTGCCGTTCTCATTTGAGTCATTTGTAGCTGCGTTCGGGTTTATGAAGTTAAGCGTAGTATTGAAACTGGGCGTATCTGATTCTGAATTGGAAGAAGATGCTTCTACTGATACGAATAACGTCTCTCCCTGCCACTCACCGCCAATCCGGAATATCTGACTTTTAGTAATACGGGAATTTGTATCACTGGAAAAACGCAGGTTAGGATCGGCTCCGCCCTCTTCTACCGGTATTACGCCAGTCTGGGCAGCTTGTATGCTGCCAAGGTCAAGGCCATCCAACGAGCCGAAGTTAACTGTCTCGAAGGAAGTCGGAACCGCCGTATTTCTTAAATCACTCACTCCAGAAGCCTGAACCCTGGAACTTTCCTGGCGACGCTCCTGGTCATTGATGACCGCATCAAAGAAAAGCTTTGTATGATCATTCGGAGCCCATTCTATGGTACCGGCAAGGTTAACTGTCTCGTACTCATAGTTATCATAATCCTGATTCAGAAACTGCACCGGCAGATAATCGAAAGACTGGGCACTGGCAACACCGCTGTCTGCGGCAACGGAATTATCGCGGTCTGCACGGGGACGAAAAGCAGTCACATCCTGCTCAGTGTAACTACCGCTTAAAACGATACCAAAACGGCCTGCGTCAGTGTCCCAGTTATCACCCCATGCACCGGAGAATCTTGGCATAATTCCGTCAGTAGAAAGGCTGCTGTCTTCACCCTGCACCCGAACAGATGCCAGAGGCTTACTAAGTTGCAGCGGACGAATGGTTCGCAGGTTGATTGTACCGCCTACAGAACCTTCAATAGTTTTAGCTTCCGGTGATTTTGTTACCTCAACGGCAGAGATAATGGCTGCCGATACATCCTCAAAATTAATACCGCTACGTCCCGCACCTGAACCGACTGTAGACACACCGTTAATTTCAGTCCGGTTGGCGTTGGTACCCCGAATTTGAACCCCCGTACCTACACCTGCTTCACGGGTAATCTGGACCCCGGTGACGTTTTCCAATACCTCCGCCAGGTTTTGATCCGGCAACTTACCAATATCTACAGCCTGGATTACCTCAATTAAATTGTCTGAGGAGCGTTTTTCTGCAAGGGCATTTGTCAGAGACTGACGAATACCGGAAACCTCGATAACTTCAAGATCTTCGGTGGCCTCCGGATCGTTTTGCTGCGCATGTGCAACAGACATAGCGTTGATGGCACTGGCAGACAAAATGGCCAGTGAGATCTTAGATAATTTGTGTCCCATAGCTGCTTCCTGTGTTTCCCGAATCAATATAACTGTTTTTAAATTTGTAACCTCAGAGGAGGTTACAAAGCTTTTACATGATATTTACAGGTAAACACCCAAAGGTCAACCTCTTTGGTAATAATAATTACCAATTTTGGTAAATATCAAAACAAAGCAAATTGGTAAAAACACAACCATAGTTTAAAGATGTTTATCAAAGAACAGAAATAAAAGAAGATATATACAACAAATTCAATCATTTAAACATTAATTCTGAACTGATTTTATCGTAATGGATAGCAGTAGGAGGACAATTATAAACCTTGTTTATAGTGCACATTCACGCCATGAAACCAGCTCCTCACAAATATTGGTTAACCAAATTCATGTTGAGCCGGTTTATTTAGTGTAAAGGGGGAGAAATCGATATTTCAGACAGACTGTGACAGGGCTTGCGAACAGGCGTTCGTGACAGCCTCCCAGTTACCGTTTTTAATCCATTCAGGTTTGGCGACCCAGGTGCCGCCCACAGCGAACACATTGGGCAGCTTCAGGTAGTCCTCTTTATTATCAGCATTAATGCCACCTGTAGGACAGAAAGACACGTCCCTGAATACAGATGAGACAGCAGATAAGAATGCAGCACCGCCGGACAGTGAAGCCGGAAAGAGCTTTTGCTCGGGAAAGCCATATTCCAGTGCCAGCAGAATATCAGCCGTATTTGATACTCCGGGCAGCACAGGCACACCACTTCGCCCCACTGCACCGAGAAGGCCGGGGCTGGAAGCCGGCGTAACAATAAAGTCAGCGCCCGCTTTCAGGGCGTCATCTAAAATACGGGCGTTGATAACCGTGCCGGCGCCCACGGTTAATTCAGGTACCTCCTGCTTTATCGCAGACAATGCGTCCAGGGAAGAATCTGTTCTTAACACGACTTCGACCAGTTGAAGACCAGCGTTAGCCATTGCCCTGGCTATATTCACGCCTTCACCGGGGGTGTTGGCCTGTATTATCGGCAGCAAAGACTGCCCCGACATTAATTCAGAAAATTGCTTCATGTTTCAGTTCTCAGATTAGGGTTACAAGTTCAGATTTACCCGCTTTCGAATAAGCGCATAAACCCTGATTCAGGAGCAATGGCACCGGGGAACTGAATAACGATTCCGGCAGCTTTTGCTGCTTGAGCTACAGCGGGGCCAACATCGAAACCGGATAGCCGGGCGCCAAGATACACCCCGTTAAAAGCGTCACCGGCGGATGTCGTGTCAACGACGTTACCTACCGGAGTGATGACATGCTCAGCGACAATTCCGTTGCTATAAGTGAGTACTGATGAAGCGCCGTCTTTCACCACCACTTCCGTCGCCCCCATGCTAGTGCAGTACGCAACAGCGTCATGGGGATTATCAATGCTGTACAACATCTCCAGATCTTCGACGCCCGGCAACACGATGTCAGCGAGTTTGAACGCCGTATTGAAATTATCTACAGCTTCTCTCTCCGCTCCCCAAAGCCTTGCCCTGTAGTTGGGATCAAAGACGATTTTGACGCCAAAACGCTTGAGTTTTTCCAACTTTTGCCAGAATAGCTTGCGTTGATAAGGTTCGATGACCGCAAGTGAGATGCCAGAGAAGAAAAAGTAATCGCAATCAATGAGCTGATTCAGCACATCGTCATTAAGGAAAGAAACAATCTTGCGGGCAGCAGATTGATTACGCCAGTAAGTAAAACGCCTCTCGCCGGCAGAGTCTGTCTCAATGTAATACATACCGGGAGCAAGGCTTTCGTGCCGGAAAACATACTTTGAATTAATGCCTTCCTTTTCGAACCCTGCAATCATTCTGCTACTGAGAGAATCCTTGCCCACAGCCGAGATCAGACCGGATTCAATATCCCTGAAGCATCGCTTCAAATACACCGCTGAGTTATAAACGTCACCGGCAAATGACTGGTGCATGGTATTTTCATTGAGTGACTTCAACTCCACCATACATTCGCCAAGAAAGTAAATACTGTTCATTACCCCGGCCTCACTTCTTAATGGTCAAACGTTCGACACGGGGGATCAGTACCCATATTGCCAGCATCGCTATGATGGCAAGGGAAGCGCCGATAACAAATGCCGGCGTGTAGTTACCGTCAGCAGTCAGATAAGGCACCAGTGACGTGAGTCCGACGGCACCCAACTTAGCAGCCATACCTGAAAACCCTGAGAGCGAACCCACGGTTTTCTTACCGTAAAGATCACTGGGTAATGTTTGTACGTTGCCGATGGCAGTCTGAAAGCCAAACAGGATTACTGCCATTATCATCACCGCGGCGACAGGGTCACCCGGATCAGCCATGGCTATCAGGGCAGGCAGCATTATTAAGCATCCCAATGTAATCACCAGCTTGCGGGTTTTGTTGGTATCCCAGCCGGCTTTCAACCTGTTTTGCGCTAACAGTCCGCCAAACCAGGCACCGAACATCGCGCCAACATAGGGAACCCAGCCATAAATACCGATGGCCTGTACATCCATGCCGTACACTTCATTCAGGTAAATAGGGATCCAGAAAACGAAGAGCCACCAGATAGGGTCAATCGCCGCTGAGGCAATAATGACACCCCAGCTCTCTTTACGTGCCAGAAGCTCGCCGGTTGAGGGCGCATATTCTTCCTCTTCTGCGTCGCTTGCTTGTGTGGTTGAACGCTGGCCAGTGAGGATATACTCCCTTTCCTGCTCCGTGATCCATGGGTGCCTACCGGGCGGCGCTTTCACCAGAATCATCCAGGGTATTAACCAGAGTAGTCCTGCTCCGCCAACAACAATAAATATCAGTTGCCAGTTAAAATAGACTGTCATGTAAGCAATCATCGGAATGGCGATGATGCCGCCTATTGCCGCGCCGGAGTTAAAAATACCTTGTGCCAGTGCACGTTCTTTAGTGGGAAACCATTCGGCGTTCCCTTTGGCCGCGCCCGGCCAGTTTCCCGCCTCGGCAATCCCTAAGATGGCCCGGAAAATACTGAAACTCAGCATGCCCTGTGCAAAAGCATGAGCCACCGTTGCCAGTGACCACACACCGATAGACAGCACGAAACCGATACGTGTACCAATCCAGTCGAAAATTTTGCCAAAGATGGCCTGACCAAACGCATAAGCAAACACAAACACAATAGATATATTGGCGTATATCTGTTTACGTTCCAGCGCTGTTTTTTCGGGGAAAAGATCTTCTACAATATCGGGCCAAAGCACACTGAGCGCCTGGCGGTCGATGTAGTTAATGATGGTCGCCAGGGCAATCAGACTGACAACCCACCAGCGTAATCCGGACATTTTCATAGTCAGTCCTTAATAAAATCTTCACGGGCGGGACTGAACGTGTCAATAAGAATGCCTCCCGTCGGACAAACAGCACCATGCTCGGCATAAGGCGGAATCATGCAACTGTCTCCGGGTTTCATCACTTTCATTACGCCATCGATAGTGAAATGAAATTCACCTTCCACCACGTAGGAAACCTGTGAATGCCGGTGCTTGTGTGTATACCCCTCTGCGCCTTTATCAAACCAGATTTTCACTGCCATCAGTTCAAGGTTATACCCCAGCATCTGACGTTTGAGGCCATTGCCCAAGTCTTCGATTTCTGTTTCACTGGCTGATAAAAAGTTTTCGCTTTGAGTTTTCATATTCTCTACTCCTGATGGTCAAGCAAAAACACCGCGAGTCCGCCACTCAGGGTAAAGTTTTGTTGCTTGTATTGAAAAGAAAGTGAGGAAGCCGGTTGCGCTTCATTGATTGCAATAAGGTAATCATGACCCGCAATGGCAAGATTGATCAGAGTGACATCTTTATCCTGCGTATAGGCGAGACCCGTTACACGGCTATTGGCGCCCAGGGTGTATTCCTTTGACGGGTTGTATTCACCATGTGGCTCAAGCACGGAAACGAACTTGTAATTCCGGCTCTTTTTAACGCGGCGGATAAATGCGTTTTCGTTCCTCAGATTAAAGTTCGGATCGTTTGCCCCGGTCTGAGTAAATAAAAACGTTTCATCATCACCAGCAATGCTGGTTTGAGTATAAAAAACCCCGTTGTCATTCAGCCAGGTGATCTTTGCCAAATCATCTGTAACTTTGCCACTGCCCTTCAGCCACAAATGTTCGTAGCCACTGGCTTCTCCCAACGCCGATAACTGAGTCGGGTTCACAACAACGGGGAAATTCGTTTCGATCAGTTGACCGCTGTAATGCAAAGGCAGGTCAAATTGGTGAGAATCCTTACCCGCCACTTCAAATATATCCAGTGCGATAGTTTGCCGGAGTTCAGGCAAAGGAATAAGCGCGACTGTGCGGGAAAGAGAAACATCATCGTATGCAGCAGAAATCGTGGCTTTAGATACGGTTCCGGCTTCGTTGCTGTCAAATAACAACAACTCCGGTGCATTTGCATTGGCCACATCAACGTCGCCGTTAAAATGACTCCTTTCGTCCACCACCACGGTATTGTGCGCTACAGTCTGCTTTGCGTAAGTTTCGTTTTCCGGTAAATAGCGTCCGCCAAACTTGGCTTCAACATTCAGAAACCGTGCTGCGCCGTAGTCGGTCACGATCTCAGCACCGTGGTCATAGAATTGCCAGGTCAACTTGTCAAAATGGCCATGACCAAGGCCTTGTGATGCCGGTTTAAACAGTACCGCAGCACCATTTTCCTGAGGCTCCCGCATTATCACCAGGGCCCCTTCTTTCCCATCGTGACCATCTCCGAACGCCACAGAGCTGAACGCATACGGCGTTGCTTTATTAGCATCCAGTGCGTTGGCTACGTCGAGTCCTGCCCCGGTAAGCAGGATCTGGCCTTGCTTTTCAGCAATATCTAAAAGCCCGGTATCACCCGTGATCTGATACGCTGCTGCCACCCCGTGAACCAGTTCAATAGTATCAATGCCTTTACTTTTTATAGCGTCATTTATCGGAAAGAATTTGCCGTTATAGCTCAGTTGAATCGTCGCGTTGATGGCTTTTAACAATACGTGGTCGCGGTAGGCAAAAATCTGTCTGTCAGGCTCGTTATTTTCTATAGCGCTGGCAAACGTGACGAATGGCAACAGGGCAAATCGCTGATAATAAGGGCCTTCGTTGTAGTAACCATCCGGTGAGAACAGGATATCCAGTTGCTTCAGGAAGCCGCCTTCTCCCGATTTATCCAGATCATAAAGGGCTTTCTCAACCCACTCTGGCTGATTCATTACATAACCACTCATCCCGACACCTGCAGTTGCCCACGTGCCGTGGTTGTGCACTTTATTGAAAGTAGATGGCTGACCTTCTGAGATGAAAAGCGCTACCGGCTTCAGCAGGTTATCCTCAATTAACTTACGCTCATCCGCAGGTATGGCATCATAAACAAGATCATATGCCTGAATAGTGTACACCAGCCACATTGCCTCATTTAAGCTTTGCCAGAAAAACTTACCGGGATTCTGGGAGTTCACTTTACGCTCAGGGTGCACATCCAGTGTCGGGTACAACTCCGCGTAATCCAGCAGCATCTTGCGAACAAAATCTCCGTAACGCTCATCCTGACTAATTTGATAAATCAAACCGGTCCGGTACATATCCTGATAATTTTTCTTGTGCTTTTCATGGGTATAGCCACCGGCACCGTCTACAGGAACCGGTACATCGGTTTGTTGCGAAATCAGTGCATCCACATGTTGTTTTTCAGACTCATAAGCAGTGGCAAACCGTCCCGGTACGTTGACGGCCTTACGCATTGCCACAACATCCTCTTTGGTGATCACCAGATTCGGATGCTGTGCCATCGTTTTACCGCTAAAAATAATCAATGAGGCAAAAGTAAAAACGGCAATGGCTACTCTTATTACTTGTTTCATAATCTACTTACCTTCCCCTGACTACTGTGCCTGACGCGTATTGTTTTCAATCAACGCGAAAGGTCCGCCTTCAGCGTTCAGCTCTTTAACTTGCGGATTACCGGTGGCGTTAAACGCATTGCCGGTTATCTCTGTCTGCGGCTCACCGACGGTGTGCTCCACGATTACAGGCTCAGAATGGTCAAACTGGTTATCACTTATCGTAGTGACCTGAACACCATGCAGATATACAGATGCAGACGTTTTATTACGCTTTCCTTTACCCACGTTACTCAGCGTATTGCCCGACATGGAAAAATGCGGCCCGAAGGTGCTTTCGTCAGTACCGCCCCGGTATAACGTTACAACTGCACCGGCAACATTCCTGAACGTATTATTTGTTAATGAAACATATTCTGCGTTGTAGATCCCCAGGTCTTCGATTTCTGTGTTCAACACCAGAATATCGCCTGTAATGTCTTTAAAATTGCTGTCAGCAATTGTGATGTTGTCTGCGAATGCACCTTTGCCAGAGAGGAAAAAGTGGAAAGTGTGGTTAATGTCTAGCTGACTTACTTCTACGTTTTCAGCGACAAAGCGGTAGTTGTGCAACATGCCCCACTTTTTCGTGCGTACGACACTGTTGCCAGCCGCATCCGGACTTGCAGCACCGGTAAGGGAAAGATTAGCCAGTTTCAGGCTTCCGCCGTCATGTACTTCAAATAGTGTTGAACGCTCAAAGCTAATTTCCGTTTTGCCGTCTCCCGCACCTGTCAAAGTGATTACCTTATTGATTTCGACAATTCGGGGAACGACAAACTTTCCGGCCTCAATATTAATAACGTCACCGTCTTCCGCCCTGTTAATGGCACTGATAAGTGCATCAGCATCAGCCGCAACCGTCACTGTTTCACCAGAATCAAATGCGGTAGTCGCCGGCGTTTTCGGATACCAGGCTACTCCGGTATCCTCTTTCGCAATAACCTGAATATCGCGGTTTACACCTGCCTTCAGAGAATCATCAGCCGGATAGAGTAAGCCATTATCCGCTCTTTCCAGCGCAACCTCCTGTTTGCTGAATCCACTCCGGATATCAGCCAGCACATTCGTATTAGCAACATTTTCTGAAAAACGGATGCCGGAAATGTCATCAAAAACAGTAAAGGGTTGGGTTCCATTCTGATTCAGGACCAGGTTTTGCGTGAAAGCGGAATTGACCGGCGTTGCTGTTCTTTCTGCATCGCTGCCTGCCGCGAATTGAATATGATCCACGTTGATAAAGGTATTACCGGCAATCTGCGCATTTTCAACCTGGTGATAGCGGTTCACAGGAGAGTCCGGCACGCCGTTCATCACGGTAAAGCCGCTACCAAAACGGTAACCCGTCAAGCCTTCGAGATAGTTGTTTTTAATTATCTGATGCTTGTTAATGACCCTGATGCCACCAGTATGATCCTGTCCGTTACCTGTAAACACATTGTCTTCAACTTTATTGCCGTTCCCGTGCCGTAATGTCAGCGTGCCTCTGGCTTCGTTAAATACGTTGTTAGTTATACTGTTTTTACCGGATTTCACAGATATGATTTCTACTTCACCATTTGTCTGGTCGAAGTAGTTATAAGACACATTAGTAAACGAGTCGGTCAGCGAGTAATGGCTGGTTCCGATACGCAGTGTTTCACCACCGTTTGAACCGAATACAGGGCGGAAGCCAAAATAGTTATGATCAATCTGATGATAATTTTCCTGACTGGCTTCACTGTTCAGCCGCACTGCGACTGTCACGCCTTTGTTGCGTTTTCCGGCCAGATGGCTGTGGTCGAACCGGTTATGCTTTCCGTATAGCGCAACCCAGTAATCCGATTCCTGTCTGTCAGGATTGTTGTAATTATCAATTACCACTTCCGATACTCTGGAGTAGCTGGCCAGTTTCTTGCCATCGCGGAACTCAATCACTGCGCTTCCCGGCGCGAAGCCGTTTTTAAATACCAGTCCGGACACATGCAAATATTCGCCGGCAAGTTTCAAATCAGATTGCCCGCTGAGAATCACTTTGCCTTTTTCTTCCGCTGTTAAAGATACCGGCGCATTTTTGGTCCCTTTAGCCGAGAATACAATTTCGAAGTCTGTCCACACACCATTTTTAAGAATAACGGTATCACCGGGCGCCAGTTCTTCAGCAACACGTTGATATTCTGCCGGAGTGGCAACGAGATATTCACCGGCAGTGATAGTGAAGGATGTAATGAAGCCAAAAAGTATCAGGCAAAGCTTCTTCATTTTGTTCTTGTCCCTTGTCTGTTTCACCCGTAAAGAGTTGCTGAAAACACCATGTAAATCATAGCTCATAGTGCTTCAGCGGGTTCGTAGGGTAGTACGAGGTTCCTGTTTCATTATTATTGCTTTTAGGAGACAGGTATTTGGCTAAAGCTTTCGCTTCAGCAAATGCTTATTTATTCAGCTTCAGGAAGTAGTCGTAAATTTCCGGTACATTGCCATCTCCCATGCCCGCATCAAAGGCAGCCTGCAGATAAGACGAAGAGCCTTCTGCAATTTTAGATTCAGTACCGAGATCACTGACCATTTGGAGGAAATAGCCTAAATCTTTATTTGCATTCGCAATGGAAAACCCGAGATCGCTGACATTGTCTACTGCATAGTTTTTGCAGAATTGCATGAAAGGAGAGTTCGAAGGACCCGCTGACATGATGTCGAACAGTTGCTGGCGGTCTACACCCGCACGTTCGGCCACAGCGAAGGCCTGAGACATGGTGCACACAGTGGTCATGCCCATAAAATTATTGATTAACTTAGTAGTATGGCCGGCACCCAGTTCACCGAGATAGAAAACATTTTCGCCCTGATCATCAAGTACAGGTTTTACTTTTTCAAAGGTGGCTTTGTCACCTGCAGCCATGATGTTCAGTAAGCCATCTTTTGCATGTGCAGGTGTGCGACCCAGCGGAGCGTCGATCATAGACGCGCCTTTTGCAGCCAGGTCTGCGCCGATTTTTCTCGTGGAAGCAGGAATCGAAGTGCCGAAATCGATCAGCACAGAACCTTCTTTCATCCCTGCCAGCAAACCATCTTCAGCATATACCACTTTCTCAACAATCGTTGACGTGGTCAGGCAAAGCATAACGATATCAACCGCTTCTGCGAGTTCCTTGCCCGTCTGTACCGTTTTTCCGCCCCGCTCTACACACTTGGCTACGGCTTCTTTATTTAAATCCATAACAACAAGGGGGTAACCTTTGTTTTGCAGGTTTTCCACCATATTACCGCCCATAAGACCAAGGCCGATAAAACCGATTACTGGTTTAGACATTACTATCTCCCGAATTCATTGTTGCAAGCAGTCCTGAGATTGAGTTGAACTTCCCCGCCTGTCATCACCGGCATAGTTCAGCTTTGTTCAATTATTCAGATGACACTACTTGAATTGCCAAACAAAATGGTTGATAGCCATGACCAACCAATCACAATGAAAAGGTATTTTTATCAGACCAATTTGTCAACCAATTATTTTTACCAAAAATAGTAACCGGTGTTAACAGAGTACATAAATTTTACAAATAATTGATGTGGGAATGGAGATAAAAGTTGCTATATCAGGGAGTTATAGAAACTTCGGTGGCAGGCATATATCCGTAAATTTTAACGTGACTCGCCGGCAAAATAATTGCCGGCTAAATTGGTCGACCAATAAATTCACCGACCGGTGAGAGGGTAGGTTTTTACAGATCCAGCACTAAGCGTCCGCTTCTGGCCCGCGAACAGCAAGGGGTGATCAGTTTCATCTGTTGTTTTTCTTCGTCGGTGAGAAAAACATCGCGGTGATCGGCCTCGCCATCCAGCAAGCCGGTGACACAGGTGCCGCACACCCCTTCTTCACAGGAAACCGGCACAAACACGTCATTTTCTTCCAGTACCGAGAGGATTGTGCTGTCTTTATTCACGGTGAAAATGTCACCACTGGATTTGAGTTCAATCTCAAATGCTTTATCTGATGAGGTATCTGTTTCTGCTGCGGTGAAAAACTCGCGGTGCAGCTGTGAAGGCGATAACCCGGCGTTCTTTGCCGCATTAAGCACATCTTGTATGAACGCGCCCGGCCCGCACACATACACCTGTGCTTTATCAGGAACACCGTAAAAACAACTGTTCAGATCAACCCGCTTACCGGCGAATGCAGCTTTACTGATAACGTGTACACAGGATGCCGGCCCGAGCCGGTCTGCATACACGGCTCGTTTGTCGTCAGCAACTGCATAGAAAACACGGAACGGCCGCTCTGCTTTCTGACAGGCTTCAGCCATGGTCACAATGGGCGTAATACCAATACCCGCAGCAAACAGGTAGCAGGGCGCTTCGCTGTTATCGAGAGCAAAGTGATTGCGGGGTTCACTGATGATCAGCGTATCGCCTTTCTGCACAGTTTCGTGCACGCTCACAGAGCCGCCACGACTTTGTTTGTCTTTTAAAACGGCGATGGTGTAATGATTATCTTGCGGCTGACCGCACAGGGAATACTGACGGGTGAAATCACCCGGCAACTGCACATCAATGTGTGCACCGGCTTGCCACTCAGGCAACCGGAGGCCATTTTCAGCCACCAGCTTTAACTCACATACCGAATCATTGAGTAATATTTTAGAGACGACTGTCGCTTTAATCATGCCACCTGCTCCGAAACAGAAGACTCCGATTCAAGCTTGATAGCTTTTGTGATCATGCGTCTTGCCTGCACACCGCCAGCATCGATATCCAGTTTCAATAGATGACGTTCAGGATAGCGGCTGAGGTTCCGTTGCTGCCGTTCCAGCATTTCCTGATCTTCGGCAAAAATTTTACCCTGCCCCTCGCGAATTTTATCGGTCAGCGCAGGATCCTGCGGTTTGAATTTTCTGGCCATGCCCCAGAAGTACAGAATAGAAGTGTCGGTCGCCGGCGTGATGAAATCCACCACAATACTGCTGGCTTTCACCTCATCCGGTGCGTGATATCCGCCGTTACCGGCCAGAGCTACGCCCACTTCAATCATCACGTGACTGGGTAAGTCGAAGCGGCATATTTGCCAGCGGTCTACAGGCGCATTCTTATCCAGCCCGTTCATCTCCATTGCAGCCTGCCAGAATGGCGGAGGCATGATATTTTCCATAAACCGGCTGGTTACCACCTGCTTACCTTCCATGGTGGTTTTTACCGGTGTTTCATCAATTTCTTTTTGTCCGATACTGGTGGCATGCACATAGGTTTCGTGCGTTAAATCCATAAGATTGTCTATCATCAGCCGGTAATCACAGGCGATTTCATACAGTCCGCCGCCGTACGCCCACTCAGGACTTTCTGCCCACTCGAGATGAGGAATGTCAGACACACAGGCTTTTTCTTTGTCGCCGGGCCATATCCAGATATAGCCATACTTTTCCTCAACAGGAATAGCGCGAATGCAGGGAAAACGTTCCGTTCTCTGATTGGGCATAGAGTGGGTTTTACCGGTTTTGTCCATTTGCAAACCGTGATAACCGCATACCAGCTTGCCATCTTCCACATACCCCAGCGACAAGGGAGCTCCCCGGTGAGGACAGAAATCTTCAACGGCCTGAATTGCCCCTGTTTCATCACGATAAAAAGCAATGTCGATATTGCATACGGTTCTGCCAAGTGGCGCAGTGGCATTGACCTCGTCAGCCGCTGCCGCCACATACCAGGTATTTTTCATAAACGTCGTCATAGGAACACCCTGAAATTGGATCCAATGTTAAAGTAAAGTAACGGTATTAACTCTACACTAACTTCGGTATTGGATCCAATAGATCATTATTCGGACTAAAGAATAGCGATAATCCGGTTTCACAAACAAGAATGGATCCAAAGAATGAAATGCGCGTTGTCTCACGGAGTACATGATGTTTTTCGCGGGGGCGTGTATGCTTGTGACAGTTTGTACAGCATAAACAACAGGTTCATTGTGGTTACAGGTAAACACGCTGTTATCAGTATTCTGAGAAACAAAATCCTTTCCGGTGATTTTGCTCCGGGTGAGCGACTGGCGGAAATCCCCACCGCAGAAGCGCTGGGTGTATCACGCACCCCGGTACGTATTGCATTCAGACAGTTAGCGCAGGAAGGACTGCTTACCAAACTCCCGCGACGTGGTTATCAGGTTCGTCATCTTAATCAGGAAGATATAAACGGCTCTGTGGAAGTGCGTGGCGTGCTGGAAGGACTGGCCGCGCGGCTGGCGGCAGAGAAAGGCCTTAGCGAAGCGCATCAGGCACAGTTAGCAGAATGCCTGCATGAGGGCGATGAGATTTTTGCTGACGGCGAACTCACCGATGATGATGTTCAGCGTTATGTAGAGATGAACAACACCTTCCACTCGGTGATCCTTGAAGCCAGCTGCAATCCTGCCATTGCGGCGGCATTACAGCCCAACGAGTTTTTACCCATGGCCTCGGTCAGCGCCATGGTATTTGATCCGAAAGACAGCGCCAGGGAATACCGGCGCCTGCTTTACGCACACCAGCAGCACTATGCCATTGTTGATGCGTTGCTAAACCGTCAGGGAGCGCGTGCCGAAGCCTTAATGAAAGAACACGCCCATGCTGCACTGGTGCGGTTTGATGCTGTGCGGGACTCTTCATCCGTGAAAGTGTACCGGTTAGCCGGGCAAAAGTGAGCAAAGAGGGGCCGGCAGAGAATTGATGCCGACGCCGGCAACAGTACATGGCACCTGAGAAACAACCCGGGAGCGATGTCCTTTCCCCGTTGTGTCGTTAGCGAATAGCATATCGCCCGGTTTCATCAGGAATGTAGCGCCGGACTCAACTTCCACTTCCCATTCACCGGTTAATACAATCGACAATAACGGCGATGTCACGGTATGCCAGTCACCAAAATCTCCCCGGGTTCCGGTGATCACACACCAGCTCTCTGCTGCATCATGATAGAACGGAGATGGGGGAAAGACGTGCGGCAACGATGATTCCATCGCTGCCGAAAGTCCGTTCTCGTCACAGTAAACGGTAATAATCCGTGCCATCAGGCAGCATGGCCCTTCGCGGAGGGCTTTTCCCAGATAACGGGAAAGTACTCGCCTTCCGGTGCTTTCCCTTCCGGTAAGTCGGTGACATCCGGAATAGGCGCTTTATAGGGCGTGTTCCACCAGGTCACATCACTGCCAAATACGCGTACAGCTAACCCGCTTCTGGGCAACGTTTCTGAAAAGTTACCTTTCGAGAAGTGTGGTGTCATAGGATGAAAAATCACCGCATCACCCGGCTGCATGTCAAAGCCCACGAACTCAAAAGGGAAATCAGGATTGTTCCGTTCTTCTTCAAAATTGGGGCACAAACCTGCCCCCTGATCCGGAGCAAAGCCATAGTGAATATCGTTTTCAACACAATGTTTATGATAGCCGGCAAGGAACTCTACCCGACCGTTTTCACTGCTGACCGGGTCAAGTGCAACCCAGATATTCGGCGCCATTTCACCTTTAACCGGCCATGCGGATTCATCGTTGTGCCAGGGCATGATTTTAGGAGACTGAGGCGGCTTGACGAACAAATGATCGTGGTAGATTCGGATGAAATCAGCACCGATGGTTTCGCCAACAATCTGACCTAACGGGGACTGCATAATAAAATCCCGCACCGGACCGGGCTTGCGCCACATGTAACACACAGAGATCATTCCTGCACTGTGAGAGGGCCCTGTCACGCCAAAATCTTCCGGCGCTTTTCGCACATCTTCAATATGTGACTTCAATAATTGGATCCATTCGCTGTCGAACATCTGACGAAGACACACCACGCCATCCCGTTGATAGACCGCTTTATCCTCTTCAGTCACCGCGTTAAGAGGTTCAGAATTCATGACTTACTCCTTTTCCATAATCGTAGTTTTGTCACGCAGTGCCGCCAGGTCATCTGCTGTCAGGCGGTAGCGGGACATAAAGAAAATACTCAGTAACTGAATGAGAGCGGGCAGGATTGCAATACAGAAATACAATGCCGTTTTGGCAGATTCAGGCTGTGCTACCGCAACGCCATCGGTAGACTCCAGATAGCCCATTATTCCCAGGAACATCCCGACAAAGGCCACGCCCAGTGCGCCGGATAATTTTTCCGTCAGAATGTACAACCCGGTGAACATGCCTGCCCTGTCTGTACCATTTTTCAACGCGTCATATTCCAGCGTATCCGGCAGCATGGACTGGCTGAGCAAAAAAGTACCACCACCGGCTATCCCAATAACAACCGCTCTCACAGCGATGGACCAGGCCGCTTCACCGGGTCCTGCCAACAGCCAGCTTAGATGGGTCAGGCCGAACAACAGACAGGCCAGCATGAAACCATGTTGCTTGCCCCACCGCTTAGCTACAAATAACCAAACGGGCTGCGAACAAATCAGCGCAACCGACTGAATGCCCATGTAAAAACCAATCATTGCATCTGACACCTGCAACACGTGTTTGGTGAAAAATGCAAAAGTTGAAAGCGTTAAGGTGAGTACAAAGAAGTAGCTTAGTTTGGCACTCATCAGCCACATGAAAGGCTTATTCGCCAACGCAGATTTAAGTTGTTCAAAGAATGGCGGATAATTGGTTTGGCGAACTACTTTTCGTTCCGGCGCGATACGCAGGCACCACACGCTGGCTAAAACGGTCACTCCGGCAACCAGTCCCAAAAATAGCGATATTTTCATGTGACCGGCTTTATCTGCGCCCCAGTAAGCCAGAAGTGCCGGGGCAAGCGACAGCCCGATCATTGTGCCTACCGAAGAAAAGATAACCCGGTAAGACATCAGTTCTGTCCGCTCGTTATAGTTGGCGGTAAGACTTGCCGGCATGGTCATATATGGCACCATATACATGGTATAGGTAGTCGCATAGAGCAGCTTTCCGGCAAGCAGGTAGATAATCAGGGCGGTCATGCTTAATGACGGTGCCGCAAACAGGTAAATTATCACCAGCGCGCTCAGCAGCCCGCCTCCCAGCAACCAGGGAAGCCGCTGGCCCCAGGGCGTCCGGATACGGTCGGACAGAATTCCCATCAGTGGATCACTGAACGCATCCCAGACTTTCGCCACGGCAAAGATCGTGGCTGCGACCGAAGCCGCTACGCCCAGCGAGTCGGTCATAAAGCGCAGCAGCAATACACTGATTGCCATGTTGAGCACGGTTAACGGCAGAGAACCCAGACCCCAGCCCAGCTTTATGCGCCATGGCAAACTTTGTTTAGCAGGCGTTTCTCCGGCGGTAACCTGTGGCTGAGCCGTCTGTGTAGCTTCCATAATTACTGATCCCGCAGAAGAGAAGAAAGATAGGAGTCACCGGCAGCCGGGCAAAAAGATTTGTCCAGTTGTACGGAGATACCGAACTGCCCGTCCGGGCCTGCTCCGGATTTATGACCGCTGCCGGTGCAATCTTCGGCAAACAGAATGTCGCCCTGCACCAGTTCGAAGCGCCGGCCATCCCGCAATACAACCACCAGCGTACCAAACATGGGAATGATCAGGTTAGGCTGGTTGGCAACGTGCCAGTCCATTAGCAAATTGGGCTCCATGCCGCCTATGGTGACCCGCGCAGCATCATGTCGGATAAGGTAATGGGAGACCCGTTTTGTCGCGCTGTTCAGCGGAATTTCCCGCATGTCAGCGAGCCCGTCCTCGTTGGTGAACAAATTGAAGAAGCGGTTTGGCCACTTTTCACCGGCAGTCACCGCAGAAAGTGTATCTGCCTGTACTTTCATGGCAGGGAGCATCATTGCAGACGCCGCACCGGCTACAGCTGTGCTCAGAAAGTGTCGACGGGTGTTATTGTTTTTTTCCATTTCAGCGTCCTCGTGGCTGTTCTCTATACATTTTGATTATTTAATGGCATGGTTAATTTGTCTAACTCATAATGAGCATGCAAATAATGAACTCAATTCATAACGGAAAGTTCGATCTCAATCTGTTAGTTGTTTTCGATGCTATTTATCGTACAGGCAGTATTACCCGGGCTGCACAGTCGCTTCATCTGAGCCAGTCTGCGGTCAGCCATGCGCTTAACCGCCTGCGGGATATTGTTGAAGACCCCTTGTTTATTAAAGTCCCCAAAGGCGTTGTACCATCAGACTATGCCCACAGAATCGCGCCGTCTTTGCAATTCAGTCTGGAGTCGCTCTCGACGGTACTGGTGAACGAGAAAGACTTTGATCCTGCCAGTGCCAGCAGCACCGTAACCATCGGTGTGTCACAAATGGATCAGTTACTGTTCCTGGCACCGCTCTTCAAAAAGATGGGCTCTCAGGCTCCGGGGATGAACCTTCGTGTTCATCCGGTGTTGCCTGATTTGTTTCTGGATGCACTGGATAAAAAGCATGTGGATATGCTTTGTGTTATTCAGTCACTGTCCTCACTGGATTTACCCAACCGTATTCGTAAAACATGCTTATTTGAAGACGACCTGGTATGTGTAATGTCTGCCCGTCATCCTCTTGCCGGAAAAACATTGACCCTGGAAGGTTATGTCTCAACGCCTCATCTCATCATGGCAACCGGCCATGTTGAGAAAACCTGGATTGATGATTTACTGACAGGAAAAGGCTTAAAGCGCCGTGTCGGGCTGGTCGCCCCCCACCCGTCTGCCGTAGCCCATGTTGTGCCGCAAAGCGACCTGGTGTGCACGCTGGCGAGAAGCATTGCTTTACCCTATGTGAACCATCCTGATTTTTATGTGACCGCCGCCCCTTTCAGCTGGAATGAACCTCATGAAGGACTGCTCATGTGGCACGGGCGCAGTGATAATGACCCTGCCCAGCGGTGGGCCAGAAAGTTGATTGAAGAGGTGTGGCAGGAAAGCTATCAGCCCACCTGACAAGCTGTCAGGTGGCTGGTTCAGCAGAGATCAGACATTCACAAACGTGTCGGGATGCGGCCCCAGACGGCGATTTTCATTCAGCGCATCCATGGCTTTCATATCCTGCTTGCTTAATGAAAAGTCGTAAATATCAATATTTTCACGTATCCGCTCAGGTGTTACCGATTTAGGGATCACGCACACATTGCGCTGTAAATGCCAACGCAGCACTATCTGAGCCGGAGTTTTTCCGTATCCACGGGAAAGCGTACTGACCGTTTTTGAATTAAATACATCCGCACCCCCCTGCGCCAGCGGGCTCCATGCCTGCACGGCAATGTTTTCCTTCTGACACCAGTCCACCAGCTCCGGCTGGGATAGCAGAGGATGTAACTCGATCTGATTCACAACCGGCGTAATACCCGTTTCCTGCTGCAATCGTTGAATATGTTCAGGCTGAAAATTACTCACCCCCACCGACTTCACCAGCCCCTGCTCCTTCGCAGCCAGCAGTCCTTTCCAGGCATCAATAAACTGCCCTTGAGACGGCGCCGGCCAGTGGATTAAATATAAATCCACATGGTCCAGTTGCAGCTTAGTCAGACTTTCTTCCAACGCCTGCTGTACCCGCATCTGGTCGGTATTCCACAATTTCGTGGTGATATAAAAAGCTTCCCTGGGCAACCCGCTGTTTTTGAGGGCATGACCCACTCCGGCCTCGTTCTCATAAATACTGGCAGTATCGATCAGGCGGTAACCGTGACCGAAAGCGCAGTCGACGGCGCTTTCCACTTCTTTATTGCTGGCCTGCCACACACCCAGTCCCACAGGAGGCAGTGTGTTGCCATCATGCAAACTATATTTCAACATACGCGTTCAGCTCTTTTCAACGGTTATCAGGTGTGAAGCCCAGTGCGCCCGGGTTGAGCAGGTTTTTCGGATCCAGATAAGACTTGATCGCCTGAATAAGTCCAAAAGACTCGGGTTTCATACCTGTCGCATAGTGATAGGACTTTCCGAGTTGAAAATGTGAGCTACCCAAATCACTGTACAAATCTACTAACTCACTTTTTACCTTATCAACATAAGCTCGAATTTCGAGATTCTCAGGATATTTTGTCAACTTAGCGAAATGCGATGGTACGACAGTTTTCTCATGTAACTCTTTTAATTCGTCCTGCCAAAAAAATACCGGTTCAAGCACAAAAGCGTTGGTCGCAATAGTTGCAAACAAATAGCCTGTAATCACCTTATACTCAGTCAATTTTTCGCGGTGACGTTCAAAAACTGCTTCAGACGCTTTCCAGGCATCAACAATCTTAGAATGTGGAAATAAACCATGAACAGGCACCCAACGCTCGCCACTAGGTCCGACAGAATTATTGAGCGGCCCAAAAGGGTTTGCTCTCAAGACTTTTGGAATTGTGCTTTCAATTTCACGACCATTGAACTTTTTTATAATCTGCCGGACTTTATCGGCTTTCAAATTGGCAGACTGCTCACTACTTTCTTCAATAATGACCTGAATAGTAAAGCCCAGATCGTCCATATAGCTCCTTCCGGCCAGCGCAATTTTTGCACCGCCAACAAGTGCCTTTTTAAAAGAACCAGCCGACTTCATAAAACCCGCCAACGCTTTTGCGTCGGTTAACAGACTTTCCCGCTTCTTGCGTTGTTCTTGTAGGGATGGGTCAAAACCAAAACACTCCATGGCAAGTCCCTGACGGGAAATCTCACTCATCGCTTCCAATGCGTCGCTACCAGAACTAAATTCCATAGACACATAGTCTTTTTCTTTTATCAACGGCATAAGGCGCAAGGTTACCGTCCCCTTCATTCCCAACGCCCCATTGTCACCGATAAAAATACCGGTTAGGTCCGGACCGAAATGGCGGAAAAATGGAGAGCCATTTTTTTGCGCGTCCGCGCCGGTTGATATGATAGTGCCATCAGCAATCACAACCTGCATACTGATGATAGAGTCACCGATAGGACCAAATTGACCTGAGCCCCAGAACATGCCATTTTGTGACGCACCGCCACCGGCCGTAGCGTGGATCCCTGACAAAGTTCCCCAAAATGGGGTTCTGAGATTGCGGGCCTCAAGCGCTTCGTGCAACGTCTTCCACGTACATCCAGCTTCAACCGTCACATACATATCCTGCTCATTGATTTCAAGCACCTTATCCATTCGACTGCTATCGATAATGACGGCACCTTCTGCAACGGGAACATAGCCAGAGGTATAAGACATGCCGCCCCCCCGGGGAATAACCACAATGCCGTTCTCAACCAGGGTCTTGATAACCTGACTCAGTTCATCAAGATTGCCGGGCTGAACAACTGCACCCGCGGGTATTGCTTTGGTATACACATCCTGAGCATAAAGCGCGCATGACGCAGGGTCAGTCAGCAGATATTGAGGGCCGGTAATATTCGTAACTGAATCAATCACAGCGGGCGAAATAACGGTATTCATAGGATAGAACTCTCCTGTTTACAGCAGTATCTTGCAATAAAAAAGCAGTACAAACGCACTGCCACTAACTCAGAATGGTTTCGTTGCACCGAGGAAGGCAACGGTAAGAATGCCAATCCAGTAAAGATACGCAAGATAACGGGACATTCTGATTTGTTGCTCCAGACGGGCTTCCAGTACCTCATCTTCTTTTTGTGCCAGTTGCCTGAAAATCACAGTCCACTCACGCATGATAAAACGCAGTTTCAGACCAATCACCAGCAGCCAGGCAAAAATAAATATTTTTGTTGGATACCACATTTGCCCTTCACCGGTGGCAAACGGGCCGTAACCCAGGAAGGTACCGATTGCACAAATCATCATGACTGGAATAAGCACAAAGCGCACACTTTCATCCATTTTGGTCAACCGGATACCCTTATCGGTTTCACGGAAGAAGAATGCCGCCCAGCATAGGCTCAGCCAGATTGCTACCGCAATCCACATTACCACCAGAGTAGTTCCGCCATAGGGTTGCACCCCCCAAATATGACCCATGTGTAAGCCCAGTGGTAATAACAAAATAATACCAGTGCGGGCAAGGATATCGATACGGTATGCGGTTTCTAAATGTCGACGCCTTTCTTCCATCGAAAGCTTACGGTTAACAATGTTGTAAGCCGTCTGAAAGACGCCCCATTCACCACCCAGCCAGTACACCATGGCAACGATGTGAATCCACCGCAATATACTCAGTTCGTACATAATTTCCCCTAAATCCAGAACAATGATGCTATGCGGCAAGTTTATGAGACAGGGGAATCTGGCTGCCTTAACAATTATCAATTCGTGATTAATTGATAAGTAATACAGTGCGTACATGCAAATAAGTAACAACAGCATTTGAATCTAACCCAATTAATGTTTATTGTCATACCTTTAATACATTAAGTGATATTCCGGAGCGTAAGTTATGTATTTAATTAGTCTGCCACACTCGCCCTATGCAGCGCGCTTACGCATGCAAATTCTGGCAAAGGGTCTGGATATTGATATCCGCAAACCGGAAAGCAGCCCTGCCGGCGATGCATTTTCCCGCCTTAATCCTTTAGCCAAAATTCCGGTACTGGTGCTTGATGACGGCCGCACCATTTCAGAATCGGCGGCGATTGCGGAATACATCGAAGACGAATTTGACGGTACACCCTGTTTACCGAAAACCCCGTTTGATAAAGCCAGCGTGCGGACCACAGTCAGCATGGCCAATACCCATATTGCACCGGCGCTGTTTGCACTTTTCAAACAAGCCGGCAAGCCCTTATCCAATGAAGACAGCGCCATCCTGTGGCAACCACTGGAGCTGTTACTTTCACGCTGGCAGAGCTGGCGTATCAGCCGTGGTGAAAGTACGACGCCCTGGCACACCGGCGATTTCGCGATGGCGACCAATGCCTGGTACATCGAAACCCTGGCACTCAAATTTAACCGCCCGTCTCCACTGATGTTTCACGCTGAATTACACAAGTGGTGGCAGGCCTGTCAGGCGTCTTCCTGCATCGCCCCCGTGTTAGAGGAAATGCAGGCAGGGTTTGCGGCTTTTACAAAAAAATAAGACCCGAATAAAACGAACAAGAGAGGAATCTGGGATGACAATCAACCGGCAAATACGCCTGAAAAAACACATAAAGCAAGGCGAAGCCGTCAGTATGGATTTATTTGAGGTGACGGAGTCTGAAGTGCCCGCACTGAAAGACGGTGAGTTTCTGGTAAAAACCGATGCTCTTGGCTTTTCACCTGCCCAGCGAGCTTATCTTATGGGTGAAGCCAGCCGTTTCCACGAGCCAATTGAAATTGGTGATGTAATGCGTGGCCGTGGTGTAGGTACGGTTATCGCTTCCAGACATGAAGATTTTAAAGAAGGGGAAGTCGTTGCCTGCTCAACCGGCTGGCAGGACTACTCTGTTCAGAGTGGCGACACTGAAGGCCTGCTGGTGAAAACACTGCAAAAGGTCACGAATCCGCAAACGCCTTTATATCTGCACCTTGGCATTCTGGGCTCTTCCGGCTTTTCAGCTTACTTCGGCTTCCTCGATATCGGTAAGCCGGTTGCCGGTGATACCGTAGTCGTCTCTGCTGCTGCCGGCGGTGTAGGCTCGATTGTGGCGCAAATCGCCAAAATTAAAGGCTGTAACGTCATTGGCATTGCCGGAGGCCCGGAAAAATGTCAGTGGCTAAAAGACGTAGTGGGTGTCGACCAGACCATTGATTATAAATCTGAAGATTTATACGAGCGTTTTGAAACCTTGTGCCCCGACGGTATCGACGTGTATTTCGATAATGTGGGCGGTGACACGCTGGATGCGGCAATGAAGAATATTGCTCTGCGCGGCCGCGCGGTTATCTGCGGACAGATTGCCACTGAATATACCGATCCACCGTTACCCGGTCCGCGCTACTACTACAACGTGATTTACAAACGCGCACGCATGGAAGGCTTTTTCGTGTGGGATTACCACGAGTCATTCCCGGGTGCAGAACAGGAACTGATCGACTGGTATCACAGCGGACAGATGAAATCCACGGAAGTAGTTTACGACGGCTTACTGTCTGCCCCCGCCGCCCTTGAGAGTCTGTTTAACGGCGCCGATTGCGGCATCCGCGTTGTACAATTATAGGAGCTGACATGGAAAGAGATATATTAGGTTACCGCGCCCGCTTTGGCGTACTGGGTCCTTCAACCAACACAATTGTAGAACCTGAATTTTCAGAAATGCGTCCGGCAGGCGTAACGAATCACTACAGCCGCATTGTGATTAAAAATGCCAGTGCCATTTCTAATGAAACCTTTATGCAGGGAACACTGGAAATCGACCGTAAAACCTACGAAGCAGTAGAAGGTGTGCTCACCATGGGCCCTGACTACCTGGTGATGGGTATGTCTGCGGTTACCTTTTACGGTGGTGCTGAAGGCGCACAGAAATGGAAAGACAATATCCAGTCTAAATCCGGTCTGAAAATTTCTCTGGGTTCTGAAGCTGTTGCCGCAGCTTTGAAAGCTCACGGCAACATTAAAAAAATCGCCTTCCTGTCACCATACTATCCGGTGGCGAATGCCGAAGTGGCAAACTACCTCAGCGACCACGGCTATGAAACAGTGCGGGATAAACCTCTTCAATGTCCTAGCTGGCACGATATTGCCCGGGTAACGCCCTCAACGGTTCGCGAAACCGTTAACGCGCTGAACGGAGATGACGTTGACGCCATCGTGCAGGTAGGTACGAACCTGTGTATGGCCAGACAAGCTGAACGTCTGGAGATGGAGCTGAACAAGCCGGTTATCGCTATTAACACTGCCACATACTGGCATGCTCTGCGTGCCAACGGTATTGAAGATAAAATTTCCGGCTTTGGCCGTTTGCTGTCTGAGTTTTAAATAAAAACGCAGGTGGGTTGTAAGCTCACCTGCCTTATCTAAACACGTTGCCCGCCAAAAATATCGGCTACTCCGGTGTAAATGCCTGTCTGAAGTCACTGATAAAATCTTTTGCGCCTCTTGCAGGACGACCAAGCAAATCTGAAACAACAGACGTGGTATATCCGTGTTGCGCGTTAGCCAGAAAATTAATTTCCTCACAAACCGCATTCACCCGCCATTTGTCTTCAACAACCTGATCCAGCCTGGCTCTGAAGTCTTCCAATGGTGTGCTTGTATAGGTTATCTCTCTACCGAGCTCTTTACTGAGAATTGCGGCGACAGTTTCAAAAGAAACCAGCTCCGGCCCTGTAATATCGTAACTTTTCCCGCTGTGTCCCGATGTGGTCAGCACATGAGCAGCTACCTCCGCAACATCTCTTGCATCTGTCATTGCGACAACGCCGTTTGACATGGGAAATGCGAGCTTATCAGCTTTTACGATGCCCTCTGCACAGAGAAATAACATCTGAGAGAAAAAGGTTGGCCTGAGCATCACCCAGTTAAGCCTCGAACGCTTTAAATACTGCTCACTTTCAACATGCAGTTTCGGGATAGGTTTATCTGAATCCGGCAGTGCTTCCAGCGAGGATTGCTTCACCACCAGACTGACGCCTTTCTCCAGCGCCATATTGATAATTAATTTTTCCAGAAAAAGCTGATGTTCGCTGTTGCCCAGCAACATATACACTTTATCCACCCGCTCAAACGCCTGACTGAGAATATGGTAGTTATCGATTTCTCCCTCAACAACATCCACACCCTGCAACCGCAGCTCTCTGACCTTTTTGGCGTTACGCACCATGATCCTCAATTTTTCGCCTTTTTTAAGGAGCTGCGAAATCAATGCTCTTCCTGTTCTGCCTGTCGATCCAAATACCAGTATCATTTTTCCCGTGCCTCTGATTATTGTTATTTTATTAGCTGGCTGCTGCCAGTTGGTTTCGTGCAGTGAAATCAGCAACCTGACTGCCCACCAGCGCCAGTTGAGCGGCAATATCAGCATCGGTGACCTGCGTGCCGTCGAACAGCCCGCTGCTGACTTTAATACCGGCACCGAAAGGCGTCGGCCAGCCGCGCAAGGCATGCACTATCGAACGCATGGTGGTTAATGTCGGCCCGATGGCTTGCCAGCCGTAGGCATTGACGATCAGCCCGACCGGTACACCGTCCAGATACACTCTGCTGTCTTTTGCCGTCTCCTCGACATAGTCGAGGGCATTTTTCATTAACCCTGACACGGAGCCGTGATAGCAGGGTGTCGCCAGGATTAAGCCATCTGCCTGCCTGATTTTCGCGACAAATTCTGCAGCGTCTGTTGATTGCTCTACTACGCCATAAGCATAGTGAGGCAGTGCCGCCAATGTCTTGCTGCCGATGAGCTCTACATCAGCGCCCCTTTCTTTCGCTGAAGCCAGGGCAACAGCGAGTGCTTTTTCAGTTGATGAGTTTTCAGAGGTCGTGCCCCCGATCCCCAGAATTTTCATTGGTCTGGTCATGTTTTTCTCTGTTTGCGGTGTGAATATGAAGGCAAGTTCAGCGCGCATCTTCGGCGCTGACTTTTTGTTTAATCATGGGTATCAAATCCCGTCCGAACAGTCTGACGTCCTGAATGGTGTCAAAGCCGTTGATCAGAAACCGGTCTACGCCGGCGCGGTAATATTCAAGCAGAGCATCAGAGACTTCTTCAGCCGTCCCCACCAGCGCCATTGCCTGTAAGCGCCCTTCAGTGGCCTTTGCAACGCCGGTCCACAAACAGGTGTCCAAACATTCCCCCTGCGAGGCCAGTGCCATTAAATGGCTGGCTGCGAGATCATCCTTTCCCTTATCCCGCCCAATCTTTGTGCCGTCCCGCTGAATTTGCGTCACCCGCTCCAGAACATTTTCTGCCTTCTTCCAGGCTTCTTCTGTGGTGTCGCCGACAATGATCCGCACTGACATTGAGATCCCCGGGTTACGGCCAAACTCAGCCGCTCTGGTTTTAAACTTTGCGATTAAGGCGCGGGTTTGTTCAAGTGTGCCCGGGCCAATGGCATACACATCTGCGCATTCCGCACCCAGCTTTACAGCAAGGTCTGAGGCACCGCCCCAGAAGACAGGCAGAACGGCTTGTACCGGTTTGATTTTGGAAAACGCCTGATTGAAGCGGTACCAGTCACCTTTGAAATCTGCCGGCGAGTGACTTCCCCATATCATTCGTAATACATCGATGTATTCCCGGCTGCGATAGTAGCGCTCTTCTTTACTGGTAAAATCGCCGTCGCATTCCAGTTCTTTGTCGCTGGCGCCGGTAATGATGTGTACCCCCGCTCTGCCACCGGAAAGCTGGTCCAGCGTGGCGAACATGCGGGCAGCCATAGTAGGTGCGATGAATCCCGGACGGTGTGCTACCATGAACTTCAGTTTGCTGGTGACCGCAGCGATATGACTGGCGATGGCAAAGCCGTCCGGCCAGGTAGCTGTCTGACCGATTAACACGCGGTCAAATCCGGCCTCTTCGTGGGCAATGGCGTAATCAACAGCAAATTGTGTATCAAAAACTGTGTCCACCGGACGCAGCTCCGAAGAATCGGCGTAAAAGTGCAATCCTACGATTTCACAAGGCATGATCAGTTCTCCCTCACTAATGGGTGTTTATCTTCTGCTGACAGAAACCGCTGCCAGGCATCCTGTTCAACCTTCAGCAGTGCACAAGCGTCTGCAGCAGGCGCCTGTGCGAACACATCCGAAGGCCACAGTGGATACTGCTGAACCGGGCTGTGTATAGCGGGTTGAAGTTGCGCAAGAAAATTGGTGGCTGGTTTTTTTCGCGCCTCTCGCAACGCGGTAATGTCTATTTCAGCGATGACCAGGTCTTCATCGCCGGCAGCTTTAACAGCGATACTCTTACCGTTGTAATCAAAACAGGCAGATGCTGCCGCTAACTCCCCCTGCACATTCGCCATGGCGAAATACAGTTGATTCTCGAATGCTCTTACGCCTCTTACACTGGCAGCGCCCTCCCGCTGCATATAATCCACACCGGTCAGGGAAGCCACAGAATTAACAATGAGTTCAGCGCCGTTTAAGGCAAGACTGCGCACAGCTTCCGGCCAGTGAGGCTCAGCGCCTATCAGCATGCCGATGTTTCCGAGTTCACAGGCGTATACAGGAAAGAAACCGCTTTCCCCGAATACCCGCGTGTATTGAGTGAATACATCATTCGGACTGGTGCGCAGGGAAATGGCGTAATTTTTCCGGTACACCATGCCAACTTCACCGGAAGGTGTAAGTAATGCGGACGATAAAAAGTATCTGTCGGGAATATCTGGGTGGGTTTCAGCAGCCTGGATAACAACATAAGTGCCGGTGGCAGCAGCCACCTCAGCAAATGCCTCTGTTTCGGGACCGGGCATAGTGACTGATGCCTTCAGCCAGCCCTCATAGTCCATTTGCTGATAGCCGGTAAAGGTGAATTCAGGAAACACAACCACCTTAGCGTTGTAGCACTCTGCCGCATGCTTTATCCGTGCGCAGCACAGCGCGATATTAGCTTGCAGTGTCTTGTTGCAGAGCGTGCCATCTGCATTGAAAGCAGGCCTGACAGGCGCATTACACATTGCGATGTTGTACCGCTCAATAGCTGGCATAACGGGTTCCCTGATCTGTTCCGGATTAAGCTACCTTAGAGACAGGGGTATAATATTTCTATATGAAAATACGCATTGATTATAGAGTTATTCTATAGCAGGATAAGTCATACACTTATATCAAATGCAGCGAGCAAGAATATGGATATCCGCCAGTTACGCAGATTTGTCACCGTGGCCGACTTAGGGAGTTTTAATAAGGCATCTGAAGCGCTGGCTATATCGCAACCGTCTTTGTCACGCAGTATCCAGATGCTCGAAGATGCGCTGGATATAAAGCTGTTTGAAAGAAGTTCCAGAGGAATATATTTGACTGCCCAGGGAGAAGAACTGCTGCCCCATGCAAGGATCATCATGACTGAGCGGGACCGGGCACTGGCAACCATCAATTCTTTGCGTAACAGGCGCGAAGAAAAACTCACCCTCGGGACAGAAAGCATGTTCACGGTAAACCGCCTGCCCGTGGCTATTTCAATGCTGGCAATCAGCGATCCGAATGTTCAGGTGATTGTCAAAGAAGGTAGTTTTCATGAACTGCTGGAACGGGTACGGGAAGGACGATTGCAAATGGCGCTGGGTTCTAAAGCACCGGACCTGGATATGAACGGACTCACCTTTGAAGAGTTGTCTGTAGAAGGCGCCAGCATTCTGCTCAGGGCTAATCATCCGCTGTTGAAAAACGGCAAGCCTTCCCTGAAAGGTTTAACCAGAGCACGGTGGATAGTGCCGGATAACCCTGTGATGTATAAACGCTGGGAACAACTTTTTAATATGCACAACCTTCCCCGCCCGCAAATCGGCCTGCGCACCTCGTCCTTTCTGCTGATGAAAGGCTGCCTGCTGAACTGCGACCTGGTTTCAATGGGCAATCACAGAGAATATGCCGATGAAATCAATGCGGGAGAGCTCATCAAAATTGATTTCGGCGAGACCGCTTACATGCGCCCCGTCGGCCTGTTCTGGCGCGCTGAGGCACTGCTCTCCCGTAGTGAAAAAACCTTTATTGCGGCACTGAAGAAAATCAGTCAGTCCTGACCTTTTCTCTGATATACCCCGTCGAGCCATTTTTTCAGATCTTCACCGGTTTTACCGGGCAGTTCCAACATGGGGTAATGACCCACATCGTCGTAGTGGATCACATCGACTTGTGTACTCTGAAAGTCAGCCACGGCTTTTTCCACCAGATATTCCGGCAGTACGGCGTCCCTGTCGCCCCATTGCAATAAGATCGGCGCGGTAACCTGTGAAGCTTCCTCTTTCGCACCTTTCGACCACACCGCAGCCAGATTCGCTTCATAATAGGCCTTCACCAGCGCGAACTTACCCGGGATATTATTGGTTTCGTAATACCAGCGTACGGTTTCCGGTGTCAGCCTGGAAGGCTCACCATACAACCAGCCGAGGAATGCCGAAAAATAGGCTTCCGGTAAGTAACCCGGCGTCCAGTTCTGATGAATATACTGAAAGATATCCACCAGAAAAGGAGGCTCAGAGGTGGGCGGTGCAGACAATGGCAATGTAGAGAGTGCCAGTGCTTTTACCTGTTCAGGATGTTTCGCAGCATATAACACTGAAATCGTTGAACCGCTGGAACTGCCCACCAGAGTAAACTCAGAAATGTTTTGCTGCTGAACAAACTGTTCCAGCAGCGTAACCACACCGGGCATGCCCTTTGAAGGTTCAGGATCATCAGATAATCCGTAAGGTGGCCAGTCTATCCGGATGACACGGTAACCGGTTTTCAGCGCCTCCGCCCAGCCATCGTAAATACGCAGGTTAGTCATTGAACTGTGAAGCATAATGACAGCCGGCCCTTCCCCTTCATCACGAACATGCAGGGTAACATCACCTGTTTTAATAAATTCTGACGGTGCACCGGCATGCTTTGCCTTTACCTCTTCAAGGGAGGGATTCCACCATCCGGCACGCATAGAGCCAATGATGGCCGCTGCAGAAATAAACAACACTGCCAGAACGGCTAAAAACCATTTCAGTAAATAATGCATTTTTTATCCTTTTCCCGGCTTCGCCATATCAGCCACAGACGCTTCCATGCCGTCATACTTTTTCACGATTTCTTTTTTGATGGTGAATGCAAAGAAAGCCGCGAGCGCCATAGCAGGACCCACTACAAGCCCAAGAGAAACACCGACCATATCGTCAGTTTTAAACACATGCTGGGTCAGCATGGCCACCAGTACCGGACCAATGGATGCGCCAATCAGGCTGGCAAAAAGATGGTTCACTGATGTCGCTACCCCGCGCATATTAGAAGGAACAATATCCTGCAGAATAACCAGAGACATTACCCCCGCCATGGCAAGCAGCACCGATGGAATAGCAATGAGAAACACAGTGGTATAAAGCGCAGGGTTAAACGCAATCAATCCGTAACTGATGCAAATACAATACGTGAAGATAATCACGTTGCACCGGTTCACCGGGCTTTTGCCGGTTTTCTTTGCCGCAAATCCGCCGGCAAGCGAGCCCGCCGCACCGGCTGCAAAAGACATGATGCCCATGATCAGACCCACTTGCTGTGGCCCGATATCGAACCGGCGAAGCATAAGCGGCACATTCCAGGCGAATCCGGAATACTGCACAACAGCAACCACCATTGTCAGTAAGTAAAGAGAACCCACCGATTTCCAGTTGGCCCTGAAGAAATCATAAAAAACACGAAGACCACTGAAAGGGTTCTTTGACGCTGCTTCAGACACTATTTCCCTTGGTGGTTCCTTACCGGTAAGCAGCAGTAAAATAGCCAGGGTACCGAAGCTGCCATACAAGATAAACAGAAAGCGCCAGCCCTCAAAGGAACCAATTACAGGTAAATGTGTGAGACTGCCGGCGGTAACCGACTCCAGCACCTGCCCGCCAACAATGAGTGAAAAGCTGCCTCCGAACAATTGCCCGACAATCAACCCGCCTATGAGCATGCCGCGATAGGCTTTCGGGGCCAAATCACCAATCAAAGATATGGCCACAGGCCAGAGTGCTGCTTCGCCCGCTCCCACCAGCATTCTGAACACAAATAGAGACTCGAAACTGTTTGCCAGGCCACAGGCCAGTGTGCCAACACTCCAGGTTAACACTGCAAAGGCCAGTAGTTTGTTCCTTGCAAGGCGATCTGCCATTAATCCCAGAGGGATGCCGCAAACAGCGAAAAGCAAAGAAAAAGAAAAGCCCTGTAATACGCCGATTTGGGTTTCTGTGAGGCCTAAGTCAGCCCGTAACGGATCAACCACCATTGATAACACCATTCTGTCCATGGTACAGAGTGCAGCGGTAATGATCAGGGCGGCGATAGTTAACCGTCCACCGGTTGAATAGAACGTTTTATATTGGATGCGATCGGGTTTTACAGCTGAACCGTCAGCTCCCGGACTTTCTGCTTGCGCATTTGCCATGTTGTTCCCCTTTATTATTCTGTTCTTGCCTATATTTGAGGAGGGCCGGCAACAACATTTATACAAGCCCTCCTGTGATTTCTCAGAACTTGTAGCCTACCTCGACACCGAATTCTGCAGGACGTGGCGCAGCAATACTCAGGCACAACTGGTTATTGCCGTACAAAGCAGTGTTGTTTTCATTGAACACGCAAGGCGCAGAACCGCCCGCCAGTCCTGTTCCGATAGCACGGTCCTGGTTGAAAATATTCCGGCCATAAAGTGAGATATCGAGAATATCGTCCGCCAGAGTGATGCGGCTGTTGAAGGTCCATGCACTTTCAACCGTGACAAGGTTTGATAAATCCGCGTAAAACTCACCGCGATAATTACCGTCAACACGGACTGACAAACTCATGTTGTTGTAAACATCCGGTACAAAGTATTCACCTGCCAGTCTGCCGTTCCAGCGCGGCACGTTAGTCTGAGTTTTACCGTTCAGAGAAACCGGGTCGCCGCTCTCTCCTTCAAAGCCCCATGCAGATGTAGCAGACATAACGAAGGGATCGCTGTCTACAAATTCATGGTGCGCATAGCCCACTGAGGCAGATAAAGACAAGTTGTCTGTGACAGCAATCTTGCTCTCTGCTTCAAAACCGTAAACTTCAGAGTTACCCACGTTATCAACGTAAGTCAGCGGCACTATCTGATCGCCCACTTCCAGGTTATTAGAACTGGTAAGTTGCTGATCAGACACATCCTGATAGAAGGCCGCCAGATTCAGCATCATTTTGCCGTCCAGAAACTGGTTTTTAGAACCAAGCTCGAAGTTATCCAGCTCTTCCGGTTTTGCCGCAATGGCCTGCGGTACGCCATCAATCACAACTCGGCTCAACCTCGCACTTTTTATGCCTGATGAATACAAACCGTAAATCATGTTGTCTTCTGACAGCTTGTAAGTCAGTGTCAGCCGCGGAGAAAAGTTAGTGGAACTGTTGCTGCCCTCTTCAGGCATCGGCGTGGTGCATTGCGGGCAGGCGTTGTAGATGACTTTTTCTGTGGCAACCCTGCCTTCAGCACTGAACATCAGTTGCTCAGTGATATCGTAATCGAGACCACCAAACGCAGCATAGTTCTGCATTTCATCCACCCGCGCAGTACCAGAAGGGTTCACGTCACTCGCCAGAGACGTAAACTGGGTTTCGTCTTCTTCCCAAAAGTAATAAAGACCGGCGCGCCAGCGTAAATCCTGTGCATCGGGTGAAAGTAACAGTAACTGATGGCTGGTATTCTTAAATATTTCCCGTGACGGGTAAGTAAAACCTGCATAGAACGTCAGGCTGACTTCGTCGGTGCCCACCACATCGCCGAATACCGGATCCTGCCCCGGCAGATACGCACGGGTTGAGAATGCGGCATCCCTGTCGTCTTCGCTTTTGTAATAACCCCCGCTGTAAACCAGACGGTAATCAGCAATATCTTTGGTGACAATCAGAGAAGAAAAATAACGGTCTCTGGCCGTTCCCGCCGCGCCGAAGCTGGCGATTGTGCCGGTATCAGGGTCTGGCACCACTGACGGATAAAAGGAACCGCTTGCCCGGGGCAGAGTGATAAGGTCAGCACCATTTTCAACCCAGTCTCTGGGGTGCTGAATAACCGCCAGCTGACCGGTATCTTCGTCATGGGAATACATGGTTCTGAACTTCACAGATAATGTATCTGACGGTGCATAATATAACTGCGCGGTGACAATTTCCGATCGCTCACGACCAATAGATGTACCGTCGTCGGTAGCCTCTGCCACACCACCGTTCTGGAATTTGGTCGCCCCCACATTCAGCCACAGCTTGTCTTCAATTAAAGGGGTTTCAATTGAGCCTGCCACAGAATAACTGTTGTCAGCACCGCCGGAAACAGTTCCGGCAGACGCACGGAACTCACCTTCGGTTTCATTAGCATCAGGCGTTGCGGTAACAAAATTTATGGCGCCGCTGTATGTTGCGCGGCCAAAGCTGGCTGCTTGCGGCCCCTTTATGACTTCGATACGGTCAATGCCGATAAAGCCGAAAGATGCCAGCTGACCACTTAACGGAATGCCGTCAAGAAAGAACGATACGCCCTGATAACGCTCATCAGAGGTGTTTGGCGTCAGACCCCGCATACCCACTGCGGTGGGATCATTCCGGTTGCCGCCGGCCAGATAGAGGTTCGGGGTAATGTCCTGCAGATCGCGGACTTCGTTAATCTGGTTATTGCGTAATTCTTCTTCTGAGAATGCATTGATCGCCAGCGGCACTTCCTGTAGCGGCTCGGCACGGTTTTTAGCGGTAACGACGATACGTTCCACGCCTGAAGACTGAGAAGCAGCCTCTTCCGACCAGACCTGACCGCTAACGGCTAATGTGGCCAGACTGAGGATCCCTTTTGTGATGCTATTGAGTTTCGCGTTTGCCTTGTTTTCCATGATTTAACCTTGTTGTTGTAGTTTTATAATCCACCGGTTAAAACACATCTTTGTGTGCTGGTAATGGAGCGGACCGGCGGTGGTCAAGATACTGCTTTGACTGTGTGGTTAAGAGCTGTCTGAACCACCATAGGCAAACCTCATTTGTTATCTTATTAGGTATGGCAGTGTCAGAAATTGATAAATGTCGGGTCTCAAACCGAATTAGTTTTCGTTTGCAGCAACGGATTGCATTGTTTCTGCAATGGTTTGTTTGAGAAGCGGAATCACCTTTTCACCAATGAAGCCGGCATCGTTATCCTGATCAGGACCACGCAGCAGAAAGCGGTCTACACCCAGGCGGCGATACTCCATCAGGCTGTCGACAACCTGCTCAGGGGTACCCACGAGCACGCTGTTATTTCCGCGCCCCATGTACGCCTTGTTCAGACCGGTCCAGAGACACCGGTCAAGACGGTCACCACTTTTTGCCTGGTCCAGCATTCTGCGGAATGCCCCGGAAGCTGCTTCATCACCGGCTTTCTCATGATCGCCGACAATACCGATGTCGCCATTTTCACGCTGCGCCACCACTTTTTCATACAATGAAGCAGCCCGTTCCCAGGCAGCATCTTCGCTGTCACTGGCAATCACCACGATGGTCATCAGGACACTGATTTCACGTTTATATCTGGCAGCCGCTGCTCTGGCTTTTCCGGTGAGCATGGCTGCACGGTCAAAGGTGTCACCACCGAAGGCATACACGTCAGCACATTTACCACATAAATCGAGGGCCAGATCGGATGTGCCGGCCCAGTAAACCGGTACTGCGCCATTGCCGGGACGGACGCGGGCAAACGCACCACGAAATGTGTAATATTCGCCGTCAAAGTCAAAAGGCTTTTCTGAAGACCACATTTTGCGCATCACTTCCACGTATTCAGCGGCAATCAGATAGCGTTCATCTTTGGTGTTGAATAAGCCGTCAGCCTGCACTTCCCTGTCATCAGCGCCGGCGATGATGTGTACAGCACAACGTCCTTTGCTCAGACGGTCGATGGTGGCGATATGTCTGGCTGCCACGGTTGGCGGCACGACGCCCGGGCGGTGTGCCATTAAGAAATTCAGCGAGGTTGTTGAAGAAGCCAGGTAAGCACTGATTGCAAAGCTCTCCGGCATGGTGGCCGCGTTTGCGATCAAAACTCTGTCGTAGCCTGCTGCTTCCTGAAGATGTGCTGACGAGCGGATATAATCTGCATCGAAGTCGATGCCTGAAGGGGCCTTACCTACCGCAGCAGGAAAATGATTTACAAGGCCGATGACTTCCAGTTCATCATGATTGTGTACGCTCATGGCGTCTCCCGTAGATGTGTTGTTTTATTGACCAAAATCATCTTATGGGCTTTTAAATAGCTTTTCTAAATCAATTTATTAATCTGTTATAGACATACCGTATAGCCGGATACCCCGAAAATTTACTGATAAATTTCACTGACTTCCGGTAACAGGCGGAGCATTACACCAAACAACAGGCAATAAAAAACCACGCGGTCAAAGCGTGGTTTTTTGCGTGATTAACAACAGCAGAAGCTCAGGTGTAGTACGGGTCTTTCATCGGTCCTACAGAGCGCGAGCGAACAGGTTGCAGCGGAACAGGATCTTGCGTTCCCGGGAAGTCAGGGCCCCAGTTCACAGGGTCGCCATGCATTTCCATCTTCGCATTATCAGTATACCAGTCAACCAGACGGCCATCGCAACGCAGCAACCAGGTAGTGCCGTTCGGACCTGCCGCAAAGTCGCCGTGACGCACCAGCGCAGGACGGAAGAAATAGACACCCGGCCACTGCTCACCGAAGTTAAACTCAAATGTGCCTTCCAGCGTGTAGGCTTCTTCAAAGCATGGGTGATGCGCAAGAGGATGCTCTACCCAACCCGGTTTTGCTTTGATAAGACGGGTATAAAACTGTGTTTTCTTATCGATAAACAGCAGTTTAATAAACAGACCCGGCACCGGAGTGCCACCTGCTTCGAAATCCATAGGGCTGCCAATTTCAACAGGTACCCATTCCATCAGGTTACTGTGCTTAATAACCAGTTCCTGATCTTCACGGACAAAATCTTTCTGCTCAGTAGTCGCTTCAAATTCCCATGTACCGTATTCACGGAAATACAGAATTTCTGTGCCGGGTTTTACGTGAAGTTCAGGACAAACTACGCCCGGAGGGGTACACCAGTAACCACCTTCAATAAGCACTTCGTCACCAATTTTCACTTCACCGCTTAACACGTACCACTCGGTCTGGGCTACGTGAACACCAGCCGGACGTGACCAGTCTGTATCAAACAGAATTTTGGCAGATACTGAACCGTCTTCTTCATCGTAAGACAGGTTACGCTGACGTGCAGTACCGGTTGCACCAACCAGCTCGGCCGGGTGCCAGATGAGATCTTTCTCATCAATCATCTCTACGTGTGGACGCATAGCTCTCCTCCAAATCTTATTGTATTAGCTTTATGCCTTTTTAAAATTTAACAGCTCCCTGAATCAGGAAAAAATCTATTATTTTTATATTTTGCATAACCTTTCATTTAACTATCAGGCGACACAGACGCCGCCGGATGTTGTGCGCTATAGCGTTTTCAGAAATGCGATTAACGCTGCGCGCTGCTCAGGGTTTTGTAACCCTGCAAAGGCCATTTGTGTACCCGGCACAACAGATACCGGGCTTTGCAGCCACGCATCCAGCTTGTCGTCTGTCCATTTGAAATCTGCGCCGCTCAATGCAGCAGAATAGGCATATGTTTTATCATGTCCCACCTGACTACCGGCAATGCCGGCCAGATTAGGACCAATTCGCATACCCGCATTTTCTGTGTAGGCATGACATGCCTGACAAAGCATAAACAGTTGTTTGCCCTTCTTTACCTGCGCCTCATCAGCGAATGCCACATTGGCTTGCAGTAAGCCGGACAACAGCAAAAGTAAAGTGCTGATCAATACCTTCTTCATTGCTACCTCTCTTTATACGCGGGACAGAATTTCAAACGCCACGCGTTCACCGGATTCAAGGGCTGACTCCATACCAAAATCCACACGACGGGTATGTTCGCCGGCGAAGTGCATGCGGTGATGCGGCTCAATCATTTCCTTCGCAAAGCGGTTCACCTGCCCTGGAGTGTACATGTGACGGCAACCCTGAATAAGCGGGTCGTTCTTCCAGCCATAAATATCGAGGAACTTGAGTTTTCCTTTGGTAGAAGGGCGCATGCGGTTTATTTCTGATTCGATAAGAGCCAGCGCATCCGCTTTCGACATCTGATCCATCCGCGATGCTGCGTTGTCGGTAAACACCACCATGAAGCGTGATTTATCTTCGTCAGGGCGTTTTTCCAGTGCCCAGAACATCTGCACGGTTTCGTCACTGAAGAAAGAAGGTTCAATGCCATCTTCTTCCCAGTAAGGCTCTTCAATGATGCCGAATGCACGGCAGGTGTCGACGTAATTCAGTGTATAAATCCCCTCTTCCTGGCGGCCTGCCACTTCAGGGTAAATATTGACGTACTGGAGTGTTGAGAACGGAATAGCAGAAACCACGTAGTCACACTGAAAACGGCTGCCGTCCATACAACTTACTTCCGCGCCTTTTTCATTCATGTCGACCTGACGCACAATTTTATTCATGCGTACATTGTCGCCCAGTGCTTTTGCCATCGCTTCAGGCAAACGTGATGCGCCGCCTTCAATGTTGTTAATTTGAGCCAGACCGTCGTGCTCGCCTTTCTTGTTCTCAAAACCATAAGGCCGGTCGATAACTTCAAGTTTCTGGCCGCCAAAGGATGCATCAAACAATGTGCGGTTTTTCTCCTGAAGCATGCCCAGCGCGGATGCGTTCTGCATGTCTGTGGTTGCAGAAGCCAGCTTAATGGCTTCTTCCGATACGCCGCGTTGTCTGAGTAATTCACCAATTGAAATGTCGTAGCCGGCATTTTTCGGATCAAGCCAGTCGTTCAGATTTTCCAGCGGATTGGCTTCAATCAGCAATTTAGAGCCTAAAAGGGGCGGAATGATCTTGCGCTCTTTACCCACGGTTTTATTCAGTGGCGAGTTTTCCCACTCTGTTGATTTGATCCACGTTTTTTCAATGTAATTCGACATCGGCATCAGATGGCGATGTTCAGGCACCAGCTTGAGGTTAAAACGCGAACACAACGCAATTAGCCTGGCATAAGAGCGGCCAATCTGGCTGGCACCATACTCTGGTCGTGTTTCCACATCATCAGCGGTATATACCCGGCCACCCACTCTGTCCGAACCTTCAAGGACAATGGCATCAATACCGGCATCCTTAAGCAGGAGTGCGGTATTCAGACCCGACAACCCGCCGCCGATAACGACGACTTGTGTTTTCTCAGCCTCTTTTGCCTGTATTTTTCCTGCGACTGAAAGGGCTGACGCTGCCAGCGCACCTTTCATCAAATCCCGTCTGTTTATTTTCATTTGTTTTGTTGCCTCAAAAGTTAAAAGAAAAATGGATCAGCCATTATTGTTTTTGTTTGCTGTCATCAGAATGTTGGGTAACGCGCTGTCATCCCAGGTTTTTGACGGACGACCAATACGCACGATAACCATGGATTGTGAAGGACTGACGTAAACTCTCTGTCCTCCTGAACCGTCAAAAAAAATAGTGTCGTCTGCGGCAAATGGCGCTGCGGCCGGTATTACCGCAGGTATGTCTTTGCCATAAATACGGGCAGGATTGTGCGGACTACCACGCCACACCTGCCAGCCATAATTAGGAAATATAGTGCCCGGCGCCATCATTTGCGTGGTCCACTTTGCAGAAACCAGTTGCTTGCCATTGATGCGGCCACCCTGCGCCAGAATGATGCCGGTGCGTAACCAGTCTTCAGCGGTTGCCTGTAAACAACATGCCATACGTGCGCTGCCATCAGGTTTGTCCAACCAGACTTTTGCTGTGGACGCACCTGCCGGTTGCCATATTTTCTCAGACAGATACTGTGCATAGCGCTTACCAGTGACAGCCTCAATAATCCACCCCAGATACTGAGTGTTAGCATTGGCGTATTGAAATTCCTCATACGGCGCTGACGGCACCGGCCAACGGGCGAAGGCAGTATGCAAGTCGTTGCCGAAATAAGCATAGGTGTATGGATTATCCACCGGATTATCAAACAAAGGCGTTTTGATGCCGCTGGTCATTTCAAGCATGGAGCGTATTGGTGCGCGTCCAACTTTTGTGCCCTGCAATTCAGGGAGATACTTTTCTGCCGGATCATCAAGTGAGTCCAGCAGGCCGTCATCCAGTAAGGTACCAAATAACAAAGCCACCACAGATTTGTGCATAGACGCCGTATCAAACAGCGTATTTCGCGAAAAACCGCTGCCGTAATACTCCAGCGTAACAACACCATGCTGCCAGACAAGCAATGCATAACTGTCGTGTTGTTTGGCTAGCGCGATAGCTTCGTGGTGCTGCGCGTTGTCTTTTAATGCACGAGGAAGCGGCCAGCTATTATTTCCGACAACAATTTCCAAAGGCGAAAACCATTTTGTATCATAAACATAGCTGTTCACAGGAAAGGATTTTTGACGAGACTTTACCAGTTCTCGCTGGGCATCGCCGGGCCACTCTTCTGCCGCAACAACCCCATACCAGACCGACGTGATCATCAGAATGACAAATAAGAATGTAACCCCAATTTTTAATGTCATTGTCGCCCCGGCGATGTGTGGTGTTTGCCCATAATTTCATTCTATTGGCCGGTTTTTTATCCCGATATGACAAATGTCAGATTGAGAAGAAGTTGGTAAACGGCGCAATTTAGTATAATGTTATCTCTTTATGATATTTAAGAATCCAACCGGCTGCATCTGCATCGGCGATTACGATTGATAGGAGTGACATTATGATTCTGGTCTTTGGCGCAACTGGCCGTACCGGCAAGGCCGTGGTACAGGCATTGCTGGAAAAGCAGGCCACGGTAAAAGTAATGGTTCGACAGGCTGATAAAGCCCGGGACCTCTTTGGAGAGCAGGTAGAAATCGTCGAAGGTGAGATCGTGGATCAGGCTGCACTAGCCAAAGCCTTTAAAGGGGTTTCAAAAGTCTATTTACTCTTAGGTAACAGCGAAACACAATTGTCATTGGAAAAGCGAATCACCGACATGGCTGTCGAGTGCGGCGTCAAGTTGCTGGTGAAACAATCTTCGATGGAATCACTGGAAGCATCTGACAAGCCAATTCCTGCACTGCATGTTGAGTCTGAAAAATACATCAAGTCATCAGGTTTGAACTGGGTGATGATAAGACCAACTTTCTTTGCTCAGATGCTGTTGACCTGTGCCAGAGGCGTCACCACGGCAGATACACTATCGTTTCCTCTTCGTAATGGCGTTGTGGCTGTCACTGATGCCAGAGATGTGGCTGAAGTCGCCGCCAAGGTACTGACTGAAAGCGGTCACGAAAATAAAAGTTATGATCTTACAGGGCCGGAGCTGCTGTCGTTTAATACTATCGCGGCCTTATTGTCCTGCACAACGGAAAGGCAGATAACATACAAAGATATGCCACTTGAGACTTACAGAGCAATATTAAGTAACGTTATTGATGATGAATGGCGGGTTAACGCAGTATGTGAAGAACTGGATGCACTGGCACATAACTGTGTCACTCATATTACCGGTACAATTGAACAGTTGCTCGGCCGGCCACCCCGCTCTGCCGCAGACTTTCTAACGGACTACAAAGCCGCATTTATGCCACAGTAACCCTGTTATCGGGTGGGCAGTTTCGGCTGATTATTGGCTTCCCAATAGCGGGTTGCCTCCCGGTACATGCCCAGTCCTTCATTCAGAATGTATTGCTTGCAGAGCTCTGCCACCTGCGATAACACCTTTCCGGTCCGGTGCACGACGTGCCAGTGATCCACCAATGGGAATCCCTGAACAGGCAGCCTTACCAGCTGCTTACTTTGCCCCTCGTCAAGGCTTAACGCGGGCACAATCGCCAGCCCCATTCGGGCCAATACAGCGTGTTTGATACCTTCGTTGCTGGCGATTGTCATACGACGGTTTATAGTCAGCCCACGCTCATTTAGCTGTGTATCAATAATTTGTCGGATGCCCGCTTCTTCTTCACGCAAAATAAATTGCTCTGCTGCAATGTCATCCCAGATCAAGCTAGGACGGGACGCCAGGGGATGGGAAGATGGCGCAATAACAACCAGATGATTGACCCCGAGTTGAACACTGTCAATGTTCTCCAGTGCCGGCGGCTGTCCAAAAATATAGAGATCATCAAGATTGCGATTAAGGCGGTCGAGAATGCGCCCCCGATTACCGATTTCAATGGCAACAGTGATGTTCGGATACCGGCGACAAAACGGGCCCAGCAAATGCGGGATAAAGTACTCCGCTGAAGTAACCACGCCGATGCTCAATTCTCCGCTTTTGATATTCTCAAGTTCGTTTAAAGCCACTTCCAGTCTGTCTGTACAGGCAAAAATCTCTTTGGCGTACTCAAGTACCATCTTTCCAGCAAAGGTAAATTTCAGGCGTTTTCCCACAGTTTCGTACATAGGTATGCCGATGCCTTCAGACAGTTTTTTCATCTGCATAGAAATATTCGGTTGCGTTAAATGCAGGTTTTTCGCTGCCGCAGCGATACCTCCAAAACGTTCCACCGCAATTAGAATTTCAAGTTGCCGGAACGTACCTATTCGTGAATGGAGTCGCTTATTAGGAAATGCCGCCATGCTCGGATTCTCTGTTAAATTTAATTCATGCCAATAGGCAAATGATATTTTTATAACCTCATACCAGAATGTAAATGAAGCCAGTCTGATAGAAGCAGGCCATACCTGCAGCTATCCGGGGCCTGACGGTATGAAGACCTCTTTATACAAAGGGATTCCTGTTAAGGGCTCCCGCTTAAGCAGCGGCTTTAATTGCTTTAAAAAGCCTGCGCTGCCACATACATACACAGCATCAACGACAGAATCGCCAGCCTCTTTTAACAGCGACTTTTCGAGTCCTTGCAAAGCTACTTCGCTACAATCCGAAATACATTCCACGTTAGTTTTAGCTAATACACCAAGTTCCCCTGCGATACTGCGACCGTCGGCTTTATCGACACCAAACCAGAACAGCGGTAAATGATTAGTACGGACTGACGCTATAAGCGCAATAAGCGGGCCCCCCCCTTCTTTTTCTGCAATGAATAGCGGCCTGTTATAGCGGGCGATGTTTTCGCCGAATGTACCGGATGGACCTTCAAGGGTTAGCAGATCACCTTGCGCGGCGTATTCAAACCAGTAGCGGCTCATGAGTCCGGTTTCATGCTTACGGATCAGAATACGGATATGCCCGTTTCGCGGAGACGCATCACACATAGAGTAATTCCGCCGTATGCCGTCACTATTTGTAACAGCAACATGTTGTCCTGCCAGATAATGAAAACGGGCCGACATGGGCAGCTGTAAAGTGACGAGAATAAGCTCAGAAGAAAGCCGTTTGATTACAGACACCATAGCAGGAATATTCACGACCGGCGGGATGTTCTTATGGACAAGCTCTCCGGCCTCTATCAGTAAATCAGACGTAGCCGTGCGGGCGCAGGCAAGTATACAACCACTTGCCAGCTCGCCGGGTGTGAGATTCTCATCCCTGAATTTGTGTGTAGTGCCCTCAGCCACTGTCACAATGCATTGCCTGCACTTCGCTGAGTGACAACTGTGAGGAACCGGAAACTGCGAGGCGATGCTGGCATCCAGCAGGGTTTGTCCGGCCTGCTGACTAAACGTCACACCGCGGGTTGTGGAGATAACCAGTGGCTTTTTTGCCATTGCTTAATCTGCTTAGCTTGCCGTATACAGCCATGCTCTGCGCTGTTTATCTTTTGACTCATAGGCGGCGATGTCTGAAACGTGCTGCAAGGTAACACCAATGCTGTCCAGGCCTTTAAGTAACATTTCTTTGTGACCGGGTTCAATGTCAAAATGATAAAGTCTTCCCGCACTGCTGATCACAGCCTGCTTCTCAAGATCCACCGAAACCTTCGAATCCTGAGGGTGAGTACTCACTTCATCAGCCAGTGCCTGAACACATTCCTGTTTCAGTACAACCGGAAGAATGCCATTGCGGATACAATTCTGATAAAAGATAGCGCCGAACCCGGGGGCAATAATTGCCCTGATGCCATATTCAGCAAGCGCCCACACGGCATGCTCTCTGGACGAGCCGCAACCGAAGTTATTGCCGGCCAGTATTACCGAAGTATTCCCGTACTCCGGCTTATTCAATACAAAGTCCGGATTCGGCTCTCGGGAGTCCGGCATCTGATATCGCCAGGCCGCAAACAAGCCTTCACCTAAACCCTTTTTAGATACCCTGCGCATTTCGCGGCTGGGAATAATGGCATCGGTATCAATATTGATTTGAAGTAGCGGAGCGGCAACGCCCGTGTGGGTAACAAATGGTTCCATTAGCTAAAATCTCTTAACTGGCGCGGATCGCAAATAGCACCTGTAATGGCGCTGGCAGCAACCGTTGCAGGACTGGCAAGATGAGTACGGGTTTTCGGACCCTGACGGGATTCAAAGTTCCGGTTACTGGTTGAGATGACCCGTTCTCCGGCGCCAAAGTGCTCTCCGCCGGCAAAGAAACACATAGAGCAGCCGCTTTCCCGCCACTGGAATCCGGCTTCAATGAAAATTTTATCCAGCCCTTCAGATTCAGCGGCCGCTTTCACTTTTTGCGAACCGGGAACACAAATCGCCTTCACGCCCTGCGCGACTTTTCTTCCTTTCAGGATACTTGCCGCACTGCGTAAATCTTCTATGCGCGCATTCGTGCAGGAGCCGATAAAGGCATTATCAATTTTCAGGCCCTTAACGGCCATTCCGCTGGATAAGCCCTGATAGTCCAGTGCCCGCGCAGCGGCGGTTTTAGCATCGTCACTGCTAAAGCAGTCCATTTCGGGTATCAATTCAGAGATACCGCAGGCATGCTGGGGACTGGTACCCCAGGTCACCGTAGGCTCAATCTCCGGTGCCTGAATAGTGATTTCTTTGTCGAATACCGCATTGTCATCAGTCACCAGCGTTTGCCAGTAAGCCAGAGCCGCATCCCACATTTCTCCTTCCGGGGCGTAAGGTCTGCCTTTCAGATAAGTAAATGTTTTATCGTCGGCTGCCACCAGCCCGGTAAAGGCGGCAAACTCTACCGCCATGTTACACAAGGTTAAACGACCTTCTACAGACAGCGCTTCAACGGCACTGCCGGCAAATTCGATGGCATAACCGGCGCCGCCATTGGCACCATACTGACCAATCAGATGCAGGATCATGTCTTTGGCAGTCACGCCTTCCCCGGTTGCCCCGTCAAAGTTCACCCGCATCAGTTTGGGTTTGCTGATACGCAAAGTCTGGGTGGCCATGGCATGCTCAGCTTCCGAAGACCCAATCCCCCACGCTGCTGCCCCCATCGCACCTTGCGTACAGGTATGGCTGTCCGGACATACCAGCGTCATGCCCGGCTGAACAATACCCATTTCGGGGCTGATCACGTGAGCAATCCCTTGCCGGTCATCGCCGATATCAAACAAGGTAATGCCCGCATCTGCGGCTTCTTTTCTGGTGGCCTGTATAAAATCCTTACCCGATGGCATCAGCGTGTCATCACCACGGCCGGGGAAAGTATCGACAATGTGATCCATGGTGCAGAACACTTGCTGAGGATGGCGCACCGGTCTGCCGGTTTCGGCCAGACTTTGCAATGCGATGGAGCCGGTTCTTTCATGCAGAAACACCCGGTCGATATAAATCAGAAATGTACCATCCGGGAGAGAGGCGACCAGATGATCGTCCCAGATTTTTTCGAAAAGCGTTTTCGCCATATTTTTCCCGCGTTAAATTTACCGGTTGTGCCCAATTACGGTTGTTGAGACTGCCATGCCTGTTGGATCTCTGATGCCGTTGCGAACCATACGCCCTGCTTATCTGCAATGTATTGCAGCGCATTCTCAAGACAACCAATACGGTGTGGTTGTCCGGTCATCCACGGATGCAGATTAATAGCCAGTAAACGGCCGCCCTGCTCTTCAGCTTCATTCAGCAGTAAGTCGCAGGCATCTTTTAACTGTGTTTCGTAACTGTCTTCGCTGTGCAGATTGCTGCCCATGATGAAAAAGTCATCCAGTTCGCTGGACAAAGGCATGGCAGTGATCCCGCCGGCATTGGTGCGAAATGCATAAGGCATATCATCGTTCACCCAGTCGCACATGTAGCTGATACCATTTTTCGCCAGCAAAGACGGTGTACTTGCAGACTGCAAACGGCCGGGGCTTAGCCAGCCGGTAACCGGCTCTTCAAAGCGGTTGCGCAGTACGCTGAGTGTTTCTGATATCAATGCATTTTCGGCGCTCTCTGATAGCCCGCCATGATGCAAATCATCCATTTTCCAGCCATGAGCAATCACTTCATCACCACGCCCGGCAATGAAATCCATCAGGTATGGTGCACGCTCAACCATGGCACCATTAATTGCCACCGTCGGTTTAACACCTGCCGAATCCAACGCTTTGAATAAACGGAAAATGCCGACACGGTTTCCGTAATCCCGCAAACTGTAGTGACGCAGATCCGGATAAGGCATTTTCATACCGCCGGGTACCGGCACCGGGTTTTTCTGTTCATTAAGCGGGAAGAACTGCACGTTAACATTCACCCATACCGCCAGTTTTTTACCGTCCGGCCAGAAGATACGGGGACGGTTCTCCAGCATCGACCAGTCATAAAAATCGTGGTCCATGCCGTGGCGACGCAGAGGGTAATTGAGGTGTTCAGCATCAAGACTCATCGCAAGCCTCCCCGCTTCGCAGCGATATCGTTTGAAACGGTGTCATAGTGGTTGTTCAAAAAGTGCGACGCAATTTCGCGCCCGGTCGTCACCCATACATCGCTGTGCCCGGTGATGTATTCCAGTGCTTCTTCAAACGCTTTCAGGCGGTGGGGACAACTGACCTGATAATTGTGAGTGGGTATACACATGATGGTGCCGCTTTCCGCGCCTTCCTGATACAAACGGTCAAAATTGGCTTTCAGCATCTTGCCGTACTGGCGGGGCTCCACTTTGTTCACCACATAAGCGATGGTGTCGTTCATCTCCAATGAATATGGAATGGACGCAAAACGTTTACCTGAGCGGGTTTTAATGGGCGTTGGCTGATCGTCATGGAACAGATCGCAGGTGTAGAAACCGGCGTCGTCACCAAACAGCGCCGAACCGGCCTCTGCAAATAGATCAATCGTCTGCTCACTGTGGGAAAGCGCCGGTGCCAGATACCCTGCACACTTTTGCTGAGTGTGCCGGTAAATGGTTTCGATAGAGTCCGTGATCATCTCACGCTCCTGCTCTTCACTCATGCCATAGGTATAGCGGGTGTTGTAAATACCGTGACTGAAAAACTCCCACTCACGCTCTGCACATAATTCAATAATTTCCGGATGGTGTTCACACAGCGCAGTCGACAGAGAAATTGAGCCGCGGATCCCGTATTTGTCCAGCAGCTTCATTTGCCGCATGTGACCTACCCGGTTGCCATAGTCACGGATCCCATACCCGCCGATAGACGGATACGGACCGGGCCAGGCTTTGCGATACGGGTTCGCGGGCGGATCTAATTCATAGAACTCGATATTCGGCGCAACCCAGAACGCCACTTTAGCGCCGTCGGGCCAGGTAATTTTCGGCCGGTCATGATAAGGCCAGTAGTCGTAATATCCGGGATCGTTCTTCATCAGCTTAGCCTTCCGCCTGATTATCCAGCCAGTCAAAGACTTCCTGAACCGCCAGCACATCGGCGTACTTCAGTGACAAATCGGTAAGGTTGGCAAAGTGGAAACTCTCGTGCTTATCCGCCACACACTCTTCCGGCACGATGGTACGGTATCCGCGTGAAAGACTGTCTACCGCACCGGCACGGATACAACCTGACGTAGAACCGCCGGTAAGGATTACGGTATCGACCTGATGCCACACACATAGACTCTGCAACTGTGTTTCAAAAAACGGAGATGGCATTTTCTTGCAGTAAAACACATCTTTTTCAGGGTCGGTGATCAAACGGTCGTCCAGCTCCGAGCGCTCACTGCCGAACTTGATATTTTGTAAGCTGTCCGGCGTATCTGTGCGGGTGCCCCAGATACCGGCATCTTCACCGGATTCCATGTAAGCAACGTTAGTCCAGACAACCGGCCAGCCCAGTTTGCGGAACTTTTGCGCCAGAGTATTCACATATTCCAGCTGGTTAGGATCGGTTTCGTAAGCAGTTTTGAATAAGTCTGTGCGTGTATACGCTTTCTGCAAATCAATGTTCACCAGAATGGCTTTCTTGCCGAATCCGAAACGTTTACGTGCAGGATTAGCCCTGACTTCTTCGTAGATTTCCCGGGCTGTTTTATTGGAAAGCTCCATATTATCTCCTCAGACAGAATGAACACCGAACAAAATATAGATATAACTATATTACAAATGTTGCGAATTGAAAAACAGAGAATTTGGTTACTTAAACTGGCATAGCAACCGGAAGCAGCGTTGCGGGATAATTTGCAGTAAATACAGATAACCAAAACACTAATGCTATAGCGTTCCGGTTAATGAGAAATTGATAATAGTTAAAGAATAGCTATTCTTCCGGAGTTTTTTTACTCACTCGATATTCACAAGGCTGGTGAGGCTTTCAGGATCCATGATGCGGATAGATGTTGGTGAAGGCGTGGTGATCAGCCCGTCTTTTTTAAGCCGGCTCAGCGTTCTGCTGACCGTCTCGACCGTCAGGCCAAGATAGTCGCCGATATCAGCCCGCGTCATAGGCAGCTCAATGTGCTCAGGCGTAGCACCCGGAATACGCTTCAGGAAATGGGAAATCGCATAGCCCACCCGTTCGTAAGCATTGAGCTGACCGAGCAAATACACCTGATCAAACGTCAGTTGCAGAATCATTGAACGCAGGCTTTTCAGGTTTTGCTTTAGCGTGGGAATTTCTTCTGAAAGCTCATACAGCTTCTTACGCTTAAATTCGTAAGCAGTACTGGGAGTAAGACACTTGATCCCATATTCGTAATGTTCTGAATTCGATAATCCGATGAAATCACCGGCAAACACGAAAGCGAGGACTTGGCGGCGGCCATCATTGGAAATCCGCTCAACCATGGCGCAACCTGAAGCCATATTGAATACGCGGTCTGAAGGGGAATGCTGCAAACAGAGGTATTGTTGCCTGTCCATTAATCTGAGCCTGGCATTTTGCGACAGTACCAGCATCTCATCTGCCGACAACGATTTGAATAACGGGCAGTCATTCTGACGCACGGGCGATTCAGTTGGATGACATAATTGCAACATAATACATGGCTCCCCATCTTCCGCACAGTTCAGGAAAGATAATTGGCAAACGACTATTCACGATACAATGCAAGTAGCAATAAACGTGCTCTTTTACAAAATATTAACAATATATTTTTGCGAAAAGTCAAATTATCAGATAACGCTCTGATTTAAATAGATGAATGGCAGATCGTAATATCATTAATATTTATGAGTGAAGCGCGGCCGGAGACAAGAAAGGCCGGTTTGCCCTTCAACAGTGCAACCGGCCGCGCCAGAGTAGTTCACCTGCAGATGTGCCGGATTACATCTCGTAAGACAGAGACAAACGCCACATCATGGGGTCAGCCATGAACCGGGGCTGAACGACATCGAATCCAAAGCCTGTGTACCAGTATTTTTCATCGGTGAGGTTTTTGCCGGCCAGCGTTAATTTCCAGCGATCCACTGCATAAGATGCATAAGCATCGACTAGTGTCAGCGCAGGAATATGGCCGATTTCAGCATTGTCAGAGGTTGAGAAGAAATCTGCTTTACGGTTTACGTTCGCGCCAATTGCAAACGTGCCCGGACCAATATCAGCCGTGTAATCCAGACCCGTGGCATACTGGAATTTAAAGACGTTCGTCATCTGATTGCCAAGCAGAGCACCGGTAGATTCTCCGCCCGTAGCGGCAGTATCAGTGTATTCGCTGTCCTGATAAACGCCATTTGCCCACAGGCTCAGGTTTGAAGTCAGCCGGACCCGCATATCAGCTTCAATACCTGTATGTTCAGCATCGTAGTTTTCGGTAATGAAAGCACCGTCTGCCGTTACTGACTGTTGCTGAAGGTTGGTATAATCATTGAAAAAAGCAGATACGTTAAGACGAAGTCTGTTGTCCATCAAGTCTGACTTCACGCCGAGTTCGTATGCACTTACTTCCTGCATCTGAAACGCTGTTCCAAGGGCCTCAGCGGTTGATGCCAGACTGTTGTAGCCACCGGCTTTAAACCCTACTGTGTAACTGGCAAACAGGAAAAGATCTTTATTCACCTGATATTCCACGCCCAGCTTTGGCGTAAACTTGCTGAAGTCATCATCGGAGACAACCGCCTCACCGGAAAGTGACGCGTCGAGGGATTTGTTTTCCTTTGTATAACGACCGCCAACAATAACACTTACATCATCACTGACGTTGAGATTCACCTGACCAAATGCAGCGTAGCTGTCGGTACTGACATCAAAATCGGTATACGACTCTGCCAGATAAATCACAGACTCGACATGCTGTGTCCCGCTTTCGTTGAAATAGTACAATCCGCTCACGAAGCTGATAAAGCCATCCATAGCGTCACCCTGGAATTGTATTTCCTGAGAAAACGCATCCTGATCACTGGTCGATTCCCGACCAAACAGTTCGATGTAGCCTTCACCGAACCAGGGGTATTCAACACCACCGGAAAAGCCGACGCCCCAGTCATCCTTCAGGTTGTTCCAGGAAGTAACGGAACTGACAGTCAGGTGACTGCTAAGCTCTTTTTCTAAATGTAAACTCGTACCAACTTGCTTATCTCTGGTGAATGAAGCATTTGGCGACAACACGGTATCAATACTGCCCGACGAGTATTCCCACTCATCGTATGGCTTGTCCATGCTTTCCATATCCACGGCGGAGGCATACATGCCATCTGCGTCGAAATCGGTATAAAACCCCTTCAAACGTGCAGAAAAATCGTCGCCGACATAATATAAGTCGCCCTGAAAACCTTTGAATTCTTCAGCGCCCACATCCTTCTGAAGTGTTTCTGCGTATTGCCGGCCGCCATCACGGTCACGGTACATGCCGCTGAATCCGCCACGTAACGTACCACTGTCGTTCAGCGAGCCACTCACCATCAGTTTGTCGTATTTTTCATTCCAGCGGCCAATTCCGGCTTCATTTTTAAAGCGGAATAATTCGTCCGGCGCTCTTGAAATAAACTTTAGTGCACCCGCCGAACTGTTTCGGCCGTAAAGCGTTCCCTGCGGCCCGCGAAGCACTTCCACCCTTTCCAGGTCCAGCATTTCAATAAACGAAGCGGCAGAGCGGGGTTGATACACATCGTCAATATAAATACCGACTTCCGCTTCCGCTGTAATATTCGCACCATCGGTCACACCACCACCGCGAATATAGGGAGCAATACCTGCACTGCCGCCTGTTACTCCGCGAATGTTTACGTTTGGCGCTACCTGAGTAAGGTCTTTCGCGTTATCTATCTGCATGCGCTCAACATCGCTGGCGGTAAGTGCCGTCATTGAAACCGGCGTACTCTGAATACTTTGCGCTTTGCGTTGCGCAGTAACAGTAATATTTTCGATTGCCAGATCGTCAGCTTCTGCGGTTTCCTGCGCCAGCGCAGAGTACGTCAGTGGCATTAAAGCAAACAACGTTGCCAGCGGACGAAGCTTAAATTGAGGATGTTTCATGTTGTTCAGTTCCTTCACTCGTGGCGTTTGCCTTTTCACTCTTATAATTAAAATGATTCGAATGTTCCGGCCGGCTTGCAGCCACTACATTTCTTATTCAGATTCAGATAACCGTGGTGCAATCACCTTATAACCACTCAGAAAGGTGCACTATGACAAATGTCAATCGCTCCCGGATGGTTATGAGGTAGTGTCAAAGCATGCAAAAGAATGGTTTTTCTGAAAGGTATTATTATGAGTATTAAGACTTCATTCGCATTAATCACCGGTGCCGCCTGATATATTGCTCTGTGAGTTCAGGGCATATCCTTGTCCGGCCTCACCCGCATAAAACTGGCAAATCTGGGCAGACCTTTTTGTGTTCTGCCGTAGAATTTGTACGTGATCCAACTGCCCACCGGTGGCGGACTGGCGCGGTCTGCATCGCTCAGGCCACTGCCTACTTTGAAAATCAGGCCATCGCGGCTTTGCACGATGAGCGAGCCGGTCAGTCCTGCATATTTGCCTTTCCCCGGCACATAGCCAATCACTTCGGCTTCATCATCTTCATGACGTTTCAGTTTCAGCAGCAGCTCACTGCGACCATCCTTATACAGAGCCTGCCTGTGATGCAGCATAAGCCCTTCACCGCCCGCATTAACGACCTCATCCAGCCTTTGCTCCAAAGTTGCTGCAGTAGCAATCTGCTCCTGAGGCACAGCTTTTAGCGCAGTCCTGTTTGTGCTGGCCACCAGCTTATTGATTAATTTTACCCGCTCAGCAAAGGGCTTTGCGGACCCCGGCAAGTCGAACACCATCATGCTGACTTCCTGCCACCGTTCATCCGGCGTATCCCGCAATACCACCGATGCAATACGCTGAAAATCATTACGCTTCGTCCATAACTCTCCGTCCAGCGCCTGTGCCGGCCAGTTCGCAATAAACCACTCAGGCGCATGTATTTTATTGCCGTTTCGCGTTTTCAGTTCTGTACCCGTCCACCGGGCCCGGACGCCATCCAGCTTTTCACTTACCAGGTAATTTTGAATATCAATCGAATCTGAGTACTGTGAAGCAAGTTGAAGAGGCATGTTTTCTTCATCAACAGGCTTATTTGCCAGCGCAGCAGCAGAGAAGACAGTGACAATCATGAGCAAAAAAGCACGGGCGGGATGTGTCATTCAGGTAGTCCGGTAAGGTAAAAGACTCAGACTACAGCGCGGCCCCGATAAGAAAACCGGGCTTACGGGCAGATTAGGGGCGGTTTCAGAGTGCCTTAAATAAAAAGGGGCGAAGTGGAAGGCGCATTTGATGAAATGCGCAGGGCATTCAGCTTACCTGATAATGCGCTTTAACGGTGTCGATGAAAGCCTGCCAGGTTTCGTTAGGTTGCCAGATGGCATCCAGGTCTGCCTTCGCCTCAGCTTCAGGCTCGCCCAGTTGGGTGACACGGTACAAATAGGTAAACACAGCACCACGCCAGTTCAGTTTACAATGGGTCAGCGTTGTTCCTTCCCGGTTCTGTGCCTGCTGCATATAACCCACGTACTCCTGAAAATTTTCCAGCGTCGGGTTATCCCACACCACCTGCACATTCTCGTACGCCAGGCCAGTATCCAGAACAATTTCCCGTTCCTCACTTCTGTCACCGGGGATCAGGTCAATCACGGTGGTAACGCCCTGTGCTTTGAACACATCAAAATGAGGCTTTGATGGCAGTCCGGAACTCACCATATTTTCAGTATTTACCTGAAAATTCTTCAGCGGCGGCAGCTTTTCAAAGTTACCGCTGTCAGCAGCCTGAGCAAGTGTAGTAAACATCAGAGTAGTCAGTAGTAACAGGTGTTTAAATGCGTTCATTGTTCCCTCGTTGGCGAATGGTTCGGGCGGCTTCAGTAAGCTCACTATAGGGGTTAAAGCCGCGCCGTACTACCATTCTTTTAGTTGCTGGAAATCTTTAATTCTGTCCCGCTGCATCACCATGGCTTCGAATACGTCTGAAAAACTACGGTTTGCGGCACTTAAATTAGGAAGAGACAGGTTAGCCTGAATAAAAAACTCATCAGCCTGATCCTGCCAAGCCTGCTCCCACCATCCGGTAATGACATGCCGGCTATTCATCATCCGCAAACTCGTCGGTAACTTATCGGATTTTTCAGCATTTATCTTTGATTGTGCCGGTAAAAGATTCCAAAGATCGTTGTTGGGCCAACGTGCAAATGGCATGGCGTGGTCAACAGCGTAGCTGTTTATCCTGATAGCCTTGCTGGACCAGCAGCATTTCACTTCTTCCTGCGTCAGCAAGCTGTCCACGCGGCCCCTGACTCTGGCTGTTGTTCTGACAGGGTCTTCCCAGCTCAATGCGCGGAGTAAATCCCCTTTAGAGACCATGCGGTTTTGTCTGCTCAAGTAGCTTTCCATCAGCGCTACCCATTCATTCACCAGCGACGGTTCTATCCAAACGCTGAACCGTGAAAGGGAATCCCAGATGCGTTCAGGCACATAGAATTTACCCACAGATGCAAAATAAGCCCCGTCGAGTGACAGGTTGTCCTTAACACGGGGATGGCTAAGAGTGACATGAAACACACCGTCTTTTGTGCCGGGAAGCGTGATGTATCTGACCGGCATATCTCTGATAACGGTGGCCACATCCTTTATGGTGCGATGAACGGCGCGGGCACTGAGAGGGTCTGAAAAGTTCGCCCCGACATACAAATCATTGCCGGAAAAGGAAGTCAGTTTTTCCCAGCCATCTTCTTTCAGGAATCCGGGCTTTTTAGCCGGGTCGCTGTTCTGCGGGAGATTAAAATGATCGAGGAGAGGCTTAAATAAACGGATCCAGTACAACGCCACCAGTCCCGCCGGTAATACAACATACCCGTCGGTACGGTCGATAACCGCTCCTGGATGACCCTCAGCTATTCTGAGCAGGGTTCTGAGTAAGGCGACTTTGTATGTCGACGACTTGCCGTCGTTTACGATGATATTTCGAAGTAACGGAAAGGCACCGGAGCCGTCGTCCGGTAGCGTGAGTACCACGGTTTCCCATGTTACGTCGCTACGTCCAAGTTCATCAGGTTTTGCTTTTTTGTTCAGCAGCCTGAAGCTTAATCCAAACCGCTTTGCCAGCGCTGACAGTTCATCTGCGGAAACCGGATACATCGTGCGCCCGTCATCAACTGCGCCACCATGGCGAAGAGAGATAACAATTTTGCCATTGGCTTTTAGCAGACCACTGACTTTGCGCAGGCAGCGCTCCCGCTCAGAAGGCACAATGTGCATCCAGACCGCGCTGAGTAAGATAAGATCGAACCGGGCAGACAGGTTAAACACTTTTTTGAGTTCCGGCAGACTGTCATCAAGCCAGTGAACAGGTTGATTTACGGCATAGTGTTGTGCCCGCTCGCGTATGCCGCCGGCTGGCTCAACTGCAACAACACTTAACCCTCTGGACGCCAGATAGCGTGCATCACGACCGGAACCGGCACCAATATCCAGCGCAAAACCCTGTTGCGGAATTTCTTCCAGCCAGTCCTCATGCACCTGTTCGAAAGACACACTGTTGTACTGCGCAGTCAAACGCTCAGCATGCTTCGAATAATAGGTGATGTTGTCAGACAAGCAGCGTTTCCTTCGCCAGCTATTTGCAAGATGCAATTGAATGAAACAGGTATATCAGCAAGGCGGGTTTGGGACAAGGGTGAGATACTCAGCAAACTGGCCTTGCGGGAAAATTACAGGTGTTGACTCATGTAGGCCAGAGCAGTTTCAAATGCTGACTTCTGGAAACCTTTTAAACCAGTCTCGCTGAACTCTACGTACATCTGGCTATCTTTTAACGCTGCTTTGATCTCCGTTGGCGGCAGAATGATCACCTTCACGTCGTTTAACAATTCCAGCGCGGCTTCTAATTTGAAACCAATGGCACCACCGGCAAACTTACCCTTCATCGGACGCTGGCGGATAACGATTATTTCGATTTTGTAATCCTGTACCAACTGAGCGAAGGATTTCTGAAAGTACTTAAGCTCATGGGCAGTCGCAGCTTTTTGCAGGCTCAATTTACGAGTGCGGCAATCAGGAAGCCGGAACATATCGTTCTCAAGATTCAACAGGGCAATGTTTGCATCATTTCCCGCCAGTTCTACACCACATACACGCATTACAAAACTCCACCTTTAAGTACCGAACCGGAGTATACCGGATTTACTGACTCCGGGGGCTGATTTTCTGGTTTTGAATACTCTTTTCCGCATGGTTTAGCTGACAGAGAAGCTTCAGGGGAATGAATGGTGACTCACAGAGCGATACGATTAGAAATTGGCGACAGAGCCTGATTCAAATGGCGCACCCGAGAGGATTCGAACCTCTGACCTTTGCCTAAGAAGGGACAACTTCGGGTATTGAATTAAACAGGTTTCTCTCGAAAAGCACTTTATGGACGGTTATTTACACTAACCTGAACTAATTTAATATAACGCTGCTCGTTCAGGCAGTGTTCCATCATTTCTCAAACTTCTACAAAAATCAATCTGATTAAACAGCCTCCAAAGCCATCAATTCGCGATATTCGTCGAGGGCATACTGATCGGTCATTCCGCTGATCAGGTCCTGAATAAGTCTGCAACGAAAATAGTACTCTTTCTCGCGCGTGCCCGAAAAGAGTTCTGCCACGCCTGACTCGGGGTCAAGCGCTTCCCTGTATGCTTTAAGGTGCTTCGGAGGTAGTTTTTTACACAGCCGGGAGAGTAAGACAGGAACATTTCTTTCACCAGCAAGTGCTCTTGTAAACGTATCATATGAAGCCTCCAGTAAAGGTTTGTACTTGTCCAGCAATCCTGTAATAACTGTATATCCTTTAAGCTCATTCGCCTCTACTTCACGATGACTGAAAACGTGATTGACAGCAACATTTTTCATAGCTTTAGCCATCCGTGCCTGATAAGAGTTGTCCTCCAGAACATGACCAGAATAACTTCCATCCAGGATTACATTAAGATTCTCGAAAATTATCTTCGAAGCATAATTCACCAGAGTCACTATAAAATTGCTTCTGAGTGCTATAAAAAACTGAGAGACATCTTCTGCATCATGAGTACTCCAGCCCTCATTACTGCTTAAAAGCCCTTGCATACGCTGGCATGCTGGAGTTCGCACATTGCCCGGGCATTGACACGTCTCGAGGCACTCCGGAAAAAGTTTCCCATATTCTGTTAACAGCAGAGACTTTAAGCCTTCCATAGTCAGAATATTTTTATCTACCGCATCTTCAAGGTCAGCAATGCAATAAGAAATATCATCTGCAGCCTCCATTATATAGGCCACAGGATGCCGGTGACCTTCCTGAAGTCCGTGAAATCGCGTAACCTCATCGACAATTGGCTTTTCACTGTAGTAGTAACCAACCTTTTTAAGGAGATAGTACAGCGGATGGGCAGAATCATCAGGCCTATTATCGATGCCACAGCGCGTATATTTCAGGACTGAAGCTATCTGTGTTTTTGTGAGGTTTAATTTCTGTAACCTTGTGATTAACCGGATCCCCTGAGCGTTACCTTCAAAGTTAGTTAAGTCTGTCATCAGCTTTTCAGCTACACAGCTACTCAACTCATGCAGATCCCTACATTCAAAGGACTGGTAAATACAGTTGCTTAAATGGCTTTTTAGCCAGTCCTGTATTGCTCGTTCTCCGAAATGCCCGAAAGGAGGATTACCCACATCGTGCATAAGACACGACATTTCAACAATACTCTCGAGCGCATCTTCAAGGCCCTCGATATGAACCTTATGGTCGTCATTTTTCTTAAGTTCAGAAATCAGCTTTCGAGCGATGAAACGTCCTACCTGCATCACTTCAAGACTATGGGTCAACCTGCTTCTGACAGCTGCATTTCTTTCAAGCGGAAACACTTGTGTCTTTTGCTGAAGGCGACGAACAGCTGCTGAATTAATAATCCGGCCCCGGTCGCTTTCACATTGATAGGTAATTACATTGCAGCACTTTCGCCTGACTTCCCCTTCCAGTTCAGCAGGAAACGACGCTCCGTTCTCAACAACTCTCGAAGCATGAAATCTAACATGAGAAATCTTTGATGAAAAATCAGACAAACAATATTCCTTTTTTGTTTCCACAGCCATGATTGATTGTTTTTCAGTCGGCATGGCTTGATTGATTAGATAGCAGGACCAAATATAACAGGATTAGCGTGGTTATGTGCTGTATCGAAGGTATGCTTAACAAATGCACCGGCTGGACTCAGCTTTTCTCAGTCAGTGCTGTCAGTTATCTATCAAGAGTTAGTTAGGCAGCGACTCTCAAAGAATTACCCCAATTCAGCTCCTGGACTTCGAAAGCTTCGGAGATATCACTTAGCTTGACCTTAACTCGCTTCGCTTGGAAACCAGCAGGCTTGCCCTCTAAATAAAGCTTATGATCGAACTCAGCAAAAGACAGTTCACTTAGTACCATAATCCCCTTCTCACACTGAATACTAAGTGAGTTCCTTGAATACATTGCAGCTTTAATCGGCTCCAAAACCTCTAGACCAGCAGACTTAAATGCCAGCTTAGATATATCAACACCAGAGAGGCTTTTGTTGTATGCCTGCAACCTGTTGTGATGATTGCTTTTCTTTTCAAATTCAAGAGCAGCTTTATCGAAAATGCTTTCAACATCATTGTAAAGCTGAGCAGGTACGATTGATTTTACTACATCCCTGACCTGGTTCAGAACGAAAGCAAGTTCGAGTGACATATTCTGGTCATCCGCTCTCCGAGTGGCATACCAAACTTGTGGCTTTCTATCCGGTAACGGGCAATGAACCAGTCCTAATATTTCTAGAACCTCCAAATCCGCCTTTATCGTATTTTCTGAAACGGAGAAAATAGCGGCGAGTTGCGGTCTGGTGGACCCAATGGTCGTCGACATACGGTTAAGTAACTTCAAGTTGCGTTCTGCTGATCTGCTCATATACCACTCTCCATCAATACGGTGTTCAAAATTTGATTTCATTCACTTAAGCAGCGTCGGGAAAACAATAAATCTCCGCTTCGCAATCTCGCTCCCAGATTTCCAGCAATTTCGAATACGAAATGGTGTGGCGTCTTTCGAACAAGCCGTAGTTCATCAAAGCAGTACCCAAAGGTCCTTCGACACTCTCAATAGAGATTCCCAGTTTTCTTGAGAGCTTTTTCGTGAGTAATACAAAGCCACTGATATCTGATGTGATTGAAGTCTGCATTTCATTTTTCCTGCGTGGGTTGATATGCAGACAATAAACCTTTACGCAGAGTCCAGCATCATGCATTATTTGATATGTAATATTCTGGATAGGAAATAGCATGTTTGTAACAGTTGGAGAGTGGTTGGATGATAAAATTGAATTCTTGAAAAGTGGTAACAGCAAGATTAGGAGCACTGACGATGCAATTGAGGCTTTCAATCTCAGTCGCTCTACTACTTACAACATTTTAAAAAATAGAGATATAGATCTAAAAATAAGTTATAAGACCTATCACACCTTTCGAAAGAATTTAGCTAATAACTGGACGATGCCATCAAGGAATACATTAATAATGTATATAAAGGATAACTGTGTACATGAAAGTTATTCAGGAAATTGTGCAACATGTGGGAAGTTTTATTCAGACATTTTCGATAGCGTTCGCACCAAGTATTACAAAGTCTTCATCAACACTCACAGAGATAAATTTCCCGCCCCTATAATTAGAGGAAAACCAGATAAAAACCTGGCAACAATAGTTTTTTGTGACGCATGCATAGAAATTGTTGCGGGAGTCATATTAATACCTTACAGCGAAATGGTTAACAAATTAATAAATGAAGGAAAAACCCAAAATGAAATCGCAAATATATCAAACATAAGTACAAATCAAGGATTAATATCTAGGATAAAGCGGGATGATATTCAAGAGCAGTACATTAACAAAAGGGTTGCTTTAGGTTTATGTAAAAATTTAATTGATATTGAAGTAAAAAAAAGAGAACCATCTCTATCATTACAAGCACTACTTGATCATTTATATAAAAAGGGTTACGAAGACTCGAATTTCTCATGGAATGAAAAAATCAGCTTTAAATCAGCATACATTGACTATAAAACTAATCAAAAAATTCATGTGCCTTTGCTAATTAATGGCATTTCAGGAAGAGATATTGCTTGTTTTACCGTAGATAATGAACCTCTTTTCCAGCTTGTTTTTGCCGCAAGAATGCTTAATGCAAAATATCTATTAATTTATAAAGTATATAATAGCGGAAGAGAATTGAAACGTACAAGAACATGCTTCCGGATTACTGAAAATAACGTAGTTCCATGTGATACGCCTCCGTTGGGGAAGAAACTGTTAGAAAAGGTGCTAATTGACTCTATTGTAAGCATGAAAAAAATAGAAACCAGACAAGACAGTCAATATAATAAGTATTTAACAAGAGAAATGATCAGTAACATTTCGAAAAATCTTAGAAATTCGGACAAATATTGTGAAGACGAAGATGATAAAAAATTCTTTATGGAATTTAAAAATTTTTACCCTTCCCCTATATCCGCCATAGAATTATTCAAGTTATGTGGAGGCGACAAGCTAGTTTCAAAGCATATCAAATTACATTAAAGACCATGATGAACTCAATTACTATCAATTTATCAAAAAAACTACAGATTCTCACACAGCATTGAAATATCGACAGGCATTCAAAATAACAAAAAACTTAGCGCATGATATAAAATTTAAGTTGTACTAGCTCAGACCTGATCTGACAGTTACCCAGTTTTTGTGGTGCCAGCGTCAGATTAGATTTGAGCTAAATTCTTCTCAGCTGTTCAAATAAGAATTAACAAATATGCCAGCGTTTCTTGCTTTCAGCACTAAGTCTGAAGTGCTTATTAGCTTTCGGTAAAAGCAAATTCGACTGACATCGTCATCTTATTTGTTGGCTTCACAGTATATTATTTTTGTGGCTTATCATTTGGGTTTAAACAATAATCGACGTTCAGTATTTAACTGACAAACCTGACTTTTAGAGCGGATGTCAGTGTTGTCAGTTCTGTTTTGGTGAAATGAAATAGAACTTAAGCTGCTCTTCTTTCATGAAAATCGGTAAAAGGTGGAACCACTCTAGCAGCGGTAATTTCTCGCAAGGAGATTCTCACGACTCCCACTCCAAAACCCTCTCTTTTACCCTCGAGAATCAGTTTATTGTCAAATTCCCTGACCACTAAGCCAGTCAAAGTCTGTTCAATGTTACCACTGACAATGGAAATACTTTCTTCTGAGAATATTGCTGACTTCACTGACTCCAGTACTTCTGCATTTATATTTCCCAAATGAAGATGTTTTGCAAAATCTATTTGCGATGTCCCTCTCTCAAATCGCACTACCTTACTTTGGTGGTTAGACTTGTGCTTGCTTAGATACGAATCATTTGCCTCATCAAATACTTCCTTTATTTGCTCAAAAAGTGCAGCTGGCAAGGCAATCTTAGCCGTTACAGCTACCTGCTTAAGCGCATAGGCCAGCTCGATTGACATCGTCATCTTATTGGTTGGCTTCACAGCACACCATTTTTGTGGCTTTCCATTTGGGTTTAGGCAATATGCAACGTTCAGCATTTCAAGCGCTATCATATCTGCTTTGATAGTGTTTTCTGAAACATTGAAAACACGCGACAGTTCAGGAATTGTAACCGGAACCTTCGTTGAAAGATGATGGTTCTCAATGCTTCTTCTGCGCTCTGACTGATTCATACTCTTCGTCCCCTTTCAAAAACTAATAAAGCCCAGTTTCGACTTACGCTACTAATCCGATTTCTTCGCAGTCATATTCAAAATCGTTGGCACAATGATCATCCCAAATGTCGATGATTTGCCGTGAAGAACATGAAGATTTATCGACTCCAAATATCGTCACTGCGACTAGTCTGTCTTTGACTAAATGTTCACCAACATTGTGCTCTCTGGTAATTGCACGGACTGCAATATTCAGTTGTTCCGAGTTGAAGTTCTTTTTTGCTGAAGTTTTTTGCATATGTGTGCTGCCTATTCCGTATTCGATGGCTTTACTTTACTTTCAAACACGAAATGGACACAATATGCAGCTTATTAGCCACCAAAGTGTCCAAATTCATGAAGTCCTCAGAAGAGCTATTGAGAACAATCAAAGAACAGAATCTCACAATTACACAGGCGGCAGCGAAGGCTCACGTTTCGAGACGGACTTTAGTTAGATTTTTGCGAGGACATACTAAAGGCCTACCTAATAGCTCAACATTACAGAGACTGGTAGCGCAATTTGGTAAGGATTGGCTTATCGGTGCTAAAGTAGATAAGAGATTGATAGATTATGATAGTTACCCTTTAAGTACTGACGAATCTCATCAGGAGAAGCATGTATCAACACTGAATCATCAATTTAGATTAAGTTTAAAGAACGAAGAGCCATACCCTCTACCTTATGACGATTGGTGCGACTTTAAGTGTACCGACTCATGTATGTTTTGTGGCTCCACCTTCATTTCCTCAACTCACTATAAATCCCGCCATCTTTCAGAGTCTTTCATTAAAGACTCAAACGGGAAAAACATGAGAAGTATATCTGTTGATGGTAATTTCAAGTCAGAATATTTTGATTTGAAATTACAATTTTGCAGAAGATGCGAAAGGAAAGTCTATATAGAAATGTTTTTAGCTGAGGATTTTGTATTTCTCATTAAACAGCTAAAACATCAGCTGAAGCTTACAAATGAGGCTCTGGCAGATAACATCGGAGTATCATCATCAACTTTAAATAAAATCCTGACTCGGCATGAGTCAATTCGATTCATTAAAAAATCTTCGGCAATCAAGGTGTTCAAACTTTTTGTAGCCAATATTGCAGAAAATAGAAGAGCCGCTATTGATTTTGTTAACTTTCAATCTGACGGGGTTGAGTTAGTCCAAATCCTTCTTCGGAGTTCACGTGCTGAAATTGAAGAATATGTGTACTCTCTTGCAATAGAGCAGTTGTCCGACATCTCCCTTGTTGACGAAAATTACTGTCCATTTAGCCATATGATTCTTCATAGTTTTAGGGTCGGCAACGTTAATATATCCCGTTCAAAAATCACAGTAGAATATACTTTCAAATACACAAATAGGCTTTATCTTGAATCTCTAAACGCATTTGTCAGCAACCAAATTCATGATTACTCTAAAAAAGGCGAAATAGGAGCTGAGTTGATTTGTATAGGTGACATCGATGTGGAAAGCGATAAGTTCTCAGTGATTAGTTTTAGGAAAAAACAAGTTTTGTTATAAACGATTTATTAAACAAAGAACTTGTTGGTCCCCTACAAGTATTCTAACAATTCAATCAAATGACATCCGTGTCTCTTTCCAGGCTCTTTATACCTAGGCAGCTATAGAATTACCATTAGCCGTAGACTGAGCAGAAAAAATCTGCTCAATATCCAGTTTATTGAATTGCCCTTCTTCAATCAGACATTCGGTGGTACTGTTTAGCAACTCCAAGTTTTCTTCAAGTAAAATTCGCACATTTACGTAGGCCTCCTGCAACCATTGCGTTACCTCACGGTTAATCACCGCCTCGTTTTGGCCTAGCTCAGAAAGCATAGCGAATCCAAACGAATCTGACATTCCCCATTGAACAATCGCCTTTTTGGCCAAAGCCGTCGCTTTTCTTCTGTCGTCAGCTCCGCCAACAGTTTGTTCGTCCCCCACTAATCCCAACATATGCTCAGCAGCAATTCCCGCAAGAAACACCTGCAAATACGCCTTAACCCGACTGCGGGAAAGCAGCGGTTCAGCATCTGAACCACCGGGTACAACCATGCCTAAAGCCGCCCCACGAGGTTGAATCGACACAAAGTCAACAGGGATGTCTGGCAGAAGCAGTTTATGTGCAATTAGATGTCCAACTTCATGATAAGCTGTATATTTCAGTTGCTGTTTTGATTGTTTTACGGTCTGGGTTACCACTCCCAGCTTTGCCGAACGCACAGCCTCAATGAGCATTGTGGGCTTCCATTCAATCCCTTCGGCCTTTGCAGAGAGTACGGAGTTGTTGAAAATTTCACGAATTCTCCCAATTGTGGCGCCCTGCAGTAGACAGGTTAACTCTGCATCAAGTTCTTCTGACAGTTCACAGCCTCTCATTTTAAACCAGTCATTAACACAGGCTGAAATTGAGGTCTTCGTGGGTAGATTAAAATGAATCGCTCTTTCAAAGCGTCCCGCTCTGGTTAATGCGGTATCCAGTTCATGTGGATTATTTGTGGCAGCCATTACGAATACCTTGCCGGAATTCTGTTTGAAACCATCCATAGCAGTCAGCAGAGCATTAACTACAATAGCTGAAGAGTGACCGACGGATTGTCTGCTTTTCGCTATCGAATCAATTTCATCAAGGAAAATCATCGATGGTGCATATCGATTGGCTACATCAAACAATTTTTGTACATTTGAAACTGCGCATCCAACCAGTAGATCTGCTGAGTTAACATTAAAGAAGAACATATCACTTTCTGCTGCCAGACAACGCGCCATATGAGTTTTTCCCGTGCCGGGTAAGCCTGTAAACAGATATCCCTTTGGAACAGAAATGCGATCATCTCCATTGACGTCTGCACTATTCATCGCATTTACTATCACTCTCAATTTGCTTTTCTCACTGTCCTGACCAATAACGTCATCCAATGAACCTTTCGGCTTTCCGGCAAAATTGATAAATGGAAGCTCAGCATCTTCTGTACTTACCATCTGCTTGCAACGGAATGATTTCATGTTCACTTCAATGCCATCTTCAAGAAATTGATAGCCGAAGGAGTAGGTTGGTTTCATGTTCCGCGCGATTGAAAGTTCTGTGTATTTGGCCAGCGCACCAATTCTCTTGATATTTTGCAGACATTGTCTGTAATCATCCAAAGATGCATTTCGGGATAATGCGATGTGAGTAAAAACCGAGCCTTCAGAAATGAGAGCATCAACGTCAGATTGTTGATTGATGTTGCCCAAGGTCACAATTACCTTTGAGGTATGCTTTTTCAGCAGAGCGATACTTTCTCTTATCTCTCCGGAAAAAATTTCAGTGTCGACCAAAAGCACATCAAAATTACCTTTCAGTGCAACCGCTAATTCACGCTCATTAAACTGACGGTGAATGTCCATATTTTTGTCGGATAACTTTTCGAGTTGCTTTCGCGGCGAAAGAATTCGTACGTTTACATCCTGGGAATCCATGAAACTTTCATTCGAAAAGCGGATTTTATTAAGTAGCCGCAACTCTCCTTCGGGAACCTTGTCTACAAGTTCATTAGTAATGTCCCCTTCAAGCTTCGAAAGCTGGGTTGCCAGTGAACGTGGTGACACACTTCCCCCTAGCGTAGCAACTGCCAGTTCTTCAACATTTTCAGGCCATGCCACAGACCCCATTTTACTTGTTACCATGCACGTTTGTTTGGCTATTGAGAGCATTGTTGCAGCACTAATAGGTTTGAAAACTGCGATAGTACCGGCCTGCAGTCTGTTCACCATTTCAGGAGACAGCGAGCGTCCACCATTTATTTTCTTATTGGTAAGCAACTCTCTGACATCTAAGTTATTTTCAGACGAACGCTCAATTAACTTACTGCCAAGATTCGTTGTGATAACGAAATGACAAAGCGAAAAGTCTATGGCCCGCATAGCTGTTCGGTCATTGGCTTGCCCTTTGTCGAGCAGTGTTAGTAGCGCTTGTATAACACTGGGATGTGCTTTCTCAATTTCATCAAAAACAAAAAGGGTTCTTGGATTTTTCATCACCGATAATGTCAATTCACCCAGTGCTGAATCGCTATATTGAGAACCAGCCCCAAACAATTTCATCACATCACGTTCGTCATTGTACTGCTCCATATTAAGTATCTGAACCTGATAATCGAGAGAAAGCTCTTCTACAAATGCTTCCGCAATACCTTCTGCCAGATACGTTTTCCCGGTACCGCTCATGCCGAGAAATACTGACGTACCCAGGTGGCAATCGCCGCCGTTAACAATAAGATTAGATAGCGAAGAGGCTACACTTTCTATTGCTCCATGTTGACCTTTAACTTTAGCATGTAGCCGCTTTTTGACCGCTTTCACATATGAAAATGGAGGCTTCCTCACTTCGAGCTTGTTCAGCTTCAGCATTTCTTCAATGTATCGCTTTGGCTCGATATCTTCGAATAAAACAGGCTCCTCCCAGCAAGCCAAATCAAAAGTGGTATTTTCATCTACGTGAAATATGATCTGCCCATCTTCGCTACGCGCAAGGAAGCAGCGTAAAAACTCCCAGACTGACTGCTCAAGCTTTAATTTACTTCTGCACCCTCTCTCTGCGTGAGTAAACCAATCGATGCTTGGGCCCCTGACAGAACCTTCGTAAGTTTCAATGGTTCTTCTTTCTACCTGCTCTAAGAGACGCTTACGCAATTCAGTACAGGATGTGGGGAAAACTAGCTGAAATGCATGTGTACTGATGGCTGAAGCTATATACTTTATAAAGCCAACACTCCCAGCTACCGCAGCGACAAAGAGTTGTTCACCAATCGCTTCCGTTGCCGGTATTCTTTGTACTTTTTGTTCTAAGCAGTATGCCTTCTCTATCCAACAGATATTGTCAAGCAACTCCCTGACTTCTTTATCACCGCTACTAAAAAGATCTTCAACTTCTACCTTGCCCAATCTCTTTACAGCCCGCTCTGAATTTACTTTTTGAGTGTGCAAAGGATATTCGGTGATCTCGCCGGAAAACGGACACACAACATTGAAGTCAGACGGAGAGTCTTCGCCAAACAATATTTCGGGGCCACATAACATTGCAAACTTATCAAATGCAAAACCATTTTGATGGTTGGCTCTTTTAAAGAGTCTTCTGGCATCAGAAACAAAGTTATCAAAAGTCACATCCTGATAACCTTTCGCCATTGACGCTCCAACCGTTCTGATTTCGTCAAGAACGGTATTTGTAACCGGCATGTACAGGTTTATCATAATGAGCCCAAATAGTGCCTTTGAGTCTTCTATCGTCTTGCAATCTACGATATCAGTTAAATCATCACTCAGATCCAGCCAGCCTTTATAATGCGCAAGGCAAAGTGCAAGCTTTTCATTTTGATTTGTACCATCAAGCATCTTTTGCTTTATATCTGTACTGAATGTTTCGAAGTATGCGTTGAGGATCTGGGTTTTATTTGCTGTAGCTAAGGCCATGTGCGTCTCCGGGTATGTTGGCTGTATTTAACCCGGCCTATATTACTGAGCTATCCGCACCCTGATTGCGGATAGACAAAAAACTCAGTATTTTTTTCAAGTTTCTGAAAACTGAGTATCCGCAACCTGGCTTCGGATAAAAATGATATAAACTTCGGTATTAGTGATGGCTTAGGTTTTTATGCACTGCTGCTGAGACCATGAGTGACTCAAAGCATCCTTGCTGAAAGACACCCTTTTATACCTGAGTCATCCGCAGTCAGGTTACGGATACACAAAAAACGCAATATTTTAAAAAAAGTTCATGAAAACTCTGTATCCGCAATCTGGCTGCGGATGTATCTGGAAAATAACTCCGGTATTGACGTACGGCATTGTGCCTGTCGTCTCGCTCAACCGGAGATAATATGAAAGACTCTCACAATTTATCATACGCCCCTTCCAAAATTTTCAGGATTGCTTCATTCACGTTGATGTCAGCAATGCTACTTACCGCATGTGGCGGAGGCGGTAGCAGTAACTCGAATGTCCCACAAACCCCAGACGATGGCGGAACCAATGTAGGCACCCCGCAGCCGACGGCCTTTAAAGTAACAACGCAGAATACGGCGATTTCACTTGCTGAAAATACGTCTACTGATCTTTCTGTCTCATTTACAGGTGCTAATGGTGACGTATCCGCCACCGTTGAAGAATTATTGCCATCCGCCTTATCCGTTTCAATCAGCGACATTAGTGCGAACGGCGCGATGATTAATATTGCTGTACCAGAGTTGGAAAACAACGGTAGCGATGAAATCGTTGTTACTTTTACCGACAGCGCAGGGCAAACCGACTCTTACACAATTGGCACAGGCTTGGTCAACAGTTCTGGTGAAAAGGCGTTGGCTAATTATGAAATTGCTGCCTGGGGAGCAGGGACCTTTATAAACCTTGAGCCGGAACGCGAATTATTCAAGCGTCTTAGGAAGATTCTGAAGATGAAAGGAGTGCCTACTGCAGATATCCCGGTATTTCCGGTGAATTTGAATCTGACCACTCGCGCAGATTTGATCAACTTCAGCAATGCTCGCAGTGAGGTAGTTAACAGTTATCTCGACAGTACTATCACCGAAACTGAGGTAAGAGCTAAGACAGATGACATTCTGGCGCTTTCAGGTGATTTCGTTATTCCTGTGAATTCAGTATTAGAAGAGTTGGTATCACTGGCATCAGGCACGGTGCCTGAACTCCCATTAGGGGTAGTTAATTTGGATAAAGAAAGTGGATTACTTCTCTCACAGTTTATAGGTAATGCGCAGATGGGGGCTTACTCAGCGGAGTGGGTTTGGACTTTCAACAATGAATATCAATTTATGGCGCAACTGACTCAGAGCAGCGCATCATGCCAGGCACCAGAGTAAGGAAATCAACATGAAAATGAAATCAGTTTTAACTTCGGTATTTGTGAGCTTAATCTCAGCAGTGACTTTCTCAGTAGATGCTGGTGAAGAAGTTCGTTTGGTGATCACGCCTAAAGCGAACACTGTGAAGTCAGAAGTCGCGACACAGAAAGCGACTCCTTCAATGTCAGGCTGTGTTCCCACACCTGATGGTAAAAGCAGTTGGTGCATAGGCAACTATACAACTGACTCCAATACAAAGAAGTCAGGCGCTAACGATGTAGTAACGGCCAAATCTGTACATCGATCTACAAGGATGGAGATTATCACTCTTGATGGCTTGGGTTACGATGCCAGAGAAGTAGCTAAAGCATTGACTGAAGACGGGCGTTTTGGGTTGGTCGAGCCCGATTTGGAGATTCATCAGAACGGGACACTAGTCGTCAATGATAACGATTTTAGTGGGCAGGAATTCTACCTCGGTAGCAGCAATGAAAGTAAGCTGGGCATGAATGTTATCGAAGCCTGGGAGGAGACTAACTATTTTAACGATGGCGAAAAGGTAGACGTCTGGGTTATGGACTCTTCATTCTTTGACAACAAAGATGTGATTTTCACTGGGGGTGCAAGTTTTTCAACGACTGCGCTGGAAAAAGATGGTGACCGTCAGGAGCCTCATGCGGATTTCCGACCCAACCCTCTTTCGCTTGAACAGGGAATTTGCAATGGTCATGGGGTTGGTGTAGCGGGAACAGTCGCTGCGCAAATGAACAATAATATGGCTGGAGCGGGGATTACTAACAATGTGAATCTGTATGCGGGACGTGTTATGACCTGCGGAATAGGATTCATGTCAGACGCCGTAAACAACATAGAATACCTGCTGGGTAAACAGTTTGCTGGAATCGAACCTTATTCAGGTAACCCAGGCGTTATCAATTTGAGCATTGGAGCTTTGGCGGAAGACGGTTGCCCGGAATATGTACAGGAGCCCATCTCGCGGGCAATATCAGCAGGCTGGGTAATAGTAGCGTCATCAGGAAACGAAACGATGCCTGCGGCACACTCTGCCCCAGCCAACTGTGAGGGTGTAATTTCTGTTGGATCCATAGATAAAGACGGCGAACTTGAGTGGTTCTCTAACTATGGTGATGGTCTAGACCTTGTTACTGCAGGAGACTGGATTGCAGCACCATGTGAAGAAGGCGACTCTCAATTTGCCTGTTTCTGGGACGGAACTTCATTCTCTTCACCTCTCGTAGCAGGTCTTGCGACCGCAATTAAGTCAATGACTGGGGCAAGTCCAGAGCTTATTAAGCAGGCGCTAAAAGCAACAGCCAGAGGTGAGGTTTTAGGCTCTTCTTGTGACGGAAGCAGATGTGGCACTGGTGTACCTGATGTAATGGCAGCTATCGCTTTTGTAGATGCTGTGATGAAAGGAGAGATGAACACTATTAGTTTTGCTCTTAGCGATACAGACACTTGTGAACAAAGCTGGTTCATTGACAACTTCGGTACAAGCATTCCAATTTGCCAACTGTACAAGGCAACATTTTTAGGTGGCGCAGATAATAATAATGGCTATTACGAACTTGTAAGTGTTGATTCAGGCACTAGTTGGGAAGATAAAAGCCTGCAAGTCGTAACCACATCGGTATATGGCGAGACTTATCTTCATAATGTAGATATAGAAACAAAAGATTATGGAGTACGTCTATGCGATGCAGCTGGATGCTCAGACCAAATAGTTGAAATGAATATTGCCGGTGCGAGAGAAGAGAACAGACCTGAGAGTTGTAAATACTAAATTGGGGACGGCAATCATTGAAAATATAAAAAATTTTCGGGTTGCCGGAACTTCTTGCCTCAAAACTCGCTACTATCAAGTATATAGGTTTATTGAGGTTAACGGTATGTTTCGCTCTACAGCTTCACTGTGTAGTGCTCAATAAAACCAGGCACCTTTTTAGCTAATGGTTACGCTAACAATTCACTTTCTCATAGTTAACCGGCATTACTTAAACGTAGCCTTAAGATAAACCGCTATTAGCTTGTGAAATTTCATATAAGTCGCGAGGTGAAGTAATAGATGTATCTAGTTCCTGTTCAATACCATGGTTTACCATTCCCAAAAGATATTAAACCAGATATTGTCGAAGTTTCAGCACACTTTGACAAGCAAAGCCTCCAAGCTGATCTTAATCGTTACAGTCGTTACTGTTTGCATACAGAATATAGTGCCACAAAACGCCGATTTCTACATCCTGCACTAGAGAATTACCCAGAATTAACGAATGCGCAGGAAAATGAGGTACCACTTCTTTGGTTTAGTGAACAATGGGCAAGAGAATTTGCGCACTTTCTTTTTGACTTTGTTAATGAGGCACCTGCGCCGGACTTTATCGAAATTCATCCACCGTTTAGTCACTATTGTGATATGAAACAATTCATCAAGCGAGTTAGCCTATTTACTGAGCTAATTGAATCAAGATGGAGCAACACACAACTGCTCCTTGAAAACCGGAATGGATGCCGGCCACTAAAAAATAGACATTTTTTAATCAAAACAGCTGATGATATGGAATTACTAAGTGAATATATGGATTCGGGACAACTAGGTCTGCGATTCACTTTAGATATTCCTCAACTATTAAGAGCTCACGAACTAACACGAAAAAAAGTCACAGAATTAGCTCGCGTCCTGCATTTAATACAAGCTATACGTCAAAATATCGAGGGAATACACTTATGGGGAACGAAAAGGGAGCGCAGGAAAGGTACAGGGATTCAGAATTATGAACATTTTATAAGTAAAGAAAACCTAAATTCATTCAGCACATATACTCACGAAGGCGATCTGACATCTTTCTTTGGTGGGGACATTGAATTTAAAAATAACTTCCTTAAGCGCATTTCGGAAGTATTCGGTGACACTAAAATTCGCCTATTAGTTTTGGAAATAAATCAGTTTAAAGACAGAAATCAACGACGTATTACTCTCAACTCTATTCTCAACGATCTGGATAATGCCGGAGCGAAATACATTACCGACGGTCCAATAACATTAGAAAAACAGCGAGAAGGCAACCTTGGTTAACTTCTCATTACCATTGATGCTAATTATTATGCCATTAAAGAAATACAGAATAGTCTGTAATACTTGAACGCTCTGACAATTCTAGCTGATAGGGCAATGAAATGAGGTTTTGAGTTGTATGTAGTAAGCTCATTTCAACAATACTGACAGTTCAGTACAATCAACTTTTGATCACGGTTTAGGCAGAAAAAAATGGCGCACCCGATAGGATTCGAACCTATGACCTTTGCCTCCGGAGGGCAACGCTCTATCCAGCTGAGCTACGGGTGCGTAGAAGGGGGATTGAATGACAGTGGTTGTCTGCTCAATCGGGCGCTAATGATACTGATGCATTGCACCGGCTTCAACTGATTTATCCGTTATAGGGCATATTCGTTGTTTAAGAAGCCGGCTGTTGTATTTATTGCTGTTATCTTAACCAGCGCACGCACTTACACAGCACCCAGCTGAAGCTGCGTTTGGTGATGAATGCTGCGTACTGACCGCGACTCATCCTGTATTGTTTTAACTTCTCCAGAATGGCTTCCCATTCCTGCACAATGGCTTCGGGGTAATACTGCTTCGCTTTAACCGCCCCTTGCTGCTGCATAATGCGGATGCGGTCGGGGTCGTTTTTAAGAGCAACGAGTTTGGCTTTTAAATCGTCGTAGTTGTTTATTACGACGGCCTGGGTATCGTTTTCAATTTCATCGACGTAAGCAGATTCCGGTGTACAAATTGGAATGGCACCGGTGATCCAGGCATTAAACAATTTGCTGGCGGGTTTGTTGATGTGTTTCTTGCCGGTGAAGTCTCTTGCGAATAACACACCGTCTACCTGACTGTAGTCCCGCCAGTTTGCCGGTGACGATTCCAGGTGCCATTTAAGGCCGTTTTCTTCCATGAACTGATGCCAGTCGTCTGATTTCAGCTCCGGCGCCAGGTTCTCAGCCAGGCCAAAGTAGTAAATGTTCTCAAAGGTATTGCCACGGGCAGAATCTCTGGGCGTCATACCCGGTTGTGGCCAGTGGTGCACGAAATAGGTTTCACCGGTGGCGAACCGTTCCGGCCGCGGTATACCGGACATTTTGGTTTGCGCCATATTCTGACAAATATGCAACTGGGCAAATGGATGACGGCTCCAGTCGGCCTGTATACACACCAGCACCTGCTTACGGGTTGGAATTATGGAGTCCGGCAGGAATGCCCGGTGCGCAATAATCACGCCTTCTTCCGGCAGTGTGTGGGTAAGTTCACAGGGTACGCCGGCCAGTTGCAAACGGTTATAGGTTTGCAGACCCCAGCAATATTTGCCCAGCGAATAATCTTTCCATGTGAAGTCGGTCTGCGCGGGTAACTGAGCAGGTTTCTGATCTTCCGGTAAATAGAAATACACGTTCATTGTTTAGCTGATACCACATCGGTAAGTGTTAGCGCTGATGACTGCTTAGAGCTGTTCACCTGTTTCAGGCATCGGCATTCCCTGAACAGGCAACATAGCAACGAAGCCTTTGTATTTCAAGCATTCACGACGCTATGCAGTATGCCGTAAAAGGCAGTAAATACGGCCTTTGTCATCTGCCGGTAACTTGTGAGTTTAAGCTAATTTGGGTAATGTCCCGTATAGCTTTACTTGCAACACCATTTTACAGGGATTTCTATGCGCCGATGGCAACACGCAGTACCAGCACTTCTTTTTTCCATATTGTTTTCAGGCATTACACAGGCAAACGCGGCTGACGGTGAATGTCTGGTGAAAGATGTGTCTGATTATCAGTGGCGTGTACGTCATCCTGCCGATTTGCCGGCCCGACTGGAACTGGCACCCGGCGCAATGGTGGAAGAATGCTTTACCATGAAAGGTGTAGGCAAATACCCGCTTACACTGACAGCCAGAGGCATTGCGATTTCAGTAAACGGTGCACCGGCTGTGAAAGATCAACCTGTTGAAGTAAAAGACGGCGACACGCTGCGGGTCAGCCTGCAGGCACCGGACAGATACAATACAATGTGGACAAACCGTCTGGAATTCAAAGAATCGGACAGTGAGCGCCGCCGTGGGATTTACCGCATTGTATGGGTAACACAAACCGCCAATACGCCCAGAAAACCTGAAACCTGGTACGTGGGCCCTTCCCGTCAGTACCGTCAGCTGAAGGACATTCTCCCGCAACTTGCCGCAGGCGATACAATTTATCTGGATCCGGATGCCGAATATGAGCCGGTTGAGATAAAAAACATCTCCGGCACAGAAGCGCTGCCTATCCGGCTTATCGGTAACACCAAAAAAGCCGGAGACAGACCGGTCTTTGCGGGCGGGACAGAGCGTTTCAACTGGACACTGGCAGTGCGCCATTCTCATAACTGGACTATAGAAAACGTGGTCCTGCAGGACGGCGGGCTGTGTTTCCGGAATGAAGCCACGAATACCGTACTGAAGAATGTGCTTATTCGCCGTTGCAGTACCGGTGTTCTGTCCACTGACCGTAATTCCGGCAATTTATCGATGATCAATGTGGAAGTCACGGAAAGCGGCGGTAAGAAGCCGGGCCGCTCCTGGGGACATGCAGTGTACGTAGCCAGCGATCAGCACAGCTTTCCGGGCAGCCAGTTTCTGTTGAAAGACAGCTTTCTGCACGACAACCGTGGCAACAGTGTGAAATCCCGTTTTGAAAACACACTCATTGAAAATAACTGGATTGAATCCGGTGAAGATCCTCAGGCGAAATATCTGGTAGAGCTTATCGGATACGATCAGAAATACGATTTTGCCGGCCAGCAATTTAAGGTAAAGGGCAACACAATGCTGATGCGCCCGCCGGGTCTGGGCAGCCGTACAGGCGGTGACGGTAACAGCGGGTCAAGAGGCGATACGCTGTACGAAAACAACCTGTTTTTGATAGATGAAGATTTTGGCCGCACCATTGTCAGAACCTTTCAGGGGCTGCACTCAGTAACGCTGCGCAATAATTCGATTGCCTTTATTGAAGATGAGAATGAGCCGGTACTGCTGACAGATGAAATTCCGGATGCAAACTGGGTGGAAGGCCACCCGGTGATCACCCTTGAGAACAATAACGTGACGGAAGATACCCGTCTGCTGAAGCGGGATGAAACCGGTGACGGCGACGACCGTTCTGCGGTGACCATTACCGGCAACCGGGAGCTGCCCCCTATTGTCACGACGATGGAAAAAATCGAAGAATTACGGCCACAGGAAGGTGGCTACATAGAAATTAAATCGTTCTGACGCACACGAATGGTGAAATACAGCAGCGCCTCAGCGGCGCTGTGCAGTATCGATAATACGCTGTGCTATGGCTTGCGGCGTGAGCATATTGCGGTAGTAGTTCAGGTTCGCATCACGCATTTTCTGCATAGCTTCAGGAGATTCCAGCAAGCTGGCTACCTGCTCAGTACATTCTTCTGCAGTGGTGTATTGCAGGTAATTCTGTTTATCCTGAATATCGCCGGGCAGGCTGTAGTTAAACACTTCGCTGACAATAGGTTTGCCCAGAGCAACATATTCCGCAAATTTTGCGCCCAAGGATTCATGTAAGCCGGTAGAGGCTATGCACACGCCCGCCTGCTTTACTCTTTCCAGATAGTTTTGTTTAGAAGTGTCGTTTGCAGCGATAACCAGATCGGGTGCAACCTTGCGGGCATACGCATCATCCATCACCCCCACCAGCGCTCTGTCGCCAAAGCGTTCTTTCAGCTGGCGTACACAGGCGATACGCAGGGAATTAATTAACCGCCGGTCTTCGGCCTCCGCTTCACTGATTTCAAATTCTTTATCAAAATCCGGGTCCCACAACCGTACATAAAACATCACGGTATTGCCGGCCGGATACGGATTCTCAAACTGGGCAGCACGGGGCATAAAGCTCATTTTGTTGGCCGTATCCACAGACTTAATAAACGTTTTCAGTTTATTGGATGCGCCGCTGTCAGAATAGGCCATGTACCGGCGGGTTGTGAGCACGGAACGGACTGACGGATAGATTTCAAAATACAGCCCGAATGGCTCCAGCTTGTTCATTGCCGCCGCATCTTCAGGCTTCAGGGTGCGCTTGAAGTAGACATCGCACTTATCGTAATCCTGCTGGCTGATTGCCGGCGAGTCGGCTGTATCGACAAACACTGAGCGGTTATCCACAGTAAATGACAACCCGCTTTTGTGATGACGCTGACAGTCGAACTGATAATCCAGCCTGATGTGTCCTTTTGCAGCCAGCGCTTCCATACCGGTGTAAACCTGCTGCAAATGTCGGGCATTGGATGCTAACGGAATAACAACGTGCGGCTTACTTGTACTCACAGTATTTCCTTATTGATGCAATCAGCGTTCACGGCACAGCGAATTACTTGCCGTGGATCACTTTATATTCTTCGTGCTGTATACCGAATAAACCGGCAATGGTGCCTGCGGCAGAGCACAGGCGGAACAGCCCGTCCACCCGGGTTGTTTTATTATTGGTAACAACACCGGTAATGAGTTTCGCCAGTCCGCGAAGCACTCTGACGCCACTTAATGCCACGCAGCGGAGTAAGGCAGTTTTGTATGATTCTTCAAACACGTGAGAACGGGTATAGCCGATCCCGGAACGGAATCCCCGCCGGCAGAACCACTTAACGGATGCCCGTGAAGCGGGAAATTCTTCCACCACCGGTGCATCGATATAAACGCACTTATATCCCGCCTGTTTTGCCCGCAGGGCAAAGTGATAGTCACTGGCACCGGTCATGGCAAAACGGGCATCGAAACACGGCGTCAGGGCTTCGGTCATGCGCCGGCTCAACAACAAATTATTGGTGTAAAACACGTCAATGAACTGTCCGTGTGTGTAGGGATTTTTGCCGTAAATTAAATCGACAGCCCACTCCGGTGTGCCAGGCTCGCCCACAGAAATAACATGGCTGGTCACCACATCCACATTGAATTCACCCGCCGCACTGACCAGCCGGTTAAGCCAGTCGGGTTGTTGCGGCCATTCATCGTCATCAATGAACACCAGGTAATCACCATTCATCTGATGGAACAGTTCCACGCAGCGGTTGCGGGCAAATACAATACCCTGCTGTTTTTCCACGTCGTAAGACACCGGAATAGCCCCGTCCTGCTGACGGGAGATAACGACGTCCTTACTGCTCTCACTGGCATCGTTATCCACCACCAGAATGCGGGGGTTGATGTCTTCATCGCACTTAAGCGCAAGCAATCCGTCCAGTAACCGCCCCAGCCATTCCGGGCGGCGACAGGTTATAACGGCAATGACCACATTTTTCATTTGCTGTTCCTGTTTCTGACCAGGTTAATGAGCTCCATGCTCTCTTTTCGGGCACACAGTAAAGACAGACCGGTATAAATCACACCACCGGTAAAGACCTGAATAATAAATACCAGCCAGGGAGTCATGGATTGCATCAGGTACTGCCCCAGCCACCAGGTAGCAGTAAGCATACACAAGCCAATCAGATGGGGCTTGTACACCGCGCCGATAAAACGCTTGAAGCGGATATTCAGGCAGCGGCATGAACGGTAAGATGCAATCATAAAGCTGATAAAGAATGAGAACAGCCACGACAATGCCATGCCTCCGCTACCAAACTGTGCACCGATATAAAAGCCCGGGATCAGAATAGCGGCAAAGATGATCGTGTTGACGATGATCACATTCATTTTATTCAGTGATTTCAGCACCGGCCCGAACAGCTGTTCCAGGCTCCGCATTGGCATAGATAAACAATACAGTGTGATGATCATTGCTGCCGGTACCCACTTCTCGCCGAAGAATGCCGGTACCATGGTATTGGCTGTGGCCGCGACGCCCCAAAAGACGGGAACGAATAGCAAGGCACTCATGCGCTGACTTTTCAGGAAATAATATTCAATCTGCGAAGCCTGGTCCTGAATCTTGGAATAAACCGGCAGCGCGACCTGCCTGAGCAGCGGCAGCACTTTTACCGCCGGCATCATCGCCAGCACGGCGGCGAACTGATAAAAGCCAAGATCGGTAGTGCTTAAATATAAACCGGCAATGGCAATATCGAGATTAAAGATGCTGTAACCCACGGTAGCCTGTAGGGCCGCTTTCCATGAGAAATCGAGGATCCCTTTGATTTTAGAAGTAAGCTTGCCGGGCCGAACCCATTTACCGGCACGGATGAGATAACCGGTTTGCCGCACCGTTTCCATCGCCAGAACACCAAATACGATTGACCAGTAACCCAGCCCGTACCATGCCATAAATACAGTAGAAAGCGCGCCGAGAGACTCTGACGCTGCATCAACCATAGACAACTTTTTGAAGCGCATTTCCTTGTTCAGCATGGTGCCCGACATGAAGCCTATCAGGGAAATCAGGAAAGTGAGTGATGACACGCGGATGACATCTTCCAGCCTGGGATCGTCGTACACACCGGCAAGAACCGGCGCCAGTAGCTGAAGTAACAGAAACAGTGAGGTATGGGCGATGATGGTCAGTGTATAAAACTGTCCGAGAATGTCATCATCGACGTCTTTTTCCCGGATAAGCGCAGCAGCAATACCGTTTTTACTGAACGCCCACAGCAGTGATGTAAAGAACGACGATAAAGCGATAACGGCGTAATCTTCCGGAAACAGGAAACGCAGGGTGAAGATGGTGGTAAGCCAGCGCACACTCTGTCCGAGGATTTTACCGATAGCCACCCACTTCAGTGAATGCAGAACAATGCTTTTCATTATTTAGACGCTTTCCCTTCACCGGCGGATTGAAGAAAAACGCGGTAATATTGTTCAGCAGTCTCTTTCCAACTGAAAGAGCCGGCATGTTTAACAGCAGCTTCAATCGCCTGCTCTGAAACAGGATTCAGCATCAGTGATTCCATCGCTGACGACAGAGCAGAAACAGACGCCGGCTCGACCAGCGTTGCGTAACTGGCGGCAACCTCTTCACAGGCGGTACCTGATGAAGTGATCACCGGGCAGCGCATGGCCATCGCTTCAATAATCGGGATCCCGAAGCCTTCGTAAACGGACGGGAAGACAAATGCGCCGGCACCGGCATACAGCGCAACCAGCTCCTCTGCCGACAGCCGCTTATTGATGATTTTAACCCCGGGTACATCGCAGGTACGGTCACCGGCCAGCTTTAAAATAAGCGGCCACTTGTTGTCTGCTTTGATTTTTTCGTACGCTTTAATAATACGGTCAACGTTCTTGCGAGACTCGTCGTTGGACACATGGAGAAAGTAAGGCGCAGTATTTTCAGCGGGGTTCTCAGGAGGCGTAAATACCGATAAATCCACGCCGTTGAGAATAACGTCGATTTTACCGGACGGAATATTCAGGGTGTCGTTTATTACCTTTTTAGAAAATTCTGACACGGTAACAATGCGGCTGTAGCGGCCGGACGCCGCTTTCCACGCTTTTTTCTTACGACGGTTACTTTTATAGATTTCAAAGCGGTGACGCAAACCTTCGCTGTAATGCTCCGGAAATACCAGCGGGCCCACACCGTGCAGAGTAATGATTAGCGGCTTTTCCAGCAGCGTCAGCCATTTCGGCGGTGCGTGACCACCTCCTGCGCGGGGATCCCAGATAACGTCAGCAGTGGATAACTGCGCAGGATCACCGGAACAAAAGTAAGACGCACCGAGCTCCGGCAAATACTGCACGATATTGTCGATACAGACATTAAAGCTTTCCGGCAGCGTCTGCGGCCGGTACACGCCCACTGTGAACATTTACTACTTTACCTTTTAAAATCTTACTTTTTGCTTTTAACGAACTGTTCCAGCTTTTTAAGCGGCCAGCTGACTTTCCACCACAGTGATTCGTAGGCTTCAAGAAAATGACGGCGGAAGTACACTTCTTCTTTCTTCAGCGATAACAAATGTTCCACCAGCACGGGGGACAAATTGTCCAGATACGCCTGATACCGCGCACTGAGTGCGACCAGTTTATCATGATCTGTTTCCCGTGCAGTAAGCGCGTTATACACCTGCGCAGCAATATCAGACAGTTCACCTTCAGGTATGTTAACGCTTTTCTGATTACGCATTTTCTTGTCAACAAAACCCAGTTTCAGCGCATCCACATCGATGTTGAGTCCGGCAGCATCAGATACGGCCTTTGCCATCTCCTCAGGGCGCTCCAGTAACGTGTGATAGCTCAAGATATAGCGAGGCTTTCCCTGGCTGCAGAAGTAGCCGGTGAGGGTATAGTTAAGCCATAACATTAATGATTTATCGGCAGAGAAGCCGTCACGCTTTTTCAGCGAGCCGTATACTTCAAAGGGAGAGCGCACCATCAGCAGATAAAACGGTGACAACGCCATTTTATCGAACACCTGTTGCCAGAAAGGCAGCAGCAACGTGGTACGGGGATCTTTCATTCCCCAGCAGGATTGTTTGCCGTAATCGCTTTCAAGCACCTTTACCGCTTCATCAAGCAAATGACTACCGTTTTCCGGTGGCGCTGCGTACATGTTCTGTGCAAGAGGATCGTCCCAGGACCATAAGGCTTCATCAAGAAGCTTTTCGTTCATGTTGACCAGATACGAGTTCTCGTAAAACCCTTTCTCGTTTACCCCTTTTTGCGGCGCAAACAAAGCACTGCCCATGAAAACACCCAGTTCGGCAAGCATACCGGAGACAGCGGAAGTACCGCTGCGGTGCATTCCGATCACAATGACGGCTTTCTGTTCCATTTATACAACTCTCTTACGGAATGATTTCAGGGTGCGCAGCAAGGGCGGCGGCGTAACAGATAACAACAGCCCGGAAATGAGGTATTTCACCTGTCCGGGTTGTACTTTCCAGGCATTCAGGTAACAGTGACCGGCATCCTGCGGGTGATTCTGATATAACAAATTATTGGCATAGTGCAGATAAATGCCGTACTCGGCTTGTTTACACAGTGCTTTTTCCTGCGCACTGACACCGTCCATGGCTGCAATTTTACGCACACAAACCAGGTCAGCGATCAGCATTTTCTTTTCATTCAGGGAATAGTTTTCTCCGTGAATAAAATAAATGGCGAGCGGACGCTTTATCACGGCAAGGTTAGAAATACGGGCCATACGCAGCCACACGTGGCGGTCATCCACACCATGCAATTCGCGGCTTTCATCGAAACCACCAATTTCAAGAAACAGCGATTTACGGGCCATGGCGGTACAGCAGGAAATGAAATTCCGTTTCAGTAACGCTTCAAAACACTGCCCTTCGAATTCCGGCTCACTGACCGACACTTCGCCGTGCTTTCGCACTTCTACCCAGCTGTAAACCAGACCTGTTTCCGGATTATCAAAGGCCGGCAGCTGGTACTCCAGCTTTTCAGGCTTCCATTGGTCATCCTGATCGCAAAAACCAATCACATCCCCTTCTGCCACACTAATACCGTAATTACGTGCTGAGGCAACTCCACCGTTTTGCTTAGCGTGATATTTCACCCGCGGATCGTGCAGATAGGTTTCGATCAGTGCTTTTGAGCCGTCGGTAGAGCCGTCATCAATAAGCAGTATTTCCAGGTTGGGATACGTTTGTGCCAGCAGGCTGTCTATGGTTAAGCCTAACGTTTTCTCACCGTTGTATACGGCAACAATGACACTGGCTTTCAAAGTACTCAATTTACCTCTCCCTGAATGCTTTAGTAGAAGTACGACAGCAAGCTTTTCAGCAGCAGGTACAACAGAATCAAACTGACAACACTGTATCCGATACCCCGCGCAATATCTTTACCCTGAAATGCCAGCGGCAACTTCGGATACTTATTACGCAAGCGGTAGAAAGACGCCGACACGATTGCCGCAAAAATGTAGAAGAACATGGCGTAGCTGCGGCTGATGAAGAATGCCGTTACGGCAAAGCCGATAATTGACACCGCCATGTACAAGCTCAGCGTTTTCTCCTGGCGCAGGCTGTCTCCGGCTTCACCCGGAATATCTGGCATTCTGCGGATACGGAACAGCATGTAAAAGATGAAGATGAAAAATGCCATCCACAGCGTATACCCGATGATGCCAAGCTCGGACATAATGGTTACAAATGAGTTATGAGCAACCTTGGGGTGATACTCCAGAAAGCGGTTTTTACCAAACCCAAACAGAGGCCGGTATTTAACCATCTGGATCCCTTCATACCAGGCAGTCAGACGGTCCATGGCACTGGCGTCTTTATCGTCAATTGACCGGAAAGACATCAAAGCAATAAATCCTGCAGGCACGCCCATTGCGGCCACCAGCATAGCTTTTACCTTGCCGAAGCGGATATAGAAGAAAGCGAAGAAAACAGCAAACGCACCAATCATGGAGCCCCGGCTTCCGGTCCAGTAAACCCCGAGCAGTAACAGCGCAAACACACTTAAGGATGCCAGCTTGGCCAGTTTGCCTTTTGCTGTCACCAGAAAGTAAGCAGCAAAAGGAATGTTCATGACCAGGAACATCCCCATGTCGTTGGGATCGTTAAAGATACCGATATAACGAACCTGCTGAATTTCGTTAGCACTGTCGTACCGGTAAATGGCGCTTTCCGCCCAGCCCTGTCCGAGAGGGTCGGCAAGCTGGCTCCATGCCTGATGAACCATGACAAGACACGCCACCAGCGATATCAGCAGGATAATGCGTTGCCGCTTCAATGACACCAGAAAGCCAAGATACAGAATGAATGGAATAACGTTCGAGTTTACCCAGTCAATTACCGGCGTGAGATCACTTAAGAACCGCCCGGCGCGGAACTCAGACAGCACCATGGAAAACAGCAATAACACCAGCAAAGTACACTGGATATCCCATATTTTCGGTCTCAGGAAAAGCAGATAAGCAACGAATGTGGAGATCAGAATGGTACGCAGGATCGGGAATTCAACTTCCCAGAACGGCCATTCGTGAGGACGAATAAAAACCAGCGCCGTGTATAAACACAACAAAAAGAAACCAAACGGTGAGGTTGCCGCATCGTTAAGCGGCTTTAATTTATGCGCGGAGGGCGCTTTGGGTATGGCCTGCTGTTCGTTCATCGGTTCACACCTTGTGACGAACACCTGCCCCGTAAAGTGTGCCCACTTTCAGCATCCGTGCCATTCATCCAATAATTCATAACTTCCGTACCGGGTTATACAACATTTCGCGCTTAAAACACGCAGAATAAACAGTATTCAAGCGGTATTCAACTAACTCGGCGGTAACGCATTCGCACCACCGTATGCATTACGATATCTTCGCTTAAAGGATCGGAATTATTTCATCCGGACACGCACGACATACTCAAAACCCTAAAGCTTCGGCTAACGTCTTCATGAATCTGGCGTTTTCATGACCGAAATCAGGTTAAAGAATATTTCACCCACTTTTTCCAGGTATTTGTGACCAAAATGTTGTCGGGGACTTTTTAACCGCTATAATCAGGCAATTACTGCTAATAAGACCGTTGCCGGAGACAGATGTGAAAGTAAAAGCATTGATAGCGATGACTGTTGCTTTGGGGCTCACCACCGCCCATGCACAGGAAATGACAGACGAAGCAATAAAAGAAAGAACAAAGCCTTACGGTGAACTGAACATCGCAGGTGCAGCGGCTGCAGGCGCCGGCGCATCTGCCGCCCGTTCCGGTGAGGATGTTTACAATGGCGCGTGTGTAGCCTGCCATGGTTCAGGTGTTTTAGGCGCGCCGCGTTTGCACAATGCTGCAGACTGGCAACCCCGCCTGGATGAGCGTGGGCTGGACGGCGTATGGCAAAATGCTTTGAATGGCATTAACGCTATGCCACCCAAAGGTACCTGTGCCAATTGTAGTGATGACGAGATTAAAGCAGCCATCGAGTTCATGATCGAAGGCATTTAATTAACAAATACTTTACCCTGCATTCATAATAAGCATTTTGGCTGCAGGGTATTAATATTCATACACTTCCCCGCCAGTTCCTGACAATTTCCTCCAGATTGACGTCAATAAGTAGCGTTTTTCATACAAATCGGTTAATTTATTAGCGGTCACTAAACAGAATAATAACCGGCTAATCAGGATGTCTTCAGAGTCAACGCAGTACGAGTTGTCAGAGGAAGAGCTTCGCGAACTCATACCGCAGCTGCAACAACTTACGGACAAGTACAAACGGTCTGAGCGAGTACAGAAAGCGCTTTTCGATATTGCCGAACTGGCAAGTTCCGTCAGCAATCTAAACCGCCTCTATCCGGCTATCCATGAAATCATTGGTGACTTCATGAATGCGGATAATTTCTTCGTTGCCTTCTACGAAAAAGACGCCAACCTCGTTAACTTCGTTTATTTTGTCGATGAATTCGACGAACAGACTATCAGACAAATCCCGGCAGAATCGTTGATGGACGGGATCACCGGCCACATTCTGCGTACCGGTCGTCATGTATTTCTCGAAAAAGAGAATCAGGAAGCCTTCACCCGTGAAACCGGGGTGAGCATTGTTGGCGCTGTTCCCCATCAGTTTCTCGGTGTACCGCTAAAGCGTGGCTCGCAGGTTATCGGCGCAATGGTGGTGCAAACTTACGACGACACAATGTTTTATACAGATGAAGATCTGGAAGTGTTGTTGTTTGTCTCCCAGCACATTGTGAATGCGGTAGACCGGGTAAAAAGCCGCGAACTCACTGAGCGCACCATCCGGGACAGAACGCGGCAACTTCGTAAAATCAATGACGAGTTACAGGAAGAAATTCTTGAACGCCAGAAAATAGAAACCCTGCAACAGGCGTTATATGAAATTTCAGAGTTGTCGGCGAACCTGGAAGGCGACATGGATGCCTTCTACGCCAGCATACACAAAATACTGGCCCGCCTGATCACTGCTCCTAACTGTTACATTGCCACGCTGGATGAAACCGGAGAATACCTCGACTTCCCCTACTTCAGCGACACCACCGAAGAGACTATTGAACGCCGGCCGCTGGGACTGGGCTTATCGGAATTCGTTTTACGTACAGGCCAGACGGAGCTTATCAACCCGCCACGGGTGCTGGAACTGACTCAGGCAGGCGAACTGGATGTGGCAGCTGCCCAGCGAATGCTGAAAAGTGCGAACTCCTGGCTTGGTTCCCCGTTAGTGGTAGACGGAAAAATTTCCGGCGTTATAGGCATTCAGACCTACGGTAAGCTGGCTAAATATACGGCTAAAGATCTCGAACTGCTGCGCTTTGTCTCCCATCACATTGCAGCAGCGATCGGCAGAAAGCGAAATACCGATGCGATTCAGCAATACAATGCACTGCTTGAGGAAAAGGTCAGAGAACGCACCCGGGAACTTGATAAAATCAATTCGTTCCTGAAGCAGCAAATTGAAGAACGAAAAGAAATAGAACTTAAACTGATCCATGACGCGCATCATGACAGTCTCACCGATTTACCCAACCGCACGATGTTCACCAGCCGGCTTGAGCTGGCCGTTGCCAACAAGCAGCGCTACCCTGAAAACCTGTTTGCAGTACTGTTTATCGATTTAGATCGCTTCAAAACCATTAACGATACCCTCGGCCATCATGCCGGCGACGAATTCCTTATCGAAGTCAGCCGCCGTATCGCTTTGTGTATCCGCGGACACGATCTGCTTGCCCGCCTTGGCGGTGATGAATTTGTGGTATTGCTGGATAACTTTGAAGATGCTGCCGCCGCTGAAGATGTAGCAACCCGTATCATTGATGCGATTTCTAAACCTTTCCTTCTTGATGGCAAGGAGATGTATTCCGGCGCAAGCGTGGGAATAGCTCATCTTGAGTCATACTACCGCGCCGCTGATGAAGTGCTGCGGGATGCAGATGCAGCTATGTACCAGGCCAAAACGCTGGGACGCGGCCGTTTTGTGATGTTCGATAAATCCATGCGCGACCGCCTGATTGAGGAACTTGAGCTGGAAAACGAGTTCCGTCTTGCTCTGCGCCAGGAGGAGTTCGACTGTTATCTGCAACCGGTAATGGATTTGCGGAACGACAGCGCGTTTTATCATGAACTCTACGTGCGCTGGGAGCATTCAAGACACGGTAAAGTTAACCGTAAGCATTTCCGGGAAGTGGCAGAGCAAAGCGGCCTGACACTCGACCTTGATTTATTCCAGCTCCGTAAAGCCTGTGAATTGCTGAACGATGAAAAGGAAGAACCTGCCGGCATCGAAAAGATTGCAGTGAATGTGTCGATTAATCACCTGCTGCAGGCATCACTGGTCACAAAAATTCTGCAGTTAGTAGAAGAATATAAGGTATCACCTGACCGGCTTGTGTTTGAGTTTGATGAAAACGATTTAAACCGGCGTTCCCAGTTTATCCTGCCTGCGATTAAGAAACTGAAACGGGCCGGCATCACCCTGGTGCTGGATAACTTTGGTAGTGGTCTGGCATCACTGAGCTACCTGTTTGCCTACCCTTTCGACTACATCAAAATTGACCACAGATTCGTGAAATCACTTCCCCGCTCACAACGGAACCTGAAGCTGATCCAGTCGGTTATGCTGATTTCAGAACATCTGAAATTCGATGTTATCGCCGAAGGCGTCGACGCCAGAGCTCAGCTTAAAGCCCTGAATGAAATTGATTGTCACTATGCCCAGGGCAAGATACTTTCAACCCCGGAACCGGTGGCAAGGCAGAAACGCGCGTAACAACGCGCTTTAATTCTTCCCTAACATAGCTTTTAAGCTGGCGAGTCCGGCTTCGTTGGTCTTTTTGCGCTGCTCCGCTGAGGGTTTCACTTTCTTTTCTTCCCACACAACGTCATCTACAGGCAGTTCGTAGAGGAAGCGGCTGGGTTCGGGGTTGATAACTTCACCGAACTGTCTGCGCTCTTTCGCCAGACTGAAGATAAGTTCGCGCTGGGCACGGGTGATCCCGACATAAGCCAGACGCCGTTCTTCTTCCACGTTATCTTCATCAATACTGCTCTGGTGAGGCAGTAAGCCTTCTTCCATTCCCACCAGGAACACCACCGGAAACTCCAGACCTTTTGAGGCATGCAGTGTCATCAGCTGCACCTGGTCGGCTTCGCCGTCTTCCTCGCCCCGCTCCATCATGTCGCGCAAAATAAGGCGGTTTACCACTTCCTGCATGGTCATCGGTGACTCTAAATCAGACCCTTCCAGCATATCAGTCACCCAGCCAAACAGGGTACTGACGTTCGCCATGGCCATTTCAGCCGCTTTGGGACTGGGGCTGTGCTCATACAGAAACTCTTCGTACTGCATGGAGCGGATCATATCCCTTAATACCGCTTTGCTGTCGCCTCGCACAACGTTGTCTGAGGTTTCCACCACCCACCGTCCAAACCCAGCAACACGCTGGTAAGCCGATTCACCTAATACGCCGGAAAGGCCTGAGTGCGTGGTAGCAGCAAACAGCGAAATACCGACCTGATTAGCGAAATTTCCCAGCTTCTCAAGGGTTGCCCTGCCAATTCCCCGATTCGGTGTATTAACAACACGCAAAAAGGCGTTATCGTCATCCTGATTCACCAGCAAGCGCAGATAGGCCATGATGTCTTTCACTTCAGTTCTGCCGAAGAACGACATGCCACCGTTAATACGGTACGGAATACGGTTACTCATCAGCAGCTTTTCGAACAGACGGCTCTGGTGATTACCACGGTACAAAATCGCGTAGTCTTTGTACTGGGTGCGGTTCATAAACTTATGCGCAATCAGTTCGGCGACGACTCTTTCCGCTTCATGTTCTTCGTTCTTGGCCGAAAGAACACGCAAGGGTTCGCCGTAGCCCATCTCAGAGAAAAGGGTTTTATCAAACAGGTGCGGGTTATTCTGAATAAGAATGTTGGCGCAATGCAGGATCCGGCCTGAAGACCGGTAATTCTGTTGCAGCTTTATCACATTCAGTTTCGGGAAATCCTCTTGCAGCAAATGCAGATTCTGCGGACGCGCACCACGCCAGGAATAAATTGACTGATCGTCGTCACCCACCACAGTAAACCTTGCCCGCTCTCCCACCAGCAGTTTAACCAGTTCATACTGACTGGTGTTGGTATCCTGATATTCGTCCACCAGCAAGTAGCGGATTTTACTTTGCCACTTTAACCTGACCTGCTCATTGGTTTTAAGCAATAAGGTAGGCAGCAGGATAAGATCATCAAAATCCAGCGCGTTATAGGCCCGCAGGTGATTTTGATAATGGCGGTAAGCTTCTGCAAATTCCCGCTCACCGGCACTGGTGGCTTTTTTCGCCAGCGCATCGGGTAATAACAGGTCATTCTTCCAGTTTGAAATACAGCTTTGCAGCAACTGAAGTTGATCTTTGTCGCCGTCGATAGTGTCTTCGGTTAAGTCATTCAGTAGCGCTGTGGAATCTTTATCGTCAAATAATGAAAAGCCGGGTTTGAGTCCAAGTTCTTTAACATGGGCCTTGATGATGGTCAGGCCCAGGGTGTGGAACGTACACACTTTCAGGCCTCTGGCCTCCTGCTTGCCAAGAGTCTGCCCTACCCGCTCTTTCATTTCCCGCGCAGCCTTATTGGTAAAGGTCACAGCGGCAATTTGCCGCGCCGGCAAATCGCATTCCCTCACCAGGTGAGCTATTTTATTGGTGATTACGCGCGTCTTTCCGCTTCCGGCACCAGCCAGTACCAGACAAGGCCCGGAGACGTACGTCACAGCAGATTGTTGTGCATCATTTAACTTCATAATGAAAAGGAGCGAGCTAACGGTTTGAGAGAATGACGGTTTTTTAATTGCATGTGCGTGGCATCTAATTAGAATACGAAACACATAGTCGCGATGACGCGCATTATAAAGGAAATAGTATGCTTGATCCGAAAAAACTCGAAGAAATCGCCAAACAAATTTCAGACGCTGTACCGCCCGGGGTACGTAACATGGCCGAAGGAGCCGAGGCGCGGGTGAAGCAGGTATTGCAGGCCCAGTTAAGCAAACTGGACCTTGTTACGCGGGAAGAATTTGATATTCAAAGCCAGGTACTGATCCGTACCCGTGAAAAACTGGAAGCCCTGGAAGCCCGTCTGGCTAAGCTTGAAGAAGACAACACGCCGGACGCTTAAGTGCTCCGGCGTTGCAACACATGCCTTAACGCTACAATGCGTTAAGGCCTATTCTGTCCACCATTAACCCCACAGCAAACACTAGTCCGACATAGTGATTGTCCAGAAACGCTTTAAAACAGGCCATCCGCCCGCGGTCCCGTGTTTCGTAAGACTGAATAGCAAATAAAACGGCACAGGCTACCAGCGCCACGTACACTGGCCAGCCGTAATTCAGTGAAACCGCAATACTTCCCAGAACCCCCAACGTGAACAGTTGCAGTAAGCCAATGATCAGACGGTCGTTTTTACCAAATAAAATGGCAGACGATTTAATGCCGACAATCAAATCATCGTCACGGTCGACCATGGCATAGTAAGTATCGTAAGCGATGGTCCATGCCAGATTAGCAATAAACAGCAGCCAGCCCTCAATGGGTACATATCCCAGTGTGGCGGCAAAGACCATGGGGATCCCCCAGCCGAATGCCGCGCCCAGCACAGCTTGTGGCATATGGGTGTAGCGCTTCATAAACGGATAACTGGCAGCAAGTAACAGGGCCACCACGGACAATGCAATGGTTTGCCAGTTAAGCAGTAAAACCAGTAAAAACGAGATCCCGACCAGCAAAGCAAACAGCTGCAAGGCTTCTTTTTCACTTACTGTGCCCGCCACCAGCGGACGTTGATTGGTGCGCTTTACACTGCCATCTACTTTCCTATCTGCGTAGTCGTTGATGATACAGCCGGCAGAACGCATCAGTACCACGCCGGCGATGAATATCAGCGAGATCCCTAAATCCGGCAGGCCACCGGCAGCGATAACCAGCGCCCAGATAGTCGGCCATAACAGTAAATAAATACCGATAGGTTTGTCCATGCGGGTCAGTTGCATGTACGCCCGCCAGTTACTAAAAGACAATTCAAGTGACATGTTTAACGTTCCGTTTGATAAACAGGTGATGCAGGTAAGAACAGTTCAGCAACCAGCAGGGCATGCTGCCGGTAATGAAAGCAGGAACGCCGGCCCAGAAGCGTGATTCCGGTATCGCCGGCGAACGATGAATTATCCACTTTACATAGCTCAAAGGCACCGCGCACGAAGCGGTCATCATTAAATAAACGCTTACCCAAAGGCTGACTGCCAAGCTGATTAAATTCAGTTTCCATCAGCGCCAGCGGAATTACCGAGCGGGCGAATACCCAGGGCGTGCCGCCGTTCATTAAGAGGACTTCCCGAACAATGTATTTGCCGTCACCATCTGGTGCCGCCACAGCACTGAGGCAAGATAATTCAGCATCATGGAGCGGCGCATTACCTTCCCCCACCAGTGCCAGAGAAAATTTGTCAGTAAGAGATTCTATCCGGTCGGTCAGTGAACCGGTGTCCAGCAACCAGGAACGGGCACAGACCGGCAAAGCCTGAGCAGCACTGGCAGCTTCCCAGGCAACATCAAGACTGGCGGGAAAGGTTAAATCTAATTCCAAAGACTAATACACCATTGAAGATAACGGCCCTATCTTAGCATTGGTATAGCTCTGAGCCCAAAGTCCTGTGCAAAGATACCCTATATTGCGGTGTTTATTTTGCGGCGTTTGCTAAACTACACTCATACTTGTAACGCGTTAACTGACTGAAATTCTGTATAGCCTATGAAAATGTTATCTCTTCGTGCATTCGCTGCGTTGTCATTACTTTGTAGCCTGCTGAGCTTTTCAAGCCATGCCCAGGATGCTCCGAACTACGGGTATTTAAGCCTGGAGCCGGACATCATTACTAATTACATTGGTCCTTCCGCGAAAAAACTTGGCTATGTGCGGGTCACGGTAGAATTGATGATAGACAGTGTGGATGTACTCGATATTGCAGAGCATCACCTGCCATTATTGCGTGCGACAGCCATCGAGATATTTGGTCAGCAACCGGAAGATAAAGTGAAATCGCTCACCGGACGGGAAGACATCCGGCTGGCAATTTTAAAGGCGCTGCAGGATCACATGCGTAAAGAGACCGGCGCCAGCATTGTAAAAGACGTCATCTTTACCAAGTATCTGTATCACAGCTGAGCCGGTTTGCGGCGGCCTGAGCCCAGTGCCAGTAACGCCGCCATCAAACAACCACTGATGAGGCCGACAGTATGAGCCGTGTTGGCCATGTTCACCCACAGCACATCAGCATAGCCCAGCACCAGCCACACCAGCATGAAACCGACAATGGCTTTGGGAATGGATAATCCCCAGGACGGTCTCAGCCAGCCAATCCACCATACGAATCCGAGTACGGCATAAACCACACCGGACAAACCGCCGAAGGCAGGACCACTGACCACAGCCTGCGCGAGGTTTGATGCTATCGCGGAGACCACAAACACCAGCAGCAACATGGAGAAACCAAAGGTGCGTTCAATCTGCGCGCCCAGCATGCTCCACCACAGCAGATTAAAGATAAAATGCAGGGCAGAGAAATGTATGAATGCAGGCGTAATCAGGCGCCAGTACTCATGGGTTTGCAGCAACTGTCCCACAGGCTGCATTTTCAGGTACTGACTGACAGTACCGAAGAAGCCGAGCCAGGATAGGGCATAAACCAGTGTACAGATGAACAGAACGGAGGCTGCGAACGGCGCAGTTTTCGCCCACGACAACAAATTGCCGATGCTGAGATTACCGGATTTCGAAGGATGTAATGCCACATGCTCACCGTTTTCCCAGGCAGCCTGCTGATATTTAGGATGGCCTGGCTGACGGATGAACTCTTCGCAAATTTCAGTCGCACGGCTAATGTCTCCGCCGTCAGCGAGTACAATAATGTACTCACCCTCTTTTTCAGAATCTGCAACCTGAGAAGGTAACTGCTGGCTGGTCAGATAATTCGCCAGCAGATGAGCGTAACTTTCATTGGTAATAGCAATTAACGGTGTACTCACGTTTATGCTGTCACCACATCCTGAGAGAGCTTCCACGCTTCAAAACCGCCGTCCATACTGTAGACGGAATCGTAGCCCTGCTGCGCGATTACGTTAGCCGCCTGCTGGCTGCTGACGCCGTGATAGCACACCACCAGCACGGGTTTGTCTTTGGCAGTGTTTGTCAGAAATTCAGCGAAATTGTCATTACTGAGATGAAGAGCATCAGGCATGTGCCCTGTTGCAAAAGATTGCGGATCACGAATATCGACAACCGCAAACTCGCCGAGTCTGGCTGCTGCATCCTGTACGCTGATATGCTGAAATTCTGACATTGTTGATAACTACCAGTTAAGAATAACTTTTCCGGACTGCCCTGACCCCATGGTATCGAACCCTTTCTGAAAATCGTCGATACTGTACTGATGGGTAATAACAGGAGAAATATCCAGACCACTTTGTAACAGACTGGCCATTTTGTACCAGGTTTCAAACATTTCACGGCCGTAAATACCTTTAATGGTTAAGCCTTTGAAAATCACCTGATTCCAGTCTACCGCCACATCAGTTGGCGGGATCCCCAGCATAGCAACCTTTCCGCCATTATTCATCTTATCTAACATGTCACGGAAAGCAGCAGGGACACCGGACATCTCAAGGCCCACATCGAAGCCTTCGGTCATGCCCAGTTCGTTCATGACATCTTTTAATGAGGTGGTACCCACGTTGACCGCACGGGTTGCCCCCATTTTTTCGGCCAGTTCAAGACGGTACGGATTTAAGTCAGTGATCACCACATGACGTGCACCAACATGCTTCGCGACTGCCGCAGCCATAATACCGATAGGACCGGCACCGGTAATCAGCACATCTTCACCGACCAGATCAAAGGACAATGCGGTATGTACAGCGTTACCGAACGGGTCGAAGATTGACGCCATATCATCGCTGATATTGTCAGGAATGCGGAATGCGTTGAACGCCGGAATCACCAGATATTCTGCAAAAGCACCGGCCCGGTTAACACCAACCCCTTCGGTATTCCGGCACAGATGACGACGCCCGGCACGGCAGTTACGGCAATGCCCGCAGGTGATATGGCCTTCACCGGACACTCTGTCACCAATTTTGAAACCGGCCACTTCCTGACCCATGCCCACAACTTCACCCACATATTCATGACCAACGACCATGGGTACAGGAATCGTTTTCTGAGACCACTCGTCCCAGTTATAAATATGCATGTCGGTGCCGCAGATAGCGGTTTTACGGATTTTAATCAGCAGATCATTGTGACCCACTTCCGGCTCTGCCGTATCCTGCATCCAGATCCCGGGTTCGCGGTGCGCTTTTACCAGTGACTTCATCAGATAACTCCTAACTCTTTACCCACTTCGATAAACGCATCGACAGCTTTATCTACATGCTCAATGGTGTGACCGGCTGACATTTGTGTGCGGATGCGGGCCTGACCTTTCGGTACGACGGGATAAGAGAAGCCCACAACATAAATACCTTTCGTCAGCATTTTTTCAGCCATTTCACTGGCCAGACGGGCATCACCTAACATAACCGGAATGATGGCGTGATCTTTACCCGCCAGAGTAAAGCCCGCTTCTTCCATGCGTGTACGGAAATGCACGGCGTTCTTCCACAGTTGCTCGCGCAATGCATGACCGTCAGCCATCATATCGAACACTTTCAGTGAGGCAGATACGATGGGAGGCGCGACGGAATTAGAAAACAGGTAAGGACGTGAGCGCTGACGTAACCATTCAACAATTTCTTTCTTGCCGGAGGTGTAACCGCCCGATGCTCCGCCAAGGGCTTTACCCAGTGTGCCGGTAATGATGTCAACGCGGCCAATTACGTCACAATATTCGTGGCTGCCACGACCATTTTCGCCAAGAAAACCGGTAGCGTGACAGTCATCAACCATCACCATCGCATCGTATTTGTCTGCAAGATCGCACACGCCTTTCAGGTTCGCGATAACACCGTCCATGGAAAACACACCGTCGGTGGCGATAATTTTAAACCGTGCGCCATCAGCAACGGCCTGTTTCAATTGCGCTTCGAGTGCGTCCATATCGTTATTCGCATAGCGGTAACGTTTAGCTTTGGATAAGCGGACACCGTCGATGATGCTGGCGTGATTCAGTGCATCAGAAATGATCGCATCTTCCGGCCCGAGTAAGGTTTCGAATAAGCCGCCATTGGCATCAAAACAGGACGGGTACAAAATGGTGTCTTCGGTACCCAGAAAATCGCTGATTTTCCCTTCCAGTTGTTTGTGAATATCCTGCGTACCGCAGATAAAGCGCACCGACGCCATGCCAAAGCCATGACTGTCCAGGCCTTCTTTGGCTGCCGATACCAGATCCGGATGATTAGCCAGACCTAAATAATTGTTCGCGCAAAAGTTAATGACTTCACTGCCATCGTCGACGGCAATGTCAGCTTGCTGCTGTGAAGTAATAACCCGCTCATTTTTGTACAGACCTTCTTGTTTTACTTCTTCTATCTGCTCACGTAAATGCGTGATAAATGACTGTGACATGTTGCTCTCCGTCGTCGAAAACGCGTATTCTAATGGTTGGATATTGATGGGTACAGCCTTGCTGTATCAAGGGTTCAAACCTGTAGACGGGGAGTGTAAATTTTTTCGCACACCTTTGCCCGGCATATGCGGATTATTTCTGAGCTCAAAACTCAAACTGATGCTGAGAACTGCCGGCGTTGCGTTTATCCACATTTTGCCAGCAGCCGTCTTTGACATTTTTCTCAAGTCGCTCCCAGAGTTGCGCTTCAGGAATGGGCGGGCTGATTAAATAACCCTGGGCCTGATGACAGTAAAACTCTCCCAGTTTGCCCAGTTGTTCCGGCGTTTCCACCCCTTCAGCTATCACGGTTCTTCCCAGACTTCTGACGAGGGCTATGGTAGATTCCACGATATTGGCATCTTCCGGATTATCCAGCATGCCGCTGATAAACGACTGATCGATCTTTACGTAATCCACGGGCAGGGATTTCAGGTAACTCAACGACGAATAACCGGTGCCGAAATCATCGATGGCCACCAGACACCCCATATCCTGCAAGGCTTTGCACACATCAATGGCGGAATCCATATCAGACACCAGCGCGGTTTCTGTCAGCTCCAGCTCCACTTTATCCGGAGCCAGTTCATAGAGCGCCAGTTGCTGGGCCAGAAAATTGGGCAGTGTGATGTCTGAAAACTGTGCAGCAGAGATATTAATTGCCATTTTCAGTTCACTGTAACCGCTTATATTCAGCTCATTGAGAATACGCAAAGAACGGGTGAGTACCCAGTAGTCCAGTTCCAGCATAAACGGCGTATTTTCCAGCATGGGAATGAATTCTCCCGGGGATATATATCCTTTTACCGGATGATACCAGCGGATAAGTGCTTCAAAGCCCTCCAGCCGGAAAGTATCAATACTGATTTGAGGCTGCAATGCCAGGCTAAACTGATTCTCTCTAAGCGCAACCCTTGCTTCCCGTTCGAGCTCAACTTTGCGCATCACCTTAATATTCATCGATGCATCGTAAAGTTTGAAAGAAGCACCTTTCAGTGCTTTGGCTTCATACATGGCAATGTCAGCATGCCGCAACAGCTCCATTGCCGTTGTTTCGGGCTGATTAGTGATGGCAACACCAATACTGGTAGACACGTAAAACGGCAGGGAATCTACCTGAATAGGCCGCGAAAACACGTTAATCACTGATTTCGCCACCGCTTCCACTTCGCTTTTATCACGGACTTTACTGAGTAAAATAACAAACTCATCTCCGCCAAAGCGCCCGACCAGGTCGTGTTCTCCCACAGCATTGGCTATACGCTCAGCGGCGGCATGAATTAATTTGTCGCCGACATCATGGCCGTGACTGTCATTGACCTTTTTAAAATCATCCAGGTCGAGAAATAACACCGCAGCCAGCCCCTGATCACGGGTGGCGTTCACAATGTGTTTTTCAATCTGAAAGGTCATCATTGTGCGGTTTGGCAGGCCTGTCAGGCCATCGAACATGGCCATGTTTTCAAGCTGGGCGTTCGAAGCTGCAATCTTTGAATCCTGTTCTTCCAGCCGTTCAGCAAGGTTGTGCGCCGTTTCTTCCAGCAAATCGAGTTCATCCGGGAACAGCTTGTCTTTCCATTGACGGCGAAAACTACTGCCGTGGGAAAACTCCTGATACCTGTGTTCTGCCAGTAACGGTAGCCGCTCCACCAGCTGAAGCAACTTGGTTTTATATTGGTGTATCAGTAACAGCAGCAAAATAGTAAAGAGAAAGAAAAGTGTGATGGCGGTACCAATGACCATGTTCTGGTAGGCGTTCACCGACTCAACAACCGCTGTAATATCGCGGATAAACAGAATGTAGTAATCCTGTTCAGACATAGGCAGCAAGCTTACCAGTAAGCGTTTCTTATCCTGTTTGACCAGCACGCCCCGTTCAACCATCCCTTCAGTGGTGGCATCAGAAGGTGTCGCTGCCAGTACAGTATTGACGATTTGTTGATTCTGATTCGACAACTGACTGACAATTTTTAAATCAATATTGTCAGCGCTGTATCCTTCGTAGCGCACAATGGCAATTTTATAAGCGCTGGAGAACTGGGAAAGTGCTGCCAGAAGTTCACCGAAGCTGGAACTGAGCACCAGCACCGCGATTTGTTGATCTTCTGTCATGATGGGCGCGGTCACGTAGCGGTAACACATCTCACGACAATCAAACCGGTTCTGCGGGCGAATTTGTTCCCGGGTATGTTGCTCCATTTCCGGAATGAACGCGGGCATTTTGTCACGGTTGCCGGTTATCAGCTTACCGTCTGCATTGAACAACCACATTTCACTGATTTGCAGGCTGACATTCAGCGCATCCTCGGACTCTTTCAAAGCATTTAGCAGTTCCTGCTCTGACAAGGTTTCGGTATGGCCCCAGCGGGAGAAAGTTTCCACCCAGACCAACAGCCGTACGGTAAACAACTCGTCCATCCATGCCATCTGACGCTGATTTTTGAGCTGGAAGTCTTTGTGCTGCTGCTCGATATTGCTTTGCGACTGCGCAATCAGCATTACCGCGATAGCGACTGTTACAGTAAGCATCATTGCTACAACAATGCTCAGTAATTTGGTGGTAACCGATACTTTAACTTTCATATCAGAACCAGTACATAACCTGTACTGCCCACATTCGCCAGTACTCGGCTGTGTCTGGTGTATTCTGAGGGCTGGGAATGCTTGTCAGACGGCCGGCTCCGTTTACCCAGTGATGTTCGGCCTGAATGCGCCAGTTGGGCCTTGGATCCCACTGAACACCTACCGTAGCGGTCTTCTCATAACCAAAATAAGCAGGAATGACACCACCGGTTGCCGCTTCAAGCTTTTCACCATCACGGTCATTGCGGTCGGAGACATACATGTCGTATCCCAGCGTCAGGGTAAACTGAGAATTGAGCATGTAACGGATCTGCGCGTATCCCCCTTCCCCTTTATTTTCATCAAAGTAGGCTGGTGAATAGCCGCCGAAATCACGACTGTGATTACGCTGCAGCTCTGCATTAAACTCCCAGTTTTCCGCATAGTAAACCGCAGACAACGTATATAACCTGACAGTCCTTCCGCCCCCGAACAAGTTTTCCGTGGCTGAAGGGTGGTAGGTAAAGTCGGAATCCAGCCAGCTGGCGCCCAGTTGCCAGTCCAGTGACGGCGGCTGCCAGAACACACTGAACTGATGGGCATAGTCCTGCTTCAATTCTCCCTGTGCAAATTCGCCCAGCAACGCTTTTGTCTGATAGCTGCTCATGGGGGAACTGCCGTAACTCCAGTTTATCTTCAGATTTCCCTCGTCAGAGGAGCGGTACAATTGCAGTAACACTCCATCACTGCCCAGCGCTACATCACGGAAATTATCGAAATAAATGGATTGCGGCAGAATGATAGTAGAACGGGTTTGCGGCACATCCCGGGTGGCAGAATATAACCAGTGCGGACTTTTAAAACGGCCCAGGTTGATATTTGCGGTCCAGTTTTCCATATCCGGCAAACGCCAGTCGACAAACAAATAGTCAATTCTGGCACCGCGCTCATAGCGATTGCCGCCATCCAGATAAACAGCCTGCCCGACCACAGCAAGGGAGGCGTTCATATCGTAGCGCATGTTTATTCCCAACTCAGTGAGGTCAAAGCTGATTTCATCATCTTCATGGATAAAGTCGCTGTCGATTGACTGGCTTATTCCCTGAGAGAGAAACCCGTGCCAGCTGAACGCATCTTCAGCCAGGCAGTCCCCGGCGACCAGTGCGGAGAAGAAAAATACAAAAATGGCAGGAAAAGACTTCATGGTACGATAACCTCCCTGACGTCCTGCGACCAGGTTCCCTGATACGCATAACCGACGGCGCCCGGCGTGCTGGCTACGGCTTCCAGCACTTCAGTTTGAGTAGCGAGAGTCTGAGGCCGCTCTCCCTGACCGGAATAAATGATTTGATTCCACAGCCTTTCCAGCTGATAGGGAAACATTTTCAGCACTTGCCGGCAAAAGTCCCGGTGAGCATCTGAATTTGATTCCAGCACATACACCGTAATTTTTGTGCCATCGGGCCAGTACTGTTTGCGGGCTGAAAAAATATCGCGCACTTCACTGCGGGTAAGTTGATGTTGCTGAACATTTTTATTCAGAATCACTGCCGCTTCAGAAGCATGGGCTGAAAAAGTGATACACAGAATAATGCAGGCTACAAGCATCCGTAGCAGCGGGAGACCCTGTCTGGTCGCAACGTCCTGGCGGAAGAAAATGAGCAAATGACACCTCATCCTTAAAGAAACGTGTCTGATAGAATTTTGCGTATATACAGTGTAGAGGGTTCTGGCCATTTTGCGTGATTTTTTTTGAGGAAAATCACATTCATACAAAATGACCAATAAATCTACAGCAACTGGTCAACCATTTGAATAACACTGGCCGTTGAGATACGGGACATCAAGTCCGGTCCTTTTGCTCTTGTTCCCCAGGGCAGTGATTCCCATGATTTACCAGTTTGCTCTTTAATACACTCATCGTAAACCGACACGACGTGCTGTAAATCATTGTACGGACCGGTCCGGCGGGGATTAGAGTGGGCGTATAAACCGATAACCGGAGTGCCGGCCATTGTTGCCATATGCGCAGGGCCGGTATCCGGTGCGATCACCAGTGATGCCCGCTCAAGCACAGCCAGCATATCGTGCAATGATGTTTTACCTACAAGATCACGGGCGATATGACTGGTGCAACGTAAAATGGCATCGGCAAGTTGCCGGTCAACCGGCCCGGGGCCACCGCACAGTATCACAGGAATGCCTTTTTCATGCAGGTGGTCAGCAACCGCCGCATAGCGCTCAGGTAACCAGTTTCGTTCAGCTTTGCTTGCTGCAGGGCTGATTACCGCAAAACGGCCATATTCTTCTGCCAGTTCTGCGGCAAATTCAAAAGCACTTTCAGGCAGGGGTAAATCCCACTCAGGCTTTCCGGCAGGAGGCAGACCAAGTGCGTCGCCGAAATCCATGAAGCCATCCAGAACATGCGCATGCTGCCTCGCTTTGACCCTTTTATTAGCAAACAGCCAGTGAAGCTCTTTGCTTCTGGCCCAGTCGAAACCGATCCTCTCACGGGCTTTGATAACCCTTGATGCCAGATTCGCTCTTAATGCCACCTGCATCATCAGCAATGCATCGAAATATTCTCCGCTGACGGCTTCGCCCAGGGCATTGACGGCCTGTTTGCCCTGCTTTTTATCGAACACGATAAAACGGACGTCCGGCAACATTTTCATCAGCTCATATTCAATTTTTCCGATGACCCAGGTTAACTCTGCATCCGGCCAGTGTTGTTTTATCCGATGGACTAACGCCGCCGCATGGCAGACATCGCCAATAGCAGACAACCTCATCAAACAAATCTTTTTCTTCAAGGACCCACCTCTAAAGCTGAAAACTGTGAAATTTTCATTACAATGACCAATTTACCACATTAACGATGTAGCATGGCGATAAAACAAGTGTCAGCAGGCAGTCACCATATCCTGATCTGCGCAGATGAATATCCGCAAATTACACCGCAGTGGTTTGACCCGCAATGGTGGCAGGAAAAAGGTGCTGTTACCGGTCAGGCGAAAGGCCGGGGGACCACGTTATTTCTGGACGTAGATGGAGATGCGCTTGTGCTGCGCCATTATCGTCGCGGCGGATTACCGGGCAAATTGCTTGACGACCAGTATGTGTTTGGCGGACTTGAGGCAACACGTCCCTTTAAAGAACTTCGTTTGCTGTCAGCCATGCGGGACCAGGGTTTGAACGTACCCCGCCCGGTGGCAGCACATGTACAGCGTAGTGGTCTGGTATACTGGGGGGATTTAATTACCGCAATGATTCCTGAAAGTCAGGATCTGCATGCTGTGCTATGCCGCCAACCGTTACCGGAAGATAAATGGTTTGCTACAGGTGTTGCCGTAGCCAGAATGCACCGTGCCGGTGTGTACCATCACGATTTGAATGTGAGAAACGTGATGGTAGATAGTCGGGAAGAAATCTGGATCATTGATTTTGATCGCTGTGACTTCCGCGCCGGCGATAAATGGAAAACCCGAAACGTGGCGCGTTTTTTACGCTCACTGGTTAAAGAAAAAAATAAGCATGCCGGATTTCACTGGCAGCAAAGCGACTGGAATGCCTTTCTTGAGGGCTTGCAATCTGTGTGATTGAAAGTCAGCCCGCAGACAGGTAATTTCGTTATCTCTACAGAAAAGAAGACACACTATGCACACACGAGCCATTTACCCGGGCACTTTTGACCCGATAACAAACGGGCATGCAGATTTAATCGAGCGTGCTTCCCAAATGTTTTCACATGTCATTGTGGCTATTGCGTCAAACCCCAGCAAAAAGCCACTTTTCTCGCTGGAAGAACGAGTGGAGATGATTCGTGAAGTCACCAAAGACTTACCTAACGTAGAAGTTCGTGGCTTTACCGGACTGCTCGCCGCGTTCGCGGATGAGATTAACGCTACGATACTTATCCGTGGTTTGCGTGCGGTGTCGGACTTCGAGTACGAATTTCAACTGGCGAATATGAACCGCCGCCTGAATCCGAAGCTGGAAAGTGTGTTCCTGACCCCGGCAGAAGAAAACTCGTTTATCTCATCCACGCTGGTCAAAGAAGTTGCTTTGCATAAGGGTAAAGTGACTGACTTTTGTCATCCTGTCGTGGAAGAAGCGCTGAAGCAGCGCTTTCACGGTAAGTGATAGTTTGCAGAATGTGATGAACCGTCTGCCGCAGAGATGCGGCAGTCAGAACCCGCTGGATGGATTTACGCCGTATTTCTCAATGAAAGCTATTTCTGGCAGTCAGGACAGTAAAAGGTATTGCGCTGTCCAATCACCACGCTTTTGATTTCACTGCCACACACTTCGCACTCCTTTCCGGCACGGCCATAGACTCTTAAATGCTGGGCGAAATAGCCCGGATTGCCGTCGCTCTGAGCAAAATCTTTCAGTGTAGTACCGCCCTGTTCAATGGCTTTTGCCAGCACTTCTTTAATGGCGTCTGTCAGCAGGACATAACGTTTTGCGCTTACCCGTCCGGCTGCACGGCGCGGGTCGATACCCGACATAAACAGCGCTTCATTGGCATAGATATTCCCGACTCCCACTACCACGTCATTATCCATGATGAAGGTTTTCACCGGGCTCTTTTTCCCTTTGGCCAGTTCCACCAGCCGTTGCGCATCAAAATCGTCTGTAAGCGGCTCAGGCCCCAGTTTCAGAAGCAGTTTATGCATCTCACCTGTCGGCTGCCATAAACAGGCTCCGAAGCGTCTGGGATCGTTAAAACGCAAGCATTTACCGCTTTTGAGCACAATGTCGATATGGTCGTGCTTAACCGGCGGATGCGTGGCGTCAATCACACGTAATTTTCCGGACATGCCCAGATGCAGCACAATCTCTCCGTTGCCGGTATCTATCAATAAGTATTTCGCCCGCCTGCGGATGTTGCGGATCTCACATCCCTCAGCTTTAAAAATATCATCCGGAACAGGCCAGCGAAGCCGCTTGTCACGCACAATGATTTTACTGATTGTCTGATTCATCAGCCAGGGCGAAATGCCGAGGCGGCTTACCTCAACTTCAGGTAATTCAGGCATAGAACATTACTTCCTATTGATCCCAGGGTAGTAAACCGGTGAGTGTAGCATCACTCAGGCGGTACCAGGCATTCTCTGTTTTCACCAGCGTTTTATCTTGTTGGGGATAAAAGGCAAACACCAGGCCGTCAGACTGGCCGGCCAGCCACACCACTGCTACCAGAGGCTCAGTTTGCGGCTCCGCCGACATTTCTACAGGCTGCAACGTTGCTGAACGCCAGGCGCTGATTTGCTGCGCGGGAGTAGTGACAATCTCCGGGTCCGGAGACACCTGCCGCCACCCCTGTCCGTTTCTGACCAGCTGGCTCTGCCCCTGCTCTATTTTTAACACATAAGCGTCTTGCGGGATCAACGGCACCACGGCGGGCGCTTTTGCCGATGGCAAAAATGTATCCAGATTGAACAAGGCAATCATCAGCAACATAGAAAATATCACTACGTTGTTCATACCGCGCTGTGAAAGAAAAGCCATAAAGTTACTCACTAAAGAAACCGGAAAGGCTCCTACACCTGCTGTCAGCGCCCGTTCAGAAACACGGCGTAAACCCATCCATGGGGCCTCGGCTGCCGCATCCCTGCGGCAGACGGTTTCTGAACGGGCGCTCACTCCGGTGTTGCGCCTTTTCCGGTAAGATTAACGCACTGGAGGCTAAACGCAAAAAACCCGGCAAAAGCCGGGTTTTCGTGGAGACAAAAGCAAGTTTTATTACTTGATTTTTGCCTCTTTGAACATAACGTGCTTACGCACAACGGGATCGTATTTTTTGATCTCCATTTTGCCAGGCATGTTACGCTTGTTTTTGTCAGTGGTGTAGAAGAAACCTGTACCTGCTGAAGAAACTAATTTAATTTTATCACGCATTGTCGGCTTCCTTAGATTTTCTCACCACGGGCACGAAGATCAGTCAGAACTGAATCGATACCCTTTTTATCGATGATACGCATGCCTTTAGCAGACAGACGCAGTTTAACAAAACGGTTTTCGCTCTCAACCCAAAAACGGTGAGTTTGAAGATTTGGCAAAAAGCGACGACGAGTCGCATTGCGCGCGTGCGAACGGTTATTACCAACCGCTGGACGCTTACCAGTAACTTGGCATACTCTTGACATTGTATTTGTCTCCAGAACTACAAAACTGTCGCGCCAATCGATCCCACCTAATAAGTATTCCGGGTCAGTTGACGATATTACGATAAATTAGAGGGCGCATTTTATACAGCAAACAGACGCAGATTTCAATAAAAAAGGCTAAAAACCTTCTTTTCTTCGCGACATTTTTTACGCTAACTCATTTTTTAGCCGCGCGCAGACCATGAAAATTCATCCGTCACGCACAATCGGGGGCGCATAATACCACCTAAAATCGATCCTGTAACGATCTGATCGCAGATCTTTTACTCAATGATCAGATCAATCCAGGAATGACGATCGCGCATTCGTGAAATCAATCAGTCTCGCCGGCCGTCTTAACATTTGTCCGCCATCACGTGAAATCGGGATCCAGGGGAACGTACCACGCCCTTTCGCCGGCTTCAGCGTAAATAAATCCAGCGGCACGGAAATATAGAAACCTTTGGTAAAGCTTCCTTCTCCGTACTCTTCTGACGATACATCGGTAAATGCAGCATACGCTCCCACCACAATACCGCTGTCGAAGCGCTTGGCGAAATCGATATTCACCCCTTTGTCTTTAGCAAGGAACTGTCCGGCGCTCACCGTCAGCATGGTGTCATCCAGAAACTCAGGTTCCCAGTAAGCACTGATGTGGCCGGTGAAGGCTGTATAGTCCAGGAAACTGAACTGATCATCATAATCACGCTGCTTAACGTAATTTACGTCCACACCAAACGCCAGAGAACTGTCTACAGGACGCCAGAGAACTTCACCACCAGCACCGCCGTACATGGTCTCCAGGTAACCACCGTAAGCCTGGGCGAAGAAATCGTTGCCAAGGCTGTCATTCCACTGCATGAAGGCGGTATCAACCCACAAGTCATTTTCCACATATTCACGCACGTAGGTTCGTACACGGGGAAGGGTTGATGTATCCTGGTCAACGGTAAAGCTGAACTTGTCGAAATTATCGAAGAGTGTGGCGCGGATACTGGAAATTGCGGTCCAGTTCTGGTTTATCGCATAGCCGCCACTCAGGATCAGGCCGCCCTGATAAAGATAAAAATCTTCCGGGTTACCGAATGTCTGGGTATAGAAGAAGTCGACAGAATGGAACAATCCGCTGGTTTTTTCCGGGTCGTACTTATCGAGTACATTGTCTTCCGGCGCCTGTCGTGTGTATGTCTGCTTAATATCTGCTTCGATATCTTCGTATTTAGCAGCCACTTTAAATGCATCCGCATCAATGACAGTATCCACCAGCGGTAAACGACCGGCATTTTCGACGATATGGTAAGACTTCACCGATTCAGGCAACTCAGACGCAGCAATACGCCCAATACGCTCAGCCGCTTCATTTTTATCACGGTATGCAATCTGATTACCGTAGAAAATGGCTTTGTCTTCTTCAATAGAAGCATCAGAAAGAATAAAGCCGCCATCAAATGCCAGGTCACGGTATAAACGGCGCTTATTAACGGAATCCACACCTGCAGCAGGTTTTGACTGCACGATATCTCTTGGCGGCTTATCTATTTTCACCTGTTTAGCGGTATTCATATTGAAGTGATAAGTCACACCAAATCCGAATGTATTTCCGCGCTGATAGTTTGCAGAGAAGTCGAATCCTTTCCAACGGTACACGGCACCGATGTTAAAGCGGGTATCCTGCTCCAGTGCACCCGCGCGGTCATTGGTATAATTGTTTCCTTCGTATTCCAGCTTTAGGCGCAGAGGCTCCCAGGGAGTCTGATACTCAATACCACCAAATACAGCCATAGGGCCTTTGAAGAATTGCTGATAGTCAACTTTACCGCCCCGGCCGGAGAATCCGGCTGGTCTGTCGCAGTAACTGTCTTTCAGCTTACAGAAAGGATTAGTAATATCGTCAGCGGTGCCCATATAACCCCAGCCAAGGCCAAGGTGAAAGTCGAACGGCCCCCAGGCTTTTGATGCTGTGACATATTCGCTTTCGAAAAAACCGGTGCCACCAAAGTCACGGAAACCCAGCGACACTTCAGGGAAATAAAACCCTTCTTTCAATAATCTGAATTTTACATCCAGACCTTTGTCTTTCAGCGTTTGATCACCACTGAAACTTGGTACATCGCTGTAAAGCCGGGTACGTACGTCGGTATAGCGGGCAGTGGCCTGCATCCAGTCGTACAACTGTAAATTCACCGACCAGAACCGGTATTCCTGATTGTCGGTGTAATTAATAAATAAGTCACCTTCCTCACCCATTCGCGAAGTCGGTGTCTGAATCAGTCCGGTTCCGCCCTGCACCATCTGTGAAGGCTGAACCTGCAGTGTTACGCTGTCATTACTCATCGCAGCACTACTAAAACAGGCTGCAGCAACAGCTACCGCACAACGTGTGTGCGTTTCTTTAAATTTCATCATGGCAGCACCCTGTGAACAGCAAGACTGGCCACTTTTTCATTTAAATCATCAACGTCAGGCGATAACAACCAGGTAAACAACGGCACGTAAATTTGACTGCCGGGCATGACTTGAGAATAAGATTTCCCCCAGTACGCGATATTCTGTTTAGTGATTTCTCCGCGGGGGGAAATAACATACACATAATCAGGGTCGGCATAGCCTCTCAGGTTCACCCCTTCAGCGTAATCTGCCGGCGTACTCTGATTGCGGTATTCATATGACCCCGGCGTTTTCACCATGCCACTGAGCCACACGGTATCCGGTCTGCCGGTAAGGTAAATGGCGTAATTCCCTTCCTGAAGCATAGGATTTTGCTTCACGTCAAGCCGGGCCGCGTTCCGGTTCAACTTTACAGGCAGGCGTTTTGCCAGCGTCCAGTTTTCTACCTGTCTTTTAAGGGCGTTCAGTGCAATCGCTTTATCGTCGTTCACACTTAAATCTACAGCTACCGCATCAATGGACTGCAACACGTCTTTGCGCATGGCTTCAACGTCTGCAGTGTTCTCGCTGTAAATAGCACAGGCGGGCCAGTACCAGTCACCATTTTTTGCGGTTGTCTGCAAAATAAGAGACAGCCTGACCGGATTCAGATAACGGTACTGCTGACCGTTTACTTTTACATTCACCGATGCCAGCGTGGATGCACTGAATAATGAGATAATGATTAGCGCCAACAATCCTTTCATGGCTTCACCTCCTGACCATCAATCAGTCGCTGGGCACGGCTCAGATACGTCATGGTAATTAACTCTCCGGCCGGCGATAACAGTTGTTCAGATTTCAGCATTTCACCACTTTTATCATCAAACCAGTAACGGTTTACCCACTGTGTCCCCGTTTCATAAAAAGGGCTGGCACCGTTAAAATTGACTGTTTGTTCAACCAGATACACAGAAAATTCATAATCCATAATCGTTAACTGGCTTGCCTCACTGCGCTGCCAGACAGTTTGTACATCCAGTCCGTAGCCATAATTTTCAACGTCCACCAGATAATCCCATGACAACGCTGCCCCAGTTGGATCAAACAGTGGATTAGCCAAAAGATCTGAGTGATAAATTAAATCGTTTGCGAGCCCGTGGGTTTCGGTAATCACGCCCTTCTGCATAGAAAGTAAGGCATGATCAGCGGATACCCAGGTTTGTGTTTCACCTTCGATATAGGCCAGCGCCATGATGATCTGCACACGATCACCATGTTTAACGGCCATTAAATCCGCTTTGCTTTGTCTCAGAGTTTCAGAGGAAACGGTGTTGTCAGATTGCGTGAAGGCCAGTTTGAGCGTGTCGTAATAAGCTTTATTCGTGCTGGAACAACCGCTGACCAGTGCTAGGGCGAACAGAGAAGAAAGAATCCTGCGGAACATATTCCTAAACATCTTATTAGTAAAGCGATGAAAAAACGGCGGGGTACACCAGAAATAAAAAAGCCGCTCCGGTTAAGGGGCGGCTTTCAAAATACATTCAGAACTTACTGAGGTGCGTAAGTATAAGTTACTGTGATAGGAGTAGTAACTGTAATAGTTTGCGTACCAGATACAGTAACAGTGTCAGTTACTGTAGTTGTTGAGCCAACACATACACCGTCAACCAGCTCGTCACCATCGTTACAAGTTGGATCTGGATCTACAACGCCATCGTCCAGGTCAGCTGAACCACGGTTGTTGCTCACGATTGCGCCTAATACGCCCAGGCCGATAACACCAGTAGCGATAGAACCGGCAGTCAAGCTACCAGTAGCTCCAGTGGAACCTTCCCCAGAATTGTCTTGTGCAACAGCACCAAAAGCCATGGTTGCACCGATGACCAATGAAATTAATGACTGTTTCATAATTGTCCTTTATTAAAAATCCACCGACGCACTATCCTAAAGCATTTGTCACTAAGTGACTACTCTCCAGGCATAATTTGGTCGTAAAAAATATACGTTTCACATGCTCGTCGCATGGATCGCCGACGATCTGTCAGGATCGTAGACTTCAGTATAGCAAGGTTCAAAATTACATCAATCCTTTCTGTGCTAAAGAAAACACAGAATTATCTCCCACGATAAAATGATCTAACACACTGACATCAATAAGATTGAGCGCATGTTTTACATCCCGGGTGAGACGAATATCGGCATCGCTGGGATCTGATACGCCGGAAGGATGGTTATGGACCAGAATGACCGCAGCGGCGTTGTCATCAATGACCTGCTTCACGATCTCACGGGGATAAACGGCTGCCGCATTCAATGTGCCTGTGAAAAGTGTTCTGAAGGCAATAAGATGGTGCTGACTGTTAAGGCACATAATTGCAAAGTGCTCTTTGTATTCATGACGCAAGGATGCCAGCAGGAAGGCTTCAACATCACTGACATGATTAAAAACCGATCTCGATTTCAACGGGGTTTCCAGCACTCTGCGGGATATTTCCGATACTGCGGCAATTTGTGCATAACGCATATCGCCTACCCCTTTGATATCACATAAACGGGCTTTTTTTGCACACACTACTTCCCGCAGAGAACCGAACTCGTCCAGTAGATTCCGCGCGATACACAACGCCCCTGCACCACCCATACCGCTGCCAAATAACACTGCCAGCACTTCAGCATCAGAAAGTGCTGCCACGCCCTTTTCAAACAACTTTTCCCTCGGTCTTTCAGCCAGCGGCCATGTTTTTAACCCGGTCATATCTGTTCCTTTATCATACGGAACAACAGCCTACGCTTTAACAAACAAGCTCACTACTGGCTGCAATGCCAGATCGCTCTGTCTACCGGTAACAGAAAACATCTGGTAGGCTTACCGCAATCTTATTGTCTGAAAAATGCACTATGCACTTATTCAATAAAAAAATTCTTCTGGGTGTTACCGGCGGTATTGCTGCCTATAAAACACCGGATCTGGTAAGAAAACTGAAAGCGCAGGGCGCTGACGTAAGAGTGGTACTGACACGTGGTGCAACAGAATTTGTCAGTTCATTATCGTTACAGGCGGTTTCCGGCCATCAGGTTCACAGCGAGTTGCTGGACGAGCAGGCTGAAGCCGGAATGGGTCATATCGAACTGGCGAAATGGGCCGATGTTTTATTGATTGCACCGGCCACGGCGCACTGCATGGCTAAACTGGCGCATGGCCTGGCGGATGACCTGCTTTCAACATTATACCTCGCAACCACAGCTCAGGTTTTCATTGCTCCTGCCATGAATCAGCAAATGTGGCAGGCACGGGCAACGCAGGATAACCTGCAAAAATTGCAACTTCGTGCCATCCGTTTCATAGGGCCGGCAGCAGGCGAACAGGCATGTGGCGATGTGGGACCGGGCAGAATGGAAGAACCGGAACTTATCGTATCTGCATTAGCCAGTGCCCTGACCGGTAATAAGCTGGAAGGTAAAAAAGTTGTCATTACTGCGGGACCAACCAGAGAGCCCATTGACCCGGTCAGATACTTATCAAATCACAGCAGTGGCAAAATGGGATACGCCGTAGCACAGGCTGCGGCTGAGCAGGGCGCAGAGGTTGTGCTGGTGTCCGGCCCGGTTTCCCTGACAGTACCACCCGGGGTAAAACGCATCAGTGTGCAAACTGCTGATGATATGCTCGAAGCAGTCATGAGTGAGATCAACTCAGCGCAAATCTTCATTGCAGCGGCAGCCGTTGCCGATTATCGTATTAATCATCAGGCAGAAAATAAGATTAAAAAATCTGATGATAAGTTAACACTTACTTTTGTTAAAAACCCTGATATTCTTAAGACTGTAGCAGCATTACCCTCTCCACCATTTACGGTAGGTTTTGCTGCTGAAAGCCAGAATGTGGAAGCTTATGCACGGGGCAAATTAGAAAATAAAAACCTCGACATGATTGCTGCGAATGACATCACCCTGGAAGGGCTTGGCTTTAACAGTGACGAAAATGCGCTGCATGTCATCTGGAAAGAGGATGACTTAAAGTTGCCTCCGGCGAATAAAACAGAGTTAGCCAAATCGCTAATCGCGCTGGTTGCAAAACAATATAATGATAAACAATCAAATTAATGGTCTGCCGGTCGATAAACCGACATAAGATAATCAAAAACACAGACCACTTTAAAATGGAACCGGGATTGAGAACTGATCCTGAAGCAGAGGAAACACTCGCCTTATGCCTGCTGTAAAGAAAACAAACCGCCGGGCCCAGATACTTCAAGCACTGGCCGGCATGCTGGAAACGCACCAGGGCCAGCGCATCACAACCGCGAAACTCGCTGAAAAGGTGGGTGTATCAGAAGCGGCACTTTATCGTCACTTCCCGAGCAAAGCCCGGATGTTCGAAGGGCTCATCGAATTTATTGAAGAAACGTTATTCTCCCGTATCAATAAAATTCTGAACGAGGAAAAGGATTCAGCAGCACGGTGCCAGCTCATTTTGCACTTGTTACTGGGCTTTGCAGAGAAGAATCCCGGCATAACCCGCATCCTGAATGGCGATGCCCTGATGGGTGAACAGGACCGGTTGCGTGCACGGATTGCCAAGTTATTCGAAAGGCTGGAAACCCAACTGAAGCAAATTTTGCGTGAACGCAAGTTACGGGAAGGTAAAACGCTGGCTGCAGACGAAGGTGTAGTAGCTAATATGATGATTTGTTATGTCGACGGCCGGATAAACCAGTTCATTCGCAGTGGTTTCACCCGCAAGCCTACTGAGCAGTTCAACGAACAATGGCAGATGTTCAGACAGGTCTTTATCTGATTTGTCTGTACCGGAAATACAAAGAGCGCGATACCGCGCTCTTTTTCGTTAAGCTTAAAAACTCTGAAACTACTGCTTACTGAATGTATTGCCGAAGAAGTCTCCGTCATTCCACTCAGGACGGTTAGCCTGAGTAGCCAGTGTCAGTCCGATTTCAGCGTTCACACGAGTGAAAGTTTTTGCAGCTTCCCAGTTAAATGGCTGGTTAATATCGTCACTGGGCTTGTGATAATGGGTTGCCAGAAACTCACCGAATTTTTTACTGCCATCTATATCAGGATCTTTAGATGTCAGACCGGGTACCATAAACACCGAAGGCACACCCTGCTTTACAAAAGCATAGTGATCAGAGCGGGTAAACAATGCCTGCTCTGGCCAGGGGTCCGGACTCAGAGTAATGCCGGCATTGCCTGCTGCCTCTTCTACTGACGCTTTCATGTCGCTGTGACTGGCACCAAATGCAATAACATCAGCAAAGGGATACGTCAGGATTGGCATATCCAGATTTACGTCAGCCACCATGGATGTTACCGGCACCGTTGGATTACGGGCGAAATAATCAGCGCCCAGCAGCCCTTTTTCTTCGCCGGTTACGGAAACAAACAAAATTGACCGGGATGGCTTATCGGGCAATTCACTGAACAGCCTTGCGGTTTCGAGCATCACGGCAGTACCTGAAGCATTGTCCATGGCACCGTTATTGATGTTGTCTTTCTTAACGGTTTTGGCAAAGCCGATATGGTCGGAGTGAGCAGAAAAAACCACATATTCATTTTTAAGGGTTGGATCGCTGCCTTCAATCATACCCACCACATTCGGGCTGGTAATTTGAGAATGCAGACTCTTCTTACTCAGAGAAATAGTACCCGGAATCACAAAACCTGCCGGCGATTTGTCTTCTTCCAGTTCCGCGTAAATATCATTCAAAGAAACAGGAGCATTAGCAAATAGTTGCTGTGCGGCCGGTTCGCTAAGATAAGCACTGCCTTTCAACTGTGCGAACGTGTTCGCCGGTACGCCGTTTTCATCCACCCATGCCATACGGGGAGTATGAATGTAGCTGAGCATATTCTGATACGGGCGTACTTTTTCAGCCACTGGCGTAGAAACCGTTATCATACCAATGGCACCATGCTGTGCAGCATAAGACTGCTTCTGATAACCCGACGCGAAGTGCGCCCCTTCTTCACTGGGGAAAGAGGCTGGCTTACCGGAGAGTACCACTACTATTTTGCCTTCCACATCCAGACCGGCGTAGTCATCGTGATTCAGTTCATCAGCAATGATGCCATAACCGGCGAAGACCATCTCACCGCTCAGAGCAGAGTCGGTGGCCATTAAATCTGGACCGGTCAAATAATCTTTAGGGTAAGCAAAAGACAACGTCCCGCCTTCCGTCTGATAAGTAAATTCGGGAGATTCCTGCACCAGACTGGCCTTGCGGAAAGGTACTGGTTGCATAAAGCCATCCGTACCAGCCGGTTTGAGACCATATTTGGCAAATTCGATGGCAATATATAACGCAGCAATATCGTGCCCGCGGGAACCGGTATCACGGCCTTCCAGCAAATCATCAGCAAGGAAGAACAGGTGAGATTTGATTCTGTTCGTGTCAGGATTGAAATGGCTGCTAACGGCATCATCCTGCGCCGCCACACCCGTAATAGCAGACGCAGCGAACAGCCCGCTCAGGATTAATTTTCTTATCATAATCATCTTCAAAATTGCATAAACCACGGGCATGTTAACCCGGAAGATGATTTAAGCAAGGCGATTAACCCTATCCCTTGATACTTCCATGGTTTACGCTACGCTCAATAGAAGTACACACTAATGCGACCGCTATGCCAAGAAGCGCACAATACGATATAGACGAGATACTCGGACAAGCTGTGGACATATTCCTTGAATATAGTTTCCACGGCGCCATCATGGATGAAATTATCGCCCGCACCTCTTTTAACCGGCGCGGTTTTTATCTGGAATTTGGTTCTAAACAACAGTTCCTGTACAAAGTTTTAGAGCATTATCAGAAAACTCAGCTGATGCCCGTAGTCAGTGAACTGGAAAATCACCACGGCATCACCGCCATCAATACTTTCTTTTTGCGATATATTCCCCTGGTCTACGGCAGAGGCTGTCTGCTGATTAACTGTGTCTGCGAATTGGGGAAACAGGATCCCACAATCAGAGAAATGGGAAGACACTACCTGGACCGTCTGCAACTCGATTTCATCGGTTGTCTGGAAAAAGCCAAATTGTCAGGGGAAATAAAACCAGACATCAATATTGAGTCTGCAGCCCTTCAGCTTACCAGTTATGTTCAGGGTTTTGCCGTAAACGGCATCCTTGCTGAAAACCGTGAAGAGATGGTCATTGCCACAGAAGCGCTGCTAACCCCGTTGCAGGTTTAACAGAAAACCGTAAAATCATGCTCCCGAATGTGCATTTCAGGTTTTCAATTTCATGAGTAGTAACAACCCTTTGTACCGCATCCAGTTTGTCAGTAACGGTGAACGCTATGAGTTATATGTGAGGGAATTAAGTCAGGACAGTATGTTCGGCTTTGTAGAAATTGGTGATTTTGTCTGGGATACTCATACCAGTCTTGTGGTTGATACCAGCCATGAGAAACTGAAAACAGAGTTTTCAGATGTCGAAAGGACGTATGTACCTATGCACAATGTGTTACGCATTGATGCAGTCAAAAAACAGGGCACGGCAAAAATCACGCAACTTTCTGAAAAAGTAACCGCGTTCCCAAGCCCGATTTACACGCCGAAGAAAGACTGAATTTCCTTAACTGACCGGAGTTGTTGCTTTGCTGGCTTTTAGCATTATTGCAGTATTAGTTTTAATCCTGATATTTTTTGTGCTTAAAGTGCAAAGCTTACAGAAATTAGTCAATTCAAATAAGCATCTGGCAAAGCAAAATGCCAGTAAAGCCAATAGTGCTTTTGTCACTTTGAGTACTACGGCCAAATCTCTGCAGCAAATCTTTATCGAACGGGTTGAATCCGCTAGTAGCAAAGGCCTTATCAGTGGTAAAAAGTATGATGTTTTAATCTTGATTGTGTCCTCATCTGCAAAGATTATTTTTGATAATTGTGAGAAGGGACATTCAATTGAAGAAGGGCTCAATATCGCTTTGCGTGATACCGAACTTTCTATGGAAGACATCAAAAGCTTTATGCAGGAACAACCTAATGATGTGCGTATCAGTTGGGTTAAAAATACCGCCGATGGTTTTATTAAAGCCTGTGATCTTATGACATCAGGGTTACTGGCTCCCCGCGCCTCTTCTTCCGCGTCTGAATAACATTGCTTTAGAAAACAATCACTCTGTTGAAAGATAAGCAGGTGTCTTGATCACTGTTTATTTCTGCCTATAATACTGTATAGATATACAGGTAAATTATTATGGCAAATTCGCTTTCTCTGGTTGAAATGCACCCCGGAGTCTGGCGTGGCAGTCAGGCTCAGATGAAACAAAGCCGTCTGCTTGCGACGGGATTCACTCATTTTGATTCAGCATTGTCTGGAGGCTTCCCTGCATCCGGGGTAATCCGCATCGTGTGTCTGCCGGGTTGCGGTGAATTGTCATTTCTTAAATCTGTATTCAATTCATTACAAGCTGAAACGCTGGCGGTGTTTATTAATGCGCCCGGTATGCTTACCGCCCCCTGGCTGAACCGGACCGGCTTAAATCCTTCTGACTGCAAACTTGTCACCGCACCGGATGATTTGAGTGGCTGGGCAACGGAAGAAGCCATCAAATCTGATGCCTGCTCACTCGTGTGCTGCTGGACAAAATCTATCCTCCCCGGACAGGCCCGGCGGCTTCAGGTGGCGGCGGCTCAGCATGAATGTATGGTGCTACTTTTCGAGCACCCTATGAATGTACAACACCCGCTTCCCATCGCCTTAGATTTACTTTTTATGCCGGCAACTGAAGGTTTTGAAGTGAATATCAATAAGCAATTGAAAGGCTGGCCAGTCCGGGGAGTAAAAGAGCGCTTTAAATACACGCCGGATAACAGTGCTATTGCATCAGCAATGTCCCGCTTTAACCGTCTGCCGGAGCAGGATGGTGCCCGTCATGGCTGATCAGCGCTGGCTGTATGTATACTGTTACCGGCTGACGCTGGATAACGCACTGCATGCAGGAGCCACTGACAACAGTTTACCTGTTGCGGTTTACCACCAGAAACGCAATGCCCTCATTCAGTTAAACCGGGTTGCCCGTGCAGCAGGCATTGAGCAGGAAATGGGACTGGCTCAGGCCGCGGCCTTATGTGAAAACCTGGAGCTCATCGATTACGATGAATCCATGGAGTTGTCATTACTGAAAAATCTGGCCTCTCAGCTTTATGAGTGTGTCGCTGAGATATCAGTAAGCCCGCCGGATGGACTGGCAATACGTATCGATAATCTGGTGCGCTATTACGGCAGCTACGAACAAATATGGGAGGCCGTAAAAGCAGTGATCCTCTCACGCAACATACAGTGCCATTATGCTTCAGCATGGAGCCCGGACGCGGCCCGCGTACTTGCAAGGCAAAAAACAAACATTCTGCTGCTGGAGAATGCATCAATTCTCCGGGCCCTGAATGAACTTCCCGTTTCTGCATTACTGCTCAGTCAGAAAGAGAGTCATGCGTTATACAGAGCGGGCATAAAACACCTGGGAGCCCTGTTTGAATTACCTGCCACTGAAATTGGTAAGCGCTTTAACAGCGATTTACTCAAATATCTGTTCTCACTGAAAGGAGACAGTTATCGTGCAGGACCGTTTTATCATCCGCCTGCGACCTTCGAACAAACGGTTATTCTGCCTTTTGAAGTAACCGGTACAGATAAACTGAATGCGTACCTCGGTAAAATTTTGAAGGATTTAGGCATTTTTCTGCGACTCCGGAATGCCGGCACGCAGTGGCTCATCCTAACCCTCTGTTACAGAGAAACAGACCCTGTAACGCTGGATATCAGAAAATCAGATCTTCGCTTCAGCTTTGATGAATGGGCGAACCTGATTGCCCTTAAACTGGAAACGACAGAACTGGCTGAGCCGGTTATTCAATTCACGTTATGTGCCGGTGAAATTAATGAATATGCCGGTACTGAAGCCGACTTTTTTAATGCCAGGAAGCATTTCTTCGCCCGCCAGCAGCTATTGAGTAAACTCACCGCCCGGTTGGGTAATCAGGCAGTTTCTGACGCCGCCTGGCCGGAGGACCACCGGTTTACGATGGCAAAAGCGCCCCGCTCTCACGCTTTCAGTGAACAGGCTGCACAACATATTCCTGCCTTTATTTTATCTCAGCCACAACGCCTGACAGGAACGCCTAAAATTGAGTTCGGCCCAGTGAGAATAGAAAGCGGTTGGTGGGACAATGCACCGGAACAAAGAGATTACTTCATCGCGCTGAATCAACACGGTCAGCGCATGCAGATATTCAGGGAACAGGGTGGATGGTACATCAGCGGCTGGTATGCCTGAATGCAATATGCAGAACTCGTTACTCAAAGTAACTTCAGTTTTCTTTATGGTGCGTCTTCACCGGAAGAGCTGGTAACCACAGCAGCGTTTCTGAGCTACCAGGCTATTGCTATTACTGATGAATGTTCTGTGGCTGGTATTGTGCGGGCGCACAGCGAAATATCGCGCCATCACTTACCGGTAAAACTGATCTGCGGAAGCCTGTTTAATTTCGGCGAATCATTGCAATTTGTGCTGCTCTGCCCGGATAAAAAAGCATGGAGCGAACTGTGCCGTATCATCACCAATGCCAGACGACGCAGTCCCAAAGGAGAATATGCGCTGGCAGAGTGGGATATCAAATCTGTCCGGCACTGTATTATCATCTGGCTTCCTCACCATAGTGATGAAGAAAATGTCCGCTGGGGAGAATGGTTCAAACGCTTTCATCCTGAAAGAACATACATCGGCGCTGTCCGTCACCTTGATGGCAGAGATCATCTTCGTTTCGCTCAGTATGAGGCACTTCATGATAGTTTATCATTGCCGGTAACAGCGTGTACCCACGCCCTTTTTCATCACAGCGAGCGGCTTGCATTACAACATGTCATGCATGCTATGAAAGAAAATACAACGGTAGAAAAACTGGGTCTTAATGCTGTCTCAAATGCAGAAAGAGCACTCCGTCCGCTTAGTAAATTACAAAAGCTGTATCCGGCAGCCTGGCTTGCAACCGCATCCAGAATTGCGTCTCAATGTGTATTCAGTCCTGACGAACTCAAATATCAATATCCTGCGGAACTGGTTCCGGCTGGTTATAACGCAACAAGCTGGCTGAGGAAATGCGTCGAAGAAGGCATTACAAGGCGATTTCCGGAAGGGATATCTGACTCTGTGCGGGCCATCATAGAAAAGGAGCTGACACTGATTGAGGAACAGCAATACGAATATTTCTTCCTGACCATTTACGACATTGTTCAGTTTGCTGCCGCGAACGATATTTTGTATCAGGGTCGTGGCTCTGCTGCGAACTCGGTTGTGTGCTATTGCCTTGAAATCACCGCTGTCGATCCCAGACAGATTAATGTGTTATTTGAGCGCTTCATTTCTAAAGAAAGAAATGAGCCGCCGGATATTGATGTGGATTTTGAACACAGCCGGCGGGAAGAAGTCATTCAGTATATTTACAGCAAATACGGCCGTGAACGCACAGCGCTGGCAGCGACAGTAATCAGCTTCAGGTTTAAGAGCGCATTTCGCGAAACAGGTAAGGCGCTGGGTTTTCCCGAATCCCAACTGGATTATGTGATTAAAAATATAAACCGGCGCGACAGAGCCGTGCCCTGGCAAACTCAAATTGAATCCTGCGGTTTAAATCCACAAAATCCTAAAGTGAGTCAGTTAATCAGCTTAACTGAACAAATTACGGGCTTCCCGAGGCACCTGTCTCAGCATGTGGGAGGGTTTGTCATTTCAGCCGGTCCGTTATATGAACTGGTACCTGTTGAAAATGCTGCGATGGCAGACCGCACTGTCATTCAGTGGGACAAAGATGATTTGGAAACTTTAGGGTTACTGAAAGTCGATGTTCTTGCTTTAGGCATGCTAACCGCCATCCGGAAGACCTTCGCCCTGCTAAACCCTCAGTTTCCGGTGCCGGTATCGATACCGTTTATTACCGCGCTGGGCGATGACCCGCAAGTCTACGATATGATTTGTAAAGCAGATACTGTGGGTACATTCCAAATTGAATCCCGTGCGCAAATGACCATGCTGCCGAGGCTCAGGCCACGTTGTTACTATGATTTAGTCGTGCAGATAGCTATTGTCAGGCCAGGGCCGATACAGGGCGATATGGTGCATCCTTACTTACTGCGTCGTCACGGCAAAGAAGCCGTATCTTATCCGTCAGAGGAAGTCAGACAGGTACTATCCAGAACCATGGGTGTGCCTATTTTTCAGGAACAGGTTATTCAGTTGGCGATGGTCGCCGCCGGATTTTCGGGTGGGGAAGCCGATCAGCTTCGCCGTGCTATGGCGAGCTGGAAAAAAGATGGCCGGATTTACGAATTCCGGGACAGGCTGATTAAAGGCATGACGGAACGGAACTACGAACCGGCTTTTGCGGAACAGCTTTTTGAACAAATAAAAGGTTTCGGGGGTTACGGGTTTCCTGAATCGCATTCAGCCTCTTTCGCTGTACTGGCCTACGTATCCTGCTGGTTGAAATGCTATTTCCCGGCAGAGTTTTATGTTGCCCTGCTCAACAGTTTACCTATGGGCTTTTATTCGGCTTCACAACTGGTTCAGGATGCCAGACATCATGAGATCACTGTGTTACCGGTCTGTGTAAATGCGTCGGACTTTGATCACAAGATAGAGCTGAAGGCAGGGATTAAGCAAGTCCGGCTCGGACTACGACTGGTGAAAGGATTATCAGAAAATGGCGCTGTATTGCTTGAATCTAAGAGACCTGAAGAAGGTTACCGGAGTTTAACTGAACTTAAGATGTCCGGTTTGACGGAATCTGATTTGTCCTCTCTGGCCAGTGCGGATGCTTTTTTCAGCATATCCGGTAATCGTTACCGTGCAAGATGGCAAATGATGGATAAGCACAGCACAATGCCTTTATTCACTGATCAGAATGAGCAACTGCCCTTCGACTTTGCACCGGATGACAAAGACGCTTTGCTGGAAGATTATGCGTCAACAACATTATCGTTAAAGCAACATCCGGTTGAGCTTATCCTGCGAGACTATTCTGTCAGGCAACTGACACTGGCGCGGGAGTTAATTAACAGACCCAATAAATCTGTTGTACACGTACTCGGTTGCGTTACATGCAGACAAGCCCCCGGCACGGCATCCGGCGCGACTTTTTTTACCCTTGAAGATCACACCGGCAATATGAACGTGGTTGTCTGGCAAGCTACCGCCAGACATCAGCATCAGGCATATCTCAAATCACAGATCCTGCAAGTTGATGGCATTCTAGAACGTTCACCTGAAGGAGTTATTCACATTATTGCAGGGAAGCTGACTGACAGAAGTAGCTGGCTGGATACATTGAATTCAGGAGCAAGAAACTTCCACTAAACTTTTTATGCTGTTTTCTACTATGAAAGATTTACTTAGCTTTACACTAATTTACAAACATCCTTGAATGTTTGTTTTTAAACCTCCATTTATCTCCCTGTAAATTGGCGCATTTTTTATTGGTGAGCATTTTGCAAACGTGTTTACACAAACATGTTGCAATACTCAGGAGGAACACATGTTTTCATTTTTCAGATACAGTTTATTTGCCGCGTTCTTGTCCGGCATCACATTCTCTTCAATGGCAGGCCAGTCTGTAGCGATCGATTATCTTCATGGCTTTGATGACATTAAAGGTGTCAGAGTTGCTTACCGTCCCGTTACCACATCTTTGTATACCGACTGGTTTGGAGACATCAAACTATATTGGGAGGCAAGCTTTAATGTTTGGGAATACGGCCGTTATAATGATCACGACACCAATCTGGCACTGGCGCTTTCTCCTGTTCTGGTAAAACAAATTTCAACGGTATACGACAAGTATCCGTTGTATCTTGAAGCAGGTATCGGGGCAAGTCTGGTTAATGACCGTCATTTTGCCGGAAAGAACATTGGTTCACATTATCAGTTTGAAGATCGTCTCGGACTACTCCTTAGTTTAGATGAACAAGAAGTCAATCAACTCGCTCTGAGGTACATGCACTATTCTAATGGCGGCCTGAACAGTGATAATCCAGGTCTGGACTTCCTGAACGTGTCTTATTCGTACCATTTTTAATTACATAGATCTTGTTGCCGGTTTGTAAACCGGCACTTGCAATTGTGTATTGAATCCATAAAATATGGTCAATTTTCAAGCACTCTTAATCAGAGTAAGCACCGGCATTAACAGTGTTATTTAAAAATAATTAGCAGCCGCTTAAGCGCCTTTCATCAGTTGCTTTGCTCTTGTCATGTTTTATTAACCCAAGCCAGCCGGCAAAGGCAGATACCTACATTGTAGGGCTGCAAAACTTTGATTATTACCCTCATTATAATTTCACCTCAGATCAGGACAGAGGTTTCATCTGGGCAGTTCTCGAGCTTTATGCCAGTGAGTCCGGTCATACATTCATTTCTCAGACAATGCCTGTTCCACGCCTGCAGATAGAGTTAGCTAAAGGCACGGTTGATTTGATATATCCAGACAACCCAATCTTTCATCCGGCTATCGCTGAATCAACTGAAAAACACTACTCTGTGGATGTGGTTAAAACCTTAAGCGGTGCAATTATTAAACGCACCAATGTGAACATGGAAATCAATGAAGTTTCAAAAGTGAGTTTACCTTTTGGCTTTACTCCTCTTGACTGGAAGGGCAAAGAGAAGAACGGTGATATTGATTTTGTAGAGACTGAGGACAGCCTTTCAGCGCTGCAACTGGTTGAGCAGGGTAAAACCGATGTGGCAGAAGTCGATTATTTCGTTACCAGTTATCTGTCTGAAGCAAATCCCACGATTGGTGAGTTCACTTTGTCACCGGTTCTGCCACACAATATCGTTGGTTTTAAGCTGGCGTCTATAAAAAGGCACGACCTCATCAAAAATATAAATACATTTTTAATAAATAGCGAAGATAAAATTAATGCCCTAAAAAAGCATTTCGGCATAAATGATCCTCAATATCTTTTAAAAAACATACAATCTGCATCACTTCGTCCCTGAACCAATAATTACAGAACTCTTGTCATTGGATAACACCCATTCATTTATCTTAATAAATGAATCCTTCTTGAAAACCTTAAAAAATACTGCTTTTAATATGCGGTAAATTTCTAGTTTTATTAAGAATTTCCAGTCTTTCCTTGCTGGAAAATTCGCATTTGTTTTCTATACCTAAGTAATGCTCGTCCCGCCATAGACAATTATCAGGTATAAGAATGCATAAGCTTGATTCAAACTTTTCATCGTCATTAAAGATTCTACCATTCCTTATTGCTGCTTCCTTTCAAGTAGATGCCCAGCAAATAATTACAGGTTCAAATGGCGAAACCGTTACTGAATTTGACAATACTAACGTCTCTGTTAACGACATCATTAACGAAATAAAAGGTGACGGCTTTACCCTCTCCAATCCGCAATTTTCAGCTGTTACAGAAAGTTCTCCGGATCAATATAAGCAGTTAGGCCTTTTTAACGGTTATGACTTCTTGTTTGGCAATAATTTTGGCTCTGGCGCCATTATGACTTCAGGCAGAACACGTGGTGTCACTGGTGTTGTCTCTGTTTCAGGATTAAATGACGACGACAACCGTACATTCACCACCGATGAACAAAGTGGCGGCTCAGTCAATGATGCTAAATACGGCACAAGCCCTGACAATCTCGCCTACGATCGCGCAGAGTTGAGCTTTGATGTATTTGCGGATGCCGGAAACGATACACTTATAGTCGACTTCATTTTCGGCTCGGATGAATATACCGAGTATGAAGGTGGCGGTTTTGCTGATGCTATGGTCATCGTTGTTGGTAATAGCCCGGGTGTTAACTGTGTTCAGACTCCGGATGGTCAATTACTCAGTATTAATTCGGTGAACAGCACCAATAACAGCTTCCTGTTTATCAACAATGATAATGATGATGGCGGAGTTGGTACAGCAACACAAATGGACGGCTATACCAAAAGAATTACCTGTCGTGCTCCAATCACACCGGAAACCACTACCCCGGTTCTGGTTGGTATCGCAGATAAAGGCGACGCAACGTACGATTCCTGGGCATTCTTTAAAGCACAAAGTTTGAGAGCTGAACCCGGCGGTGACTGGGGTGATGCGCCAGATACATACTTCACATTAAATTCTTCCGGCGGTGCAGTTCACACCATTAAAGAAGGTGTCTACCTGGGGAAACAGGTAAGTGGTGAAGTAGATGGATTCAAAGACGGAGTCGATGATAGCGCAGGCGCTGCACTAGACGATGACGACGATGGTGTAGAACAGTTTCCTCAGTTGAACGCCAGTACCATTGGCGGCAGCTATTCTGTAGATGTAGAAACAACCGCAATTACCGGGCAGAACTCTACATTAATTGGCTGGATAGATTTCGACCATAACGGACAATTCGATGCTGACGAAGCGGCGCAGGTTACCATTCCGGATGGCACGTACGAGACAATCACCACCCTGACCTGGAGCAATCTGAATACAACCGGTCCTGACGTAACAGACGGAACAACCTATGCGCGCTTCAGAATAGTTGAAAGTAGCGAATCAATTACGAATACTGACAGCGCCGGGAGTTTCAGCTCGGGTGAAGTAGAAGATTATCGGTTTAATATTTCTGGCGGAACCGATACAACCCCTCCCGTTGTAGTAATTGACCCGACCCCCAAAGCCATAAAGTCCAATCAAAATAATTATCCCGTAACCGGAACTTGTGAAGTAGGTGATGGTGACGTTACGGTAGGTATTTCCGGCGCTTCCCCTTCTTCTCAAGATGTATCATGTTTATCAAATGGTACCTGGACTGCCAACTTCGACGTGAGCGGTGTGGCCGATGGCAGCAATCAGGTAGTCACAACAGCGAGTCAAACAGATTTTAGTGGCAACCAGGGAAACGCCACGCCGGTTTCCGCAGATAAAGATACAACCGATCCTGTGGTGACTATTGATAATCTACCAACAGCAAATGTCGGCAACTCGGCTAGCTATCCGGTAACAGGTACGTGTACGGCCGGAGACGGCGACGTTACTGTAAGCCTCAATGGTGGGAATCAAACTTTAGCGTCGTGTTCTGCTGGCGGTACCTGGAGTACCACATTTGATGTTACCGGTATTTCGGATGGCAGCAATGTTATCTCTATCGATGCTGAACAAACGGATGTGAATGGCTATACGGGAAATGCTTCACAGAAACAGGCTGATAAAGATACTTCAGCGCCTACTGTTTCCATTGATACCGCACCCACGGCAAATATCAGTAATCGCACTAATTATGTGGTATCTGGCAGCTGCTCGGACGATGGGACTGACAATGTAAATGTGGCAATAAGTGGCGCATCGCCATCCGATCAGGATGTGGATTGTAGTGGTGGAAGTTGGACTGCAACCTTCGATGTGAGCAGTATTTCCGACGGAACCAGCCAAATAGTCATAGATGCAACGCACACCGATCCGGCTAACAACGTCACAAACGCTACGCAAGTACAACGGGATAAAGATACTGTTCAACCCCTGGTAGCTATTATTAGCGCGCCTACCGTTACTCCTGCGAATCAAACTGCATGGCCAGTATCGGGCACCTGTGAAGTCGACGGCACAAATAATGTTGTCGTGAATTTATCAAATGGTGCAAATCAAACACTGAGCTGCTCCAGTGGAGTATGGTCCACGACATTTGACGTTTCATCTATTCCTGACGGAGATCCTGCTTTCACAGTTAGCACAACACATACTGATAATGCAGGGAATCAGGCGTCTGCCGGCCCGGTACCGGTTACGAAAGATACAACCCCTCCTGTCGTCACGATTGACTCACCGGGATGGTCCAATATCCAGAATCAAATCAGCTATCCGGTATCAGGTACATGTACTTCCGGTGACGGCGACGTTGAGGTGACAGTAACAGATGGCACTCCTGCAACACAAACCGTCGCATGTAACGCGGGTGTGTGGAACGCCACGGTTGATAGTCAGAATATTTCAGATGGCAACGATACGGTCATTATTAATGCAAGCCAAACCGATGCTGCAGGGAATACCGGCGTGGCAACACAAGCCGAAGGTGATAAAGACACAGTGGCGCCTCAGGTAGCAATCAGCAATGCGCCTGCGGTTATCGCTGACGGCAGTCCATTCACTATTGATTTAACCTTTACCGAGGCTGTTTCCGGTTTCACATTGAGCGATATTCAGGTAACCAATGCAACGCTGTCGTCCTTTACCACTAACAGCAGTTCCTCTTATAAGGTAACCGTCACCCCGGACGGAGGCGGTAACATTACGATTACCGTTCCGGATGATGTGGCTACTGATGTAGCAGCGAATAATAATATCGGCGACAGCGCGTTCGTCAGCTACGACAGCGACAATGATGGCCTGACAAATAACGTTGAAGCCGCGCTGGGCACCGACCCTAACAATCCGGATACAGACGGCGATGGTATTCCTGATAATGTTGAGGTAAGCGACCCCGGTAACCCCACCAACACAGATAATGACGGCATAATCGATGCGCTCGACCCTGATGATGATAACGATGGGATAGCCACCGCACTAGAAGACGCGAATAGTGATGCCGACGGCAACCCGCAAACCAATCCAACCGACTCTGATGGAGATGGAACACCTGATTACCTCGACAGTGATAGTGATGCTGACAATATTCCTGATCGCCTTGAAACAAACAGTAGCGGTACCGATGCGGATAATGACGGCATTCCGGATGATATCGACGCATCTGTGACAGGTGGCCCTGATGCGAATAACGACGGTGTAGATGATAACGCCGAAGCAACCAATACGACTGGAACAGGCAGTCCGGATTACTTGTCATTGGATGCTGACGGTGATGGACTTCCTGACTATGTTGAATCTGGAGCGGTTTTCGCTGACAGCGATAACGACGGAATCGATAACTACATTGATGCTGATTTTACCGGTGGACCTGATGCGAATAATGACGGGTTCGATGACACAGTCGTCGCTTCCGATGCAGATGGTGATAGCACGTCAGATTTTCAGGACAAAGATGCCGACAATGACGGATTACCGGACACCTTCGAAGCACAGGCTACCACCACAGATACTGATGGGGATGGCATAGCCGATACTTTTGATGTTGATCAGACTGGTGGCACCGACGCTAACGGCGATGGCATTGATGATAATGCTATAACCGCTATCCCTGATACCGATAACGACGGCATTGCGGACTATCGTGATAAAGATAGTGATGGTGACGGCCTTCCGGATAGCGTAGAAATGCAATCCAGTGGTTCGGATACCGACGGCGATGGTATTGATGACGCTTTTGATGTTGATCAGACGGGCGGAACTGATGCCAATGGAGACGGCATTGATGATAACACAAACCCTTACGCTCTCGATTTCGACAATGACGGCGTGCCCGACTTCCTCGACAGCGACAGTGATAACGACGGCATAAGTGATGGTGAAGAAGCCAATGCCAGCGGCCCGGACACAGATGGCGACGGCATTCCTGACAGCCTGGACGTCGATCAGACTGGCGGCGCCGATGCCAATAATGATGGCGTAGATGACAGTTACTCCCCCACCGATACCGACGGCGACGGTGCACCGGACTATCTTGACCGTGATGCAGACGGAGATGGTGTACCTGATGCAGTAGAGGGAACGTCGCAGACTGATAATGATGGTACAGCGGATTATCGCGACGCTGACAGCGACAATGATGGGATCCCTGATTCCAGTGAAGCAATGATTAGCGGTGTTGATACCGACGGAGACGGTATCGATGACACTTTCGATGTCGACCAGACAGGCGGCACTGATGCCAATAATGACGGTGTCGATGACAATGTAATACTGACTGACAGTAACGAAAACGGGACGCCTGACTATCTCGACAGCCAGACAGATACTGACAGCGATACACTTCCTGACACGATAGAAAGCACATCTGACACAGATGCCGATGGTCAGCCCGATTACAACGATAAAGACGCTGACGGTGACGGACTCCCTGACTATGTCGAATCAGGAGCGGTCTTTACGGATACGGACGGGGACGGCATCGATGATACTTTTGATGTTGATCAGACAGGTGGTATCGATTCGGATAGCGATGGACGTGATGATAATGTCGAATTAAGCAATGCAGATTCCAACGGCCAACCCGACTATCTCGATAAAGATGCCGACAATGACGGATTACCTGACACCTTCGAAGCGCAGGCAACCACCACAGATACTGACGGGGATGGCATAGCCGATACTTTTGATGTTGATCAGACTGGTGGCACCGACGCTAACGGTGATGGCATTGATGATAATGCTATAGCCGCTATCCCTGATACCGATAACGACGGTATTGCGGACTATCGTGATAGAGACAGTGATGGTGACGGCCTTCCGGACAGCGTAGAAATGCAATCGTCCGGTACGGATACCGACGGCGATGGTATTGATAACGCCTATGATGTTGATCAGACGGGCGGTACTGATGCCAATGGAGACGGCATTGATGATAACACAAACCCCTACGCTCTCGATTTCGACAATGACGGTGTGCCCGACTTCCTGGACAGTGACAGTGATAACGACGGCATCAGTGACGGTGAAGAAGCTAACGCAAGTGGCCCGGACACCGATGGCGACGGCATTCCTGACAGCCTGGACGTCGATCAGACTGGCGGTCCCGATGCCAACAATGATGGCGTAGATGACAATTACTCCCCCACCGATACCGACGGAGACGGTGCGCCGGACTACCTTGACCGTGATTCAGACGGTGACGGCGTTCCGGATGCACTGGAAACCAGCAGACAGACTGATTTCGACGGAACACCAGACTACCGTGACACTGACAGCGACAACGACGGTAAACCTGACGGAACCGAAGCAATGATTTCCGGAATGGACAGCGACGGTGACGGTATCGACGATAAATTTGATGTCGACCAGACCGGCGGCACTGATACCAATAACGATGGTGTGGACGATAACATTGTATTCAGTGACGCTGATGAGGACGGGACGCCAGACTACATTGACAGCGACATAGACACTGATGGCGACGGATTGTCTGACCTTGAAGAAGGAAATGGCGACGCTGATGGTGACGGGATCCCAAATTACGCTGATACAGACAGTGATGGCGATAGTATACCTGATTCAATTGAAGGTCAGTCTGATAGTGACGGAGACGGTATTGCTGATTTCCTTGATACAGATTCTGATAACGATGGCATACAAGACAGTATCGAAGGGGCGGCTGACACTGACGGTGACGGAATTCCGGATTATCTCGACTCTGACAGCGACAATGACAATATTTCAGATTTACTGGAAAGTAATGCTGATAAAGACGGCGATGGCATTGCGAACTATAAAGACTCTGATTCGGATAATGACGGTATTCCTGACAGCAACGAGACGAGCACCGACTCTGACAATGATGGTATCGCAGACTACCTTGATACAGATTCAGACAATGACGGCATCAGTGATGCGGTGGAAGGCGCATCTGACTCGGACTTAGATGGTACCCCAGACTATCTTGATACCAGCGTTGATGAAGACAACGATGGAGTACCAGACATCGTTGAGGGAACAAATGATACCGACGGTGACGGCATACCAGACTACCTCGATGCTGATTCTGATAACGATGGATTACCTGACGGTTATGAATTTGGTCTGACAGGCTCAGACAGTGACGGCGACGGCATAGACGATTTTCTTGATGCAGATAGCACCGGGGGCCCGGATACCAACAATGACGGTGTTGACGATAGTATAAGCGGTATTGATACCGATGGTGATGGCGTAGCCGACTATCAATCAGCAGATTCAGATGGAGACAGTGTGCCCGATCGGATTGAAATAGCGTCGTCTTTCATCGACTCAGATCGGGACGGTATTCCGGATGTTTATGATGTGGATAGCACGGGCGGTGCGGATGAAGACGCCGACGGTATCGATGATCAATTTGATGTCGACTTTAACACGGGGCCTGACGCGAATGGCGACGGAATAAATGACCTAGCTCACGTTGTGCCTGACCACGATAGCGACCAGCTCCCCGATCACCTTGATGCAGACAGTGATAATGACAGTATCTCGGATGGTGTCGAAGCAAACGCAACTGGATTCGATAATGACGGAGATGGGATTGATGACGCTTTTGACAGTGACTATACGGGCATCGACACTGACGGAGACGGCTACGCAGATGGCGGCGTTACGATAGACACAGATGGCGACGGTATTATCGACATGTTCGACTTGGATAGTGATAACGATGGACAGTTCGATTCACTCGAAGCAAGCAATACCGATGCCGACCGAGATGGTATTGCCGACAGCCCGGTATCAATAATCACTAGCCCCGTTGATTCGGACGGCGACGGTATCCCTGACTTCAGAGACCTCGATTCGAATAACGACGGTAATTACGACATTGATGGAACCCCTGAGTCCCGGTTCGATAATAATGGAGACGGACGTATTGATCTTACCGGCGATATAGATGGCGACGGCATTGACGATGCTGTGGATAGCGATCTCACCATTAAAGGTGCCGGTGGAAACAACGACATCGATTTCGATGGTGCAGCCAACGCTGTAGATAATGATGATGATAATGATGGCCTATCGGATATTACAGAAGGGACCATTGACTCCGACGGTGACGGCATTATTGATAGTCGCGATGCCGATAGTGACAATGATGGCATTCCTGATGTTGTGGAAACGGATAGACCGGCTGCCACTGGGATTGATGATGACTTCGACGGAATAGATAACGCTTATGATATCGACAGTACCGGAGGAATTGATGCAGACAACGACGGTGTCGATGATCAGTTTGTAATCCCGGATACAGATGGCGACGGCATTCCTGACTATCTTGATACGGACAGTGATAATGACGGACTCTCCGACGCTGAAGAGCAATCTCTTGTGCCACTAAGTGGTTTGGATAGAGATAACGACGGTATTGATGACGCGATAGATGTTACTTACACATTCGGCATAGACAGCAATAGCGATGGTGTAGATGACAATCTGCTTAGCACAAGTGATTTCGATGGTGACGGTCTGCTTAACTACCGGGATAACGATAGTGACGGTGATGGCATCGAAGACGCTAAAGAAGGAAGAACCGATAGTGATGGCGATGGAATTCCTGACTATGCAGATACTGATGCCGATAACGATGGCATCCCTGATATCGAAGAAGGTGATCTAGATACGGACGGTGACGGCATACCAAACCGACTTGACTTAGACTCTGATGGTGACGGTATTGCCGATACTATTGAAAGAACAACAGATACAGACGGAGACGGAATTCCGAATTATCTGGAGAAGGATAGTGACAATGATGGTATCGATGATGATAAGGAAAACGGAGATTTTAATCAGGACGGAATTAATGACCGCCTACAGGCGCACGATAAAGTGGAGTCTACCTACACCGGCTCCGGAAGTATGTCGGGCACACTACTATTGCTTGGATTAGGAGTAGGAATAATGCGAAAGAGAAAGCTCCTGCTGATATGTTGCTTATCGCTGTTCTCATTAACCAGTAAAGCTGAAAGTAGAGTCGTTACGGAAGATGATTCTTTAGCCGGCAAAAGCCATTTTTATGTCTTTGGAGGCTATGGTACAAGCAGACTTTATCCCGATAACAATGGCACGATATGGCGTGTATATGATGATAGCAATTCATCGGCACTTGCTGGTATCGGCTACATGTTGAAGCCAAAATGGTCGTTTGAAATTAATTACGCTGTGTTGGGCGAAGCAAAATTATCGAGTTTAAATCCGTCAATTACGGACGACTTGTTGATCGACTATAAGGGTCTGTCAGCAGATATTTTGTATTGGTTTAAAAAGCCTTCCAGCAGTTGGAATCTTTATTTAAAAGGAGGCGCCGGGCTTCTGACGACAAAAGGGAATCTGGAGCAACATCACAGGCAAGTCGAACAGATCCAACTAAAAATCGGCGTGGGGGCGCACTGGCAAATCAATGATGAATGGGGTGTTCGTTTGGATTTAGTCAGCTATGACGAAGACGCGAGAATAGGAAGCATGCAATTACTCTATCGTTTTCTTGATGACGATTAGCCAACTCTTAAATAAAGCGGAAGGTAGAAAACGAAAAAAGCCCGCTCAGTTTGAGCGGGCTTCTTCGAATTGGGAGCCTGACGGTGTGCTACTCTCACATGGGGAGACCCCACACTACCATCGCCGCTAACGCGTTTCACTT